>NZ_ADEG01000045.1 GCF_000177075.1 Hoylesella buccalis ATCC 35310
TGATGTTGAATTTTAATAAATAATAGTCCTTGCCTAATTCTAGTGAATCGGCAATAACTATATGTCTTAGCTCCACACCTGTAATATTATAGTTTTTATAATATCTGCTACATGATGCAAGAGCAAGACATATACATAATAATATAACTTTTTTCATCATCTATCTATCAAATAAATTTGATGAATCCCATGAATATTACCAAATACATGGAACTTTCGAGTGGTAGATTCTCCCCCGTAGAGTCAACCAGCAAGTGCAAAGTTACAAAACGTGTTTAAGAACTCTCGTTTTGGTGTAGAAAAGTTTAATTTTTCTCTCGGTCTTTCGCGTAGGTGCATTTCATTCGTCTCATTTTGTTATTTGGCAGCAATGTTTGTTGTTGTGGCAAACGGTATGAAAGAAGACAATATAAAATAAGGATTGAAAATCTTTCTGAATTTTATTGACAACATGCCTTCCGTTCCTTGGCTTATTTACAAACAAACATGTTGATGGGCGTAAATAAGCGAAATGTGAGCACTTTTCTTACATCGTTCATACACAATGAATTATGCTTTTATATTAAAGTTGTTTAGCTTTATTTCAAGCATTTTTAAGCCAAAAGCATTGCTTAAAGCGAGTTTTTTGCATGCTATTGACGAGCAAAAGCATGGGAATAGTCCGCTAAAGTGATACGTTTAGTGAGGTAAACTCAATGCTCTTGCGGTGAAAACCATTTTTTGTCACAAAATTAGCGCATATTTGCTTCCTTCCGGCCTATCATTTTTTTCTAGATTGAAAGTTTATAAGGGCCGTTTTATGACCCTAAAATGAGGAAAAAATCGAACAAATGGGGAATAGGCAAATAATTACTCCAAATTATATAGCGAGCTGGGCGATTTCCGCTTCAACACATCCAACAGTACGTCTGTTCCTGCCTCTATACCTTTCGTTCGCAAAATATGCGCTACCGTTTCGTGTGCCAAATCAGGACAATTGTTCTCTTCACTTAAATGACACAGCCACACATGGCGCATCCGCTCGGTCATGTTCTCAGCCAAAGCTTGCGCACAATCCTGGTTGGCCAAATGCCCATTTGGGCCCGATATGCGAATTTTTAAATGTTGGGGATAGGGGCCATACATCAACATCTTCGGGTCGTGATTGGCCTCTATGACCAGATAATTCGTTTCGGAGATGACGGCCCTCATTTCGTCTGTCACATGACCAATGTCTGTCATCAGTGTAAAGACGATATTACCGCATTCTATTTTATAACCTACATTGTCAGAACTGTCATGTGGCACACCAAAGGGTGTAACGGTGAAATCACCCAGTTGAAACGGTTGTCCTTTATCTATGACCTCCATGTATGCCGGTGCAACCTTCTTATGCACACAATAGTTGCGCTCTATCCCAGCATGAACAAGATGCGTCGCATAGACGGCTAAATGATAATCAAGGCTTATCGCCCCCACTGATTTCACATGGTCTGCATGGTCGTGCGTCACTAAAATATGGTGAATTTGAGAAAGTGATAGTCCATACTCTTTAAATGACCTTTTTAATAGCCTGATGCCTATTCCAGCATCAATCATCAAGCCGTCATTCTCTGTAAAAAGACAATAGCAGTTTCCACTGCTACCACTTCCCAAACAAATGAATTTTAACATGTTTGAAATATTTGGCACAAAAGTAAACAAAAGGCTTGACATGAACAAAGTTTTTGGTACCTTTGCATCAGACAGTGAACCCTCTTATCCTTTGGCTTGCACAGTTGATGCATCAATAAAACGTTTTTTCGGATGAAAATAAGATTGACAATTATACTCACGATAGTAGGCAGCGTGTTGATAGGCCTCTGCGCTTGTACAGACCATAAAAATGAAGAGCAGCTCCGGGATACCGCCAACACTTTTGCGCAAGCTTATTTCAACTGGCAATTCAACGATGCATTAGCTCATTGTACCCCATCTTCACAAAGATGGATTAGTTATGCGGCCTCACAGGTAAAACAAGATGATGTTGACAAACTAAGGAGTGCTGAGCAAGGTGCCAGGTCGGAAATCAAGAAAATACATTATGATGAGGGTGACTCGGTGGCTTCAGTGGTCATGAAGATTGAAAACTTCTTGTCAATGGACTCGTTAGAAGCCGTGGGACATTTTGTTGAATCTGCCACCTACACACTGCAACTGGTACAACTTAATAAACAATGGAAAGTGAGGTTGACCGAACTACCCAGGCGCGATTCCCCGCTTCATGATTATTAATCATGCTAATTTTAAACATCATTTTTGACGGCTGGCGTAATAGGAATATAACAAAGCAACGGTCATCATAGCGCAATTATCATCGCATTTCTTTCTGTTTGACCGAATTGGGTACAATGCTATATCAGAAATTGTTATTAAATCCACCATTTTTGTCCTATATTTGAATAGTTTTAAAGACATTCGTTTGCCCCGTTAAGATATTAAGCATAACTTTGCAGTCGAAAAGATTATGTTACAATGAAATTTTATCAAAACTTATTGGTTATCGCACTTTCATCCGTGTTCACCTCATGCTTTAAGGACGAACCATTGAATGCAGAGTGTGATATTCTAGAGGCTTCTGTTTCGGTAAGTAAGCCTGAGGAGATGTTCTATCACCCTTCAGATAGCAAGCTTCATGTTCCTTACACGGACAGTACCATTATTTTCAATGTAAGACGTCATACAGCCTTGAACGCCATCGCTCCTCACTTCACATTGACGGACGGGGCAACCATCGTTCCGGCAAACGGTTCGGTTCAAGATTTCAGTAAAGGTCCCGTCATCTATACGGTAACTTCTGAGGACAAACAGTGGAATAGGCGCTATGCCGTTAGCTTCATTCCGGTTGTCCAGACGGTTAGTGATACCATTCGATTTGACTTTGAACATTATGAGTTGGAGCAGAAAGAACTGAAATATTATACCTGGTATTATATAGGTGAAGATGGTCAGCGACACGACTATTGGGCTACGGGTAATCCAGGGTTTAGAATGAGCAGGGAATCGGCACCACCAGAGGGCTATCCCAGTGTTCCTGCGAAGGACGGTTACAGTGGGTCGTATGCCAAACTGACCACCCAAAGCACAGGCTTGTTAGGATCATTGGTTGGTAAGCCCCTGGCAGCAGGCAATCTGTATCTGGGATCTTTCGATTTTGGAATGGCCATGCGCGATGCCATGAAAGCGACCAAGTTTGGTATTCCTTTTGATAAAAAGCCCATCAAACTGACGGGATGGTACCGGTATCAGCCAGGTAAAAAGTATCAAGACAAGAATCGAAAAATAGTTCCCAACCGCACGGACAGCGCGGCTATCTATGCTGTGTTTTATAGAAATGCTGACGAACAGGACAATCCCATAACGCTGTATGGGGACGATGTATTGACGAACAAGCACATCTTGGCCATCGCCAAGTTGGCAGAAGTGAAGACTACTGACCAATGGACGCCTTTTGAAGTGGTTTTCGACTATACACAACAACCTGATGAAAGAATCTTGGCCAACCGCGGATACAATTTAACCGTAGTCTTCTCGTCCAGCGAAAGAGGTGCTCAGTTTGAGGGAGCTATCGGCAGTGAGTTGTCTATTGATGAAGTAAGAATCATTTGTACAAAGGAGGAATAACGGCATGCGTAAGTTTATATTAATCATATTGTGGATGGGATGCTTGTCGCTGAACAGCATGGCAGATTCTTTTCTGAAGGATGTGAAGCTCCAGGCTCGCATAGGATATAATCTGGGAGGAACCGCTCCCATCGGCTTACCTGCAACCGTCAGGTCGCTTGAATCATACAAGTTGCATAATAATGTGACCATAGAACTTGATGGCCATAAAATCATCGATGGCAAATGGGGTGGCCTGATAGGCCTTCGGGCGGAGAATAAAGATATGGACGTGGATGCCAAGGTGAAGAACTACCACATGGAAATGATTCGCGGAGGCGAGTCATTGAAAGGGGTGTTCACAGGCTATGTGCAGACACAGGTGCGGCAATGGATGATAACCCTTCCCATTCAAGCTACCTACGATGTAAGCGACAGAATTCAACTGCGCATGGGATCGTATATATCGTACTTGCTCTCTAAAGACTTTGAAGGAAGCGTGTATGATGGATACCTGCGGGTAGGAGATCCAACGGGGCCCAGAATCGAGATGGGTAGCGATCCTGGAACAAGGGGTATCTATGACTTTTCTGAACACATGAGACGGTTCCAAGTTGGCATATCCGCTGGGATAGACTGTCATATTTACCGCCGTTTTGGTTTATATGCCGATTTAAATTGGGGTCTCAACGGCATCTTCAAGCGTTCATTCAAAACGATAGAACAAACTCTTTATCCTGTATATGGAACGTTCGGCGTGATTTACAGAATCAGCAAACATTAGGAATATAAGAAGACATGAAGTCATGTTACACTATTCAGCGTAGCTGTCGCGCTACAACCTTCTTACAGTGTAAGATAGACACATGAATTGAATGATTAATCATATCAACAAAAAGAGTGAGCCTGGTATCGATATTTGGTACTGGGCTCTTACTTTGTAGAAAGTTCCATTAAAATATTAGCATTTAATGAATAATATTTAATTATAATTAGTAACTTTGTCAGCAGTAGGAAATTTTTCAAAAAAATATAAATATGCTTACACTAAAACTCATCAGTGAAGAAACTGAACGTGTGATCAAAGGATTAGAGAAGAAACATTTTGAGGGAGCAAGAGAAACTGTCAATCAGGTGCTCGCCATTGACAAGCTACGTCGGGAGTCCCAACAAAAACTTGACAAGAATAAGCAACAAGCTAATTTGCTCGCCAAGAAGATAGGTGGGCTCATGAAAGATAAGAAATTGGATGAGGCCAATGAGGTGAAAGCGCAGGTTGCAAAGTTGAAAGAAGAAGCTAAAGGTCTTCAACAGTCAATGGAAACAGCTGAAAACGACCTCACTACCCTACTTTATACCATTCCTAACATCCCAAACGAAGATGTCCCAGAAGGTAAAGATGCATCAGACAACGTCGTTGTGAAAGAAGGAGGAGTGATACCTGAACTTGGTGAAGACGCATTGTGCCATTGGGACTTATGTAAGAAGTTTAACCTCATAGATTTTGACCTGGGCGTTAAAATCACGGGTGCGGGTTTCCCCTTATACATTGGCAAGATGGCCCGTTTCCAACGAGCGCTCGAAGCATTTTTCCTTGAAGAGGCTCGTAAATCTGGCTATCTCGAGGTTCAGCCTCCATTTGTTGTGAATCAAGCATCTGGCTATGGCACAGGTCAGCTGCCTGACAAAGAAGGCCAGATGTACCATGTACAGCTGGATGACCTGTATCTGATTCCTACCGCAGAGGTTCCTGTAACGAACATTTTCCGTGACGAGATTCTCGATGAGAAAGACCTGCCTATCAAGCGCTGTGCTTATTCAGCTTGCTTCCGACGTGAAGCAGGTTCGTATGGAAAAGATGTACGCGGACTCAATCGTTTGCATCAATTCGATAAAGTGGAGATTGTCCGTATTGACAAGCCAGAACATTCTTATGAATCTCTTAACGAAATGCTTGAACACGTAGAGGGATTATGTAAGAAACTGGAACTCCCCTATCATATCTTGAAATTATGTGGCGGAGACATGAGTTTCACGTCGTCGATATGCTACGATTTTGAAGTATGGAGCGCAGCTCAGAAAAGATGGCTGGAGGTTTCGTCCGTATCAAACTTCGAAAGTTACCAAGCTAACCGTCTGAAATGTCGCTATCGTCATGCAGAAGATGGCAAGATAGAACTTTGCCACACGCTTAATGGTTCGGCATTGGCCTTGCCACGTATCGTTGCCAGCATCTTGGAAAACAATCAGACACCAGAAGGCATTCGTGTACCGAAAGTACTTGTCCCCTACTGTGGATTCGAGATGATTGACGATCAAAATTTCTAAGGTGAAGACAGCCGTGATGAGAAACTTCAAATACATACTCATCTCTTTTCTTCTGACCTTCTCCATGAATTGTGCTGCCCAACATGCGAATGGCGTCACAACCACCAAACCGTATGGAGGAGTGAGCTATGCGGCCATGTTCAACGGTGACCTTGATTGCAGGAACAGCATCATGGCTGGGCTGACATGGAGAAGCGGCTGTTAAACATCTGTTTTCCTTAGACTATCAATTTGAACTATAACAATCTATTAAAACATACTATGAATAAAATTATCCGAAAAGAACAGTTCTCTGAGAAAGTTTTTCTCTTTGAGATTGAGGCTCCGCTCATTGCTAAAAGCAGAAGAGCCGGCAATTTCGTTATCGTCCGTGTAGGTCACAAAGGCGAACGCATGCCACTGACCATCGCCGATGCAGACATCAAACGCGGAACCATCACATTGGTTGTGCAGAAGGTTGGTCTGTCCTCCATGAAGCTCTGCAATTTGAATGAAGGTGACTATGTTACTGATGTGGTAGGTCCCTTGGGCAATGCCACACACATCGAGAAGTTTGGCACCGTACTCTGTGCGGGTGGTGGCGTTGGCGTTGCCCCTATGCTGCCCATCATTAAAGCCTTGAAGGAAGCGGGTAACAGGGTGCTGTCGGTGTTGGCAGGACGCAGCAAAGATCTCATTATCTTAGAAGATGAAGTAAGAGCGAATTCTGATGAAACAATCATCATGACCGATGATGGCAGCTATGGCGAGAAAGGTGTCGTCACGGTGGGCATGGAAAAATTGATAAAACAGGAACATATCGACAAGGCATTTGCTATTGGACCTCCCATCATGATGAAGTTTTGCTGTCTTCTTACGCAAAAATATAACATACCTACAGATGTATCTCTCAACACCATCATGGTTGACGGCACGGGCATGTGTGGTGCCTGCCGGTTAACGATTGGCGGCAAGACAAAATTCGTGTGTATCGATGGACCTGAATTTGATGGCGCATTGGTTGACTGGGATGAGATGTTCAAGCGCATGAACACATTCAAGGATGTTGAAAAAGATGAGGTAGAACATTTGCAAGATCACCTTAATGAGTTAGAAAGCGCACAGGAGAAACATGCGTCTACCATTAAAATGGATGTAGAGCCTACACAAGAGAGTATCTCGATGCTAACCGATCGAAATGCTGAATGGAGAAAGGCATTACGGGATTCCATGAAGCCGAAAGAGCGGAAGAGCATCGCTCGCGTGCAAATGCCAGAGTTAGATCCAACATATCGGGCAACGACCAGGACGGAAGAGGTCAATCTAGGACTTACGAAAGAAATGGCCATGACTGAAGCCAAACGTTGCTTGGATTGTGCTAAACCGACCTGTGTGGAAGGTTGTCCGGTCAACATCAACATTCCTTCTTTTATCAAGAATATAGAGCGAGGACAATTCCTAGCAGCTGCCAAAGTGTTGAAGAACACCTCTGCCCTACCCGCAGTATGTGGCAGAGTTTGCCCACAAGAGAAACAATGCGAAAGCAAATGTATTCATTTGAAGATGAACGAGCCCGCTGTCGCCATTGGTTATCTTGAACGTTTTGCCGCCGATTATGAACGGGAAAGTGGAAACGCGTCAATCCCTGATATGCAACCTGACAACGGTATTAAGGTGGCTGTGGTCGGTTCAGGGCCTGCAGGCTTGAGCTTCGCTGGGGATATGGCTAAGCGAGGCTATCAAGTTCATGTGTTTGAGGCGCTGCATGAAATAGGTGGCGTGCTGAAATATGGAATTCCAGAGTTCCGCCTTCCTAATGCCATCGTCGACGTTGAGATTGAAAATCTCAAGAAAATGGGTGTTCATTTCTTAACAGACTGCATCATTGGAAAAACCCTTTCTATTGAAGAACTCAAAGAAAAAGATTTCAAAGGCATCTTTGTGGGATCGGGTGCAGGACTTCCTAATTTTATGGGAATACCAGGAGAGAATGCCATTAACATCATGTCATCCAACGAATACCTGACCCGTATCAATCTTATGGATGCCGCCAATACTAATGCAGACACACCCATCAATCTTGGAAAGAAAGTGATGGTCGTTGGAGGTGGCAACACAGCCATGGACTCTTGTAGAACAGCCAAACGCTTAGGAGCTGACGTTACCCTGGTCTACCGTCGCTCTGAAGCAGAAATGCCGGCCCGACTTGAAGAAGTTAAACATGCCAAGGAAGAAGGCATCCATTTCATGTGCCTGCATAACCCTATTGAATATCTCACGGATGAAAGAGGTGCTGTCAGCGCCGCCGTGTTACAAGTCATGCAATTGGGAGAGCCTGATGCAAGTGGCCGTCGCAGCCCTGTGCCAGTTGAAGGACAAACGATTACGCTTGAAGTAGATCAGGTTGTTGTGGCTGTCGGCGTATCTCCAAATCCTCTGGTACCAAAATCTATCCAGGGACTGGAACTTGGTCGCAAAAACACCATTGTCGTCAACGACCAGATGCAGTCCAGTAGATCAGAAATCTATGCAGGAGGCGACATCGTACGCGGAGGCGCAACGGTGATTCTAGCCATGGGTGATGGCAGAAGAGCTGCTGCAAATATGGATATGCAACTAAGAGCTGAAAAGTGATTGATAAAGAGACAGCTTGTAGGTTAAAACGGCTTCTTTACAAGTCACTACATTTTTGCATTCTTTATGACTAACTTCATAAATAAATTTGTATCTTTGTCAACATGACAAATATGAAGTATACATTATATTTATTGATATTACTGCTTTTTTCACCTCTTCCCATGCAAGCTCAAAAGCATGGGAAGAGGTCAGTTCCTTCGAAGGTGACTAAGACAGAGAAAACCCCTGCTGACAGATTATTTGAGACGATGGTAGAAGGAACTGCTAAAGTCATGTTCATCGATAGCATCGTGGTAGACAAGAAAAATTTCTTATCTAAAATTCCTATGAGCAAGGATGCCGGTACGCTTTCTGAACAAAATGGCCAATCCTCCTATACTAACGAACTTGGCAATCACCGCATCTATGCCGATGGTGATACCGTACAGGGATACCACCTGTATTCAACTGATCTATTAGGAGACATCTGGAGTAAACCAAAACAATTAGTAGAATTGGATGAAGAGGTAGACAATGTCAACTACCCTTTTCTACTTTCTGACGGTATGACCTTATTCTTTTCCGGTCAAGGAGAAAAGAGTTTGGGTGGTTATGACATCTTCATGACATTGTTCAACAATGAAGACGGAACTTTTTATAAACCAGAGAATTATGGATTGCCATTCAACTCTACTGCTAACGATTATTTGTTGGCCATTGATGACATGTATGCCTTGGGCTGGTTAGTCAGTGACCGCTATCAACCAGAAGGTAAAGTGTGCATCTATACATTCGTGCCAACAATGCCGCGCCTTAATTTCAGTCAAGATAATCTTAGTGAAGAACAGCTCAAGTCTTTTGCCAAGTTGACGAGCATTAAAGACACATGGGCCTTTGGAAACAGGGATACAGCACTGAGAAGATTGGAAAGTTTGAAGCAAAACAATAACCAAGCAAATTCAAAGCCAGGCTTTCTGTTCCCAGTTAATGACAAGATTGTCTATACTAAGATTGATGATTTCAAAAGCAACAAGACAAAAGAATTGTACACTCAATTGACTGAAATGAAATCCCAATTGTCACAGAATGAAAAAACTTTGGCCAAAATGAGATTCGATTATAGCCGAGCATCCATATCCGATCAACAAGGAATGAGAGCTAATTTGTTGAAAGCGGAAGAAACCATACAGCAACAAAGAAAAGATGTGCAAACTTTTGAAAAGTCTGTAAGAAACGAAGAAAACAAATTGTTAACCAACTAAATCCCTACAATGATGGAAAAAAAATATTTTGCAGAATCAGAACTTATCATCAATGCCGACGGTAGTGTTTTCCATTTACATGTCAAGCCCGAACAATTGGCCGACAAGGTCATTCTGGTAGGCGATCCTGGCCGCGTGTCGCTGGTAGCTTCTCATTTTGAAAAAGTAGAGTGCGACATACAAAGTAGAGAATTCCATACCATTACAGGTTCCTACCAAGGAAAACGAATCAGTGTGGTCAGCACGGGCATTGGCTGTGATAATATTGATATTGTCATGAACGAACTGGATGCATTGGCTAACATTGATTTTACCACCCGTCATGAGAAATCACCGCTTAAGTCACTCACCTTGGTCAGACTTGGTACCTGTGGCGGATTGCAAGAATATACGCCAGAAGGAACATACATTGCCAGTGAGAAGAGTATCGGATTTGATGGCTTGCTGAACTATTACGCCGGAAGAGACGAAGCCTGTGACTTAGAATTTGAAGAAGCTTTCAAAAAACACATGGACTGGAACCCTCAAAAAGGTGCCCCGTATGTCATTGATTCAGATAAAGAAACACTCAATCGCGTTGCGGGTGACGATATGGTACGCGGTGTGACGATTGCTTGTGGTGGCTTCTTCGGTCCACAAGGCAGAGAGTTGCGCATACCTCTGGCCGACGCGAAACAAAATGAAAAAATCGAGAATTTCGAATACAACGGTTACCGCATCACCAATTTCGAAATGGAGAGTAGTGCTTTAGCAGGCCTTGCTAAGCTCATGGGACACAAGGCTATGACGTGTTGCATGGTGATAGCTAATCGTCGTGCTCAAAAGGCAAATGTAGAATACAAAAATTCTATTGACGGGTTAATACAAATTGTACTTGATAGAATTTAACGAGCGACTATTTAACCTCATCTATACAAGGGACAATCTGAACGTTCCGATTGTCAGACCCATGATATGGCGGGTCTGACAACTTGTTTTTATACTCAATCCATTATTAAATCATTCGATGCAACTTACTCAAAGCAACAGCACGCACAATCTATCTTCAGTGGACGCAAGTTCTACAATTTGTGCTTTATCCACACCGGCTGGTGGCGCTATAGCCGTGATTCGTCTATCAGGTAATGATGCCATCAACATTGCAGACAAGGTATTTGTTTCCAAATCCAATCACAGACTAACAGAAGCAAAACCGCAGACATTGCATTTTGGGCATTTGACAAACCAAGATGGAGAAGTGATTGACGAGGTGTTGGTCTCTGTTTTTCGCTCACCCCATTCCTATACTGGCGAAAATGCTGTTGAAATATCCTGTCATGGCTCACAGTATGTCATCTCACAAATTCTTAAAACCTTCATTCAAAATGGTTGCCGCCAAGCAAATCCTGGAGAGTATACGCAGCGAGCTTTCATGAATGGCAAAATGGATTTAAGTCAGGCTGAAGCAGTAGCCGATTTAATTGCATCTACCAATCGTGCCACACACCAAATGGCCATGAGTCAATTGAAAGGTCATTTTTCCGATGAGTTGGCGTTGTTAAGGAATCAGCTGCTGAAGATAACTTCATTGCTCGAACTTGAACTCGATTTTAGCGATCACGAAGAACTTGAGTTTGCTGACAGAACAGAATTGCTTGATTTGGCACAAACTATTGACCAACGATTGTATACACTTGCTCGCTCTTTTGAAACAGGAAAAGCTTATAAACAAGGTGTAGCTGTGGCTATTGTTGGTAAAACGAACGTAGGAAAGAGCACACTTCTCAATCAATTGTTGAAGGAAGAGAAAGCCATCGTGAGCAACATTCATGGTACGACCAGAGATGTCATTGAAGACACGACCGAAATTAAAGGTGTCACGTTTCGATTTATTGACACAGCGGGCATTCGCTCAACGAATGATGAGATAGAGAGGCTCGGTATCGAACGCACTTATAAGAAGCTGAACGAAGCACGCATCATCTTATGGTTGGTTGATGAACAGCCTAACCGTAGTGAGATTCAAGAAATGTTGGAGTATTGTGAGGACAAACAAGTGATTCTCGTTCAAAATAAGATAGATATCAGAACGATTCCTGACAAGTTGTCAACAAACAACTTATCAACCATACAAATCAGTGCCAAACTAGGAACGAACATCGGCCAATTAGAAAACCTACTCTACCAAAAAGCAAATATACCCGAAATCACGGAGAATGATGTCATCATCACAAGTGCTCGCCATTACGATGCCCTCATCCATGCCAAAGAAAGCATCACTCGAGTAATCAATGGGTTAAAAGCAGACCTCAGCGGAGATCTCATAGCTGAAGATCTGCGTGTTTGCCTTGACCAGCTGGCAGACATCACGGGAGGGCAAATCACTACACCAGAGGTACTTGAAAACATCTTCAAACACTTTTGTATCGGCAAATAAAGCAGAACACCAGTAACGCTAGCAAATTGTTTTGTGGGATTGGTGCAATCCTGTGAACAGACGTCAGGTCATTCTCCGCCTGTCTTATTTGTTTTGCAGTAATCATTTAAACGTCCTGGCAAACTCATTGACTTTAACCGCCAAACTCAATGGGTTTACCTTCCAATAGCATTGACTTTAGAGACCAAAGTCAATGAGTTTGGACAACTGAACAGAACCCCTTGTCTTTCTTAGGACGATGACACGATAGACAGCCCCATTGTCAATGCGTTCTCAAATCTTGCCTATAACAAATGCTCAATGGTCGAAAATAAGACGAAACCAATTGATATTCAAAACTATTTTCGTACATTTGCCCATGGAAAGAAACATACCATACAAATGAAAAAGCTGTTATTTATCATACTCGCACTCATACTTTCCGTTTGCTCGTGGGCTGCAAAAGCTTGGCGCATGCCGCTTATCGTCACCCAACCAGACGGAACCACTCTACAAGTTTACCAGCATGGAGATGAACATTTTAACTGGTATAGCACGCAAGACGGTGCAATTTTGGTGCGCGAGCAAAACACTTTCTACATCGCAGCGATTGACAAATTTGGACGCATAACGGCGAGTAAGCAGTTGGCACATGAAGAAAACGGGCGACAAGCTGCTGAAAAAGAGTTAGTTGCCGCACAAGATAAAAAGCTTTTCTTTGAACAAGCAAACACACAGCTGCAAACTCGTGCCATGCGAAGAGAGCCGGTGAAATCAGACAACACCTACTTTCCACACACGGGTTCGCCTAAGGCAATTGTCATTTTGGCTGCCTACCAAGACACCACATTCACCCTCCCCAATCCTCGCAAATCGTTCCAACAGTTTCTCAATGGCGAAGGACATCCTCAAGATTATGGTCATGGTGAAAACAGGAATGCATCCAGTGTACAACAATATTTTAAAGACATGAGCTTTGGAACGTTCTGTCCACAGTTTGATATCTATGGTCCAGTGACACTTCCACACGAGCTTGCCTATTATGGAGGAACCGATCCCAACGGTGGCGGTGAAAAGTTTACCGAACTGATTACCGATGCTTGCAAGCTCATGGACGACTCGCTTGACTTCTCTGCATACGATGCCAACAACGATGGCTATGTAGACTTGGTGTACGTTGTATACGCAGGATATGGCCAGAACATGGGCGCAAAAAACGAAACGATGTGGCCAAAGGCAGGAACCATCTATCCTACTCTTACTGTAGATGACAAGATAGTGTATCGATCTGGTATCAGCAACGAACTGATTGGTAACGAGAAAAGTCCTAAACAAAAAATGATTTCGGGCATAGGCCTGTTCTGTCATGAGTTTAGTCATTGCATGGGTTTGCCCGACTTCTACCCTACCTTCGCCGATTCAAGGGGCGACAATCAGGGAATGGAGGCATGGAGCTTAATGGACGACGGTGAATATACTGCCAATGGGTGGTGCCCCACGGCCTACACGGCATGGGAACGTGAAGCCATGGGATGGATGAACATTGAAGAACTGCAAGACGCACAACAAGTAACTCTGGAGAACATTGATGAAGGTGGGAAAGCCTATCGCATTTATACCGACAAGGAGAAGAGCAAAAACGAATACTACATCATCCAGAATATTCAGAACAAACGTTGGAATTCTAAATTGGGTGGGCATGGCATGATGATGTATCGCGTTAATTATGATGCCCAAGCATTTAGTTTAAGGAATAACAGCGTTAACAACATAAAGGGCAAACCCCGTATGACAGTGATACCTGCCGATAGTTTATTGTTCAGTTCGTACAATAACAAACGTGAAAAATACACAGAACAACTGAAGGGTGACTTGTTTCCTGGTGTTGACAATGTGACCGAACTGACCAACAACACAAAGCTGCCCAACTATCAACCGTGGACGGGTGCGACGTTAGATAAGCCTATTTATAACATCTCTGAAAAAGAGGGAATCGTTTATTTCGACTTCCTCAAAAAGTTCTCTACACAAGGCATTGTGCCTACATTCTCCCAACAAGCGACAAGCGACAAACGTATTTTCAGCATTGATGGCAAATATATGGGAACCGACAAATCGATTTTGCCACAAGGCATATACATCATTGGAGGCAAGAAGGTATACATTCATCCTTTCCACTATTAATCAGAAAGGATTGATAGGGAAAGGATGCTGCATTATTTTATGATGTGATTTAGCGTTCGCCAAATATGGCACTACCCACTCTTACCATGGTAGAGCCACACGTCACGGCGATGAGATAATCGTGACTCATACCCCAACTACGCTGTTTGAAAGATGGTTGGTCAGCGAAATACCGCTCCTTTACTTCGTTAAAAAAGTCTTTGGCCGTCAACATTTCTTGGCGTATCTGTCGTTCATCGTCCACGTTTGACGCCATCATCATCAGTCCGCAGATACGCACATTCGACAATTCACGCCATTCGCCGACCTCCAAGAAATCACGGCATTTATCCAAGGTGAAGCCATATTTGGTGGCCTCCTCAGCAATGTGCAACTCCAACAGCACGTCGATAACACGGTTGCTGCGAGCTGCATGCTTATTAATTTCTCGCAAAAGCTTTGGCGAATCGACCGACTCAATCATGCTGATGTAAGGAGCAATATATTTCACCTTATTGGTTTGCAGGTGTCCAATGAAGTGCCATTCAATGTCGTTGGGCAGTGCTTCCACTTTTTCAGCGAGCTCTTGTTCACGGCTTTCACCAAAGACGCGCTGCCCAGCCGCATAAGCACTCGCTATCATCTCTTTGGGATGATACTTACTGATGGCTACCAAACAAACGTCATCGGGCAGCCTTTTCTGCACGTCGTGCAAGTTTTTTGCTACATCAACCATGATTATGTAAATTTAAACGAACCACACTCCTATTCACTTCAGCCGTTTATACTTCAGGCTGGTCATCGGGTTCCTTCTTCAAATCGTGTTCAAAAACATCCATGATTTTGGTTTCTGAAACATTGGCCACTACGTAATCGAGCACGCTACTTGAGAACACTTCGCCGATATTTTGAAGGGCTCCTTCGATGTTCTTGGCCTGAACGAGATAACTGACGGCCGTACGTTTCTCCTTACCTTTTTCCTCATCAATGGTGATAAACATCAGTTTGGCTTTATACCATTTGTCATCGGCCTCTCTGTCACTGAAAAAGATTTCGCTGTAGACAGCCGGCGTAATGTTCTTGATGACGAACTCACCGCTTGAATAGCTCGCCATTTCTTTGGTGATGGCATCTTCAGCCTCGCCAAAAGTAAAGGCGTCTACCACATAAGTTTCTCTTACCTTGGCAAAGAGTCCGTCTTCTGCCTGACGCTCATATTGTACATTTGTTTCAAACCAATTGGCATTTCTTGTTCTCATTGTTATATCTTTTAAATGAAGTTATTATATTGCTTGAATGATGTGGATGCAAAAGTAGTAAAAATCGACAAATCCCACAAATGGAAAGAACGACTTGTGAAGACCGTGTGGATAATATTATTTCATGCCAACTCTGGTATTTTATATCCACACTTCATTTGGTGTTCAGATTTATTTGTTACCTTTGCATCATACATGCTAGTGAGTTGTGGGCATGAATGATGACACGTACCACACTCATTTGCACGATTGTCAGGACAAAAGGGAAAAGTCCATCATACAATACCCCACAAGATAATTGAATTATATGCCAGAAATATCTGTTCGAGGATTAGAGATGCCGGAGTCTCCCATACGCAAGTTGGCGCCTTTGGCGACAGCAGCAAAGGCACGTGGTATCAAGGTTTACCACCTCAACATTGGGCAACCCGACCTTCCGACGCCACAAGTTGGTTTGGATGCACTCAAACATATCAAGCGAACCATCTTGGAATATTCGCCCAGTCAGGGCTGCCTGTCGTATAGAGAGAAGCTAACAGGCTATTACAAAAAGTACGACATCAACGTTTCGGCCGATGACATTATTATTACATCTGGTGGCAGTGAGGCGGTATTGTTCGCCTTCATGAGTTGCTTAAACCCTGGAGACGAAATCATTGTGCCTGAACCTGCCTACGCAAACTACATGGCTTTTGCTATTAGTGCGGGTGCGAAGATCAGGACTATCGCAACGACCATCGAGGAAGGCTTTTCGCTTCCCAAGGTTGAAAAGTTTGAAGAGCTGATTAACGAGCATACCCGTGCCATCATGATTTGCAATCCTAACAACCCTACTGGTTACCTGTACACCCGCAGAGAGATGAACCAAATCAGGGACTTAGTAAAGAAATATGACCTGTTTTTGTTCTCAGATGAGGTTTATCGGGAGTATATCTACACTGGTTCACCATACATCAGTGCCATGCACTTGACGGGCGTTGAGGACAATGTCATCCTCATTGATTCGGTTTCCAAGCGATATAGCGAATGCGGCATACGCATTGGAGCGCTAATTACACGCAACATTGAGGTGAGAAAGGCCGTGATGAAGTTTTGTCAGGCACGTCTCTCTCCTCCTCTTCTTGGACAGATTGTGGCAGAAGCATCGCTCGATGCACCTGAAGAGTATTACCGTACGGTGTACGATGAGTATGTTGAACGGCGCAAATGTCTTATTGATGGATTGAACAAAATACCGGGCGTGTACTCTCCTATACCTATGGGAGCCTTTTATACGGTAGCGAAATTGCCTGTCGATGACAGTGAAAAGTTTTGCCGATGGTGCCTAGAAGAATTCTCATTTGAAGGTGAAACGGTGATGATGGCACCGGCAGCGGGCTTCTACACCACACCAGGAGCAGGAATCAATCAAGTGCGCATCGCCTATGTTCTCAACAAACACGATCTTGAAAAAGCACTGATAGTGCTGCGTGAGGCACTAGATAAATACCCGGGAAGAGTGGATACAGAACGATTGTAACATAGGGTTGGTAAAGAATTGCCAAGCCAGTTCTTTCCACAAGCAATGCGTCAAATGACATCGTCCTATAACGACAGAATCAGAGATGAATTTACCTTTATTCATAGCAAGAAGAATTTACAGTGTAAACGGTGACAAGGCGGAGGTTTCCAAACCTGCCATTAGGATTGCTACCGCTGGCATTGCCATCGGTCTTGCTGTGATGATTGTTTCTGTATGCGTGGTGTTTGGTTTCAAACATGCTGTCAGTGCGAAGGTCATTGGATTTGGAAGCCACATCCAAGTGGCTAACTTCATGACGCTGCAGACCTCAGAATCGTATCCCATTCAGATGACAGACTCCTTGATCAAGGTGCTGAAAAACACACAAGGCGTAGAGCATGTTCAACGATTTGCAACCAAACAAGGTGTATTGAAAACCGACTCCGACTTCCTTGGCGTGGTTTTTAAAGGGGTTGGGCCTGACTTTGACTCAACCTTTATCCACCAAAATCTGATGGAAGGAAGCATCCCTGCCTTCTCTGACACAAAAAGCAGCAACAAAATATTGCTGTCCATGTCGATGGCAAAGAAGCTGAAATTAAAAACAGGTGACAGGATATTTGCTTATTTCATTGACCACGCTGGGGTCAGAGTGAGGCGTTTCACCATTGCAGGCATCTATCAAACCAACCTGGCTCAATATGATGATGTCACTTGCTTCATGGACCTTTACACGGCTGTGAAGCTTAATGGCTGGGAAAAAGACCAGGTATCAGGTGCTGAAATCACGGTGAAAGACTTCAATAAGGTTGATGAAACAGAAGCTATCTTCATCAATCGCTTAAACAGAACGGTAGATCAATACGGCGAAACTTATTCATCAAAGACCATCAGAGATATCAGTCCCCAGATTTTCTCATGGCTGGATTTGCTCGATCTGAACGTTTGGATCATTCTTGCTTTGATGATTGCCGTGGCCGGAGTGACCATGATTTCAGGACTTCTCATTATCATTCTTGAACGTGTTACCATGATTGGCGTACTGAAAGCCATGGGAGCCAAGAACGCGATGATTAGACATACGTTCTTATGGTTTGCCGTCTTTATCATTACGCGCGGTCTTCTCATCGGCAATCTTATCGGCATTGGGTTGGTATTGTTGCAGAGATATACCGGTTTAGTCGGTCTGGATCCACAAACTTATTATGTAACAACGGTACCAGTCGAAATCAATATCCCCGTTTTATTACTGCTAAACGTGGCGACACTCTTAATCAGTGTTGTGGTTTTAATAGCCCCAAGCTACCTCATTTCCCACATACATCCGGCCAAATCCATGAGGTACGAATAAGCACTTTCACTCATTTTACGCCACTTTCCACCTGTTACTTTAACATAACATTTTCGTGACGGCAGGCTTGCTTTTATCTTTTATTGCCAGAAAGATAAGTTATCAAAACATTAAATATGTATTGAATATAACGAAAAAACATGCACATTTTTCTTGTACATGTGCAAATAAGACATTATCTTTGCACACAAACTTAAATATTGTGCAATAGAATTATTTACACTGACATCGAAAAATTCAACTAAATGATTTTCATATCAGAAATAAAATCCAACTAAGATAAATCGAAAGTAGCATGAAAGAAATTCCGAGTTTTAATGCCCTCATTCAAAAGAGCATTATCGACCATTGGACTTTGAACGCCCTAACTGACTATAAAGGCGTTACTCTTCAGTATCACGATGTGGCTCGAAAAATAGAAAAGCTGCACATCTTGTTTGAAAATAGCGGTGTTCAGAAGGGTGACAAGATTGCCCTCTGTGGACGAAACAGTGCGGCTTGGGCATGCGCATTCTTAGCAACACTGACTTATGGAGCCGTTGCTGTTCCCATTTTGCACGAATTTACCGCCGAACAAATACACAACATTGTCAATCACAGCGAAGCAAAATTGCTGTTCGTCGGCGACGTAGTAGCAACCGTCATCGACGAAAAAGAGATGCCAGACTTGGAAGGAATCGTTTATATTCCCGATTATTCATTGTTCGTTTCCAGAACAGAGAAGTTGACGTATGCCCGAGAACATCTTAACGAGATGTTCGGAAAAAAGTATCCTAAGTACTTCAGACCAGAACATGTCAACTACTATATCGAGCAAGATCCAGAAGAATTGGCACTGATTAACTACACGAGCGGAACGACAGGATTCTCGAAAGGCGTGATGATTCCCTATCGTGCCATGTGGGGAAACGCAGACTTTGCCCAGCACGAGTTGCGCGGCATCATGCGCGAAGGCGATCATGTGTTAAGCATTCTGCCCATGGCTCACATGTATGGCATGGCCTTTGAGTTCATTTATGAGTTTATTACGGGCTGCCACATCTTCTATCTTACCCGTCTGCCGAGCCCAGCCGTCATTGCTCAAGCATACGCTGAAATCAAGCCTGCCTTAATTATTGCTGTACCGCTGGTCATCGAAAAGATTATCAAGAAGCGGGTCTACCCAAAGATACAGAACAACATGATGAAGCTGTTGCTTAACATGCCTGTCATCAACACCAAGATTCACGAGAAGATTGGACAAGAGGTTATCAACGCTTTTGGTGGCAATTTCCATGAAGTCATTATTGGCGGTGCTGCTTTCAACAAGGACATCGAGAATTTCTTGCAGAAGATAGGTTTCCCATATACCGTTGGATACGGCACAACCGAGTGTGCTCCAATCATCGCATACGCCAACCATGAGACGTTTGTCCCCGGCAGTTGCGGTCGTGCTGCCTACCACATGGAAGTAAAGATCAACAGTAACGATCCGCAGAACGTTCCCGGTGAGATTTGGGCCAGAGGCACAAACGTGATGCTGGGCTATTACAAGAATCCTGAAGCTACAGCAGAAGCACTGGATGCTGATGGCTGGTATCACACTGGCGACTTAGGAACAATGGACGCAGAAGGCAATATTTTCATCAAGGGACGTTTGAAGAACATGCTGTTGGGTGCGAGTGGGCAAAACATTTACCCTGAAGAAATAGAAGATAGGCTCAACGCTATGCCCATGGTAAGCGAGAGTGTGGTGATTCAAGAAAACAACAAACTGGTAGGATTGGTATGTCCTGACTTGGATGAAGCAGAGTCTATTGGGCTGACAAGGTCGGATATTGAAGAAGTCATGGAACAAAACAGACTACAACTGAACAACGAATTGCCAGCCTATAGCAAGCTGAGTGCCATCAGATTACATGATGAAGAGTTTGAAAAAACGCCGAAGAAGAGCATCAAGAGGTATCTTTATCAGAACGCACATGAGGCATAGAGGCGTTTTTCAGCCTTGCAGAATAAGAAGAATTTGAAAGTGAAAGAAAAGAGACAACCACGCTGGTGATTGTCTCTTTTTATATGATTCAAAGCGAAAGACAAAGCAATGCCTTATTCTGCTTTCCACAAACCGTGCAGATTGCAGTACTCACGTGCACAAACTTCCGTCGCACAGGTCTTAAACTCAGCCACTGGTTTGTCAGATGGTGTAAGATATTTGCGAAGAACTTCGGTCGGTGTAATCAGCTCAATCCACTGGATGTAGTGTCCCTCCGTCATCGGATGCTCTACCTCACCCACGGTTACACGGTAGCCACCTTCTATCTTTTCAATCACAGGAACGTGCTTTTCCGTCGCAGCGTCAACGGTGTTCTCCTTCAAAAGTTTCATAGGAGCATCGCAACAAGTAAGTTCACCAGCAGCCTCATTCACCACTTCAACCATGTTACCACACTTTTCACATTTGTAAATCTCGTTTCTTTTTGTCATAATCTTAGTATTCTATAATGTTGATATGACAAAGATACAGAAAATAAAAGAATGATACAACAATTTCAATGTGAAAAAAATACAAATTACACATCTTCTTTTATCTTACCCTGATGCCTCTACCCTATTTCATTTTCCCTTTGTAAAAATAAGCACAACGACTGCTTGTACTTGGTCTGATACCACATATAGTTGAGCAAAACGACAACCCTGTTACTGATAACCACACTAAAACGAGGATATGCCTCGAGCCACAAAGTCCAAGAAATGTACGATTTTATAACCGTTTTTTGCCCTTAAAACGCCCCATGAAAACTTTCATTCTAGCAAAAAACGATAGGCAATGAGGAAGCAAACAATTGAGATTTGGTAGGAAAAAATTGGGTGTTGACAGGAAAAAGCAATGCTTTTATTGCACTACAAGCATCACTTTGCCTGTTAATAGATAGGTGATTGTCTCACAAGAGCATGCATATTAAAGCCCAAAAGCAATGCTTTTGGCAGGAAAGATGATGAAAAAGATGGGCGAAACAGTACGATATTCGGGTAACAAATTGTATTATAGGTATATACGAAATCTGCTTATATTTGGCTTATTTGCGATAACAGATAGATCTACTTGCAAATAAGCCAAGCACAGAGAAGTTGGTTGTCAAGAAAATTCATCATCTATCAGACACGAATCCAGTACCCACACAGGTTTGTATGCTTAATGGTAATGAGGTGTAACACGGTGAAAGGCTACGCGGCTGGATGACATAAAGCAAAAGAACGGTTTACGTCTTTCAAGCCTTTAGGCCCAACAAAGAATCTTTAGCACAGCAACAAGAACTCTTATCTTACATTCTTTTAATATGTAACGACAAGCTGTACAGCCTTCTAAACAGGCGTGTCTTCGGGACGCTCAGTAAAGATATCGTCGGCCGAGTTGATCTCGTCAAGGTCGAACCACTGACTCATTTTTGCCTTGGCCTTTTGCTTGACCTCGTCAGAAACCTCACCCCAAACCTTATGGAGTACGTAAATCAATACCGCCAAGTCGTCACTGAGGCCTGCGATAGGGATGGCATCTGGCACAACATCAAGCGGACTGATGAGATAGCCCAACGCTCCAATGATGATGGCTTTATCCCTAACCGACACCTTGTCGTTCTCTAAGGTGTAATAAAGAATGAGTGCGGCATAGACAAGCTTTGCACCCGCACGCTTTGCAATGCGTGATATTTTTTCGACAAAACCAGAGTTAGAGAACTTGTCTTTATACTTCATAAAATCTGGCAAATTCATTTCCATACGTTAATCCTTTCTACTGTTATAATGATGAAGCAGATTAAACTCAACAATCATTTAGTTTATAATTGGTTGGTAAGATACCAATACCTAATTAAATAACGGGTATTTTCACGCATTATTATTTGTTTGCATGACTTCTTGGGGGAATAACGCCCTGATTGGAACATCACGCAGCTGATCCAAATAGGTCTTGCGTAAGTCGAACAGATGCTTCCAATCCGTTGAAGTGAGTTGCTCGTGCAAATCAAGTTGCATGTCCCACCGCCCCAATGCTTCCAATCTATCGACCATGTCGCCTACCGTTATATGATCCAACGTCTGTGCTGGCTGGTAGATTAGGTCGCCATCATGATCTTCATGGCAAACACTCGAATTGATGAGATTCACCTCCGTCAAATTGTACAATAAGTCGTTGGTGACGCGAATCGGAATATTTGTTTCCAGTTTTAATTCAAGAGCGGTATAAGGTTTCTTTCCCTCAACGAATCGGTTGCATATCTTGCTGAGCAGCACGGCACTCATCAAGAGCCGATAGCGATGACTAATTTCATTTGGATTGGCCATAAAGGCTAAATCTTCCAAGTTCTGATTGGTGTAGCACAGTTGTGCGCCAAACAAGCAAATGGTCCACGATATCTGCACCCAAAGCATGAACAATGGCAGTGCGGCAAACGACCCGTAAATGGCATTGTAACTGGACAGCAGCATCTGACCATGGATATAAAACAACTGCAACACCTGCATGGCCACACCAGCGAGGATGCCTGGCACGATGGCAGCGGTAATCTTGACCTTGGTGTTGGGCATGAAGATGTACAAACCGATGAACACGCACGACATGATGATAAAAGGCATCACCTTCAACCCTATCTGCAACATGGGTGCGAGCAGCATATAGCCTTGCGCACGGTCGACGAATGCGGTCATGAAGATAGAAATACCAGAAATCAAGACAATCAAGATGGGCATTAAAAAGACCATGGCAAGATAGTCGGTGACGGTGCGAAACAGCGTGCGTTCGTGCTTCACCTGCCAAATGTTGTTGAAAGTTTGCTCAATGGTTCGCGTCAACCGAAGCACCGTCCACAACATGAAGAGTAAGCCTACGCCAAGGATGACGCCACTCTGTGTGTGCACCAAATACGAATTAACAAAGCCAATAATAATCTCAGCTGCCTGCGACTGCCCTGACAAGGCATTGCGGAACCACTGTTCAATGTACTTAGAAAAACCAAAACCTCGCGCCACCGCAAACACTACCGCACAGATGGGAACAATGGCCAACAACGTGGAATAAGTGAGTGCGGCAGCTAAATCGCCCGTTCCCTTGGTGAGGAAGAACTTGACAGCTAATGATAGTTTTTTGACGATGCTAATGAGCAGATATTGCAAAGGCGAGACGTCTTTGGGTGTAATACGCCAGATATCTACTGTCAGGAAGCGCTGAACTTGCTGTATGTACTTGTTCATAGATTGTACTTCATTACAAGACAAAACACTGATGTCTTGCCTTGGTGATGCTATTTGATTTCATAAAAATAAGAAGTGTTCCTATAAGCCGGGTTCTGTAACCAACGATGTTGGCGCTCTGCCATTTATCTACTTTGGAAGTCGCCCTCCAACTCTAGCATTCTACCCTCCATTGTACGCGAACGTTTAGGCGGACAACCTTCAAACAATGGTATACGCGAACTTGCAACCTCCAGATGGTACAGCCTGATGATCACCCATCAGCTGGTGGTCTCTTACACCACCTTCTCACCCTTACCCTTGCGGGCGGTTATTCTCTTCTACCGACACCTACTGTCACCAATAGCTTCTAGTTTCAGAAGTGGAGCGTCCTGTGTTGCCCGGACTTTCCTCTCGCATCCAAAAGATACCAGCGGCAGAGCCGGAACACTTACTTATGAGCGCAAAGATAGTAAAAAATACAGAGATGAAGAGTTGAAACAAAAAGTTTTTACTTCTGGGGCATTGAATTGCAACGAGGAAGCACACCAACAGAAAACCATAATACACACGCGGCCAAACGACTGACATCGTCATCGCTTAATCGTTTGGACGAACCTAAATCATTGGGGATAATTGAAAAACAAAGGCCCTGGAATCTTCAATATTTGTAAAAACACATGACAATGACTTAAGAGCCGTTAATGTGTTAAAACAAATTGTTAAATTGGAATAAAGAAACTGGACAAAATGGCAGATTAACGTTTTTTGCGCTTAAATTTGCATCACTTATAAACAAATGACAGAATATTGCTTGCCATCTTATCAGGCAGAACATTCTCGATGAAAGAAATAAAGAACAATTAAATCATATTTAAATGAAAAAGTATTCTAACTATTTGCTAACAGCAATGTGCCTCATCGCACTTGCTTTTTCTGCCGGCTCGTTTATTAAGGTGAACGCAGCTGGCGATCAAGTTCCCGCTGCAGGACAACCAGTAGACTTAACCTATGCTGCTGATAAAGCGTTGCCGGCAGTGGTTCACATTAAATATGTACAGAACTCGAAGACCAGAACCGTGGAGGTACCGAGCAATCCATTCTCTGATTTCTTTGGTTTTCCATTCGATTTCTTCGGACAAGGACAAGGTGGAACACAAAAGCGACAAATGCAAACACCACCGAAGAGAGCAACTGGTTCGGGCGTGCTGATTTCTGATGATGGATACATCGTTACGAATAACCACGTGGTTGAGGGTGCCGATGAACTAACTGTCACGTTGACAGACAATAGAGAGTTCTCTGCAAGACTGGTTGGTACCGACAAAACTACCGACCTGGCACTCATCAAGATTGACGGAAGCAAGCTTCCTACCCTACCCATTGGCGACTCTGACAAACTGAAAATTGGCGAATGGGTCATTGCCGTGGGCAACCCATTTGGTCTAAACAATACAGTAACGGCTGGAATTGTCAGCGCAAAAGCAAGATCTTTGTACGCTAATGGTGTAGAAAGCTTTATCCAAACCGATGCAGCCATCAACGCAGGTAACTCGGGTGGTGCCTTGGTTAACGCACAAGGAGAGCTGGTAGGCATCAATGCCATGCTGTATTCTCAAACGGGTTCGTATGCCGGTTATGGATTTGCCATTCCGACAAGCATCATGAACAAAGTGGTGAGCGATCTCAAGAAATTTGGTACAGTGCAGCGTGCAATGCTCGGAATTCAAGGGCAAGACGTGCTGAACTACATCAACATGCAAAAAGAACAGGATAAAGATGTGGATCTGGGAACCAACTCTGGCGTATACGTTGCCAAGGTTGAGAGCGAAGGAGCGGGTGCTGAAGCTGGTCTGCAAGAAGGCGACGTCATCACCAATCTGGATGGCAAAAAGATCAACAAAATGGCCGAGTTGCAGGAAATTATCTACAGCAAGCGGCCTGGCGAGAAGATAACCATCACTTATCTGCACAACAAGAAAAAGAATACAAAGACCGTTACGCTGAAAAACGCACAGGGCAACACAAGCATTGTCAAGGTGGCAGACCTTGATGTGCTTGGGGGCAACTTCAGAGAAATAACCTCAGCACAAAAGCAACAGATGCGCACGAGCTACGGCTTGGAAGTGATTAAAATTAACAAAGGGGCACTAAAAGAGGCTGGCATCTCGAAGGGTTTCATTATTCTGGAGGTGAATGACATACCAATGAAGGCATTAGAGGACTTGCAAACTGCTGTAAAAAAGGCATCAACAAGTAAAGATCCCGTGCTTTACATCAAAGGCATCTGGCCATCTGGCAAGAGAGACTACTTTGCTGTGACGGTCAATCGCTAAGCTTTTAAACAAAGTTAAGTATTTCCCAAAAGAGATATTAGATAAGAAGAGAATGCAAGTTTCTACACATGCATTCTCTTCTTTTTGATTAACACAGTAAACGTCTAATGTTGGATACTTACCCTACTTTTCACATTAACCAAACTCCACACCACCGTACATGCCGTTCGGCATACGGCGGTTTCGTGCTTTTATTTGAAGATTAATAATCGAAGTGCAAAACTTGTTGGTGTTTGGATTGTATTAAAACCATGAAAAACACAGCAGAGGTTTGCACTTCTATTAACCTTCACCTCTTTTGAGCCTCATTAAAAGAGTAATGAGATAGTGTGATGAGCGCCAAGTTTTATTTCTTCATCACCAATTCATCCTTCGGATTTGTAAAATAAAACATACTGACTGTTCGAAGAGTTGACTATCTGTCTAGAATGCTATTAAGGTTAATTAACGTTTATTTTACATACAATTATTTTCCTCATGTGTATTCTATAAAAAAACAGGCATGAAGAATACAAAAGATAGAGAGAAGCTATTTAAAAATATAGAGGACATGTTAGATCATGACATTGACCAGCTTACCAATCATGAGGAAGGAGCCAGCGAAGAACTTGGTGCACCAGAGTTTGATATGGACGGTGTTTTCAATAACATCATGAAAGTAATCACGCAAAAGAAGCATCATCCAATTGCGAATGTCCTCAAGTGGACATCAGCAGCGATTATTGTCTTTATGCTCGGATTTAGTTCTTATTACCTCTTTCTCAATTCCAGCGTTAAACACCATGAAATCTATGCTTCAAAAGGTGAGAAGTTGCTCGTGGTTCTCCCTGATGGCACAAAGGTATTTCTTAATTCTGACTCTAAACTTAGTTACCCCGATAGGTTTTATGACCGACTCAGGGAAGTTGGACTCGAAGGTGAAGGATATTTCCAAGTCGCCAAAGATGCCAGGCATCCATTCATAGTCAGAACTTACGATATGATGGTGAAGGTTACGGGAACAAAATTTAATATCAAAGCCTATCCAGAAAACAAAGATATCGTAACAACTTTGGATGAAGGACATGTTCTGGTGGGAAAATCAGGTAAGGAACACACCTTACGGTCTATGAAGCCCAACCAACAGGCCATCTATGCACGTAGAACGGCATCATGTGCGATTAGGAACGTGTCGAGCAATAATGGTTCGTCTGATTGGAAAAACAACAGACTGTCTTTCATTAATACGCCGATGGATGAAGTGCTGCTGACGCTCGAACGCAATTTCAATGTCACTTTCATCATCAAAGAGAACGCTGCTAAAAAATACAGCTATACATTCAACTGCAGTTCGAACGATATCAAAGAAGTGATAGAAACAATGGAGACAATCACACCGATAAGAATTAAAAAGCAAGACGAACAAACATATATAATCAATTAATTATAGCTATGAAGACAACAACTCAATTAAACATTGTCAAACGACTATGTGTGTTTTTTGTGGCAACATTGTTACCTCTTTGGCTCTGTGCTCAAAGTCAGGTGATAAGTGTGAAGTTCAACAACATGCCCCTTGGAAAAGCGATGAAGGTTATAGGCAAGAAATCGAATCTAAAGATTGCCTATAGCAAGGAATTTGTCGACTTGGATAAGCTGGTAAGCCTGTCTGCCAAGAATAAAAGGGTAGATAAGGTGCTGGATGCCTTGTTCCATAATATTGATGTGGCTTACAGCATCAAGAACGGTACCATTATGTTGTATAGGACAAACAGGCTGAAAAAGGACGCTAAGACCAAGCCTTCACCAACTTATGTAGCGAATGATGCACAGCCAGCTGTTTACGGAAGGGTAAAGGATAAAAATGGTGAACCTCTTGTTGGAGCGACTATTTCGACACTTGACCAAAAAGTTATTGCCATCACTGACCAAGAAGGACAGTTCAGCATTAAAGTAGATCCTGGTACAGTACTGAAGATTAACTATGTAGGTTGTGAGGAGATTAAGTACACAGTTAGGGATGGCAGGACCATATCCCTTGTGATGCAGGAAGATGCCACGGGGCTGGATGAGGTCGTTGTTGTTGGCTACGGCACACAAAAGAAAATTAATCTAACTGGAGCTGTTTCAATGATTAAGGGCGATGCGTTGGAAAATCGACCGATAGCTAACGTTACATCAGGTTTGCAAGGAATGCTGCCAGGGGTAACCATTGAGTCTTCGAGCGGACAACCAGGTGCAGTCCCCAGTATTAGGGTTCGTGGTATCAACACCATCAGCAGCAACACCTCGCCATTGATTTTAATTGATGGAGTGGCAGGAGGCGACTTAAACCTTCTGAATCCGTTGGACATCGAGAGTGTATCGGTGCTCAAGGATGCAGCCTCGTCAGCTATCTATGGTGCCCGCGCTGCAAATGGTGTGATATTAATCACAACGAAAAAAGGTAAGAGAAAAGAGAATGCCCATGTGTCTTACAGTGGATATGTGGGAATGCAAACCCCTACAGCCTTACCAAAGTTGGTTAACGGAAGGCAATATATGGAGCTTTACAACGAGTCCATGGCAGCAGCTGGCTTCTCCAAGCCATACAGCGAGGATGCGTTCCAAAAATATGATTCAGGAGAATATCCAAATGAATATTCCAACACCGACTGGGTGCATGAGATTTTCAAAAAGAATGCTTTACAGACCTCCCATGCAGTTAGTGTAAGAGGTGGTGGTGACAAAAGTGCGTATTTTTTATCATATGGCTACTTAAACCAAGATGGTTTGGTGGTTGGCGATGCGTTCAATTCCAAGCGTCATAATGCTCGTATCAATGTGAATACAGAAATAGGATCTCGCTTGAAACTGAACGGAACGGTTAGTTTTGTGGATTTCAACCGCCAGGTATCTGGATTTTCAGGAACGGGTGGAGTATTTCGTCTAGCCCAGAGAATCTCACCGTTGCTGCCAATCAAATGGAAGCAGAAGAACGATGCCGGACAATGGGAAGATACGCCGTACTGGTCATACGGATCGGTAGGCAACCCATTGTATGTCGCGTATGAAGGTGGTTCACAGAAATCTAAGTCGAGAACGTTAAATGCTATCGTTGAAGCCAATCTTAAGATCGTAGACGGGTTATATTTGAATGGACAATACTCTGCAAACTACTATTTCCGTGAAATAGATGAGTTTTCGCCCACGTTGCTAAAGTTTAATGCAGATGGCGAGCCAAGCCCCGACAACAAGACGATGAAAAATTCAGTTCAGCAAAGTCATCAAGATGCATTGACGCAAAGCTTCCAAATCACGTCTACTTTCAACAAGAAGTTCTGGAAGCACGATATTGGAGCATTGCTGGGCTTTTCACAAGAATGGTATGATAACAGCAATTTGAGTGGAAGTCGAAAAAACATTCTCGTAGATGATATTTATGTGCTTAGTATGGGTACGGAAGACATTACAAATAGCGGCACCAAAGGACAATGGGCATTACAATCTTATTTTGGCCGACTGAATTATGCTTTTGACAATAAATATTTGCTTGAAGCCAACCTTCGTATAGACGGCACTTCTCGTTTTGCAAAGAACAACCGTTGGGGCTATTTCCCTTCGTTCTCTGTTGGCTGGAATTTCTTCAGAGAGGATTTCATGCGGTTCCTCGATTCTTATATGTCGATGGGAAAGCTGCGTGCATCCTGGGGAGAATTGGGTAACCAGAATGTGGGCAGTACATTCTATCCTTATGTTACTCCCATCGAACGTAGGGAAAAGGCATATCCTATCGGTGATACAAACAACGTTGGATTTGAGCAAAGGAAACTGGGAAATACAAACATCAAGTGGGAGACGATACGCATGATGAATGTCGGTTTGGACTTGAACTTTATTAGCAATAGATTGTCCTTGACGTTCGACTGGTTTAAGAAGGAAAATATCAATGCACTGGTGAAACCTATTTTTCCGACTATTGTAGGTGTTGTTGGTTCGAATAATCTTCCGTTTGAAAACATGGGACGTATAGAGAACAAAGGCTGGGAGTTTGGTGCTTCTTGGCGAGACCATATCGGTGAAGTAAGATATGGACTGAGTTTAAATATATCCGATTCGAAAAATAAAATTACTGATTTGGGCAATAGCGAACCAAGTCTTGGTAACCATATCCGGCGTGTAGGTGATCCTATCAATGCCTATTATGGGTATCTGACTGACGGTTTGGCTCAAACGAGCGATTTCGAAGGAAGAAACGAAGATGGAAAGTATATCAATCCTAAATTTGTTGTGCCAAACGCACATAAGTCAATTGTTCAACCAGGAGACATTAAGTATCGGGATGTTAGCGGTCCAGAGGGCAAGCCTGACGGTATGATTGACGAGTATGATAAGGTGGTGTTTGGCGAGCCATTCCCTCATTACACCTATGCAATCAAGGCCAATATTGCATGGAAAGGCTGGGATTTCAGTTGTTACTTTCAGGGCGTGGGGAAAGTGAATGGTTATCTTTCAGACGAAGCCCGTCACTGTTTCATCAATGACTATTCGGTTCCAAAAGTTGAACACTTGAACCGTTGGACACCTAATAATCCCAATGGAACTTATCCGAGATTGTATCAAGGACAGTCGCACAACCTCATGTTTAGCAATTATTGGCTCGAGGACGCATCATATCTACGTTTGAAGAACGTGCAGTTGGGTTATACCTTCCCTAATAAATGGGTGTCCAAGTTGGGCATGAATCATGTGAGGGCATATTTTTCAGCTGATAACTTGCTGACGTTTACCAAATATTTTGGTTCTTATGATCCAGAAGTACGTGAAACTTCTGGAAGTATATATCCACAAGTCAAAACTTATGTTTTTGGACTATCCGTTAACTTTTAAAATGATGTGTTATGAAGACTTTTAAATATTTTGGCATTCTGTTCATCGGTTTGATGATAACAGTTTCATGCAGCGATATATTAGATAAATACCCTTTGGATTCGGTTACCAACCAAACATATTGGAAAACGGAGGAACAGCTACGTTCGGCCTTGTACCCGTGTTATGATGCTTTTGACTATGAGACTCTAATCAAATGGGCTGAGGCAACTGCTGAAACGGTGTTGTGGGGTGATGTTAAAAGTGGATTGAGCAAGGTTTCCGGAGGTAAACACACCTATAGCGACGGGTTTCCTATGAGCTCATATTGGTCAAGGGCGTATAGCAATATATACACTTGCAATAATTTTCTTGACAACTACAACTCCGCCCCTATCCCACAGGAAGTTAAAGATGTGTATGCCGGTGAAGTGAAGGTCATTAGAGCCTATGAGTATTTCATGTTGACCACTTTCTTTGGTGACGTACCATGGGTGGATCATGTGATAACATCCAAAGAGGCCTATATCGCTCGAACGAGCCGTAGTCAAGTCATTGATCATATCTTGGCTGATCTTGACTGGGCTGCTGAACGCTTGCCTGCGAAGAGACAGTTAGGAGTTAATGTTGGTCGCATTGACCGTTGGGGAGCCTTAGCCATGAAGGCTCGTATTGCCTTGCAGAACGAACGTTATGAGATAGCAAGAGATGCCTGCCGGGAGATTATGGATAATAGTCCCTATGGACTGTACGACTATGCTAAGCTATACCAGCAAGAGGGAGACGTAGAGACAAATCCAAAGAACAATGAATCTATTATCTTCAGCCTCTATGTGAAAGATGTTCGCATGCACAACACCTCGCGAGAAATATGCAGTCCGGTTGACTATGTGCGTTTTATGGCATCCAAGACTTTAGTAGATGCGTTTTTGTGTACAGACGGTAAACCGGCTAAGGCAGGATTGGAATATTATCACAATAATAATGTCGTAACTTCTGATTTGTACACATACCCCGAGAAACATTATGCAGACTATTTTAAAAACCGGGATCCGCGTATGAGGATGACACTCTATGCTCCTGGTGACAAGTGGCCCGGCGGCGACGATGGTGACAAGGATGTAGACAACGCAAATCCTATTTTTAAATTACCACGTTTTGCTTCGCTAAGTAACAACAACCGCAAGGGGGCTAACAGCTATACGGGTTTTTATTTTAAAAAGTACAGCATCATTAACAATATAGCTTATAGAAAAGGACATAACAACTATAACGTCATTCGTTATCCTGAGGTTTTACTCACTTATGCCGAGGCCTTGTACAAATTAAACGGCACCTTAACTCAGCAGGAGATTGACGAAACTGTCAATAAGTTGAGAAACCGGGTGGGCATGCATCCTATGAAACTCGACGAGTTGAAGAAATGGAACATGGATCTATGGACAGAATTGAAGCGTGAGCGCCGAGTAGAAATGAGTTTCGACGGTATGCGTTATGCAGATATTATGCGTTGGCGCGAAGGTGAACTGAGATTTGGTCGTGCTATAACGGGACCTAGCTTAACTGTATGCATGAATGATTTAGGGCGGAATCCGTATCCTGACAATGGTGTGGATGAGTTTGGTGACATTGTTCATGAAAAGTCTACGGCCGAAGGCGGAATCCGATATTTCGATCCTAAAAAGCATTATTTGTGGCCTGTGCCGTATGAGGAAAGGCTCAAGAATCCTTTATTGGGACAAAATCCAGGATGGGAGGAGTAATATATTCTCACATTAAACTTTTATAAGTATCAACATAATAAAAAATAAAATGAAAAATATAATTCTTATCATGAGTATTCTGATGATAAATTTGTCAGGATGCTCCAAAGCCAGCACAGACTTCAATACTTCTGGAGATGATGGTTGGGACCATCAAAAGAGTAAAAATAATTTAACGGTAATGAGTTATAATATTCGTCACTGTTCCCCGTATATAGGTTCAGGTGTTCCCTCTCCGGCAGAAGTTGGCAATGTGGCTAAGGTCTTGAAGGATAAAAATGCCGATGTGGTGCTTTTGCAGGAAGTTGATTCCATGACCACACGTGCCTTCAATATTGATCAGGCAAAAGAACTTGCCAAGCGAGCAGGGTATAAATATCACAAATTTTTCAAGCAAAAAGACTATCAGGGTGGAGCTTACGGCGCTGCGATATTGTCTAAATATGAAATGAAGAATATCATAAACCACCCTTTGCCCAAAATGATAGATGGTCAAACGATTAAAGGCAGCAACATATTGGGTAGTGCAAAAATCGTGTTCGCAGGAAAAGATATTTATATTGCGACAATGCATCTCTCCGTTACAGAGAGTGAGCGGCTTAAGCAATTTCCCAAGTACTTAGAATGCTTAGAACCATACGCTCATAAATTGATCATTATAGGTGGCGACTTCAACAGCCGTCCAACTGATGCATCTATAACCATGTTGGAAGCAAACGGCTTTACTCGTACGAACAAAGATCCCAACAAGTTTACCATTCCTTCTGATAAGCCAAATCGTGAGTTGGATTATATTGCCTATAAACCATCAACAGCAGTAGATGTTGTATCTCACACGGTCTTTACCGGGATTAACGCATCAGACCATTTACCAATAGTTTCAGTATTGAAAATTAAATAAAGTTAATATGAGAATCTTAATTTCATTTTACCTACTACTTATCTCACTTTGTGTAGGGGCGCAAGGACCACTCAAGTTAAGAGTCATGACGTATAACTTGCGCTTTGGAGAATTGGCATCACTCGAGGAGTTGGCTTATCACATTAAAGCGTTCAAGCCAGACTTTGTTGCCTTGCAAGAAGTAGACTGCAACACTCATCGTGAACGTGCTCCCAAGCAGAACGGAAAGAACTTTATATCAGAATTAGCCTATCACACGGGTATGTTTGGTTTGTATGGAAAAACCATCGACTACTCGGGGGGCTATTATGGTATTGGTATGCTGGCTCGGTATCCATGCATTGACATGAAAAAAGTAATGCTGCCCAATCCTTCCAAGTCAGAGCAAAGAGCCGTTATGTATGCCACTTACGAAGTAGGTACAGACACGCTCGTGTTTGCTGTAACCCATCTTGATATAAGCGGAAAGGACGCCAGAAAGGAGCAAGCAGAATTTATCGTACAAGAACTTCAAAAGTGTAATTATCCGGTCTTGATTGGAGGAGATTTCAATGCTGGTCCTACCGAACCTGCTATAGAGAAGGTTATGGACAAATGGGGACGCAACATGACAATTATGGATCAGACATATTCATCGACAACTCCAAAGATCAAAATAGACTATATATATGCTTATCCTAAGAATAGATGGGAGGTGAAAACAAGTCAAACGGTACGGTCGTACTTGTCAGACCATTTTCCAATCGTATCGGAAATTATTCTTAAAAGATAACCTTTGCTCAAGATATGAATCATGATGTTTAGGAAATACCGACTTTTACTGTTGTTTCTATTATTACCGCAAGTTTTTCTTGCCGCTGATAATGATATCACAGTGCCAGCAAAAAGAGTTCTCGATCGTATTTTAGAGGTTCCTGAAAACCGCATAGTATATAAGGTTTTACCACGTCAGGAAGGTCTGGATGCTTTCTCTATCAGTTGTGAGAACAATTGTCTAACACTCAGCGGAACAAGTACAACGGCATTGACTTATGCTTTTTACACCTATGTGCGCAATGCTTGCCATGTCATGGCCACATGGAGTGGAAATAATATAAAATTGCCTAAGCAACTTCCAAATTACCACTCTGGTGTCATCAATAGTCCGTTCAAGCTCCGCTATTTTCTTAACGTATGTACATTTGGGTATACAATGCCCTATTGGGACTGGGAGCGTTGGGAAAAAGAACTCGACTTAATGGCACTTCATGGAGTGAACATGCCTTTGGCATCTGTTGCATCAGAGGCAATAGCAGAACGAGTGTGGACGAGAATGGGGCTTTCAAAAGCTCAAATACGGGAGTTCTTCACCGGACCAGCATATCTACCTTGGCACAGAATGGGTAACCTCAACCAATGGGACGGCCCTCTGTCTGATGCGTGGCACAAGCAACAAATAACGTTACAACACAAAATCATATCACGCATGCGAGAGTTGGGCATGCATCCCATTGCACCAGCTTTTGCAGGTTTTGTGCCAAAGGCATTTGCCAAAAAGCATCCAGAGATTAATTTCAAACACCTTCGATGGGGAGGTTTTGCTGATTCCTTGAACGCTTATGTTTTACCACCTGAGTCATCATACTTCAAACAGTTGGGCAAATTATTTATTGAGGAATGGGAAAGGGAGTTTGGTGAAAACACCTACTATCTTTCTGACAGTTTCAATGAGATGAAGCTCCCTGTAAATCCTAATGACGAGGAGGAAAAATGCAGACTATTGGCTGAATATGGCAAGGCAATCTATCAGTCAATAAACGCTGGAAATCCTCATGCGATTTGGGTAACTCAGGGATGGACCTTTGGTTACCAGCATGATTTTTGGAACCGAAAAAGTCTTAGTGCCTTACTCAGCCAGGTGCCAAACGATCGAATGATTATCATTGATTTGGGCAACGATTATCCCAAATGGGTGTGGCATACCGAGCAAACTTGGAAGCGTCACAATGGTTTTTATGGCAAACAGTGGATATTCAGCTACGTTCCTAACTTCGGGGGAAAGACGCTTCTTACAGGCGACTTGGAAATGTATGCTACCGATGCTTCTCTGGCTTTGTCGGCAGCCAACAAAGGTAATCTAGTTGGAATAGGATCTGCTCCCGAGGGATTGGAGAATAACGAGGTGGTCTATGAGCTTTTGAGTGATGCCGCATGGACTGACAAGGGGATAAATCTTGATGAGTGGATTGCGAATTATTGCATGGCGCGATATGGCAAATATCCCGACAAGATGAAAGCAGCGTGGAACGGATTCAGAAAAAGCGTATACTCCTCTTTGTATTCATATCCAAGATTTACGTGGCAAACTGTCATTCCTGACACTCGGCGCAAGAGTAGACACGATTTAAATGAAACTTATTTCAAAGCTGTTGAGGACTTTTTGTCGTGCGCTGACGAGTTGGGAGGGGCAAAATTCTACCAAGACGATGCGATACTTTTCGCTGCGCAATACCTTGGTGCAAAAGCTGATATATATTACGAGAATGCACTCCGCTATGGCTCTCTCAACAAACATGTTGAGGCAAATAAGCAGCTCAGTAAGGCTATTGAGTTGCTGCTGTTTGCCGATAAGATTTTAGCATCTCACCCTACCGACCGACTTGATGTTTGGATAGCAAAAGCCAGAAGTCAAGGACACACGCCTCAGGAAAAAAATCAATATGAAGCGAATGCCAAGCGATTAATTACCACATGGGGAGGTCACCAAGAAGACTATGCTGCCAGATGCTGGAGCGGACTTATCAAAGACTATTATATTCCAAGAATACAAATATATTTTTCAAACCAACGGAAGATGCTGGATCAATGGGAGGAAAACTGGATAAACAAACACGGACAAACAGAAAAGCAACTCCCCCTGGCCAACCCTTTGAAAGAACTGAGAAGAATCATATCAACAATAAACCATTAAAATTCTAACATCAATGAGTGCTGCTAAGAAACTATTCCTTTTGGGTTGTCTGTTATTCATACCATTTTATTGCAATGCAGAGGATCAAGATATTGTGTCGATTAAGGCTTTGGTAAGTCGAATTCTACCAAAGCACGAGTCACAATTCGAATTTACCAAAAGCAAGTCAAAGGTAAAAGCAGATGCGTTTACGCTTGAAAGCGGAAAGGATGGCAGGATTCATATTGCTGGGAACAATGCAAATTCAATGGCTGTGGCTTTGAATTACTATCTGAATAACTACTGCCATACTACCGTGTCCTGGTATGCAGAGGTTCCGGTGGTGGTTCCTGATAAACTCCCAGGTGTACCTACTCTCGTTAAATCGAATGCTAAAGTAGAGAGAAGATTTTTCCTTAACTACTGTACGTACGGTTACACGATGCCTTTCTTCAGTTGGAAAGAATGGGAAAGACTCATAGACTGGATGGCTCTGAATGGGGTAAACATGCCCTTGGCCATCACAGGACAGGAGGCTGTTTGGTATGCTGTATGGGAAAAAATGGGCATGTCTGACAGTGAAATTAGGAGCTATTTCACAGGGCCGACATACTTACCGTGGAATAGAATGGCCAATATTGACAAATGGAACGGTCCCCTTCCAATGTCTTGGCTCGAACAGCAAAAAGAGCTTCAGCAAAGAATTCTGCTGCGCGAACGCTCTCTGAATATGAAGCCGGTGCTCCCTGCTTTTTCCGGACATGTACCTGCAAAACTCAAGGAGTTATATCCCCAGGCCAATATTAAGTATCTGGGTAGATGGGCAGGCTTCAGTGATAATTACCGGTGTCACTTCCTCAATCCCGAAGACCCTCTGTTTGCCAAAATCCAAAAAATGTATCTCGAGGAACAAAAGGCTTTGTTCGGAACAGACCATATCTACGGAATCGACCCATTCAATGAAGTAGACCCGCCCAGTTGGAAGCCTGAATATTTAAAAGAAATATCACATAATATATATCGTACCGTTACATCTGTTGATCCTGGAGCTGAGTGGATGCAGATGTCGTGGATGTTCTACCATAACAAGAAACAATGGACACCAAAACGAATAAAAGCGTTGCTAACGGGGGTTTCACGAGGGAAAATGTCTCTATTGGATTATCATTGTGAAAATGTAGAGCTATGGAAGACAACCAATAACTTTTATGGGCAGCCATATATTTGGTGCTATTTGGGAAATTTTGGAGGCAACACAACGATTACTGGTAATGTTAAAGAAAGTGGGCAGAGGCTGAACGAGGCTCTGAACAAGAAGAACAAAAACCTGATAGGTATAGGCTCCACACTCGAAGGACTTGACGTTATACAGTTTCCTTACGAATATATTTTGACACAAGCATGGACGGCAACACCTGCTGACAAGGAGTGGATAGACAACCTTGCAGATCGACATGTCGGCTTTTCATCTCCTAAATTGCGGCAGGCTTGGCAGATATTGTTTAATGATATTTATACTCAAATTCCGAGATCATTGGGCATACTGCCTGCATTACGACCCATATTAGGGAAGTATCAGGAGCGTCGAACTGAAATTACTTACCCAACAAAACGCCTGGAAGAGGTTTGGAAACTGATGAGTGACGTTTCCGAATGTGATAGAAATGAATATCAGTTGGATCTTATTGCTGTTGGCAGACAAGTTTTAGGCAATAAATTTTTAAAGTTAAAGTTGGAACTTGATTCATGCTATGTAAATAAAGATTTAGTTGGCTTGCAACGTACGGGAAACACAATGAAAGAGGTTTTGGTCGACTTGGATTATCTCACTGCTGGCAACTCTCGCTGCTCCATTGGTAAATGGATTGATGATGCGCGTGCCTATGGAAATAATGACCTGGAAAAAGCATACTATGAAAAGAATGCACGAAATCTCATTACGACATGGGGAGGCTCACTTAACGACTATGCCAATAGAACGTGGAGCGGTCTTATTCGAACCTACTACGTTCGTAGGTGGAGTATGTATATTGACGAGTTGACAGCATCTGTTATGTCAGGAAAGCCGTTCGATCAGCAACAGCTTGACAAGGCAATAGGTGAATTTGAACAAAACTGGGTTAACTCAACAGAAAAGATAGATTGTGTCGAAACAAGTCATGTTCAACAGTTCTGCCGTTATCTTATTCAAAAATATGGAATATAGGTTCTTACCACCTGAAATTTCTTCTTGTAACGTAAACTTCATCACATTTTAGCATATTAAAGTTGTTGATAACCATTCTTTTTTATAGATTTGTCATGTCATAAGCTGAAGAGTTAATTCGTCAGTAAATGTACATGAAATACCAGTTTTGCATGAATCAAGAAGACGTAGAATCGATAAAAGAACTCAAAAATGGCAGTCAACTTGCATTTGCTAGCATATATAAACTATATGCCAGCCGAGCTTATCTTCTTGCATTTAAATATTTCGGCGACAAGTATATGGCAGAAGATGCTGTTCAAAATGCATTTATCAAGTTATGGAATAATCGACAAACGCTTGATGAGTCTTGCCCCATCCAAAATTATCTTTTCTGCATTCTCAAAAACGACATCATAAATACTCTCCGCGACAATAAGAAGAAAATAGCAGGAGCTAACTTCTGGCTCAAAGAATTGGTATCCGAAGATGATGGCGATGAGCAGCGATTCGCAAGAGAAAAACAATGGAAAAAGGTGATGCGAGCTGTGGAAGCCTTACCCCCACAACAAAAGAAGATATTCAAACTAAAACTTAGCAATTATTCTAATTCTGAAATTGCCAACATGTTAAATGTTTCTGTCAATACTATAAAATACATGTATTACATTTCGCTCAAACAAATAAGAACACTTGTCAAGGTGCTACTGGTCGTCTTTATTTTTAATCCGTGATGTTTACTTATAAAAAATGAAGGAGGCCTCTTTGACAAGTTTGCCTTGTTTGATATCAAAGAGAAACTATCAGCACTCAAATAGTTACAAACAACGCACAAGCTAGTCAAATCAAAAATCCCGATTGGTCAGCAATGCGACCAATCGGGAATACATATAGATTTGCTTTACAGTGCAATTATATATCTAAAAATAATATCCACTGAACAACATGGATGGGTGTAGGGCAATCAATAATGCGCACAACACATCCCGCCACTTATTCAGCAGCCTCTTCAGCGCTTTCAGTTGCTGGGGCTTCTGCCTCTTCTGTTACTTCAGTTTCTGCAACAGATGCTTCAGCATTTGCTGCCTCTTCAGCAGGTTCTGAAACCTTCTTCGTTTCAGCTGCTAGCTCTTCCTTTGGAGCGTTTTCAGCTATTACTTTCACAGGAACCTTCACTTCTACTTCCTTGTGGAAGTGAATGACAGCCTCATAGTCACCTACCTTCTTGACGTCACGCATGGTGACAATCTTGCGGTCGACGTCAAAGCCTTTCTTTGCCAGTTCTTCAGCCACAGTAGCAGCGGTAACCGAACCGTAGGTAACACCAGTAGCAGAAACCTTGGCCAGTATTTCCAAAGCTACATTTTCCAATGCGGCAGCCTTCTTCTCAGCCTCGGCCTTCAAAGCAGCCAGCTTGTGAGCCTGCTGTCTCATGTCCTCTGCAAGAACCTTCTTAGCCGATTCTGATGCGATGACAGCCTTGCCAGTTGGAATCAAATAGTTACGTCCGTAACCCTTCTTTACGTTCACTATATCGTTCTTGTATCCAAGACCGATGATATCTTCTTTCAGTATAATCTCCATTCTGTTTCCTCCTCCTTATTTATTTCATCAAATCGGTTACGTAAGGAAGCAGTGCAATCTGGCGAGCACGCTTAACAGCCTGTGCCACACGACGCTGATACTTCAAAGATGTTCCAGTAATACGACGTGGCAAAATCTTGCCTTGCTCGTTCAAGAATTTCTTGAGGAACTCAGGATCCTTATAGTCAATATATTTGATACCGCTCTTCTTAAAACGGCAATACTTTTTCTTCTTAGTGTCCACTGAAGGTGGAGTCAAATAACGAATTTCTGATTTATTCTGTGCTGCCATGATTATGCCTCCTTTTTGTTTGCATATTTCTGCTTTCTCTTCAATGCATACTCTGCAGCATACTTGTCGAGCTTAACAGTCATATAACGAATTACTTTCTCGTCGCGACGGAAGCCGGTTTCGAGCGTTTGTACCAATGTGGGCTCACCCTTGAACTCAAACAGGCAATAGAAGCCCGAGTTTTTCTTCTGAATTTGGTAAGCCAGTTTCTTCATACCCCAGGCCTCTTCATTCAGAATCTCAGCACCATTGTCGGTGAGCAGCTTCTTGAACTTAGCGACCGTTTCCTTCATCTGTTCATCAGACAAAACGGGAGTCAAAATGAAAACGGTTTCGTATTGATTCATACTACTTTAAAAATTAATGATTAAATATTTTTTGCAAATTGCGGTGCAAAGGTACTGTTTTTTTGCAAGTCTGCCAAATAATTTTCGTACTTTTGTCGACAAATACAGATTACTGATGAGAAACAAGTTATCTCCCTCGATTGCACTCTACTGCGTATACCTAGGGGTGTTTATCCTCGTACTCAGCCACGTTACTGGCTGGAACAGGATGAACGGTCTATTGCTCACGGCTTTATTGCTCATTTTTTTTGGTATTGTCGGTTACATTCTCATCCAAAAGCATCAAGACAAACACTAAAATCCAGGCAGCTTGTTTTTCTTGCCCACACCTATCACTGCCTACCTTGTTTACAGGTATCTTGTTTACAAGTACCTTTCAAGTCATTAAGTAGAATATTGTTAGTAGCTGTTTGGTATTATTATACAACTAAATGCTCAGCTCATATTTTCCCTCAAACGTGATGTATACTTTAATTACATAACTTGTTGTAGAGTCGGGTATTGGCAGGTATGCTTTAAAATTCACGCTCTGTGAGGAATGATGATCAAAAACAATGTCTGAAAGAATACATTGCGTGTAAAATTGTTGCGGGATGAATTTTTGAAAGTCTGCTTTTTTGAAATCTCGTGAGAATAATTTATTGGCACCATTGTAAACACTGATGTGTACAATGTTATCATAGTAAACGTTGCCCACCTCAACACCTTCGTCGGTATAAGAATTCTTGATGATTTTATACGTTGTAGGGTTTACCTGAACATAAAGGTGGTAACGCTGTTTACCGGCATTGATGACAGTATCGCGTTTGATTAAACTATTTTGGTTTAAAGCCACAGGTTGTTTGCGCATAAAGGAAAATTCATTCTCCGGATTGTCACTCTTGACCAAACGAACCACGTCACCATACTGGTTTTTGAATTCAAAAAGATGCTCCGTCTGGCGTACGATAGAATATTTGACGGCCGACGAGCTTTGTAAAATCAGTGAGTCTTGAACAATCTTAAAATAGACAGGGATGCTGGTTGAGTCAGGATAATAAATCGTATCCTCTTGAACTTTGAAAACAACATCTTCTTCGTCTTCATTCAACCAAATGCCTTGCAGGAGTTGCTTGGCCTTCATATCTTCTTGCGACAATGCGTTCTCGTCCTGTTTACTCTTATTCGCGCAACCAGCAGCAAAGAACATAAGGACGACTAGAATGACAGTTGTGGAGATAGATGTTTTCATCGCTACATAAAGACGTTTTTGTGTCAAAATCCTAATGCAGAATCAATCAAAAAGTTCAGCATCAGCTAAAGAGCACGCTTTTAAATCTTTTTCACTGGTCACTATCTTATCTTTGTCTATGGGCCAGCTGATATTAATCGTTTCATCATCCCAACGTATCCCTGCCTCTTGTGCTGGTGCATAGGGATTATCCACTTTATAAGTAAAGATGGCCTCGTCACTCAATACCAAAAAGCCATGAGCAAAGCCGCGGGGAATAAACAATTGACGCTTGTTATCTTCGCTCAACTCTACACTGACGTACTGGCTGAAAGTTGGTGACGACTTACGAAGATCAACTGCCACATCAAGCACACGGCCTTTGATAACCCTTACCAATTTAGCTTGCGAATACTCACCTTTCTGATAATGCAATCCACGTAAAACCCCAAAACTGGATTTCGATTCATTGTCTTGAATAAAATCAACCTGTCCAATCTGTTTCTGAAAATCAGCTTGCTTCCATGCTTCAAAAAAATAACCACGCGCATCCTCAAACACTTTTGGTTCGATGATCCATACTCCTTTTATTTTTGACTCTGTGTACTTCATTATTGACTCTTCTGAACGTAATCTACATAGCAAAGGTACCACAATTCAACAGAACTGCAAAGTTTTTGTTGCTTTTATTTGTCACCGTTGCAATTTTCACGTTTTTAGTTGCTCTATTCGTAAAAAAACAATAAATTTGCAAACGTGATTGAATTAGAAAAACATATCGAAACGCTGCTTTTGGACAATGACTGCGTCATCATTCCAAATTTTGGTGGGTTCATGGCTCATCCCGTTCATGCTCACTATGAAGAGCAGGATCAGCTGTACTATCCCCCACTCCGTACCATTGGGTTCAATCCACAACTTACCATCAACGATTCATTACTGGCGCAGTCGTATGTAGACGTATACGATATCAGCTACCCCGAGGCTCTTCGGCGGATTGAACGTGAGGTTATTGAAATCAAAGAGCATCTCTCAAACGAGGGACAGTTCCATTTGTCAGACATCGGCACGCTACATTATAATAATAGCGAGGGGATATTTACGTTCATACCATGTGAAGCCGGCATCCTGACCCCCACCCTATATGGGCTGAGTTCATTGGATATAGCCCCGATCTCAAGCGTCACTCCTACGCAACAAGCTACTCAAACAAGCTTTATTGAACAAGCTGAATCACAGCGCAATAAGACTGAACATGCAGATGCCTCAGACCCATCGAAAGAGCAGCTCATGCCCACAGAAGTGAAGCTACCTGACACTGATGATGACACGAGCAAAACCATCCAGGTAAAGGTCAGCGTCATCAGAAACCTGGTTGCAGCTTGTTTAGTAGCCGTGGCGTTCTTTTTGTTTCCGGCAACACTAAACCACCAGGGAAACAATGCCAAATTGTTTGGCAACATTGATACCAGCTTGCTGTATCATATCATGCCCAAAGACATTATCACGGGCTCTGTCGACTTGCCAAATGATGCACCTGAGAGAACCGAAGCAAAGCCCATTTTAAAAGAAACGAAAGCAACTGAACCTATTAAAAAAGAGGTAGAAGAGAAAATAACCGCCTATGTGATTGTTTTGGCCAGTAGGGTAACGCTAAGAAACGCAAACGCATTTGTAGAAAAGTTACATCAAGCTGGCTATACTCAGGCAAAAGTTTACACGAAGAATAAAAGCACAAGAGTAATCTACGGACAGTATGAAACCGAAAGGGCTGCATACAATGCCTTGAATAACCTTCAAAATCAAAAGGAATTTGCGGATGGTTGGGTTTTAAAACTATCCCCCATTTCCTCTCATTAATAACCTGTAACATTGAAAAGAGTTCGATGTCCCAAATGTGACAATTACATCACATTTGACGAGACAAAATATTCTAACGGTCAATCTTTAGTTTTCCAATGTCCTGAATGTAACAAGCAATTCAAGATTAAGATAGGATTATCCAAACTGAAAGAAAGACAAAAGGACATGAAATTCGATGAAAACGCTCATCAACAGGCCTACGGAGCTATTGTAGTTATTGAGAACGTTTTCCACTACAAACAAGTTCTACCCCTTCAGTTCGGTGTCAACCACATTGGACGTTACGTCAAAGGAAACGACATTGAGTGCCCTATCGAAACGACCGATCCAAGCGTTGACCTGACACACTGCAACATCACGGTGTCCAAAGACAAGCATGGCAAGCTGAAATACGAGCTCAGCGACGGCCCCAGCTATACCGGTACATTCGTAAACAACCAACTACTGGGCGACCGCGAACGCAGAATCATTCAAGAAGGGTCGCTGTTTACCATCGGGGCAACCAGCATTATTTTACGAACGTCTGACCAGGATGACGAATAAAAAGCGAGTCACGTGCCATATTTTTTCAATATTGTTAGACTTTCTTAGTCTGGAGTTTAATTCTCCGCTCCCTCATTGCTATCACAGAACAGACAGTTCTTTCTTCCAAGCGTGATAGGCCTAACGATACAACACAAAAGCGTTGCACTATAAAATGGATGAAGATGTTACATTCGCTATTCGTTATTTGTTCACAAACTCGTCAAATTGTTTGTTCACTTGAAGCATCCATTCGGGAAGTTTAGCGATTGCGTTATCAACCAATTCTTTTGGCATGGTCTTGTAAAAAGCGTATGCCATGGGGCCAGAAATGGCAGCCAAAGTGTCTGCATCACCGCCTAAGGCAATTGCCAACTTCAAACAGTCCGCATAATCTGTACTTTCTAAAAAACAGATAAGGGCAGCAGGGACAGTCTGTTGGCAGGTCTCATCAAAGTCATAGTTGGGTTTTATACCTTGATAGGTCAAGTCCGACCAATTTGGGTAGTATTTTTCAAGTACATGCTCTCTAATAAAATCTTTGTTTTGCCCTTGCATACCGTAGAATATAGCCAAAGCAGTTGCTACTGCTCCTTTAATTCCCTCGGGATGATTATGGGTAGGCATCGCTGTCTGTGTAGCCAGTTCTATACATTCTTTGACATCCTTAGCCATAAATCCAGCCGATGAAACCCTCATCGCACTACCATTGCCAAAGGAATTATACGGAGGTTGAATATCTTTTGCAATCAGCCATCTTGCAAATCGTCCGCCAAATCCACGATAAAAGTCTGCACGGCATCTCTTCCAAAGGTTTTCTGCCATATTCAGATTCTTTATAAATGCTTCCGCACATGCAAACGTGCAAACGGTATCATCAGTATAAGTATTCGATGAAAGTAGTAAATCGACCGCATTATAATTTTTTGTTCGATTTTCAAATTCGTACGGCATTCCTGCGATGTCGCCAATTGCTGCGCTTAATAGTAGATTCTTCATAGTTAATATTTTTTTTGTATAGCATTCAAAACCCTTGCCATCAATGGCTGAATTTCTCTTCAGAATCGAGAAATAATAATACTCTCTTTTGCAACACTTGTCATGTAAGGCTCACATGGTTAATTTCACGGAACAAACACATTCTCTTCCTCTCAATTGATAGTTATAGGTAAATGTATTGACAGAGTTGTAAATGGTATATCCATATTGTTGTTGGTTCAGAATGTTTCTGATGTCAAGAGAAACCTTGAGTGCTTTCTTTCGATAAGATAATCCCATATCCAATAGACTCATGGTCTTCGTCAAATCTTTCGTCAATTCATTCTTCACAATATCAGCAGAAGTGTCGAATGTGAAGCCATCGAATGGCATGATTTTCAAGGAAATCTTGTGCTGCTGACTTAGATAGCTGTTGCTCTGATACTCGGTAGAAAGATAAGTCTTAGCAAACATTCCATGATAATCTAACTCCACATACTTAAAAGGTTGTGAAGTAAGTTTTGGAGAGAGAATCCAACTTTTCCAGGTGTACTTCTGCTGAACATCATTCTGCAAAGTCGTTTGTCGCTTCCATTGATAAACAGCATTTAATGAAATTTTGGTCTTGATAGGCTCTATAAATTTTGTGATACCTACTTGCTCCATCAAACTTCTTCCTGTATTTGGGGCGTATATTTTCGACATGGTGACGAGCTTCGAGCTTGCGTTTTGGCTCAAAAGCAAGTTGTTCTTTTCCTGATTATAAAGAAAATCTACATTGAGAAACCACATTTTCAGTGGTATCTTATAGTCGTAATGTAGCGAGGCATCCCAACTTTTGTTGTCTGCCAATACACCAGAGCCAATCTTCAATGAGGTGTCATTGACTCTGACAGGTGCTTTCAAGAAGTCCAATATGTCGCCAAAGTTACGGGAATAGAACAGGTTGGTACGCAGCACAGAACGGGAGGTTACCTTATAGTTGCCATACACGCTTGGGCAAATGGAATAATACCAAGATCCAGACGATGATGCTGACATGTGGTCTCTATGAGCTATATAGTCTATGCGCATCGGTATTCCCAATCGAAAGACGTATTTGTACTGAGGATGCGAATACTCATATTGTGGTGCCAACGCCATTCTGAGGTTCTGCATACTCACATCGTTGCCTTCATCTGTGGGCTGCAAGTTCGTTTTCACCTTATCTATATAGTAGTTCAACAACAATGGCAAATAGATGCGAGAGTTGAGATGCTTCTTTGATACAGAGATGGTGTTCTCTGTTCTGAACGTTTGTCCATTGGCATTTTGCACTACACCACCAGCAGTTTCCTTGTCAAGCATTATCTTTCCCATAGGCGAACCTTGATATGACAATACAGATGTAACCGACCAACGCAAGTCCTTGTGATTCCACAAGGTAGAGAACTTGTTGTTCAAATCAAACGCTCGCATCTTCTGTTTCTGGTTAAAGAAAGATTCATTTTCTTTAGTTGGCAACTCAGATGTTAGAAAAGAACCAGTGCCAGACAACGTGTTGCTGAGATAAGTCTTATCCGAATTGTCCTTATATTCCAACAGAATGCTTGGGCGATGTACGGTTAATAGAGGTGAATACGCTTGAGCGATGATGATATGATGGTCTGCATCCGCATAACTTCTCGTCAAACTATAATCGTACTTACTTTTGACATAACTATACCCAATATTCCCTTTTAAGGTAACATCCTTTTGAATCTTTTTCAATAGGTTGAAAGATACCAACCTGTCTGTTGGTGAAGCATATCTGTCAACATCAATAGGAGGTGTGGAAGCAGAGAGATTCCCCAATAAATTAGATACCGTAGATGATGTTTCTCTATTGGCAAAGTGATTGGTTCCGTCTGTCAAAGCAAATTGATTGATGTTGCCAGCCTTTAGTGAAGCCAACATTTGGAAGTTTGACATGAAGAGCATTCCTGCACCATTCACTTCATACAAAGTATGCTTGCCTACACCAAGTGACACACTATAAGAACCAATTGGTTTGAACTTTGCCTTGTTGCTCATTTTTACATTGATTGCCACCTTGTCGGAAAAGACATCCTTTTTAGCTTTCACAGCTTGATGGTTGCTCAGCACTTGCACGGTGCTTACTAACGAAGCAGGAATGTTAGTGGTTGCTATGTTATAGCGTCCACCCAACAAATCCATGTTGTCAATGTAAAAGTTAGAAATCTCCTTGCCCAGATATTTGATGGAACCTTTGTCCTCAACTTCAATGCCTGGGAGTTTCTTCATGGCATCTTTCAAAGTATAGTCATTCTTTCCTATATACGAGGCTAAGTTGTAAGACAGGGTGTCACCTCGTTGGTAGATGGCAGGAGCTTTTACCACGACTTCTTTCAATGCAGTTATTTTCTCTTTCAGGATGAAGTCGCACTTCTGTGAGATATTCTTGATTTCTCTCTTGGCTTTCTCATATCCAATGGTTTCGGCTGTAATGATGAGCTGTTTGGCATCTGTCTTCAGCGTTAACTGATAAGTCCCCTTCTCGGATGTTCGTGCAAAGGCTAAAGTTGCTTTGTCAGCAGTAGCCTTTACGATGACACCTTCCAAAGCCAAGCCAGTGGTATCACGCACTATTCCTGTAACTACACTTTGGGAAAAAGAGGAGTTACAGAGGCATGTCAACAGCATCAAAATCGAGAATATTCGCCTATTCATCAATGTGCAAGGTTTACTTCAATTCGAGCGGAACATATCCATTTGGGCGAACTCTCACCACCACACCATTGATCAAGGTTTTATATTCGCCATTATCAAATTTCTGAACGCTCATCTCGCTGATGGCTTCCCCAGGGATGTTACCCATCGGATCTATCTCAAACTTGTTCTTCGCTTTAATAAATTGCTCTCTTGAAATATTGATGGGATTGGCGTATGGCTTCAAGTTCATCGGAGTGTTGGATTTACGGAATGTGATTGCCTTGAACTGATGTATGTTTTCTGCATCGTTAGCCGCCAATACCAATCCTGGCAAACCGCAAAGTTTCCAAGGTCCAAAGGACACTGGTATCTCAGAAGAATACCAAACCGTCCATGCTCTGCCACCATATTCTCCCACTGCCTTTTGACAAGTGTATCCACAGACAGTGTTAGTTTCCTCTGAAAGGTTCCAATTGATGGGTGTGGCACTCTCGGTATAACTGTAATAATTAGGTGTGATGACGCTATAAACCGTCAACTTACCTTTAGGTTCATTTTGGGAAACAGACTGGTCGAAGAGTATATCGTTTCTCGTTTCTTGTGCCTTGAACTTCTGGATGTCCGCTTCTGGAGCCTTGCAAGCTATGGCAGAGTCTACTTGAAAGGTGGTATAATCAGAAAACTTTGCTGTGTTTCTACCGATTTGGAGAATGGTAGAGGTTGCATCGATAGAACCTTTGGTATTCTTTACTTGATACTCGTAGATGCACTCGTATTCATCTACGGGAGAAGAACTTGCATTCTGTCCGAATGCTACAGATGTTAAGCTAACAGCAGCTGTCAGTAAGACTAACTTTTTCATATTCTATGTTTTTTATAGTTGTTACTCATGTAATTTCGCTTGGCTCATGGGACAAATCATCTATGTGGAAGAGTCTACTCTTGAAATAGATTGATACATCACGACCCACTTGGTCGAATTAATTCAACCAACACATATTTGAATATATGTCATCATTGCTGCTAAATTACAATAAATCTCGGAAAATCAGTAATACTCTACAGATTGTTTTATGAAATATCCAACACCTTAACAAGTTTTAAACTCCGCAAGATGATACGTCAACCCAAGGATCTTTCATTGAAACAAGGTTGTTCGGTGTAAAAAAAACACCATGTTCTTTTGTATGAACACGAATGTAACTACCATTTTCGACGCGATGTGAAAATAATGCTGGAGGACAATCAACGACACCCGCCTTGTTTGTTAACAAACCTTTCGTTTGTTAAACCGATTCATTTTCTTTGACAAAATAAAATTGAAAAATAGATAAAATTGGGAGTTATTTTAGGTATTCAAACCCTTAAACGCATCACCTTGTACCCTATTCACATGGAATTAATCAGCAATTAGCATGCTTTTACCGTCCAATTTGCATGCTTTAGCCGCCCAATCTCAATCCTATAAATGTTCTTTTTTACACAAAATAGAGCGTTTTATGCCCCAAACACATTGATTTTTGATTTCTCTTTGGGACTAAAAATCACATAAGATACTAACAATCAAACAGATAACAAAACTCTACCATGATTCGCTTATTTACAACACACGAACAAGTTGGTTGAAAAAACGTCCAGCATTTGTGTTAAAAAGACGTTGGCGACAGAAGACGTTTCACGGACGAATAATCCGTTTGATGAAAACAAAACGAAAAGCAACATTGTTACATGAAAAAGCCATGTGAGTACGTCAACCCACTCTTTTCTACCCCGAGAGGCGTATAATTCGGAAAAATTGCCTAAATTTGCATCATACTTCAAGCGTATAAAATGTTTCGTTTAAAAGTAAGAAGACCACCATCGACCTCAATTGTAGGACAACCATTCTTGGCTATGTCATACCCCAACTGGCATTAAACAAAATCATCAAAAGGAAAAATCAGATATGTTAGTAGATTATCAAAAAGTTCAAATATTTCAAGCAGACAATCACATCTTGCAAAACGTTGACTTCAAAGTAGACGAAGGAGAATTCATCTATATCATCGGGAAGGTAGGTTCTGGCAAGAGTTCACTGCTTAAAACCATGTATTGCGAATTGGATATCGAAGGCGATTCAGATACAAAAGCTGAAATCCTTGACAGAGACATCATAAAGGTAAAACGCAACGAAGTGCCTGCATTGAGAAAAGAAATGGGGATTATCTTTCAAGATTTCCAGCTTCTTCATGACCGGGATGTTTACAAAAACTTGTATTTTGTCTTGAAAGCCACGGGGTGGAAAGACAAGAACGAGATTAACCAGCGAATTGATGAAGTGCTCAATGATGTAGGTATGATTGAGAAAAAGCACAAGATGCCTTACGAACTCTCTGGCGGTGAGCAGCAACGTATAGCCATTGCGAGAGCTTTGTTGAACAAGCCGAAGATCATCATCGCCGACGAGCCTACCGGTAATTTGGATCCCGAAACGGCAAGTCACATCGTAAAGTTACTGAAAGACATCACTCAAACGGGAACAGCGGTGGTGATGTCCACGCACAACATCCCCATGTTAGACAAATTTCCGGGTATTGTATATCGTTGCAAAAATGGACACATCGAAGACATTACGAACGAATACAACAAAATAGACTTGCAAGAAGAAGCCGAAAGCGACTCCCAATCATGTCCATCGGTTGAGTGATAGACAATTCTTTTACGAAGCAATGTAAATATAATAAAAGATGAAGGTGATGAAATTTGGGGGAACCTCTGTAGGTTCTCCAGAACGAATGAAGAATGTAGCTTCACTCGTAACACGGTCGGGTGAGCAGACATTTGTTGTCCTGTCGGCCATGTCCGGCACTACCAACACACTGATAGAGATAGCCGATTATCTCTACAAGAAGAATCCGGAAGGTGCCAATGAGGTAATCAACACATTGGAAGAGAAATACATGCAGCACGTAGACGAGTTGTATGCGACGGATGAATACAAGACGAAAACCCGCCAGTTCCTGGTAAGCGAATTCGAATATCTTCGTTCGTTTACCAAAGATCTTTTTACATCGTTCGAAGAGAAGTGCATTGTAGCGCAAGGCGAAATCATGAGTACCAACATGGTGGTAAACTATTTGCAGGAACAGGGTGTTCATGCAGTTCTTCTATCGGCTTTGGATTTTATGCGAACAGACAAAAATGCAGAGCCAGACCCACCCTACATCAAGGAAAAACTCTCCGCCATCATGGCTGACAATGAGGGCTACCAAATTTATATTACTCAAGGCTTTATCTGCCGAAATGCTTATGGTGAGGTAGACAACCTACTGCGGGGCGGTTCCGACTATACGGCTTCTCTGATTGGAGCTGCACTCAACGCTGAAGAAATTGTCATCTGGACCGATATTGACGGCATGCATAATAACGACCCACGTATCGTCGACAAGACCGATGCCGTGCAACAACTCAACTTTGAAGAAGCCGCCGAACTGGCTTACTTTGGGGCCAAAATCCTCCATCCTACTTGCATACAGCCTGCCAAATACGCAGGCATTCCCGTTCGATTGAAGAACACAATGGAACCCGATGCATACGGCACGATCATTGACAACGTGATCGTTCGCGGAAAAATCAAAGCCGTTGCGGCCAAAGACAACATCGTTGCCATCAAAATCAAATCGTCCAGGATGTTGCTTGCGACTGGGTTCCTGAGAAAAGTGTTTGAGATTTTTGAAAGCTACCAAACGCCCATTGACATGATTGCGACCAGCGAGGTGGGATTGTCCATAAGCATTGACAACGCCACGCATTTGGATGAAATCGTTGATGAATTGAAAAAATACGGTACCGTGACCGTTGACACCGACATGTGCATCATCTGCGTGGTTGGTGATTTAGACTGGAGCAATGTTGGATTCGAAACACTTGCCTTGGATGCCATGAAGGATATTCCGGTTCGCATGATTTCCTATGGTGGCAGCAATTATAACATTTCTTTCTTGGTAAGGGAAGCTGACAAGAAGCGAGCATTGCAAAGCCTGAGTAACCTGCTGTTTGAAACAACCTGCGCGAATGGTAATTGACGGGAAGCTATGCATCAGTTAGTTTCATTAGACAAACTTAGCACCAAGCAAACGCCGTTCTATTACTATGACACGGCCTTGCTGAAAGAAACGCTCCAAGCCATCAAGACTGAAATTGAGCAGTATGAACGTTTCCAAGTTCATTATGCCGTCAAGGCAAATGCCAACGCAAAGCTGCTCAACATCATCAGTCAGGCTGGATTAGAGGCTGATTGCGTGAGTGGCGGAGAGATATTGGCTGCGATTGATGCAGGCTTCTCACCCAACAAGATAGTTTATGCTGGTGTTGGCAAAAGTGACTGGGAAATCGCTTTGGGCATTGACCAAGAGATTCTTTGCTTCAACGTTGAGAGCATTGCCGAGCTTGAGGTCATCAATGAGATTGCTGAAAAGAAAGGTAAAATAGCACGCATTGCTTTGCGAATCAACCCAGACGTGGAAGCTCATACCCATGCGAACATCACGACAGGACTGGCCGAAAACAAGTTTGGCATTGCCCTGTGCGAGATGAAAACCGCCCTCGAGGCGTGTTTGCGGATGAAGAATGTAAGGTTTACCGGCCTACATTTTCATATCGGTTCACAAATTCTTGACATGCGTGACTTTGTTTCTTTGTGCGATCGAATCAATCAATTGCAGGAAGAACTGCATCAACATCATGTTCATGTTGAAAGCATTAACGTTGGCGGAGGATTGGGTGTGAACTACGAACATCCTGACCAGCAACCCATTCCTGATTTCAAAGCATATTTTCAGACATACGCCCAACACTTGAAGTTGTACCCACATCAAACGCTACACTTCGAACTTGGACGCTCTATCGTCGCACAATGTGGAAGTTTAATCACCAAAGTGCTGTACGTCAAACAAGGTGTACGCAAAAAGTTTTGTATCGTTGACGCCGGTATGACCGATTTCATCAGACCCGCTCTGTATCAATCGCGGCATCAAATAGAGAATCTTTCCAGCAATGACGCTCATGAAACCTATGACGTGGTGGGACCAATATGTGAGTCGAGTGACGTGTTTGCCAAAGCCATTGATTTGAACCAATGTCATCGCTGCGACCTGTTGGCCATCCGGTCTGCCGGTGCTTACGGCGAAGTGATGGCCAGCCAATACAATTGTAGGAAACTACCCAAAGGTTATTTAACAGAGGATTTATAATATTGTAGAATCATTCGTGTCTATGTTTTTTGACCAGTTGACCATCATATTAAGCTCTATCACGCTGCTGCTTGCAGTGGCTGCTCCTTTTTGTTCTCCCTTCTACCGGTTTAGGAAAATCGTGAAGAGGTTTCAATCCTCTGACTTCGAGGAGAAAGAATCTGCCGCTTTGGACAGCTTTCAAGAAGAGAACTCTGCCCAAGAACCATCAAAAGCTTGCTCAATTCCTGCGAAAACATCAGTCCCCATCACCGTACTGCTGACCGTACACGACCAAGCCAAGGAGCTGGAGATGCACCTATCTTCATTTCTTTCACAAGAGTTTGACAACGATTTTCAGGTCGTTGTCGTAGCCGAGCAAGGTGACAGCGAGACAGAAGACGTATTGAAGCGGTATGAAAACGATTCACATCTTTACGCAACTTTCATCCCTTCATCCTCACGCTACATGAGTAAAAAGAAGTTGGCAGTTACCCTTGGAGTAAAGGCGGCAAAGTATGAATGGATCATCATGACCGATGCCGGTTGTACACCCGCATCTCCTTACTGGCTGCAATGCATGTCGAAGGCTTGCAATGAGAACAACAAACTGGTGCTGGGGTATAGCAATTACATGACGGAAACAGCTGACTTTCGCCGACTTGAGCAGCTGTATACAGAACTATACCTTATGAGGAAAGCTGAGAACGCTACTGCCTATCGCACCAATTCTGCCAATTTGGCGTTTCGAAAAAGTATGTTTCTACAAGGAGAAGGCTATCGGGGCAACCTTCACCTGCTACGCGGTGAATACGATTTCATCGTCAACAAGTATGCAGACGAAGGCTCATCCGCACTCATGATGGAGCAAGATGCCTGGATTATAGAAGACGAACCACTGCAAAAGAAATGGCTCAACAAGCATCTTTTCTATCAAGAAACACGCAAATACCTCAACCGTTCAACGCCCATGCGCATGCTGTTCAATCTGGATACGATACTCTTGCATACTTCCTACCTATTCATCTTGGCCATGATGGTGTATGGTGGTGTACTCATGAATTACACGTTACTGCTGACAGCCGTGGTTTCTTTGCTCCTTACAATCATCCTGCGTGTACGATTCGCCAAGAGAACGCTTACATATTTCTTGGAAGATATCGCACTTTGGAAGGTCATACCCTTTGAAATCAGCATGATGTGGAGAAATCTATCTTACCGTTTGAGATACGCCAGAGCAGACAAAAACGATTTCACCAGCCATAAACTATAGTGATGAGAGTAGAACTATACATGTCCAAGAAGACAGCTGGCAGTCCCGACTATCAAGTTCATCTGTCGATGCTTCAACAGTATCTTCAAAGATACAACGAGATAGAACTGTCTCATGAGTTCCCCGACATCGTGCATGTTTTCGGAGCTTGGGATGCTTCGGCTCATAAGAAATTGGAACAATGTCACAGATTATTAATTCCAACAGTCTTCTCTTCCTTGGGACAACTGGCTCCGTGGCATTTCCCCAAACACCCCACTCCCGCCCAAGTTTTGCAGACATCTGCCCAGAAAAAAGCAACACAACAGGCTTCGGCCCTCATCGTTTGGGGAGAACTTGAAAAGCAAGAAATGGAAAAGAGGAAATGGAATGAACAGCTCCACGTCATACCCAATGCCGTGACTACCTCCTTGATCTCGCCCGAAGAGATGGCTCATGAAACGATGAAGCTGTATCATGAAATCTTCGAGGCACACGATCGGCTGACACACCAACGCATCCAGGAGAAATTAAACATCTTTCCCAATGACAACAGTCCTGAAAAAGAGGTGTGCCATGCTCTTCTCTATCTGCGTTATCAATATCACCGTCGCAACATCAAGAAACAATCGTTACAAGAACTGAACGATACACTGAACAGCTTGGAATACGATGAAGACGTACTCAACAACATGCTGGAGCAACAGAATGAAGCACAATTTGCGGCTCGTATCATGCAGGTTTTGAGTGAAGATTACCAACTTACCGAAGGCTTCATGCCGTTAGATCCACTGAATGACAAACAAACTCAAAGAATTAAAGAGGCCATCAACCCAACAAGCAATATATAATGAACGAAAGATAAAAACAGATGATGAATATGAAACATGAGGAAATTGAACAAGATTTGCGATACTTAGATTTGTTATCATTATCGTTTCCAACCATTGCTGAAGCAAGTACAGAGATCATCAACCTGCAAGCCATTCTCCATCTTCCCAAGGGAACAGAGCATTTCATGGCAGACATTCATGGAGAAGACGAAGCTTTTCAACATGTATTGAAGAATGCGTCAGGCAACATCAAGCGCAAGGTGAACGAGCTTTTCGGCAACTCACTTCGTGAAAGCGAGAAATGCGAGCTGTGCACACTTATCTATTATCCCGAGCAAAAGCTCGAATTGGTGAAAGCTACAGAGAAGGATATTTACGACTGGTACCACATTACACTTTATCAATTGGTGAAGGTATGCAGGGATGTTTCGAGCAAATACACGCGCTCCAAGGTTCGCAAAGCGCTGCCGAAGGAGTTCAGTTACATCATACAAGAGCTGCTGCACGAGGATTCACAAGAGGATGACAAGATTGCTTATTATAAAGTCATCATTGAAACCATCATCTCTACCGGCAGGGCTGACGATTTCATTATCGCCTTGGCCAATGTCATTCAGCGACTGGTCATTGACCAACTGCACATCCTTGGCGACATCTACGACCGAGGACCCGGTGCACACATCATCCTTGACTTCATGGAAAAGTATCACAATTGGGACATTCAATGGGGAAACCACGACATTATCTGGATGGGAGCCAGCGCCGGAAACAATGCTTGTATCTGCAGCGTCATCCGTCTTTCGCTACGGTATGCCAACCTCGTTACACTGGAAGAAGGCTACGGCATCAACCTCGTTCCCTTGGCAACCTTTGCCATGGAGACCTATGGCGATGATCCATGCGAGGAATTCTACCCTCGTCTCACGGGTGGATCGAAAGAGATGGACGAGAAGACGCTCCGCCTCACAGCGCTGATGCACAAGGCCATTGCCATTATTCAATTCAAGGAAGAGGGCAAACTGTTTGAGAAACATCCGGAATGGAAGATGCAAAACCGTGCACTGTTCAACAATATTGATTATGAAAAAGGAACCATTCTGCTGGATGGAAAAGAATATCCGCTGCATGGAAACAACTTTCCTACCGTTGATCCAAAGCATCCAAATGAGTTGACTCCCGAGGAACAGGACTTGATGAACCGGCTGAACCATTCTTTCATGGTGAGTGAAAAACTGCACAAACACATCAAACTCTTGCTGCAACATGGCTGTATGTATGGCGTCTACAATGGCAACCTGCTCTTCCATGCATCCATTCCCTTGAACGAAGATGGTTCTTTGAAGGAGGTAGAAATATATCCAGGTAAGAAATACGCTGGTAAAGAACTGATGCACAATACGGGTATGATGATTCGTGCGGCATTTCAGAACGACACATGTAAAGAAGAACGTGAATACGCCATCGACTACTTTACTTACCTGTGGTGCGGACCTGACAGTCCTTTGTTTAACAAATCGAAGATGTCTACCTTCGAACGATACTTCATTACCGACAAAGAGACGCACCATGAAGAGAAGGGTAACTACTTTAAATTGCGCGACCAAGAAACAACCGCCGACCGCATCTTGGATGCTTTCGGCGTGACGGGCGAGAACAGACACATCATCAACGGGCATGTCCCGGTGCATGTTACGAAGGGAGAAAACCCCATCAAGGCGAACGGTAAGTTGATTGTCATCGACGGAGGATTCTCACAAGCCTATCACAAGGAAACGGGTATTGCTGGCTATACGCTGGTTTATCACAGCCGTGGCCTGCAACTTGTTCAGCACGAACCTTTCACCAGCACTAACGATGCCATCTTGCAGGGTACCGACATCGTAAGCACCACGCAGATTGTGGAGATGAGCAGCCACCGTATGCTGGTTTCCGACACGGACAAAGGTGCTGAGATTAAGCAACAAATCAAGGACCTCGAAGCACTACTGTACGCCTACCGACACGGTTTCTTGAAAGAAAGAGACCGTCAGATACGAAAATAAAATGACTCTAAACTCGTAAAAACGCTCAACAATGTTATTGAGCGTTTTTACGTAAAGAAAGGGAAATCGAGAAGAAAGCTATCTGACTAGTATAATTCAGAACATCTGCCTGTCTTCTACTACACGGTTTGTGGAATGTACTCCTCGCCCCGCAAAAATATCCTGTCGATTATAGGTGTGGTGTAAGCGTAAGGAATAAAGTCAACCGACGGAATGGGCTTTGTGATGTAAAAATTGGCAACCTTTCCTTTCGTGATTGAACCGTAATCCTTGCTCAATCCCATGGCATACGCACTGTTCATAGTACCAGCATTGATGGCTTCGGCTGGCAAGAGACGCATCTTGATGCACGCCAAAGAAATGACAAACTTCATGTCTCCCGATGGTGTCGACCCCGGATTGTAGTCGCTTGCCACCGCCAAAGGCAACCCCTCGTCAATGACTTTGCGCCCCAACGCAAACGGCATGTTCAGGAAGAACGATGTACCGGGAAGGGCGGTAGGCATGGTTTCGCTGCCACGTAGTGTCTCTATCGTTTCTGCGGTCATACTCTCGAGATGGTCTACCGATAGGGCATTGTGTCTAACTCCTACCTCTACCCCACCAGAGGACGCCAATTCGTCGGCATGTATCTTGCCTCGCATGCCATATTTTGTCCCAGCTTCAAGAATACGTGCGGTTTCTTCGGGCGTAAAGAAGCCCGTATCGCAGAACACATCAATGTATTCTGCCAAGTTTTCTTTGGCTACAGCAGGAATCATCTCACGGATCACCAAGTCGACATATTCACTTTGTCTGCCTGCATATTCGCGCGAAACGGCATGTGCACCCAAGAAAGTGGCAACCACCTTGAGCGGTGTCGTCTCTTTGATGCGCTTGATGACGCGCAACATCTTCAGTTCGTCAGCGGTGTTCAAACCGTATCCACTCTTGATTTCTATGCACCCCGTTCCCTTTCGGATGACTTCGTCTACACGACGCATTGCCTGTTGGTACAGTTCGTCTTCGGACATGTCGTGCAACTTGTCGGCAGAATTGAGGATGCCACCGCCGCGTTTGGCGATTTCGGCATAGCTCAAGCCACGTATCTTGTCCACAAACTCCTGCTCACGACTCCCTGCAAAGACAATGTGGGTGTGCGAATCGCACCAAGAGGGCAGCACACTTCCGCCTTTGGCATCTATCTGCTGTACATCAGAAGGAAGGCTGCATTTCGCTAAATCGCTCATGGCACCATACGAATGGATGCGCCCGTCCTCGACATAGAGAAAGGCATTCGCTATCGTTTCAAGTCGAGCCATCTCCTTTCCCTCCAGTCGTAGCTTGTCCGTGGGTTGGATACCTGCCAGAAAAGCGATGTTGGTTACTAAAAGTTTCATATCATGTAACAAAATGAAAATCCCACTCCTCCTGTCCGAAGAGAGTGGGATTGATGATTTATTTCCTTAAAAATTCTACCGATTGCGCAATGTGTGGCGACATAAACTCATCGTTTTCGATGAATGGCACCACCTTGCGATAAGCCGCATAGATAGCCTCAATGGCTGGCGACGACTTCAATGGGCGACGGAATTCAAGGGCTTGGGCTGCATTGAACAGCTCGATAGCCAGCACTCGCTCGGTGTTGAGCACTACCTGATACAACTTTGTGGCTGCATTGGCACCCATACTTACATGGTCTTCCTGCCCCTGTGACGACGGAATGCTGTCGACCGAAGCTGGCGTGCTGTACATCTTGCTTTGACTGACAATAGACGCAGCGGCATATTGTGGTATCATGAACCCACTGTTAAGACCAGGCTTTGCCACCAAGAAGCTGGGCAGATTGCGCGTACCCGAAATCAACTTATAGATTCGTCGCTCGGAGATGTTGCTCAATTCACACAGGGCAATTGCCAAAAAGTCCATAGGTTGGGCGATAGGCTCGCCATGGAAGTTGCCTGCAGAGATCACCAAGTCGTCGTCAGGACAAACAGTTGGGTTGTCGGTTGCCGCATTCAACTCTATTTCAATGACCGATCGCACATAAGCCAATGTGTCCTTCGATGCGCCATGCACCTGTGGCATGCAACGGAACGAATAGGGATCTTGCACGTTCACCTTAGGTTGCTTGATGAGTTCACTGCCCTCTAACAGCTCTCGAATATGTGCAGCGGTGTCTATCTGTCCCTTGTGTGGACGGACAGCATGCACAGCATGCGTGAATGGTTCGATACGTCCGTCGTAGGCTTCCAATGACATTACGCCAATCTTGTCTGCCCAATCACAGAGACGCTCGCTCTGCAACACCGCCCAAACGGCATAGGCGTTCATGTTCTGCGTACCATTGAGCAGGGCAAGTCCTTCTTTGGAAGCCAACTGTATGGGTTTCCAGTTCATCTTTTGCAATATCGCCTCACCGCTCATCCGTTCACCTTTATACTCTACCTCGCCCATTCCTAACAGTGGCAAGCAGAGGTGAGCCAACGGAACGAGGTCGCCCGATGCACCCAGTGAGCCTTGCGTATAGACTACGGGATAAATATCATTGTTGAAGAAGTCGATCAATCGCTCAACTGTCTCTACCTGACAGCCAGAATAGCCATAACTCAAAGACTGCGCTTTGAGGAAGAGCATAATCTTTACAATGTCATTTGGCACCCTGCTGCCCACGCCACAAGCGTGCGACATGATGAGGTTTACTTGCAACTGAGCTAATCTATCTTTGTCTACCGACACGTTGCACAATGAACCGAAGCCTGTGGTAACGCCATAGATAGGAACGTCCGACTCGGCAATTTTCTTGTCTAAATATTTGCGACAGCGCACAATTCGTTGACGTGCGTCATCAGATAATTCTAAAGTAGCATGGTTTTCTAAAATCGCTCCCACCTCCTCAATCGTGAGGTGTGCTGCGCTAATTTTGTGTATCATAGTGTGATTGTTAATGTGCCAAGTCGCAACGCCTCTCGCTCAAAGAAGTGTTTAGCGTGAAGCATTGCGACTTGACGTTGATTTAGAAGTTAAGTTTCTCTATTTCGCTATCATCCACGAAGTTGGGTAAGGTTACCTTCAAGCCGGGAGTGCGTTCCATTTCTCGTTGAATGGCATCGATAGAACCCTTGTTGCGAGCCCAGCTACGGCGTGCGATACCGTTGTTGACATCCCACAGAAGCATCTCGCGGATGTGGCGATTCGCATCATCGCTGCCATCGACCACCATACCGAATCCTCCATTAATGACTTCGCCCCAGCCTACGCCGCCACCGTTGTGAATGGACACCCATGTGGCACCACGGAAAGCATCGCCGATGACATTTTGAATGGCCATGTCGGCACAGAATTGCGAACCGTCGTAGATATTACTGGTTTCACGGAAAGGAGAGTCCGTACCAGAGACATCGTGATGATCACGACCAAGGACAACGGGCTGACTGATTTCGCCTTTGCGCACTGCCTCGTTGAATGCCAACGCAATCTTGGTTCTGCCCACACTGTCTGCATAGAGGATGCGCGCCTGAGAGCCTACAACCAAATGATTCTTGCCAGCTTCCTTAATCCAGTGGATGTTGTCATCCAACTGACCGATAATATCTTTTGTGGCAGTTTTCCTCATTTCTTCCAGCACCTCAGTTGCCAAGCGGTCGGTTACCTCCAAATCCTTCGGGTCGCACGATGAGCATACCCAACGGAATGGACCGAAACCATAATCGAAGAACATCGGTCCCATGATATCCTGCACATACGAAGGATAACGGAACTTACCGTCCTCACGAAGGATGTCAGCACCTGCACGACTTGCCTCCAAAAGGAAGGCATTGCCGTAATCGAAGAAGTACATTCCCTTTGCGGTGAGCTTGTTGATAGCGTCTACCTGTCGGCGCAATGACGCCCGAACCTTTTCCTTGAACTGCTCAGGAGCTTCTGCCATCATGCGATTAGACTCCTCCAAGCTCATGCCTACTGGATAATAACCACCTGCCCAAGGGTTGTGCAAAGATGTTTGGTCGCTACCCAAGTCCACACGGATGTTCTCTTCGGCAAGGCGTTCCCACAGGTCAACGATGTTACCCACATACGCCATGGACACCACGCGCTTCTCTTCGACAGCTTTTCGGATAGCAGGTATCAGTTCATCAAGGTTGTCGTGTAGCTCATCTACCCAGCCTTGTTCGTAACGTTTGTTAGCAGCCAAGGGGTTGATTTCAGCGGTTACACTCACTACGCCAGCGATGTTGCCAGCCTTTGGTTGTGCGCCCGACATGCCACCAAGACCTGCCGTGACAAACAGTTTCATGTTGTCGCCACCTACCTTGCGTGCCGCATTGATCACAGTAATGGTAGTGCCATGCACAATTCCCTGTGGACCAATATACATATACGAGCCTGCGGTCATCTGTCCGTACTGACTCACACCGAGTGCATTGTCTCTCTCCCAATCGTCCTGCTTAGAGTAATTGGGAATCACCATACCGTTCGTCACCACCACCCGTGGTGCATCCTTATGCGAAGGGAACAAACCAAGTGGATGACCAGAGTACATCACCAATGTCTGCTCGTCTGTCATCTCGCTGAGATACTTCATCACAAGTCGATACTGCGCCCAGTTTTGGAACACGGCACCGTTGCCTCCGTAGGTAATCAGTTCGTGTGGATGTTGCGCTACTGCCCTATCCAAGTTGTTTTGTATCATCATCATGATAGCGGCAGCCTGCTTACATTTGTGTGGATATTCGTCAATGGGACGAGCGTGCATATCATACGTAGGACGGAAGCGATACATATAGATACGTCCATAAGTCTTCAACTCGTCCAAAAACTCTGGTGCCAATGTGGCATGAAACTTCTTTGGGAAGTAACGCAGAGCGTTGCGCAATGCCAACTTCTTTTCTTCTGGTGTAAGAATGTCTTTTCTCTTAGGTGCATGGTTTACCGTATGGTCATACGGTTGTGGATCGGGTAAGGTATTAGGAATACCTGCCCGAATGTCCGCCATGAATTCTTCGTGCGTCATTTTCTTTATCTTTAAGGTCTTATAATTTACTTTCTACTATTTTCATAATCTCTACTTCGGCTTGGTTTGCCTTGTCAATGAGTTGGTTAGCCTCGCCCACCAACTGATCTGCTACCTCGCGATTTTTCAGTCCAGAGGCGTTAATCTTGACATTGAGACCAGCTCCTAAAACGGCAGCACGGGCAGCCAACACGCCCACACCAGCATCCGAAACGCTGTTGGGGTTGCCTTCTTGTGCCATCGCCTTACAGAGTTCAAACACTTTATAGGCAGCCTTCATAGTGTGAAGAGGTACCTGTGTGGCATAAAGAGTAGCTTCCTGAATTGCTGCAGAACGGGCTGCTTTGTCCTCGTCCGTCTTCTTAGGCAAGCCAAAGGCAGCCATGATGCGGTTGAAAGCCTCGGTATCCTCGTCGACAAGGTGCATCAGCTCTACCTTGATTTCCTGTCCTTTGTCTGCCCAGTTGCTGAACTCTTCCCAGCGATCATCCCATCCTGCCTTGTGACTTGACAGGTTGGCAACCATCGTTCCTAAGGTAGCACCTAATGCACCCATATAAGCGGAGATGGTTCCACCACCGGGAGCGGGAGACTCGCGCGAAGTCTCATCGGCAAACTCCTTCACGGTAAGGTCTATCAGTTTGGCTTTCTTGTTATCGTCCTCCAACAGGTATTCAATGACCTTCTCACGAGGATTGAATGGTTTGAGGTCGTCTAATCCCAACGACTTGATAGCGATGGTCAAGATATCCTCTTCTGGAATACCAGTAGAGCGGTTCTGTTTCCGCAAGAAGTACTTGCCTGCATCTATCAATGTACGCTTAGGAACCAGTCCTACTATCTCTGTTCCCGTGACACGGATGCCTCGGTTCTGCGCACAACGGCAAACCTCATCAAAGGCAACGTGCAATGGAGTGGCGTTGATATCTGTGATATTCATAGACACTTGCGCAATAGCGTATTCGTCAATATACCACCCAATCGCCTTTGTTCCTTTCAAGGTACCCGGTATCATGATGGTTTTGCCATGCTCATCCTTCATGGGCTTACCCACAGGAGAGTTGCCCTCTCGGCGTGGACGTCCCTTCTCACGCACGTCAAAGGCAATGGCATTGGCGCGACGAGTAGAGGTTGTATTGAGGTTGAAGTTGGTAGCAATCAGAAAGTCACGTGCGCCAACGGCAGTACATCCTGTGCGTGCCACACCTTCGTCAAAGGGGCGAGCCCCAAAGTCGGGTGCCTTAGCAGGGTCATTCATCTTCTCTGGCAGTGCCTCGTATTCTCCTGCACGACAAACGGCCAAGTTCTTACGCTCGGGCGTCCGTGCTGCAGCCTCGTAACAATAACAAGGTACGTTGAGTTCGTTGGCGATCCGCTCTGCCAACTGCTGTGCGAGTTTTGCACATTCTTCCAATGTAATGCTAGCCACTGGGATGAGTGGACAAACATCTGTGGCACCCATTCGTGGATGCGCTCCATGGTGATTGCGCATATCAATGAGCTGGGCTGCCTTTTTCACGGCTTGGAATGCAGCTTCTAATACATTATCGGGCGAACCGACAAACGTCACCACCGTTCTATTGGTGGCCTCACCCGGGTCTACATCTAATAGTTTAACACCCTTCACGCGCTCAATCTCATCTGTAATTTGCTTGATTACATGCATGTTGCGACCCTCGCTAAAATTAGGGACGCACTCTACGATTTGTTGATTTTTTGTCATTTTTAATATGATTAGGTTTAAGTTGTTTTTCGTTTGATGTGGTAAAGGTATAAAAAAAGAATAAACCTGCAAAAAAAATATATCTAAAGGATGATAAACATGACCTTCTTTTTTTTTGAACGACGGGAAGTACACATGATAAGCGTCTTGCCCGCTCCCACCTCGTGATCGCAGATGCCGCCACCGTTGGTTTTGAGCATCCACACGGCATCCTTCTGACTCTTGTAAAGGTCGGCAATGCCCAATCGTCTGAGGTCAAGGTCGGGAAACGTCTGGTGCGTACCGTCAAAGTTGGGTCGCACAAAATAGTTGAAAAGGTGGTTGTACCTGTCGGAGAGTTGCTGTTTGAAGATATCGGGTGTGCGCCCGAGCCAATCAACAAAGCCCTGCCTGATTTCCTCAATCTTGGCATTTGCCATCTGGATAGCATGTCCGTCCCTTACTTTGATGGTCTTGGCCTCTCCCGTAACCTTGTCCGTCACCTCCTTACTCTTGTTGATGTCGGGAATGGTATTGTGCAGGGCGTGCTTCAAGAGGTTATACTATCACAGCCTTGTATCAAGAATATGTATTAGTTTTGAACTATAGATAAAAACAAAAGCATTGCATTTCAATAAAAAATTGTATATTTGCAATCGATTAACAAAAAGTATTGTGCCTATGAACGAATAAAACTGATAGCAGACATATAAATAAAAAGCGTTAGCTTGCATTCTTGTTCTTGGAATTCGCCAAAATTAAAAGAGCTACGAGAGTAAAAGTTAATGCTCACGTCAAACGGCGTGGGCTTTTACTCGTTTAAGTGGCAATGGTGTTTGGCGATACCTCAAGAACATAGGCGAAGTTATCAGTCCACGCTTTTTATTTGTCTTTCTCCAACATCTTTCTGCGGACTGATTCTATCATATTTCATATAAATCTAAATTAAAAATAATGGAAAAGAATTTAATAACGATGTTCTTTGCTACAATAGCCTTGAGTGCAGCGATGACGTTTTCATCATGTAGTAAAGATGGTGATGAATCACAAGGAGGAGTTTCAACATCAAGTATCAATCCTTTAAGCGTGTTTACAGGTGGACTACCTAAAGGACTTGATGGTATACAAATTCTGACAGATGCAAAAGGACGTGTTTATGCTATGAAATCTTCAGACGAAAATGTTACTTTTGAATATAGAGAAGAATCTACGCGTTCAATAGAAAAAGGTCCTGATGTAATTATGACTATAATAAGAAGTGATGAAAAACTGGTCTGCAATTTGTTCCTCAATAAGAAAGGCTTTGTGCAGTATTGTACAGAAACACAATACCATAGAGGTGATCAACCAGATGAAGACACATGGAGTTTTACGTATAACAATGACGGGCAATTAATTAAGATGGTACGATCCGAAGGATTTGAGACGACTACCATGAAATATCACGAAGGCAATATCGTTGAAACACTAGTAGTTTCGAATGAAGATAATAGTCATAAAAACCTAAGTACCATATTCTATACATCTGACAAAGTAACCACTCCTATTGTGAACAAAGGTTGTATTATGCTTTTTGATACAACGTTGGGTATTGATATGGATGAAATGGAGTATGCGTACTATGCAGGTCTGCTTGGTAAAGCTATTAAAAATCTACCTGTCAAGTGTGTGGATGACGAAGGAAATGTAGAATACTACTCGTGGAAATTAAACTCTACTGGTTATCCTACACAGATGAAAAGTGAACATGGAAGTTATTCTTTTATTTGGTAAGGTGTAGAGGACTTTCATCCTCTTAATAAATTAATTTCTACAATCAGTAATCGCAACTTATCAAAATTATATGAAGAAAGAAACGTCTTTGTAGAAAACACCCCACCCATGGCCTCACAGAGTTGAATGTTAAGGACGTAATGATGATTTCCCCACAAGCTGTTTATCTTATTCTCGACTGGTAGGGTGAAAATGATGAAAAATATTGACTACCCTCTCAAATACTCGCGTATTTGCAACCAGACGCATGATGGCACGCAAATACGCGAATTTTGCAGTATAGTATGTATCAGTGACTTAGGTATTCCTATGCCTGATGCGGGTTGTGAACATCAATGCTTTTACACCCGAAAAGCAATGACTTTCAATACAAAACCGAATGCTTTAACATGCCAAACTGTACCTTCTAGAAGGCCAAAAGCAATGCTTTTAGACGGACAGACGCGAAAAACGACTCGAAAACAGCCGCGTGACAGCGAATATTTTTCTAGAATGAGAATTTAAAATAATGAAATAAATCAACAAAATACAATCTGCATACGCTATCCTGACCTTGCTATGACAGCACCTTGAATCGGGCGAACTTCAATAGCAACTGCTTGGTTCCCGCATTCCTGAAGGCCACGGTGGCTTTTCGGTTCTCACCCTTGCCCTCCAGACGGAGTACGGTGCCAATGCCGAAACGCTGGTGCTCAATGGTGCAGCCCTCTTGCAAGCCTGAGGCATCAGGACTGGAGGAAGCGGCTGCCGCTGTTCGTCCACCGCTGGTCATGGCATCAGTTACCCGCTTAAAGTTCCCACCTGCCTGTTGGAGTTGGCGCTTAAAGGAGGTAGAGAAGGGGTCAACCGCCTGTTCAGGACGCTGCGGAGCAGTGATTTTCGGTTTGACATCAGCTTGGAACTGACTCGCCACAGGTCGAGAGTTCTGCATTCGGTCACTATATCGACGATAAACATCGCCCGAGAAGGAGCTTCCACTGTAAGGCGTATGGAATGAATCATCGGACGCTTCGACTTCGAATTCGGATTCTATGTGTATAAAACGTGAATCAATGTCTTTGATAAATCTACTTGGCGTATCAAACTCCATCTTGCCAAATCGCCATCGGTTTTTGGCACTTGTCATGATACAATGCTTCTCTGCTCGGGTAATGGCCACATAGAGCAAACGGCGTTCTTCCTCCATCTCCCGCATCGAGCCCATCGACAGCGGACTTGGAAAAATGTTTTCCTCCAGTCCAACAATGAAGACGGTGGGAAACTCTAGCCCCTTGGCGGCATGCACAGTCATCAGTGACACCCTACTTCCCTCGCCATCATCGCTATCCAAATCAGTGAGCAAAGCAACCTCCTGAAGATAGTCGGTGAGATAAATTTCGTTTTCTCTACCCTCTTCTTTCTTGCTTTCACAGAAATCTTGCATACCCGCCAACAGCTCTTCTACGTTCTCTTGTCGGGCCAGTCCTTCTGGATCGCTATTGGAATAGATGTCGGCAATGAATCCACTTGTCTTCATGATCTCATTGCCCAACTGATATACATCTGTGTTAGAGGCTTTTAAGATATATCCCTCTATGAGTTCTTTAAATCGATTGATTTTGCCAAGTGTGCCTTGATTCACCCCCTGGAGATATTGTACAGGATTGGATATGACCTGCCAGAAACTCACCGCATGGCTGCGAGCCGAGTCGGCTATCTTTTGGATAGTCACATTCCCGATACCCCTGGTTGGATAGTTGATGATGCGCTTGAAGGCCTCTTCATCATCAGGATTGACAACCAAACGAAAATAAGCGATGATGTCTTTAATCTCCTTGCGCTGATAGAAGCTCAAACCGCCATAGATTCGGTATGGAATGTTTTGCTTTCGCATCTCCTCCTCGAAACTTCGGCTTTGTGCGTTGGTTCGGTACAAGATGGCAAAATCGCTGTAGGGTGCATTATCTTGCCTGGCAATTCGTTTGATGTCCTTGCAAACCACAAATGCCTCTTCCTTGTCAGAATAAACGGGTTTAAAGATAATCTTCTCCCCCTCATCGTTCTCACTGAACACGTCTTTGGGTATCTGCCGTTCGTTGTGCTTAATCAAACTGTTGGCTGCCTGCACGATTCTCTGTGTAGATCGGTAGTTTTGCTGAAGCTTGAAGAGACGCGACCCTTCGTATATCTGTTGGAAATCCAAGATGTTATCGATGTTGGCTCCACGAAATCCGTAGATACTTTGCGCATCATCGCCCACCACGCAGATGTGACGATGCTCTTTGGTCAGTAGCCATACGATGCATTGTTGGGCGTAGTTGGTGTCCTGATATTCATCAACCAGTACATACTGAAAGCGCTCGCAATATTTTTGTCGGATGTCTTCATGCTCTTTCAGCAACTGATAGGTCAAAACAAGCAAGTCGTCAAAGTCCATGGCATTAGCCTTACGGCATCGCTGCACATATGCCTCGTAAACAGAATGAAGCTCGGGCATGCGACTGTTTCGGTCGCGATTCATGAATTCTGACCTACTGGAATAATCGCGAGGCATGATGAGTTGGTTTTTGGCTTTGCTGATAATGGCATGTACGCCGGCTGGCCTGTACACCTTGTCGTCGAGCCCCATTTCCTTGATGATGGTCTTGATCAGCGACCGGGAATCACTTTCGTCATAGATGGTAAAGCCCGAAGTGTAGCCAATAGCATCGGCCTCAATGCGTAAAATGCGAGAAAAAATGGAGTGAAAGGTCCCCATTTGGATGTATCTGGCTGTCTCTTGCCCAATCAACTGTGCGATGCGCTGCTTCATCTCGTTAGCCGCTTTGTTGGTAAACGTCAATGCTAAGATGGACCATGGCTGCATGCCTTGTTGTACCAAATAAGCTATTTTGTAAGTCAACACACGCGTCTTGCCCGACCCAGCACCTGCGATGACCAGTTGTGGACCGTCGTTATAAGTAACAGCCGAACGCTGTTCTTGGTTTAATTGCGACAATAAATCTTTCATCTTTTCTTGTGGTAGATGCCTCCTTTGGTGGTGTTTGGATTAATATCCTCTCCTTCTTTTGGGAATGATGGAATGAATTTCATCTCATGTTCTATCTTTCTTTGTCTTAACCGGACATACCCACTGGGGGCTTTACTGCTGAATTGAATGGGGTTTGGCAGTGTTGCGGCGATGAGTGCGCATTCTGATCGTGACAACTCACTGGCTGTTTTTCCGAAATGATAGCGTGCTACTGCATCCACTCCATAAATCATGTCCCCCATTTCGATGGAATTTAAGTACACCTCCATGATGCGTTGTTTGCTCCATATCAACTCAATGAGTGCGGTGAAGTAAACTTCAAAACCTTTTCTGACCCACGAACGACCGGGCCAAAGAAAAACGTTTTTCGCCGTTTGTTGTGTAATCGTACTTGCTCCGCGCTTCTTTCCCGTCTTGTTTTTGATATTATGAACGGCAGCTTTTTCGATGGCATTGTAGTCAAAACCATGGTGCAACAAGAACCGTTGGTCCTCACTGGCCATCACGGCAACAGGCATGTGTCGTGAAATATTGTCCATTGGCACCCAATGGTGATGCATCTTGATTTCGCCTTTCTCGAAACATCGAATCACCATCAAAGGAGTTATGTAGACGGGTATGAACCGGTAGGCGACAACAGTGAGGATTGATGTTGCCAAAAAGAGAATAATAGCCCAACGGAAGAATGATGCGATAACCTTCATGTTTCAACGAAAAAGGGGTACCTTGTAGCACCCCTTATAAATATTACCTAATGTTTTATTAGTTAAGAGTTCCTGCATTTGCAGCTTCAACCATAGCCGGACTGGCATAGAGGAACACCTCCACGCGGCGGTTGAGTTGTCGTCCGGCCTTGGTGGCATTGTCGGCCACGGGCTGTGTACTGCCCTGTCCTACCACATTCTGGAACTGACTGGACGGAACGCCACAGCTCTTGAGGTAGTTCACTACGCTGCGGGCGCGGTCGTTACTCAATGGAATGTTGATGCCGTCATTACCGGTTGAGTCGGTATGTCCATAGACATCAATGTGACAATCCTTGTTGTTCTTCAAAACGGTAGAAAACTTTGCCAGCTCATTCTTGCTGGTTTGGTTCAAATTAGCCTTACTGCTGGCGAATAAGATACCGCTGTCAAAGGTAACCTTTACGGCGTCAAGGCCGTTTTTATCTTTCACCTCTTCTACCTTGGCATTCTCAACTTGTGCTGCTGTTTCTTGTGCTACCTTATCCATGTGACGGCCAATCATAGCACCAGCACCAGCTCCTACCGCACCACCGATGGCAGCTCCAACGCCTGCATTACCTGCTATCTTACCAATAATGGCTCCTAAGGCGGCTCCACCGCCAGCACCTGCCAAGGCTCCAGTTCCCTGTTTTGTAGAACAACTAAAGACGGTTAAAAGGCAAAGAGCCAATGTCATAAATTTCATTTTCTTCATAATCACTCAGTTTTGTGTTTATATTTATATTTGCAAAGATAATTCTTTTTATTGCATTATCATGCCCAAGTCAACAATTTTTTGTAATTTTGCGACAAATTTAAGCAATACAAACTTATGGTCAAAAGGGATATCACTAAAATGTTATATGATTTTCCCTATTATAGAAGAAAATAACTATTCATCAAGATAACATGGCAAAAGAATTAAAAGATTTGACCAAAAGGTCTGAAAACTATAGTCAGTGGTATAATGATTTGGTTGTTAAGGCCGATTTGGCTGAACAATCGGCAGTGCGTGGCTGCATGGTCATCAAGCCATACGGCTACGCTATCTGGGAAAAAATGCAGCAACAGTTGGACAAGATGTTTAAGGAAACAGGCGCACAAAATGCCTATTTCCCTCTTTTAATACCCAAATCATTCCTGAGTCGCGAGGCTGAACACGTGAAAGGGTTTGCGAAAGAATGCGCGGTTGTTACACACTACCGACTTAAATCATCAGAAACAGGCGACAGTGTGGAAGTAGATCCCGCTGCAAAACTGGAAGAAGAGCTGATTATTCGCCCTACTTCAGAAACCATTATATGGAATACGTATAAGAACTGGATACAGTCTTGGCGCGACCTGCCATTGATGTGCAACCAGTGGTGCAACGTCATGCGCTGGGAAATGCGTACACGTCCATTCCTGAGAACATCAGAATTTTTATGGCAGGAGGGCCACACTGCCCATGCAACGCGTGAGGAAGCTGAAGAAGAAGCACAGAAAATGCTCAAGGTATATGCCGACTTTGCAGAACAATGGATGGCCGTTCCCGTGGTGCAAGGCGTGAAAAGCGAGACCGAACGCTTTGCAGGAGCTCTGGATACATATACCATTGAAGCCATGATGCAAGACGGAAAGGCATTACAGAGCGGAACCAGTCATTTCCTGGGTCAGAACTTTGCCAAATCATTTGATGTCACCTATTTGAATAAGGAGAACAAACCAGAGTATGTATGGGCGACAAGTTGGGGCGTATCTACACGACTGATTGGCGCTTTGATCATGACCCACTCTGATGACAATGGCTTGGTGTTGCCTCCAAAGCTCGCCCCCATTCAGGTTGTCATCATTCCTATTGCTAAGAATGAGGAGCAGCTCAAGGCCATTGCTGATAAGCTGAATCCGTTTATGGATGACTTGAAAAAACTTGGCATCACCGTGAAATACGATGACAGCAACAACAAACGTCCGGGATTTAAGTTTGCGGATTACGAGTTAAAAGGTGTTCCTGTGCGCCTGGTTATGGGTGGCAGAGATCTTGAAAACAACACGATTGAAGTGATGCGCCGCGACACTTTGGAGAAAGAAACCATCCCTGTTGAAGGATTGGCCGATTACATCTATAAGCTGCTTGACGACATTCAAGCAAACATTCTGAAGAAAGCCAAAGATTATCGTGACGCTCATATTTATGAATGCGATAACTATGACGAGTTTAAGGAGAAGATAAAAGATGGTGGATTCTTCCTTTGCCACTGGGATGGAACCGAAGAGACCGAGGCTAAGATTAAAGAAGAGACACAAGCAACCATTCGCTGTGTCCCATTTGGCTTTGAACAAACACCAGGTGTAGACATGGTTTCAGGTAAACCAGCTAAACATCGTGTCATCATTGCTCGCAGCTATTAATTATAAAACCACAGACATGGACTGGATAATTGAATTGTTTACCAACAACGAGTCAGTTGCGCACATTGTTTTACTCTACGCAAGTGTCATCGCTATTGGCGTTTTATTGGGAAAAGTTAAGATAGGTGGCATCTCTTTAGGCGTTACCTTCGTGCTCTTTGCCGGCATTGTTGCGGGACACATTGGATTCACCGCACCTGTCAGTCTGCTGACATTCATTCAGGATTTTGGTCTGATTCTATTCGTTTTCTGTATTGGATTACAAGTTGGTCCTGGCTTTTTTGAAAGTTTCAAACGTGGCGGTGTCACCCTCAACATGCTTACCACAACGGCTGTTTTGCTCAACATCGCCGTGATGTTTGCCTGTTATTTTATCTTTTTCGACACCTCTGATGTGACCAATCTGCCCATGATGGTAGGAACGCTTTATGGCGCTGTAACCAATACACCAGGCTTGGGAGCTGCTAACGAGGCACTCACCTCTGTTTTTACAAATGGCAACGTTCCACAAATAGCCAGTGGTTATGCCTGCGCTTATCCTCTTGGCGTGTTGGGTATCATCGCTGCAACCATTGCCATACGCTTCATTTGCAAAATTAACTTGAATGAAGAAGAGGACAAACTGATACAAACAGAAGAAGACAATACATCTGTCAAGCCGTGCCAAATTCGTCTTAGCGTGGACAACACCTACATCGAGGGACGGTCGTTGCATGAGATTTCAGAATTCTTGAATCGAGAATTCATCTGTTCGAGGCTGAAACACGATGACATCATCCAGATACCAAATGGCGAAACCGTGGTGCACAAAGGCGACGAGATGCTTATCGTATGTGCGGAGGCTGACGCAGAAGTCATCAAAAGCTTTGGACACGCAGCAGAATTGCCATGGGTTGAAGAAGAAAAGAAACAACCTATGATTTCTAAACGAGTAGTCATTACGAGTCCGTCGATGAACGGAAAGGTACTTGGCAAGATGCGTTTCTCCAGTGTTTACGGTGTTAACATTACAAGAATCACACGCCAGGGCATCGACTTATTCGCCACTCACGACCTACACTTACATGTAGGAGACCGCATCATGATGGTAGGTCATGAAGAAAACGTCAATCGCGTAGAACGCATGATGGGCAACTCCATGCGACGCCTCAACGCACCTAACATTGCAACCATCTTCATCGGTATCTTTATAGGAATCCTCTTTGGTAGTTTCCCCATTGCCATTCCTGGCATGCCTGTCCCCATGAAACTGGGTCTTGCAGGCGGTCCGTTGATCATCGCTATCTTGATTGGGCGCTATGGCTATAGAATGAAACTAGTGACTTATACCACAACATCGGCTAACATGATGCTGCGCGAGATTGGTTTGGTTCTTTTTTTAGCCAGTGTTGGTATTAAAGCCGGAGATGGATTTGTTAACACTGTTATTCAAGGTGACGGATTGAAATACGTCTACACAGGCATTCTGATTACCGTCATTCCCATTCTTATTGTCGGCACCATTGCCCGTTTGAAGTTTAAATTCAACTATTTCACCATTATGGGCATGATAGCAGGTACTTATACCGATCCACCTGCGTTGGCATACGCCAATCAAGTTTGTTCGCATGACGCACCATCAACGGGTTATTCCACTGTTTATCCGTTAAGCATGTTCCTCCGAATCTTCACAGCTCAGCTCATTGTTTTGTTCTGCTGTGGATGATGTAAATTAGGATATTACCGTTTCTAAAATTAATTTAGCATATAAGTCAGTCTGCAAGGTGTAAACTTCATCACCAACAAATCTTTGTACAGAATGATTGATATGCTAAATTAATTTCACTCGTTTAGCTTAAGTGCTTATGATATGAGCCATCAACCTATCATATAGCTTGAGCGTATCAACCAAGAATAACTGAACCAACAGGTGCTTTATACTTCTATTTAATTTGGCTTTTACTACATCACTGCCAAACATTATTAATAGAATACAGCACAAATCAATGTCCGCTTTTTTTATCAAAAAGTAGCCCAAAAACGGCACTTAAAAACTTTCAATCTAGAAAAAATCAATAGGCTTGCAGGAAGCACATCATTCATTATTTTTCCTAAAAATCGATTTCATTGCACAAAAGCAATGAGTTTTTTCTATAAAAGACACCCCTTAATCAATCAAATAACATGTTCTTGGATGGTAAAAGCATGCTAGTTGTACGCTAAAGTCAATGTTTTTGAGCCTAAACAGTTTGAAAAACAGTTCATTAAATCTTTGTTTTAACAACAACTCATTGAGTAACAGACATATAAACAAATCGCTCATATTTGCCGTATTTGCAATCGCATGTATGCTTGTTTGCAAATACGCCAAAGAATAAAGCTTTCACTGTCAAAATAATTCAACATAGATACTGATTATTCTTTCATCCAGCCCACAAATGAAAAGCGTTCGCATGAAATCTTCGACAACATGTCTATCGCTTACTGGCTATGATTGCCTTTCTGCGCTTTGTTTGACAAAAGTCGCTGGAATTTGAGCTTAAAATCAACTATTTATTTCTGTATACCAACTTTTTATCTTAAATTTGCATTCTTCTATTCTAAGACATTTGTGAAAAATGACTTCAGAAAAGCTATTACTAAATGCATAAACTAGATGACGAACTAAACTGGAAATTGATTTCTAATCAACTTCAAAACAGTGTTGTCAAAAGCATAACAAAAAAATAAGTCTAACAATTTTAATTTAAAAGTAAACAAATGAAAAGCAAACAAGGCAGTAAGCTGTACTTGTTGTTGAGTGTTTCGCTGTTCTCTATCTCTCCCAGTGCGTATGCAACGGTGGATACAGGACAGGGGAAGAACACCATTGATAAGGCTGTTCTAAAGAACGAAACACGGCAGTCACTGACCATCAGTGACCTGCAACAAGACAACAATCAGCTTGTAAAAGGAACAATTGTCGATGTGAACGGCGAACCCATTATCGGTGCTACCATCAAGGTGGCAGGCAGTAATGAGGGTACCGTGAGCGATATCGATGGTAATTTCCAAATCAATGCATCATTGCAAGGGAAGTTGCAGATATCCTATGTCGGGTACATCGAGCAGGAAATTAACATTCAAGGGCGTAAAAATCTGCAAATCACCCTAAAGGAAGACAAGAAAATATTAGACGAAGTGGTGGTCATTGGTTATGGCACCACCACAAGACGCAGCATTACGGGTGCGGTTGACCAGGTGAAAAGCGACATCTTAGAAAACAAGCCTGTGGCTAATGTCACACAAGCTTTGCAAGGTGCTGCGCCCAACTTAATCATTCAACGTAAGAGCTATAACCCCAATGGGGAGAACACCAACCTAAATGTGCGTGGTATCAGCACCACCAACAGCAACTCTCCCCTGATTGTCATCGATGGATTGGTGACCAATGAAGGTAGCTTGAATGACCTGAACCCTAATGACATTGAGAACATCTCCATCTTAAAAGATGCTGGTGCCGCTGCCATCTATGGATCTCGTTCATCCAATGGTGTCATCCTGGTAACCACTAAGAAGGGACGCGTTAATGAGCCTACGCGTGTTCGATTGAACACTGCAGTGGGATGGGAAGACCCTGACATTCTGTTTACGCCTGTAAAAGGTTACCAAAATGCAACGCTAAAGAATCTGGCATTGACCAACTCGGGCATGACTCCAGAGTTCACTCCTGCACAGATTCGTGACCTGTACGAACACAGAGATGAGGAAAACTGGTTCATGAATCAAATCTTCCGTACAGCCTTGCAGCAGAGCCATAACTTAAGTGTTTCAGGTGGTAGTCAGAAAACCACTTACATGGTAAGTCTGGGTTACTACGATCAGGAAAGCAACTATGTGGGGAATGATGCTTTTGGCATACAACGCTATAACTTACGTTCGAACATTACGACCGAAGTTGGACGCTTCAAGATTCAGGCCTTGCTGGCCTTTACGCGCAACAATAGCGTGTCGACTACCGGTGGAAGCTTGGAAATTGATGCTACGCGTGTTCCTCCTTACTATTATAACCAGCTGAAATCTAATGGAAAATATTTGCTCAACAGCTATCTCACCGAGTTTACTCCATTGGGTAACCTTGAGGCTGGAGGAACCAACAAATACCGCAATAACGATTTTGTAGCCAACCTTAATGCCGAATATAAAATCATTGACGGATTGAAACTACGTGGCGTTTTTGGCGTTGACGTTGCTGGGCAATCGCGTTATACCCGCACATTGAGGGTACCTTATTATTATAGTGCCGACCAGGAGAAGCCATCGCGTTACGGTAATGATAAGAACTATACTGAAAACTGGAATTATGATTCGTATATGATTAACACGCAGTTGTTGCTCGATTATAACAAAAGTTTCGGAAACAACAATGTAAGTGCTTTGTTGGGTGTTACCAATGAGTCGGAGACAGGTCGCGGAAACCAAGTCAGAATAGACTATGCCAATGCCGATCTGGGTACATCTGCCAGTGACAAGGCAGAGATTACAACCAGTAATGGTTCTCATGTCTTCCCGGAAGATATGAGGAGAACCAGTATTACATCCGTATTGGGCCGCCTGGCTTATAACTATCGTGAACGTTATTATGCTGAGATTAACTTCAGATACGACGGCTCTTCCAAGTTCGCCAAAGACTATCGTTGGGGATTTTTCCCATCACTATCCTTGGGATGGAGAATCTCTGATGAACAATGGATGAAGAACTATCAAGAGCATGTGGGCGACTTGAAGGTTCGAGGATCTTATGGTGTCCTGGGAAACCAAACCATCGGGATTTATGACCGATACACCATTTACAACATGTTCAATAACACCTATGCTTACAACAACAAAGAAGTAACCGGAGCGGGCTTTGTGCTTGGTACCGATAAGCTGAAATGGGAACGGACAAGAACCTTCAATGTAGGTTTTGATGCCACATTCTTCAAAAACAACTTGACGGTTTCTTTCGATTACTTCAACAAGCGTACGGTTGACATCTTGATGAAGCCAGTTGTTCCTTCTGTATACGGAACCGTCCAAAACATGGATAATCTTGGTGAGGTCAGCAACCGCGGATGGGAGCTGGCACTGAACTACAGATTGCAGTCAGGTGATTTCGTTCATAACTTCATGGCAAACATTGGAGACAACTTCAATAAGTTGGAAAAGTTTCCTAATGAAGAACAGATTACACAGGCCGACGAGATTTATATTCTTAAGCGTGTAGGTGTACCTTTGGGCTCATATTATGGATACCGCACTGACGGTTTCTTCAAAAGTTATGAAGAGATAGAAGCCTCTGCCCTACCCGTGGGTTTAACCGTTCAGCCCGGTGATAATAAATATGTAGACCGCAACAACGATGGTATCATCGACCCTAAAGACCGATTCATACTGGGTAATGCATTTCCACGCTACACATTCGGTTTCAACTACGCTGTTGCCTGGAAAGGATTAGACTTCAGCCTTTTTGCACAAGGTGTAGGCAAGCGTGACATGGTTGTACGTGGAGAATTGCTCGAACCCTTCCACTCTAATTACTCGTATGTGATTTTCAAACACCAGCTTGATTATTGGACTCCAACCCATACAGATGCAAAATATCCTCGGTTGAGCGCACCGGGTTCTACCTCTACAGCCAATAATTTCCGTTTGGGATCAGACATGTACTTGCTTAATGGTGCCTACCTTCGTTTGAAAAACATCACACTAGGTTACACATTGCCTAAGGCTTGGACAGATAAGATGTCAATGCAGAAGCTAAGAGTGTATGTCACAGGGCAAAATCTGTTTACGTTCAGTAGCTGTTCATTCATCGACCCAGAGTCTTCTGAGTTCAACAACCAGATGAGAAATGGCGGTGCGAATAGCGGGCGCAACTACCCTACGCTGAAGTATTATGGTTTTGGTTTAGACATTGAATTCTAATTTGGAGGAACGAAAATGAAGAAAATAAAATATTTGATAACATGCTTTATAGCTGTATTCATACTGGCTGGTTGCAACGGAATGGACAACGAGCCAACGAACAGCTACACTAACAAATCCTTCTGGACATCAATCGATAAGGCACAGTACATGCTGAATATGGCATACAACCAGTTGTACAGTGCCGGAAAAATGTGGCAAGACGAAGCTTTGAGCGACAATGTGTTCCAAGGACGTGGATTCACTGACCAACGAACCATTCGCAATGGTATCGCTGACCCAGCCACATCCATCTTTGCCAACGAGTGGAGTAATCTCTATGGAGGTATTAAGACCACACATGTCATCTTGGAAAATATCGATAACCTGGATGCAACAGAAGCTGTGAAGAACAACATGAAGGCACAAGCCCGATTCATCCGTGCATCACTCTTCTTCCGTCTAACTAACTTCTATGGTGACATTCCATTTTTCACCAAGGACATCACACTGGAAGAAGCGAATACGATTAGTCGCACACCACGTACAAAAGTCATCGAATTCATTCATCAAGAACTGGACGACATCATGCAGTACTTGCCCACCCGTGACCAACTATCTGTAGAGGAAAATGGCAAAATCACCCAGGCAGCCGCATTGATGCTCCAAGCACGTGTCTACCTTTATGACAACGACTGGGCCAATGTAGAAAAGTATACCGGACAGATTATGGATGGAAGTCATGGAACTTACAAATTGTTCCCTAGCTTCAGTGGATTGTTTGAAAGTGAGAATGAATACAACTCAGAGGTCATTATGGACTGTGCATATGTTCCCTCTACCCGCACATGGGGTGAGATGAACGACATGGCTCCACTTTCTAAAGATGCTCGCGTCATCTCCACGGCTCCGACACAAGAACTGGTAGACAACTTCATTACACTCGATGGAGACCCTATCAGCAGTTCTAAGACCTACAACGAGGCTCGTCCTTATGTCAATCGTGACCCCCGTCTCACCGGAACCGTTATCTACGATGGGTACGACTGGAGTGGAAATATCAAGGATGGCTCTGTTGGTGAGATTATCTACACCAATCCTAAGAAGAACACACCCGATGGATACAAAGGACTCACGGGCAACTCTTCGGCAACAGGCTACTATGTTCGAAAATACTATGACAAGCATCATGAAGCAGGTATGGCATCAGGTTTAAACATCATCACCATGCGTTATGCCGACGTACTATTGATGTATGCAGAAGCCATGAATGAACAAGGAAAGATGACAGCCGAGGTTTGGAACAAAACTATTCGTCCCATCCGCGAACGTGCCGGCTTTACAAAGCCAAAAGCTCTTAACTTCCCAGCAGAACAGTCACAGACAGAAATGCGCCAGACGCTGCGCATAGAACGTCGTTCAGAGCTTGCTTTAGAAGGCTTAAGATGGTTTGACATCAAACGATGGAAGGCCGGAACCGAATATCTCAATGGGTACATGCATGGTGCCAGATACGGAACCAACAACACCTACATTCGTTTGGACAATTATCAGTTCCTCGATGCGCGTGACTACCTATGGTCTGTGCCTCAGTCGCAAATGGACATCAATCCAAACTTGAAGCCAAATAACCCCGGATATGCTAACTAATAACAAGAATAAAGATAATACATACAAAATTATGAAAACAAAAATATTTTCATCCCTGCTGATGATTAGTGCCCTTTTTCTTGGCACGTCATGCACAGAAGACATGGAGTATAAAGATGTAAACGTTACAGCTGTCAAACAACTCATGTCGCCAAAAGACGGACAGACCGTACAACTGAAAGCTTCTGAAACAGCAACAACCTTCTTTGAATGGTCTTCCGCCTTGGCCGAAGACGGTAACACACCACTGTACGAAGTGTTGTTCGCCAAAGAGGATGGCGATTTCTCAACTCCTGTTTACCGCATTACTTCTGACAACAACGGCTCTCGCAATTATGCAACCATCAGTCACAAGAACCTTGACAAGATTGCATCGCTGGCTGGATTGGGAAGTGGTGAAACTGGAACCTTGAAGTGGACAGTTGTATCATCACGTGGCATCAATCAGGTAACCAGCACAGAAGTGCGCACCATTAAGATAACTCGTCTGTTGGGTTTTGCAGAAATTCCTACTCAACTGTTCATCACCGGAGAAGGTTCTGAAGGGCACAACGACGTGAACAAGGCATTGGCATTCTCGGCACCGAAGAGTGGTGAATTCGAGATTTTCACCAAATTGGAAGCCGGAAAGCCCTATTATTTTATTGACAACAAGAAAGATGAACCCCGAAAATTCTTCATTGACGGCGCTACTCTGAAAGAGAGCAATGCTACATTGGGTACGGCTACAGTAGCCGAAACGGGTGTGTATCGCATCAATCTCGACTTCTCTATCGCAACAGCTAAGCTATCAAAGGTAGAGAGTGTAGGCTTCTTCTTCAGTCCTAAGAATACTGTAACCATACCTCTGGCATACCAATGCAACGGAACATGGATCGGTTCGGGGGCTACACCGTTCAAACAAGAAGGTTGGGGACGTGATCAACGTTACAAATTTGAAATGGTGCTCGAGAAAGATGGCGTACGGTCTACTGTCCATTGGGGTCCTACCAACGCCGGACTTGATAGTGCTCCTGGAGACGCCGAGGCTGATTCATACTACGAAATGAAGGAATACAGACCTTCACAATGGGATCAGAAGTGGAAGCTTCAAGACAAATTTGACACGGAGAAGACCGGTAACAAGTCAAAGTTCACATTCTACCTTAATGGCGATGGTGCATACCGTCACACTGTAGAGATAGCAAAATAATGGAAAGAGGTAGAGGACGAGCTATTACATTGGTTGACATTCAACCAGCCAACTGCACAAGCTGACAGGCTCTTCCTCTACCCCACTCATTGATAATAAATAAGCATAAAATGAAAAAAACATTTCTATATCTATTCCTGTTCGTGTTAGGAGCATCAACCTGGCAGTCATGTTCTGACATCGAAGATGAATATACCTATGGGCGTGATCAATATACTATTGATTGGAACGCAGCAGCCGACAGTGCAACGTCATCGCTCATCAAGCACTTCTGGGATCAGAAAGCTCATTATTTTGTATATCACGCCGACCGCTTTGAGCTCGGCCACGATAATAATTACTGGCCACAGGCGCATGCCATGGATGCGGTCATCGACGCCTATCTGCGTACGAAAGACGCCAAGTATTCACTATTGTTCGACCAATGGTTCGAAGGTATCAAAGCTGCAAACTTCTCCAATCCCGGACGTAATTATCTAAACGACTTTTATGATGATTCCGAATGGATTGCACTCACCATGCTACGCCTCTACGAAGCAACGAAAGATACCAAATATCTCGACGCCACCAAAGAGCTTTGGACCTGGATCAAAGGCGGATGGAACGAGCTGGGAGAAGGTGGCATCGCCTGGGAACGAAAGAAGAATCAACACAGCAAGAATGCTTGCTCTAACGGCCCGGCAGCCATATTAGCAGCTCGGTTGTACCAGGCAACAAAGGATGAGAATGATTTAAACTGGGCAAAAAAAATCTACGAGTGGGAAAAACAAACCCTCTTCAATCAAGCTACGGGTGCCGTTTATGACAACCTGAACACTAAAACAGGCGAACTAAACACCATGACCCTAAGCTACAATCAAGGAACGTTCGTGGGTGCTGCATACGAGTTGTACAAGCTCACCGGCGACGATATTTACTTGAACGATGCCCGCAAAGCGGCTTATTACTGCATCAGCAATGCCTCGATGATTGATATTGGCAACAATATATTGCGTAACGAGGGTGAAGGCGATGGCGGTTTGTTCAAAGGTGTCTTCATGAGATACTTCACACAATTGGTTTTGGAGCCTAACTTGAATGCTGCTTATGCCAAAAAATTCACAACATTCTTAGACAATAACGCAGAAGTGTTGTGGCGCAAGGGTGTCAACAAGAAGGTTATGCTCTTTGGACCCAACTGGGCTTTGGCTCCAATTGGAACCACACAGCTTACCTCACAAACATCGGGGGCTACCTTGATGGAAATGAGAGCCTATTATGAAAAGAACAAAAAATAACGCTATAGTTTAGCTTTTTCAGATATTCATATATAGCTAAACCATAGAAAGTTATTAACATCAAACGGCAGGATGCATGACATCTTGCCGTTTTTATATTTTTCATGCCTGCCAATAGCATTGAGTTTGGCCTCCAAAGTCAATGCCTTTCAAGGTCAAACTCATTGACTTTACACGCCAATCTACATGCTATTGAAAAGGTGTGGATGACAGGCTTCATACGAACATGAATTTTGAGATGGTTAGCCAGTTCAATTGTTCTTCAAGAAAATATTGTCAAATTGTTTGGACAATTACAGATTTTAGCTTAATTTTACCAACCAAAACAAGCAAGATGTCAAGAAAAAAGAAGCCTTTACCCCTTTTAGAAAATATCCTGATTACGGACGTGGCCGCCGAAGGAAAGTCGTTGGCACGCATAGACGACATGGTTGTATTTGTGCCATTTGCTGTACCTGGAGACGTGGTAGATTTACAAGTGCGCAAAAAAAAGCACCACTATTGCGAAGCCGAGGTGGTACGTTTCATCAAATACAGTGATGTGCGACAAACGCCAAAGTGCCAGCATTTTGGAATTTGTGGTGGATGTAAGTGGCAAATGTTGCCCTATGAAGAACAACTTAAGGCTAAACAAAAGCAAGTACACGACCAACTGGAGCGAATCGGTAAGATAGAATTACCCGAATTCAGACCTATCATGGGGTCGGAAAAGACGTATGAATACCGCAACAAACTGGAGTTTGGTTGTTCCAACAAACGATGGCTGACTTGGGAAGAAGTGACCAGCGGTGTGAAATATGACCACATGAATGCCATTGGTTTTCACATCACAGGAGCCTTTGATAAGATCTATCCCATTGAGAAATGTTGGCTCATGGATGACCTCTGCAATCAAATCAGAAACTGCATTCGCGACTATGCCATCGACCACGACATCAGCTTCTTTGACCTGAGGGCACAAACGGGACTGCTGCGCGACATCATGATACGCAGTGCGAACACGGGTGAATGGATGGTACTGGTTCAGTTTAAGTTCCAGGAAGAGGGCGACGAGCAACGTGCGCATGGACTTTTGCAGCATGTGGCCGACTCGTTTCCACAGATAACTTCCCTACTTTATGTGGACAACCAGAAGTGTAACGATACCTTTGGCGACCAAACTGTTGTGGTGTTCAAAGGAAAAGATCATATCACGGAAACCATGGGCGACCTAAAGTTCAAAGTGGCAGCCAAGAGTTTCTATCAAACTAATACCAATCAAGCTTACCATCTATACAGCGTGGCACGTGAATTTGCCCAACTTACCGGTAAAGAGTTGGTTTACGACCTGTACACGGGGACGGGTACCATTGCCAACTTCGTGGCCAGAGAAGCCCGGGAAGTCATCGGCATTGAATATGTAGAAGATGCCATCAAGGATGCGAAAGTCAATTCGGCAGCCAACGACATACACAACACCCAGTTCTACGCAGGCGATATGAAGGACATTCTTACCGAAGAATTCATTGCCGAACATGGCCGACCTGATGTTATCATCACCGATCCACCACGCGCCGGCATGCACCCAGATGTGGTTCGCACCATTCTCGGAGCAGCTCCACAACGTATTGTATACGTTAGTTGTAATCCTGCAACACAGGCGCGCGACCTGCAAATGTTGGATGAGCAGTACAAGGTAATGGCCGTTCAGCCAGTCGATATGTTCCCTCACACGCCGCATGTTGAGAACGTGGTACTGCTTGAGCAACGCTAAGACAGAGTCTAAAACAAATCTACTATGAAAAGAACAAACAAGGTTTTACTAATCTACACCGGTGGCACCATTGGCATGGGGCAGAACATCAAGACTGGTGCTTTGGAGCCTCTCGACTTCCATCATTTGGTTGAGAACGTGCCGGAGTTTGAATTGATTCAGACAGATGTTGACGTCTATCAGTTCACTCCCCCCATTGATTCGAGTGACATGACACCCACCATGTGGGCAAAGCTGGTGACCATCATCAGCGAACGCTATGAACATTATGACGGATTCGTCATTCTGCACGGAACCGATACCATGGCCTATACCGCCTCTGCCCTATCATTCATGCTGGAAAACCTCACAAAGCCCGTTGTGCTGACAGGTAGTCAGTTGCCGATTGGGGTGTTGCGAACAGACGGAAAGGAAAATCTCATATCAAGTATCGAACTGGCTTCGGCTCATCACGAAGACGGAACGGCCATTGTTCCAGAGGTGTGTATTTATTTCAATGGCCGTTTGTTGCGTGGCAATCGCAGTACGAAACAAAATGCAGATGGATTCAATGCCTTCGATTCTTTCAACTTTCCACACCTCTGTGATGCGGGCGTTAACTTCACCTATCATGAGCATCTTATTTTGAAGCCCAACTTCAAGAAGCCTATGGTTCCCCATACACACTTGGATCCTCATGTAATGGCTTTGTCACTGTTTCCCGGTTTACAGGAAGATATTGTGCAACAAATTCTTGAAGTACCCAACTTGAGGGGCATTGTGATGCGCAGTTATGGAAGCGGAAATGCGCCTCAGACGCCATGGCTCACCCATCTGCTTAGCCAAGCTGCGGAAAGAGGTGTCATTGTCGTCAATGTAAGCCAGTGCGTATGGGGCAATGTGGAGATGTCGCGTTATGACAATGGGTATCAATTACAAAATGCTGGTGTTGTCAGCGGTTACGACAGTACCGTTGAAGCCGCTCTTGCCAAGTTAATGTTTTTGCAGGCTCAATATGATGACTATGCCACTATCTGCCAAAAGATGAAACAATCGATAGCAGGTGAGATTACCCTTCCTCCAAACGTCACCATGAACTGACCCTTTATCCTCTTAGCATAAGCATGAGTTACCCCAGTTAAAGGAATGGCTATAAACGAGTTGAAACAGCTCGAATGTTTTTAAAGCCTACCTCTAACTGGGGTAAATCATTCATCTCGACCAGCTGTCTTTCATGCGTCGCAAATATCTTTTCTTCCGAAAAAGATATTTGCTTGCATTCAGACAGATGAAAAAATCCTACCTATACTTTATACTCTACAAATGCCTCCATGGCTTCGTAGCATGCCAATCCTAAACTATCGTAAAGCGCTGCGGTTGCATGATTGCGGTCTTCAGAGCGCTGCCAGAACAAACGTTCGTCGTTGCCAAGGAATGGTGCGCTCTCCATCTGACTCTGATGTTTCAAGATGCTGTTGCGCTTAGCACGCAGCTCTTCTGGACTCATGGGTACACACATCTCAATGTTTTCAATTTCCCATTCAGCCCAAGCACCACGATACATCCACACTCTACATTCTTTCAGCCATTCTGCTCCATCTTCTTTTTCAAGTTCAAGAGCAGCCAACACGGCATCAGTACATTTCTTATGAGTACCATGTGGGTCGGCCAAGTCGCCTGCTACATATATTTGATGAGGCTTAACCTCTTGCAAGAGTTGGCGTACAATCTCGACATCCTTTTCCGTCATCGGCAGTTTTTCAATTTTACCCGACTCGTAGAAAGGCAAGTCAAGGAAGTGAACATGGTCTAATGGCACGCCATTGTATGTACAAGCCGTGCGTGCTTCGCCTCGTCTAATCAACCCTTTGATAGTTCTTACATCTAAGGTGTCGATATCGCCATCCTTCTTATTTGCTAAGAATTTCTTGATTTCACCATACTTTTGCTTAATCACCTTATCCTTTTCGCCATCGAATATCTGATTAAATCCGTTGATGAAGTGCATGAAACGCGTTACCTCTTCATCACCTACGGCAATGTTTCCACTGGTTTCGTAAGCCACATGCAGGTCGTGTCCCTGCTGAACCAGTCGGCGTAAGGTGCCGCCCATGGAGATTACATCATCATCGGGGTGTGGAGAAAAGACAATTACTCGTTTGGGAAATGGTTTTGCACGCTCTGGACGATATGTGTCATCGGCATTGGGTTTGCCACCTGGCCAGCCAGTAATGGTATGCTGTAAGTCGTTAAAAATCTTGATATTGGCATTGTAAGCCGAACCATAAAGCGCCAACAACTCGCTCAAGCCGTGGTCGTTGTAATCTTTATTCGTCAACTTCAAGATAGGTTTTCCTGTGAGCTGGCATAACCATACCAATGCTGAACGCACCAATTTATCTGTCCATTGGCACGATTTTACCAACCAAGGGTGCACGATACGTGTCAGACGAGACGCTGCAGGCAGGTCGATAAATACTTCAACGTTGTTGTGAGTTTGCAAGAATGAGGCAGGAAGCGCATCGGTAATTACGCCCTCAACGGTTTTTTGAACAACCTCAGCCTTCTCTTCACTCCAAGCTGCAAGAAATATTTTCTTTGCTTTCAACAAAGTTGCAATACCCATGGTGATGGAACAAGGAGGCACTTGCTCGTTCGTTCCAAAGCTCAAAGTCATTTCTTGTCGCAACACATTGTCTACTAAGATAATGCGCGAATTGCTGGTAACTGTTGATCCAGGCACGTTGCAGGCAATGTTTCCACTACGTCCAATACCAATCAACATCACGTCAATACCGCCAAAGGTGTTGATACGCTCCTCGTATAAGCGACAATGATTCTGCACATCGTCTTGCGAAATGCTACCATCTAAGGTGAAAATATTTTTCTTATCGATATCTACGTGATCTAAAAAGCGTGTACACAACTGACTGATACTACTGTTTTGCGATTTGGATGTGAGTGGGAAATATTCGTATGCATTGAAGACAACGACATTGTGAAAGCTCAACTGTTTAGCTTCGTACATGCTAATCAGCTCTTTAAAAATAGGTGTGAGCGACAAACCTGTACCCAAACCAAGTACACAGAACTTGCCTTCTTTTTGCTTGCTCTTGATGATGGCGGCTATACTTTCTGCCACATGCTTAGCGCCCTCTTCCTCTTGGGCAAAGATGTTCGTGTGTATCTTTTCATAACGTGTTAACTCCGAACGGTCTATAGCCGTTTTAGGTCGGTATATTTCAACCGGAATTTTGGTTAATACAATCTCTGAACTTAGATTTAGATTCATATTTTTACATATATTAAAAAAGGGCTAGTAGTTATTATACACTACTCGCCCCTTGGGTTATTAAATATTATCTTTTTCAATATCTTTAAAGTAGCGATACGTTCCAACTTTCAGATCGTCGGTCGCAGGTTCATCACAAACGATGATTCCGTGCGGATGTTGCTGGAGTACACTAATTGTCCAATAGTGGGTAACCGGTCCTTCTACCACAGCTTGTAAGGCGCGAGCCTTGTGATGACCGTTACAAAGTATCATTACTTCTTTAGCATCCATCACGGTTCCTACGCCAACCGTCAATGCGTGTTTTGGAACTTTGTTAACATCGTTGTCGAAGAATCGACTGTTGGCGATGATTGTATCGCTGGTCAATGTTTTGATGCGCGTGCGCGAAGTCAAAGACGAGCATGGCTCATTGAAAGCGATATGACCGTCTGGACCAATGCCACCAATAAACAAATCGATGCCCCCCACAGCTTTAATCTTCTCTTCGTATGCCTTGCATTCAGCCTCTAAATCCTCTGCGTTGCCGTTAAGAATATGGATATTTTCCTTTGGACAGTCGATATGGTCAAACAAGTTTCGCGCCATGAACGAATGATAGCTTTGGGGATGCGATTCAGGCAAACCCACATACTCATCCATATTGAAGGTCAACACGTTTTTAAATGACACTCTACCCTCTTGACAAGCCTTAACCAAGCGAGCATACATGCCTTCTGGAGACGAACCGGTAGGCAATCCCAATACGAAAGGATGCTCAGGTGTTGGGTTGAACTTGTTAATACGCTCAATCACATGTTCGGCTGCCCAACGTGACAGCGACTCGTAATTTTCTTCTATAATGACTCTCATCTTCAATTAATTTATTAATGATTATTTCTTCCAAAGGTGCTTTGCATATACATAGTCATAGAGGTCATAGAATCTAACGAACCTTGTAAGACGCTCTTTAAACTCCGGAAAATCTTTCTTCTTATCTGACCATTGAATCTCCGAAATGGCAGCAAGGCGTGGAAGCAGCTGATATTCTGCTAAATTAGGATAAGCAATATACTCTGTCCACAGATTGGCTTGAACACCAATAATATGGTTACGCACGTCAACCGACAGGGTGTCTGGCAAGGGGTCAAAGCTGTAAGTCTTTTCGATGGGGAGATTCCCTCCAATCAAAAGCGGTTCCGAAGCCCGTTTATCTGTCTGGTAATAGTCAAAATAAGCATAGGTAGTTGGCGACATCACAACATCATGACCTCTTTTGGCAGCTTTGATACCAGGAGCTACTCCACGCCAACTCATGACGGTAGCGCTCTGATTGATGTCACCGTCCAGGATTTCATCCCATCCGATGATGCTTCTGCCTTTGCTGTTGACAAACTTTTCTATGCGGTTGGTGAAATATCCTTGTAGCTTTTTCACCGGTAGATTGTGGTCTTTCATAACCTTCTGACACTTAGGACATTTCTCCCAACGCACACGTGGAGATTCGTCACCACCAATATTAATCAACTTAGAGGGGAAGATATCGATGAGTTCACCCAGCACATCCTGACAGAATTGATAGGTCTTTTCGTTGCCCAAGCACAGCACATCATCGAAAATGCCCCATGACGTTGACACCTTATAAGGGCCGCCAGTACATCCCAGTTCAGGATAAGATGCCAGCGCAGCAAGCATGTGGCCGGGCATATCTATTTCTGGAATCACCGTAATATATCTGTCCGCAGCATATTTAACGATTTCACGAGCTTGGTCTTGTGTATAGAAACCACCATAAGGCACGCCATCATAGACAGCAGAATTATGCCCAATGACCGTCTCAGAACGCACTGATCCAACTTCAGTCAGCTTAGGGTATTTCTTGATTTCAATACGCCAACCTTGGTCTTCGCTCAGATGCCAGTGGAAGACATTCATGTTGTGAAGCGCCAACAAATCAATGTATTTCTTCACAAAATCAAGTGGGAAGAAATGTCGGCCACAGTCTAACATGCCTCCCCGATAACCAAAGCGAGGCGCATCTTTAATTACAACGCCTGGAAAAGTGATTTGGTTTTCGGTTTTCTGTGTGGGCAACGACTTACGCAGGGTCTGTATGCCATAGAAAATACCATTGGGAGTCTTTCCTGCGACCGAAATTCCTTTGTTTGTCACAGTGATGACATACCCTTCTTCCTCCTTCATTTTCTTGTTTAATGACAGGGTGATGGCATTTTTTGATTTACTCGTGGTAGTTGACACCTGAATGCCAGTGACCTCGCGAATATACTGAGCCAGAAACTCAGCATTACGCTTCATATCTGCATTTCCCTCTGGATAAACGATGGGAGTGGCAGCGGTCAACGTAAAATCTTTTTTAGCCGTTGCGGTAATTTCCTTCGGCATGGGAACTACCTTGTAATCAGCTACTGAACTTGCTGTCGCAGATTGAAAGGACAGCGCACTTAAAAATAAAGCTAATACTATTTTTTTTGGTTTCATGATGAATATGGTTATTTATGACACAAAGTTATCATAATTTATTGAAATGACTGCCATCGTTTCTTAAAAAAAAGGTTTTCAATCCATTTTTATAGTTTTGTTAACATATGGCCTGCTATTTGAAACGCAAAATCCGCACTATTTTTTGAGTTTTCATATTTTTTACAAATAAAAAAAATCATCTCGCATCTCGTCAAATTTGTAAGATATTTTATCAAAAAAGTGGGCAAAAAACGACCCTTATAAACTTCCAATCTAGAAAAAATCGATAGGCACAGAGGATGCAAAACAAGCGATTTCGGTACCCTGTCAATCGACTTGATGACGTTAGAGCATTGAGTTTACTCGACAAGAAGCATTACTTGATGGCGCAATATGCATGTTGTTGGCCAGTAAAAGCATATCTATTACGTACAAAAAGCATTGCTTTTGATACAAAATAGTCTGAAATGCAGACGCATAGTGCAACCATACATCTATAAAACATTGTGGCATACGTATTTGCAAATATCGCTAATTCCTTGGCGTATTTACAAACTTCAACGACGGAGTTTGTAAATATGCCAAGGATAAGAGAGGACGTTGTCAAGAAAATTTTTAATCAATCAGCCTCATGTTTTTACGCCCTGTCCATCAAACATCGAAGAAATCTTGACATTGTAGATGAGCTGCTATTGGGTTGCATTGGCCTCTGCAACAAAATAGATGTTTTTATTTTGTCATTTTATCGCTTTATTGTAACTTTGCAATCACCATATTTATATACCGAATGAAAGAATTTGTCATATCAGAAGCAAAAGCCGAAACAGCCATACTCGTAGGTCTCATCACACAGAATCAGAACGAGGAGAAGACCAATGAATATCTGGATGAGTTGGAATTTCTGGCAGACACTGCAGGCGCAGTTACCGTCAAAAGATTCACACAGAAGCTGGGGGGCCCCAACATGGTGAGTTATGTGGGTAAAGGCAAATTGGAAGAAATTAAGCAGTATATAGAAAACGAGAAAGAAAACGACCGCCCTGTTGGGATGGTTATTTTCGATGACGAGCTTTCTGCCAAGCAAATCAGAAACATAGAGAAAGAACTTCAGGTTAAAATTTTAGACCGAACCTCCCTGATTCTCGACATTTTTGCCATGCGGGCTCAGACAGCCAATGCAAAGACACAGGTTGAATTGGCGCAATACCGATACATGCTGCCTCGCCTGCAACGCTTGTGGACCCACTTGGAACGACAAGGTGGCGGCTCTGGTTCAGGTGGTGGAAAGGGTTCTGTAGGTCTGCGTGGTCCGGGTGAGACGCAGCTTGAAATGGACCGCCGAATCATTTTACAGCGCATCACGCTGCTCAAGCAACGGCTCATCGAGATTGACAAACAGAAAACCACACAGCGCAAGAACCGTGGAAGACTGATTCGCGTGGCCTTGGTGGGTTATACCAACGTGGGTAAGTCTACCTTGATGAACTTGTTGTCCAAGAGTGAGGTGTTCGCAGAGAACAAACTTTTTGCCACGTTAGACACCACGGTACGCAAAGTAGTGATTGAAAATCTTCCCTTTTTGCTGGCCGATACGGTGGGATTCATTCGGAAATTGCCCACCGACCTTGTTGATTCGTTCAAATCAACCCTTGACGAAGTGCGCGAGGCCGATCTGCTGTTGCATGTCGTAGACATTTCGCATCCCGACTTTGAAGAACAAATCAGGGTGGTTGACAACACACTGAAGGAATTGGATGCAGCAGATAAGCCGACCATGATCGTCTTCAACAAGATAGATCAATACAGATGGGTTGAGAAAGCTCCTGATGACTTGACACCTCCTACACCAGAAAACCTTTCGTTAGAAGACTTGAAACGCACCTGGATGGCTAAGTTGAATGAAAACTGTGTCTTCATTTCGGCAAAACAAAAGCAAAACATTGACGAATTCAGGGAAACGTTGTACAAAGCCGTGCGGCAGTTGCATGTGCAGAAATATCCGTATAACGACTTCTTGTATCCAACTGATTAATTGAAATAAATGAAAGAGTTCAGGCCATTAACAAGCGAAGAGATTAATGTATTAGAAAGTCATGGCTGTTGGGCAGAAGACTGGTCATCCGTCATGGTTGCCGAGGGATTCAGTCCAAAGTATTTGAGTCGCGTCCTATTCTATGGCGAGAATCGTCTTGGTGCCTTTGAAGAAATGTTGGAGGTAACGAAGGGGTTTTTCAAGCATTCGGGCATTATCAACGCCACATTGAGAAACGTAACCGTAGGTGATAACAACCTGATAGAGAACGTTGGCAATTATATCAATAATTATACAATTGGCGACAGTTGTTTTATTTCAAACATTTGCACACTCGAGACTACCGAGGGAGCCACGTATGGCGAAGGCAACACCATTTCAGTATTAAATGAAGTGGGCGATGGTAACGTCGTGTTGTTCAGAGAATTAAACAGTCAGTTTGCCGCCTTCATGGTACAACATTTTCAAGACAAGGCACTCAAAGACGCCATACTCCGTCTCATCAAGGAAAGCATGGCTTTAAACGAGTCAGACCAAGCATGGATTGGCAATCGTGTGAAAATCGTGAACACAAAAGAAATCACCAACACCATCATCTTTGATGATTGCGAAATCAACGGTGCATCACGTCTGAGCGACTGTACGATTCTTAGTTCAGAAGCCGCCAGTGTATATATTGGAACGGGCGTAATTTGCGAAAACTCCATCATCTCGCACGGGTCTTCCATCATCAATAGTGTAAAAATGCAAGATTGCTTTGTGGGTGAAACCTGCCAGATAACAAATGGTTTTACGGCATCTTCCAGTATATTCTTCGCCAACAGCTATATGGCAAACGGTGAGGCTTGTGCAGCCTTCTGTGGTCCTTTCTCATCCAGTCATCACAAGAGCAGCCTGTTGATTGGCGGAATGTTCTCTTTCTACAATGCTGGTTCAGCCACCAACTTTAGCAACCATGCGTATAAAATGGGGCCGATGCACTATGGCGTGCTGCAACGTGGATGCAAGACGGCCAGCGGTGCCTATCTGCTGATGCCAGCGAACATCGGCACATTCTCTGTATGTTTCGGCAAATTGATGTATCATCCCGACACGCGCAGCCTTCCGTTCTCCTACCTCATCGCCTATGGTGACATCATGTACTTGTCGCCGGGACGAAACATTACGACCGTTGGCCTTTACAGAGACATCAACAAGTGGCCGAAAAGAGATTTGCGTCCGCAACATTCACAAAAGAGTATCGTAAACTTCGATTGGCTTTCTCCCTTCTCTGTAGGCGAAATTGTGGAAGGAAAAAAGATTCTGGAGAAGCTGCGCGAAGCCTCGGGTGATGATGTTTCAACCTATAATTATCATGAATATGTCATCAATGCCAGTTCGCTAAAAAAAGGTATCAAATACTATGACATCGCACTCCACATCTATATGGGTGCGGTTTTGAAACGAGTTTTGAAGAAAGACCCGGCACTTACACCGCCCACTACGACGATTGGAACGGGAAAATGGACAGACCTGGCCGGACTGCTGCTGCCTGTTTCAGAAGAAGAACGATTGATAGACGACATTAAAAATGGCGAACTCGAGACGATAGATGATGTGCTGCAAAGATTCACGGACATCAACGAACACTATCGAGAATACCAGTGGGCTTGGACATACGAACTCATTAAGAATTATTATCAACTCGACACCATCACCTTGGCTGATGCCGATCGCATTCGTACAGATTACATCAAGGCGCGTCGGGCATGGATAGCCGAGATTAGAAAAGATGCTGAGAAAGAGTTTGCCATGGGTGACGTAGAACAAAATTTATTCGATAACTTCATTGGAAAACTGGATCGAGAGGGTGAATATGAGAATTGACAGCATGTTCAACCGCAGAAAACAAAGCCTAACAAAATTGGATATTACTAACAGGTCATTAACTATTATAAAAATGAGAACAAGATTTATATGGTCAAGCTTACTGCTCATACTGTTTCAAAGTAGTCTTTATGCAAAAGTATACGATTACCAAACAGTGACGGGTGACCCCATGAAAGCCCGTATCTACACATTGGATAACGGATTGAAAGTTTACCTGAGCGTGAACAAAGAAAAGCCGCGCATTCAAACTTACATTGCCGTTAAGACAGGAAGTAAGAACGATCCAGCTGAAACTACGGGGTTGGCGCACTATTTGGAGCATTTGATGTTTAAGGGAACCAAACAGTTTGGCACCACCAATGCGGAGAAAGAAGCTGCTTATCTGCAAGACATCACGCAGCGATATGAGAAATATCGCTTGCTGACCGATGCTGCCGAACGCAAACAGGCATACCATGAAATTGACAGTATATCACAGTTGGCTGCCAAATACAACATTCCCAATGAATATGACAAGCTGATGGCAGCCATCGGTTCTGAAGGGTCTAACGCCTTTACGAGCAACGACATCACCTGTTATGTAGAGAATATTCCGGCCAATGAAGTAGACAACTGGGCTAAAATACAAGCCGACCGGTTTCAAAATATGGTGATCAGAGGCTTTCATACCGAATTGGAAGCTGTGTACGAAGAATTCAATATCGGGCTATCGAACGATGGAAGAAAACAGTGGAACGCTCTCAATGCCAAACTGTTTCCTACACATCCCTATGGCACACAAACCACTATCGGCACACAGGCTCATCTTAAAAATCCATCTATCGTAAACATTCAAAACTATTTCAAGCGCTACTATGTGCCCAACAACGTGGCTATCTGCATGGCAGGCGACATGAATCCGGATGAAGTGATAGCCATCTTGGACAAATATTTCGGAACATGGAAGAAGAACCCAACACTATCCTACCCTACCTTCGCACCGCAACCCGACCTGAAAGCGAGTGTAGACACCACGGTGGTGGGATTGGAAGCCGAGAATGTATTGCTGGCCTGGAAGTTCGATGGTGCTGCATCACTGCAAAATGACACACTCACCTTGGTGGATAAAATATTGAGCAACGGGCATGCGGGATTGTTAGATTTAAACCTCAATCAAAGCATGAAGGTTTTGGAAAGTGGTTCGTTCGTCAATGCCTTGGCCGATTATTCTTCCTTCTGCATGGAGGGATTACCCAAAGAGGGACAATCTTTGGAAGAGGTCAAACAGCTATTATTGGCTGAGGTTGACAAACTAAAACAGGGAGCATTTGCCGATGATTTGCTCTCGTCAATCATCAACAACACCAAACGCGATTATTACAAATCGCTACAGTCAAACCGTTCGCGGGTTTCCATGCTGACCGACGCTTTCATTAACAATCAGAGATGGGAAGATGTGGTCAATCGTTTGGATAGATTGGCAAAGATTTCAAAGCAAGACATCATGGCCTTTGCCAACAAACACTTCAAAGACAATTTTGTTTGTGTATACAAGAAGCAAGGCGAAGACACCACACAAAAGAAGATAGACAAACCACAAATTACCCCCATCCCCAGCAACCGCAACGAGAGCAGTGCATTTTTGCGTGACATAAAAAATGCACACGCCACGCCCATACAACCACAATTCCTTGATTTCAAACGCGACCTCACCTTCACTAAGACTAAAAAGAAGCTACCTATTGTGTACAAACACAACAGCGATGATGGACTTTTTAACCTGGTTTTCAATTGGGATTTCGGCACAACTGCTAACAAAGAGTATGCAGTGGCGTGTGATTACATCAACTACCTGGGTACCTCTAAGAAATCGGCAGAGGACATCAAACGCGAGTTTTACAAACTGGCTTGCAGCTTCAACATCATAGCCAATCCGCGCAAGATCGCCATTTTGTTGTCAGGATTGGATGAGAACATGCCCAAAGCGGTAAAACTGCTCAACGAACTGATGACCGATGCGAAACCCGATGCAAAAGCGTACGAAAAATATGTTGCGGTGACATTGAAAGCAAGGCAAGACGACAAGAATGATCAACGCAAAAATTTCAATGCTTTAAGAAGGTTTGCCATGTACGGACCGTACAATCAAGTGCGCAATATTGTAAGCGAACAAGAGTTGAAAGCCTTACAGCCACAGCATTTGGTTGATTTGTTTCAATCGCTCAAACAATACGAACAATCTGTGCTATACTACGGTCCAACGAGTACAAAGCAGCTTTCTGCCTGCCTTGACAAACTGTATGAGCCTGCCAAGAACAGAAAACCTGCATTGAAAAACAAAGAATATCAAGAACAAACCACACCTCAAAACGAAGTGTACATTGCTCCCTACAATGCTAAAAACATTTACATGGTGATGTATCACAACGAGAACAAACCTTTTGATGCCAAGCAAGTAGCAGTAGGAACTCTATTCAATGAATACTTTGGCGGTGGTATGAACACCATTGTTTTCCAAGAGTTGCGTGAAGCTAGAGGGTTGGCTTATAGCGCATCAGCATTTTACAACAACAGTCCGTTGAAAGGTCATCCTGAGTATGCACAAACTTATATCATCACTCAAAACGACAAAATGATGGATTGCATCAAGGTGTTCAACAACATCTTAGACACCATTCCACAAAGTAAAGCAGCCTTCGACATTGCCAAACAGGGTTTGACGAAGCAACTGGCCAGTCTTCGCGTCACACGCAGTGGTGTACTACAAGCGTATTTGGATGCCAAAGAAAGAGGCATTGATTATGATGAAAACGAAAGAATTTATCAAGCCTTGCCCAGCATCACCATGCAAGATATTGTGAATTTCGAGCAAAAAAACATGGCACGCAAACCTTATCGTTACGTCATCTTGGGCGATGAGAAGAATTTAAACATGGAGGCTCTACAGAAAATCGGCAACATCAAACGTCTTTCCACCGAAGAGATATTTGGATATTGATGGCGCAAATAACAATAAAATACGTTTAGAATAACAAGACAATAACAACAATAAAAACATTATGGCACAAACTCCTGAATTTAAGTATGCGCCCATGTTTCAAATGGGCAATGACGAAACTGAGTATTATTTATTAACAAAAGACGGCGTATCGGTTAGTCAATTCGAGGGAAAACCTGTCCTGAAAGTGACTCCGGAAGCACTCACCATGCTCACCCAACAAGCCTTTCACAATGTGAGTTTCATGTTGCGCCGCGCTCACAACGAACAAGTAGCGAAGATTTTAACCGACCCTGAGGCATCGGACAACGACAAGTATGTGGCACTCTCCTTCTTGCGCAATGCAGAAGTAGCATCAAAAGGCAAACTGCCACTTTGCCAAGACACGGGTACGGCTATTGTACACGGTGAAAAGGGACAACAGGTATGGACGGGCTTTTGCGATGAAGAAGCCATCTCTCGTGGTGTTTACAACACCTACACACAAGACAACCTGCGCTACTCACAGAATGCACCCCTCAATATGTACGACGAGGTGAACACCAGATGCAACCTTCCTGCACAGATTGACTTAGAGGCAACCGAGGGAATGGAATACAAATTCTTGTTTGTCACCAAGGGAGGCGGCTCTGCCAACAAGACCTATCTGTACCAAATGACCAAAGCCATTATCCAAAACCCTGGCACCTTGGTTCCTTTCTTGGTAGAGAAAATGAAATCATTGGGTACAGCTGCGTGTCCTCCTTACCACATTGCATTCGTCATCGGAGGCACCTCGGCAGAGAAAAACCTGCTCACCGTGAAGTTGGCGTCTACTCATTATTATGACGACCTGCCCACCTCGGGGGACGAAACAGGACGTGCTTTCCGCGATATAGCATTAGAGAAGGAGCTTTTAGACGAAGCACACAAGATTGGACTGGGTGCTCAGTTTGGTGGAAAATACATGGCTCACGACATTCGGGTGGTACGCTTGCCGCGCCATGGTGCATCGTGTCCCATCGGAATGGGCGTCAGTTGTTCGGCAGACCGCAACATCAAAGCCAAGATTAACAAAGAGGGTTTGTGGATTGAGAAGTTGGACGAGAATCCCGGTTCACTCATTCCAGAGGAATTACGTCAAGCTGGTGAAGGCGATGTGGTGGAAATCAACCTCAATCAACCCATGGCAGAAATCTGCAAAGAACTGTCGCAATATCCCGTATCTACACGTGTAAGTCTCAACGGTACGATCATCGTGGCACGCGACATCGCACATGCCAAGCTCAAAGCACGTCTCGATGCAGGCGAAGAGTTGCCCGAATACTTCAAGAACCACCCTATTCTCTATGCTGGTCCGGCGAAGACTCCAGAAGGAATGCCTTGTGGCAGTATGGGTCCTACTACCGCAAACCGCATGGATCCTTATGTAGACGAGTTCCAAGATCATGGCGGTTCGATGGTGATGATTGCCAAAGGCAACCGCACACAAGTGGTTACCGATGCTTGTCAAAAGCACGGAGGTTTCTATTTGGGTAGCATTGGCGGTCCTGCTGCTGTGCTGTCGATGAACTCCATTAAGAGCATTGAGTGCGTAGAATATCCCGAACTCGGCATGGAAGCTATTTGGAAAATTGACGTTGTCGACTTCCCTGCTTTCATCTTAGTTGACGATAAGGGAAACGATTTCTTCAAACAACTGAAACCTTGGACGCCTAATTGCACAAAATAACAGACCGCAATAGCCTCTCATGGTTATGACTTAACCGCCAGCTTTGCATCTTCAAAGCTGGCGGTTGTTCATTGAAAGGTAAACAAGGATTTATTCTGAGTGTATAACTCGCAAATAACAAGAGCTGCTACCCACGAGTATGTAAAATACGCAATGCAAAAAATAAATCAATTATTTGGGAGTATCAGATTCTTAATTTACCTTTGCAATTGATTATGATACTCTTAAGAAGACTTAAAATATTATTCTTATCCATATTCGTCTCAACGATTTTGTCTGCTCAAACGCCCATTGCTAACCGTGTTAACGAGGCGGCCAAACATGTATCAAAAGATGCCTCAGTGGTGGCCAAGTATACGGATAACAAGCGTCATAGTCTGTATTACATTCGCAAGGACAAGCTTTTTTGTCTGGATGTGGTGCTCAACATCAATGAAGAACTCAACTTTACGCCACACAAATATGATAAAATTTTATCCTCCTACCTCAGTCCTGACGGTGAATACATGTTCATCTGCCTTGACAAGGGGAACAAATCAGGATGGGTACTGGAAGATAGATTCGAACTATGGCGAATCAACTCATTTAACAGAAAATCCACACGAATAGCCTCAGGATTTACAATTGATAGAACAAAAGAAGGTTTTCTTCTTCGCAAAACCTCCAGGTGCTTAAATCCAAGAGCACCGAAATCACGACAAAGATGGATGGTCAGGGATCATCATTTCGACTTGATGGGCCAAGCTACCGTTACCTTACCTGAATACGAGTACCACTTCTGACCTATCGTGTCGTAACGTGAAAGCATCCTTGGTGTATTTCGTATTTAACATAGCAGCGGTTAAGATTGCGCAAATCGTTCAGCACTTCACTTAACACCCACTTCAAACTATCATTACGAACCTGTCGGCGGGCAGGTCCATTTGGGTCTTGTACAGTAATATAACGATTATAACCAATGTCGAAAGTTGTTCCATAGAGATGGCAACTGTTAGGCATTGCATTGCCATTATGGCCTCTCAATCTCTCAATATCCTCACGACTTCGCATCACGCTGGTGACAATAATTTTGTGAAGGGGAATTCCTTTCACTTGCAAACTGTCAAAGAAATTGCGACCAATATCTTGAAGCAAGACGGCAGCCTGTGGCACCAGATAAGGAATACTGCTTTTTAAACGATCAACATAGAAATAAGGATTCGCACCAATGTATACCAACTCAGCCTTCCTACTTTCTGCTTCGGCACGATCAAGCACCGGCTTCACCCCCAACTTATTGGCGGCAACGAGCTGAACATCATTCTGATCAGGAAACGATTTGGAAAAGTTCTGGACGCTATAAATTCGGTTTTTAACAAGTGATCCATCTGCATTGAAAAATTTTGAGCGCATACTCGGACGAGCTTCAGGATTGTTCGCAGCTACGGATTTAACAGCATGATCTTCATGAGACTTTTCTTTCAGCGTCAGCGAATCAAAATGATTACTCGGGGAAGAGATATCTTTTGCAGTCCTATTGCCTGCAACATCAGGAAAGACGCAACGTACCATGCCCAAAAACACAACGCAGAGGGCAAAACCTTGTAAGTATCTCTTCTTTGAAATCTTCATCAATACAGTTTCTTAGCGACAAAGTTAATAAAAAGAAAACAGTTAATCCCTGTACCAATCTTTTTTTTCACTTTTATGAAAAAACTCCAATACCACATCTTTAAAGTCTAATCTTTTTCGTACATTTGCAACAATTATTTAAACTTATACATCACATTGATTGAGAAGCATATTGTTCTGGAAGACATAGACCCTGTTACATTCTATGGGGTTAACAATGATCATTTGCAGATGCTCAAGTCGCTGTTTCCCAAATTGCGAATAGTTGCTCGTGGAAACGTCATCCGTATCTTGGGCGACGAGGAAGAGATGGCCAAGATTGAAGAGGACATTGAACTGATGCAGAAGCACGTCTTGAAGTACAACTCCATCACGGAAGAAGATATCTTGGACATCGTTCATGACCACAAAACAAAGGCTGATGCCATCAAGGATGTTGTAGTGTATAGTATTTCGGGACGCCCTATCAAGAGTCGGAGCGAGAACCAGCAAAAGCTCATCGAAGCATACAATACTTCGGACATGGTGTTTGCCGTTGGTCCGGCAGGCACTGGAAAAACCTATCTCAGTATTGCTTTAGCCGTAAAAGCCCTGAAAGAAAAGGCTGCCAAGAAGATTATCCTCTCCCGCCCCGCAGTGGAAGCCGGAGAGAAACTTGGATTTTTGCCTGGAGATATGAAGGACAAGATTGATCCATACCTACAACCTTTATACGATTCTCTTGAAGACATGATTCCAGCCGTGAAGCTGCAAGACATGATGGAGAAACACATCATTCAAATTGCCCCCCTGGCTTTCATGCGCGGTAGAACCTTAAGCGACGCTGTCGTCATCCTCGATGAAGCGCAGAATACCACCCCAGCCCAAATCAGAATGTTCCTCACCCGCATGGGATGGAACACTAAAATGATCATCACGGGCGACATGACCCAAATAGATTTACCGCACGAACAAAAAAGTGGTTTAAAAGAAGCACTGAGAATATTAGGCGATGTTGAAGGCATCTCTGTGGTTGAATTGGGCAAGAAGGACATCGTTCGCCACAAATTGGTCACGAGAATAGTGAACGCCTATGAAGCTTACGACAATGTCAGGAACCAAGAAAAGAAACTCGAGTTTAAAGATTAAACATACAACAATGAAAGCATTAACAAAAACTGATTTCCATTTCGATGGACAAAAGAGTGTTTACCATGGCAAAGTACGTGATGTTTATAACATCAACGATGACTTGATCGTGATGGTTGCAACTGACAGAATCTCTGCATTCGACGTGATCCTACCCAAGGGAATTCCTTTCAAAGGACAGGTTCTCAATCAGATAGCTGCCAAATTTCTTGACTCTACCAAAGACATCTGCCCCAACTGGAAGATTGCCACACCAGACCCAATGGTGACGGTAGGCGTAAAATGTGAAGGCTTTCGTGTTGAAATGATCATCCGAAGCATTCTGACGGGCAGCGCTTGGCGCGAATATAACGCCGGAGCCAGAGAGCTTTGTGGCGTGAAATTACCCGATGGCATGAAGGAAAACGAACGTTTCCCAGAGCCAATCGTCACACCAACAACCAAGGCTGACGAAGGACATGACCTCAACATCTCAAAAGAAGAAATCATCAGTCAGGGGATTGTTCCGGCAGAAGATTACGCCATCATCGAGGATTACACGCGCAAATTGTTCGCTCGCGGACAGGAAATTGCAGCCAAACAAGGACTGATTCTTGTGGACACCAAGTATGAGTTTGGCAAAAAAGACGGCAAGATTTATCTCATTGACGAAATTCATACCCCTGACTCCAGTCGTTACTTCTATGCCGACGGCTATGAGGAGAAGCTGGCGAAAGGTGAACCACAGAAGCAATTGTCAAAAGAGTTTGTACGTCAATGGCTCATCGAACACAACTTCATGAACGAACCTGGGCAGACCATGCCAGAGATTACGGACGAATATGCTGAAAGTGTAAGCGAGCGTTACATTGAATTGTACGAGCACATCACTGGCGAAAAATTCAAGAAGGCGGCCGACCATGATGATTTGGCTGCACGCATTGAAAAGAATGTCAGCGATTATCTCGCTTCGCTAAAATAAAAAAAGACAATTCATTCAACAGCGTGTACGGACAAGAAAAGATAAAACCGTATGGTCAGGAGGGCGAGAAGAAACAGCAAGTAGAGCGAATGTTCGATCGCATTGCGCCCACGTACGATGAGTTGAACCATCGCTTGTCATGGAACATAGACAGGGGATGGCGCAAAAAAGCCATCAAGCAACTGCAGCCTTTCGCCCCCCAAACCATACTGGACATAGCCACCGGTACCGGTGATTTCGCCATTTTGTCAGCCAAAATGCTGCAACCCAAACAATTGATTGGTGCAGACATCTCGGTTGGCATGATGGAAATAGGCAAACGAAAAGTTGCTGCAGCGCATTTAGACCACATCGTTTCCTTTCAAAAAGAAGACTGTCTGGCCCTATCTTTTGCAGACCATTCGTTTGATGCCGTAACAGCAGCTTTTGGCATTCGTAATTTTCAGGACCTAGATAGCGGACTGAAAGAAATCTATAGGGTACTAAAACCAGGTGGACACCTGAGCATTGTTGAGCTGACACAACCTGTGTCGTTCCCGATGAAACAATTGTTCAAGGTATATTCGCACACACTTCTACCCTTTTATGGCAAACTCCTTTCTAAGGATAAAAGCGCCTACAAATACCTCACGTCAACCATCGAAGCCTTTCCACAAGGTGAACAGATGGTTGAGATATTACAGAAAGCGGGCTTTTCCAACGCAAAGTTCAAGAGATTGACATTAGGTGTCTGCACGATGTATTTTGCAGAAAAAGAATGATTTAGAAGAACTACGCCAATGGATTTGCGTGCAATAACGACATGAATATGGACAAATACGGACTGATAGGCTACCCTCTTGGGCATTCATTCTCGATAGGTTATTTTAATGAGAAATTCCAAAACGAAGGAATCAATGCCAAGTATGTGAATTTTGAGATTCCAAATATAGAGAATCTTCAAGAAGTGTTGGCATCCAACCCCGATCTCAAAGGATTAAATGTCACGAGGCCTTACAAAGAAAAGGTCATCCACTATCTGGACGAACTCAGTCCGGAGGCCAAATCTATTGGTGCCGTTAACGTAATCAAGGTCACACACAAGGGGAAGAAAACCATATTGAAGGGCTACAATAGTGATGTCATTGGGTTTACACGCAGCATCGAACCGCTGCTCGACACGTTTCATAAAAAAGCACTAATTTTAGGTACTGGAGGGGCTGCAAAAGCGGTAGATGTGGGGCTAAAGTCATTGGGAATTGAAACAAAGTATGTCTCTCGACAAAACCTTCCAAACGTATTGCGATATGATGACATCACTCCCGAAATCATTCAAGAATACAATGTCATCATCAACTGTACGCCCGTAGGGATGTATCCACATGCCGACGTTTGTCCCCAGCTTCCTTACGAAGCAATGGGCAGCCATCATTTGCTGTACGATTTGATATACAATCCAGATGAAACGCTTTTCATGAAACAAGGAGCCAGGCAGGGCGCAACGGTCAAAAATGGATTAGAAATGCTGCTGTTGCAGGCTTTTGTTTCATGGGAGTTTTGGCACGAAGCCTAGTTGCTCTTTCCTAAACTCTCTCAAGAAATGATGTGTTTAGACAAATAGCCACAGGAAGAACAGAGTAGTTCATGCAGCTGTTCGTCATCACATCAACGGTTTACTCACCAAACTTTAAAAACATTGATACACATGGATAGATATATGATGCGCGGTGTTTCTGCCGCAAAGGAAGATGTTCACAACGCCATCAAAAACATCGACAAGGGCATTTACCCACAAGCCTTCTGCAAAATCATTCCCGACATACTGGGAGGCGACCCTGATTATTGCAATATCATGCACGCCGATGGTGCCGGAACCAAATCATCCTTGGCCTATATGTACTGGAAAGAGACGGGTGATCTCAGCGTATGGAAAGGCATTGCACAGGATGCCATTGTGATGAATACCGACGACTTGCTGTGTGTGGGTGCGGTAGACAACATCTTGGTATCGAGTACGATTGGGCGTAACAAGCTCTTAATACCCGGTGAAGTGATTTCTGCCATTATCAACGGCACGGATGAATTGTTGCAAGAGATGCGAGACATGGGCATTGGCATTTACCCCACAGGCGGCGAAACGGCTGATGTAGGCGACTTGGTGCGCACCATTATCGTCGACTCTACCGTAACCTGCCGCATGAAACGCAGCGACGTCATCGACAATGCTAACATCCGTCCTGGCGATGTCATTGTCGGATTGAGCAGTACAGGACAGGCTACCTACGAGAAAACATACAACGGAGGCATGGGAAGTAACGGTCTGACCAGTGCTCGTCACGATGTTTTTGCCAAATATTTGGCAGAAAAATTCCCCGAAAGTTACGATAATGCCGTGCCTGATGATTTGGTGTATAGCGGTGAATATCAACTCACCGATAGCATAGAAGGCGTAGAGATTGATGCAGGTCATTTGGTACTCTCGCCTACTCGCACCTATGCACCTATTATAAAGAAGGTGTTAGATGCACACCGAAGTCACATTCATGGCATGGTTCACTGCACAGGAGGCGCCCAAACTAAGGTGTTACACTTTGTCGGCGACAATTGCAAAGTGGTAAAAGACAATTTGTTCCCCGTTCCTCCCCTATTCAAAACCATCCAACGTTGCAGTGGCACCGATTGGAAAGAGATGTACAAAGTCTTCAACATGGGACATCGCATGGAAATATATGTGTCTCCCGAGTACGCACAAGAAATCATTGCAATCAGCAAAAGTTTCAATGTTGACGCCCAAATCATCGGTCATATCGAGGAAGGAAAACGCTCTCTCACCATTCAATCTGAATTAGGAACATTCGAATATTAAATATATGATAGAAAACAACAGCATACTGAACAAGCTCGAAGGATTAGAGGCAAGGTTTGAAGAAGTATCTACCTTGATTACCGCCCCAGATGTCATAGCCGATCAGCCACGCTATGTAAAGCTAACCAAGGAATACAAAGACCTTGGCGACATCATGGACATTCGCAAGCGATACATTGCATGCCTCAATGCCATACGTGAGTCGAAAGATATTCTTGCCAATGAAACGGATGCTGACATGAAAGAGATGGCTCGTGAGGAATTGCAAGCCAACGAAGATATGCAGCCACAATTGGAAGAAGAAATAAAATTAGCATTAGTGCCAAAAGACCCTGAAGATGCCAAGAACGTACAAATGGAAATACGTGCTGGCACGGGAGGAGATGAGGCAGCCTTGTTTGCTGGCGACTTATTTAACATGTATAAGCATTACTGCGACTCGAAAGGTTGGACGTTAAGTGTCACATCGGTCAACGAAGGCTCGGTGGGTGGCTACAAAGAAATCGACTTTGCGGTGAGCGGCGACAATGTCTACGGTACATTAAAATACGAAAGTGGTGTACATCGTGTGCAACGTGTACCTGCCACGGAGACACAGGGACGCATGCACACATCGGCTGCTACGGTGGCTGTGTTGCCAGAAGCAGACCAATTCGAGGTGAACATCAACGAAGGTGATATTAAATGGGACACGTTCAGAAGTTCGGGAGCAGGAGGACAAAACGTCAACAAGGTTGAATCGGGTGTTCGTCTTCGCTATCCATGGAAGAACCCCAACACTGGCGAAGTGGAGGAAATTCTCATTGAATGTACTGAGACACGCGACCAACCTAAGAACAAGGAACGTGCGCTGTCACGCTTGCGTACCTTTATCTACGACCGTGAGCATCAAAAATACATTGATGATATTGCCAACCGACGCAAGTCATTGGTATCTACTGGCGACCGCAGTGCGAAGATTCGTACCTACAACTATCCACAAGGACGTGTCACTGATCACCGCATTGGCTACACTACCCACGATTTGCAAGGCTTTGTCAATGGTGACATTCAAGCAATGATAGATGCGCTGACAGTAGAAGAGAATGCGGAAAAGCTCAAAGAGAATGAACTTTAAACAAAAATGTCCTCATTTTTACACAAGAATAGGTTGCAATACAACAACAACTTTAAAACAGCTAATCACAACAAAAGGTCAGTCCCAAGCACAAGATGAATCATCAACGTAACAAACTGATATACAAACGATTAGTAAACAACATGAAGACGGTTTCCAAAAGCATTGAGTTTGGCTACCAAAGTCATGGAGATTGGATGGCAAAGTCATGGAGATTGGACGTCAAAGTCATGGAGATTGAAATCCATCCCCTATGAGTTGTGTGAAGCATGGCTATAAACAGCATCGCAAAAGGGAAAATCGTTCAATAAATTTACCACTTATATATTCACAGATTATTTATGAACAGACAACAACTTATAAAACAGATTTTCGACAAAAAGTCTTTCTTATGTGTAGGACTTGACCCCGACATCAAGAAGATACCGCCACACTTGCTGCATGAAGAGGATCCCATTTTTGCTTTCAACAAAGCCATTATCGATGCTACGGCACCCTATTGTGTGGCCTACAAGCCAAATTTAGCGTTCTATGAGTGTAGAGGTGTTGAAGGCTTGACCTCGTTCGAGAAAACCGTCAGCTATCTGAAAGCGCACTATCCCAACCATTTCATCATTGCTGATGCCAAAAGAGGGGACATCGGAAACACATCAGCGATGTATGCCAAGACCTTCTTTGAAGAATACGATGTTGATGCATTGACCGTTGCTCCGTACATGGGAGAAGATAGCGTGACGCCTTTTCTCGAATATGAAGACAAGTGGGTCGTTGTATTGGCACTGACGAGCAACAAAGGATCGCATGATTTTCAGTTAACGGAAGACAAGAACGGTGAGAAACTTTTTGAGAAAGTCATCAAGACTTCTCAATCTTGGGGGACCGATCAAAACATGATGTATGTGGTTGGTGCAACGCAAGGCAACATGTTTGAGGCAATCAGAAAGGTGGCTCCTCATCACTTTTTGCTAGTACCTGGCGTGGGTGCGCAGGGAGGAAGCCTGCAAGACGTCTGCCAATATGGAATGACGAAGGATTGCGGATTGCTCGTCAATAGTTCACGCGGCATTATCTATGCCAGCCAAGGAGAGGACTTTGCTGATGCAGCTGCAAAGAGTGCGATGAACCTTCAGCAAGAAATGGAGAAAGAATTAGAAAGGTTATCATCTCGCAAATAACAAATGGCCCCCTTTTTACTCGACTCTCATTGTGCACCGATACCCATAAACAGTGAGGGAACACCTGCACCACTTGGGGTTCAATGGGGTTAGACACAGCGTGGAAGAAATAAATGTTTCAGTGAAAAAACGCAAATATTACATTCGTCAGTCAAAAGTCTGAGTAAAAATAGGTATATTTGCAAAATAATCAATTGAGATACCTAAAGTATGGAATTTACTGCCAAGCAAATAGCACAATATATAGGAGGCAAAATTGAAGGCAATGAAGATGCAACCGTCCACACCTTCGCAAAAATAGAAGAAGGTACCAATGGGGCGATTTCATTCCTATCTAATCCAAAATACACACATTATATATATAATACACAATCGTCGATTGTTCTCATTGATGAGGATTTGAAGTTGGACAAACCCGTCCAGACGACTTTGATACGCGTGAAGAACGCATACGATAGTGTCGCCAAATTACTTCAATTATACGAGTCGACTAAGCCCCGAAAGACAGGCATCCACCCCATGGCCAACATCGCCAAAACGGCTAAGATAGGTGAGAATGCATACATTGGCCCATTTGCTTACATCGGTGAGAATGTCGTGATTGGCAACAACACACAGATATTCCCACACGCAGTGGTTTTGGAAAATGCATCCGTAGGCTCGGAATGTATCATCTATCCACACGCAACTGTCTATCACAACTGCAAGATAGGCAACCGTGTCATCCTGCATGCAGGCTCTGTCATTGGAGCCGATGGCTTCGGATTTGCTCCATCTAAAGATGGCTACGACAAGATACCCCAAATTGGTATCGTGACCATTGAAGATGATGTTGAGGTAGGTGCCAATACTTGCGTTGATCGTTCGACCATGGGTAGCACCTATGTTAGGAAAGGAGTGAAGCTAGATAACTTGGTTCAAATCGCCCACAATACCGACATCGGTGAGCATACCGTGATGAGTGCACAGGTGGGTGTGGCCGGATCGTCAAAGGTTGGACAGTGGTGCATGTTTGGTGGACAAGTGGGTGTAGCCGGTCATATCACCATTGGCAACAAGGTGTTCCTTGGCGCACAGTCGGGTGTACCTGGTAGCATTAAGGACAATCAACAACTTATTGGCACGCCACCCATGAAGGAGAGAGCCTATTTTCGCTCACAAGCCATCTTCCGAAAACTTCCTGAACTTTATAAAGAAATCAACAACCTGAAAGAAGAGGTGGAGCGATTGAAAAAGAACATCAAATAAGACTATTGCACTCGATAAATAAATCATAGAATGGATACAATCAAACAGAGAACACTAAAAGGTAGTTTTTCCCTGTGTGGCAAAGGATTGCACACGGGTCTGAACTTAACAGTTACCTTTAATCCTGCTCCTGAAAATACTGGATATAAAATTCAGCGAATAGACTTGGAAGGACAACCCATCGTTGAGGCCATTGCCGAAAACGTGGTTGACACGCAACGTGGTACGGTTCTGGCACGTGGCGACGTGCGCGTTTCAACTGTTGAGCACGGACTTTCTGCCCTGTATGCAATGGGGATAGACAACTGTATGATTCAAGTAAATGGACCTGAGTTTCCTATTTTGGATGGCTCTGCCGGCATTTATGTGAATAAAATCCAGGAAATTGGTATCGTAGAGCAAAATGCACCGAAAGATTTTTACATCATTCGTAAGAAAATAGAAGTGAAGGATGAGGAAACAGGTTCGTGTATTACGATACTTCCTGATGACCAGTTCAGCATAACGGCCATGTGCTCATTCGAGTCAAAATTCATCAACAGTCAATTTGCGACACTCGACAATATCGATGATTATGCGACAGAAATCGCGCCTGCGCGTACTTTTGTATTCGTCAGGGACATCCTTCCTTTGCTCGAAGCGAACCTCATCAAAGGCGGTGACATGGACAATGCCATCGTGATTTACGAAAGAGAAGTGTCACAAGAGCAACTGGACCAACTGGCAGATATCTTGAAAGTGCCACGCATGGATGCGACCAAGATAGGATACATTCAGCATAAGCCCTTGATGTGGGAAAACGAGTGCACACGTCACAAATTGCTGGACATTATCGGTGACATGGCCTTGATAGGCAAACCCATCAAAGGACGAATTGTTGCAACACGACCAGGACATACCATCAACAACAAGTTTGCTCGCCTGATGCGCAGAGAGATTCGCAAACATGAAATACAAGCACCGATTTACGATCCCAATGAGCCACCCATCATGGATAACAAGAGAATCAGGGAACTACTCCCCCATCGTTATCCCATGCAGCTGGTTGACAAGATTATCGCCATTGGTTCTAACACGATTGTTGGGGTAAAGAATATTACAAGCAACGAACCTTTCTTTACGGGGCATTTTCCACAAGAGCCAGTCATGCCTGGAGTGTTGCAGGTTGAAGCCATGGCACAGTGTGGAGGGTTGTTGGTTTTAAACCAAGTAGAAGAACCAGAACGATGGTCGACGTACTTTCTGAAGATTGACAGCGTGAAGTTCAGGCAGAAAGTGGTTCCTGGTGACACGGTTATCTTTCGCGTGGAAATGATTCAACCTGTACGACATGGCATCAGTACCATGAAAAGTTATGCCTTTGTTGGCGACCAAGTGGTATCTGAGGCAATGTTTACTGCACAGATCATCAAAAACAAATAAACAGAAATGTCACTCGATGTTTTTCATCATCATAAAGTCATCATTACCCTATGAATCAAATAAGCCCATTAGCTTTTGTACATCCAGAAGCGCAACTCGGTGACAATAATGTCATTGGCCCTTTTTGCTATCTTGATAAAAATACAGTACTGGGCAACCGTAATATCTTACAGAATAGTGTCACCATCAATTATGGAGCACGAATAGGTGATGACAACGAGTTTTTTCCCGGTGCCAGCATCAGCACGAAGCCGCAAGATTTGAAGTTCGTTGGCGAAGATACTATCTGCGAAATTGGTGACAAAAACAGCATTCGTGAGAATGTTACCATTTCAAGGGGCACCGCATCAAAAGGAACGACCAAGGTTGGAAGCAACAACTTGCTGATGGAAAACATGCACGTAGCACACGATTGCATCATAGGCAGCAATGTGATTATTGGCAATTCCACCAAGTTTGCCGGTGAAGTGACTGTAGATGACTACGCCATCATCAGTGCAACAGTTTTATGTCATCAATTCTGTCACATCGGTGGTTATGTCATGGTTCAGGGTGGCAGCAGGTCTTCACAAGACATTCCGCCCTACGTCATGGCGGGCAAAGAACCCATCCGATATGCCGGCATCAACATTATCGGGCTGAGACGAAGAGGATTCAGCAACGAATTAATCCAACTGATACACCAAGCTTATCGATTGCTTTATAGCAAAGGTGTTTTAAAAGAAGGAATTGAAGAAATCAGAAAGAACCTGAACGTTACCCCAGAAATACAATACATCATTGACTTTGTAGAAAGTTCTCAACGAGGTATCATCAGATAAATGAACACACTTGTTGTGCTTTTAGGCCCTACTGGAGTGGGAAAAACAGAGGTGGCGCTGCAAATAGCAGAACATTTGCAATCGCCTATCATCAATGCCGACTCTCGACAGCTATTTGCTGAGATACCTATTGGTACAGCAGCCCCAACCAAAGAGCAGCAAGAACGAGTAAAACATTATTTCGTTGGCACGTTGCATCTAACAGATTATTATAGTGCAGCCAAATATGAAGAAGATGTTTTACAACTTTTAAACCAGCTTTTCAACCAGCAACAAATGGCTTTGCTGTCAGGAGGCAGTATGTTGTATATCGATGCTGTATGCCAAGGTATCGACGACATACCAACGGTCGACGAGGCAACAAGGAGGCTGATGAAACGAAAACTGGAGACTGAAGGCTTGGATGCTCTCGTTGCAGAGTTAAAAGTTCTGGATCCAGAGCATTACAAAATTGTGGATTTACACAATCCCAGACGCGTGGTTCATGCGCTTGAAATATGCTATATGACTGGGAATACCTATTCTTCATATCGCACAAACACAAAGAAGATACGACCTTTCAATATCATCAAGATTGGTCTTAACCGTCCCAGAGAAGAGATGTATGAGCGAATCAACAACCGTGTTTTGAAAATGATGAAGCAAGGATTGATTGAAGAAGCCAAAGCGGTATATCCACAGAAGGGTCTGAACGCTTTGAATACGGTAGGTTATAAAGAACTTTTTGCCTATTTCGACGGTGACATCTCACTGGATGATGCTATCCTAAAGATACAATCCAACACAAGACAATATATGAGAAAACAAGTTACTTGGTTCAAACGTGACAACCAAATCAAATGGTTCTCCCCTACGAACATTGAAGAAATCATAAATTATATAGACGATCAACGATAGAAATCAAGTAATTCGCTATATTTGCAAATCAATTATTCCCATTATGCTTCACAAAATAAAAAGTTTTTTCAGCAGGTTGTGGATCAAATTACGCGGCGTATGGCCATGGTATAAAAGCCTGTATCAAGGGCGACCTTGGTATGTTAAGACGGGCGTGGCTTTGCTCTCAGGGCTGATAGCACTTATCATCTATCTTGGAGCTGTTGATCTAAATTTCCTCTGGTTGTTTGGCAAATCACCAGGTTTCGCACAGATCAAGAATCCTAACACCTCCTCGGCTTCAGAGATTTACAGTGCAGATGGGAAGCTCATAGGAAAATATTTTAATGAAAACAGAACACCCGTCAAGTATGAAGAAGTGAATCCACAGTTCTGGAAAGCGCTGATTGATACCGAAGACGAACGATTCTACAGACACATTGGCATTGACTTTCAAGGACTCTTTGGTGCTGCCAAAGATGCCATTGTTGGCAGTGAAGCCCGAGGTGCATCAACCATTACGCAACAGTTGGCCAAGAATATGTTCCGCGTACGCACGCAATATTCCACTGGATTGCTTGGTAAGATACCTGGTATTAAGATACTTATCATGAAAAGCAAGGAATGGATTATTGCCTTGAAGCTTGAAATGCTGTATGATAAAAAGGATATTCTTACCATGTACGCCAACACGGTCGACTTCGGATCAAACTCGTATGGAATCAAAACAGCCAGTAAAACCTATTTCAACACAACACCCGCGAATCTCACAACTGAGCAAGGTGCCGTGCTGGTAGGCATGCTTAAAGCCACAACACATTATAACCCGATAGCAAATCCCAAGAATAGTCTTAAACGTAGAAATGTTGTTTTGCAAAACATGATGACCAAAGGCGACCTGTCTAAAAAGCAATATGACAGCCTGAGTGTCATTCCTATCAAGCTTAGTTATAGCGTAGAATCTAATTATGACGGTCAGGCATTATACTTTAGGGAAGCTGTCGCCAACTATTTGAAGGATTGGTGCGAGGAGAATGGATATGATTTGTATAGCAGTGGGCTGAAAATATACACCACGATTGATACCCGTATGCAGAAGTATGCTGAAGAGGCTGCACGTAAACAAATGAAGCAAATTCAACGCAACTTCAACAACCACTGGGGTAAAAATGATCCATGGATTGATGAAAACGGAAAGGTTATTCCTGGATTCATTGAGCAAATCGCACAAAGACAGCCTGTGTACAAATACCTTGCCGCCAAATATCAGAATAATCCAGACTCCATTACCTATTATTTGAACAAGCCCCACAAAGTTAAATTGTTTGATTATGACGAAGGAACCATAGAGAAAGAAATGTCAACCATGGACTCCATTCGATACATGGTGCGCTTCATGCACTGCTCCATGGTTGCGATGGAACCACAGACAGGAGCCGTAAAGGCTTGGGTAGGCGACATCAACTTCAACTCATGGAAATATGATAAAGTAACAGCCATGCGCCAACCGGGATCCACCTTCAAACTCTTTGTTTATACCGAGGCGATGAACCAAGGACTGACACCTTGTGACAAACGCCGGGATGAATACATCTCCATGAAAGTATATGACAAGAAAAAGAAAGAAGAGGTTACATGGACACCGGGAAATGCCAATGGACGTTTTTCCGGAGACTCCATCCCCTTGAAGAGTGCCTTTGCGAGAAGCATCAACTCTATCGCAGTGAGACTCGGACAAGAGATGGGCATCAAACGAATCATTGACACGGCTGAGAAGATGGGAATCAAGAGTCCACTGCAAGACGAACCATCATTGGCGTTAGGATCATGCGATGTCAACCTGCTGGAAATGGCAAATGCCTATAGTACTATCGCCGATGATGGAAAGCATCATGAGCCTATCCTGGTTACCCACATCGTTGATCGTGATGGGAGACAAGTCTACATCGCACCCAACAAGACCGAACAAGTAATTCCATACAAGAGTGCGTTCCTCGTCCAACAACTATTGCTGGGCGGACTAAGAGAACCAGGCGGAACGTCACAAAGCCTATGGGGATATGTGGGAAAACACAATGATACGGAATGGGGAGGAAAGACAGGAACTTCCAATAACCACTCAGATGCTTGGTTTATGTGCATCAGTCCAAAACTGGTGGTAGGCGCATGGGTAGGCGGAGAATACCGTAGCATCCATTTCCGCACTGGTGCTTTGGGACAAGGATCAAGAACAGCACTACCCATCTGCGGCTACTTCTTGGAAGCAGTATTGGATGATCCAAACTTCAAACAATATCATGGCAAGTTTGGTAAGCCTAAAGACAAAGACATCACCAGCGACATGTACAACTGTCCGAGTTATTACCAGCAGGCGCGAGTGGACACAACTGCAACAGATAGCTTGAGCTCCATCTCTGAAGAAATCATTCTAGACGAAGATGGCAACCCTATCTCAAAACCCATCAAAGATGAGAATGAGAAACAAAAAGACAGTTCGGACAAATCACATGAAAACCATACACCAACAGAAAAGGTAATCCATTTGGATAATCTATAATGGGTATGGCTAAGGAAACTGACATCGAACACATTGATCTGAATAATCTGGAGTTGCAAAACGCACTGCAGATTATTCAGTATACCCATCGCTCATTATTCTTAACAGGGAAAGCTGGAACGGGTAAATCAACGTTTCTTCGATACATCTCACAGACAACCAAGAAAAAACATGTTATTCTTGCGCCTACAGGCATTGCTGCCATCAATGTGGGAGGAAGCACCTTGCACAGTTTTTTCAAGCTCCCATTCCATCCTCTATTTCCTAACGACAACAGGTATAGCGTACGAAACCTTCGGAAAACGCTCAAATATAACAGCGAGAAAATCAAACTTATCAAGGAAGTAGAACTCATCATCATCGACGAAATTTCGATGGTGAGAGCCGACATCATCGACTTCATTGACAAGATACTGCGCGTTTATGCCCAGAACATGCGCGTTCCTTTCGGAGGAAAGCAATTATTACTCGTTGGCGATATGTATCAACTAGAGCCGGTATTAAAAGAGGAAGAACGCGCTTTGCTACAACCTTTCTATCCGTCAAAGTTCTTTTTTGATGCTCATGTTTTCAGGGAGATGCAGTTGATTTGTATCGAACTTCAGAAAGTTTACCGACAAACTGACCCGCTTTTCATCAGTATATTAGACCATATCAGAACGTCCAACACATCGCAAACCGATTTGTCCATTCTCAATCAAAGAGTAGGAAACATCTCTCAACAAAATCATGACGGACTGGCAATCACCTTATCTACTCGAAGAGATAGCGTGGACTACATCAACCAGCAACACCTTCAACAATTACCAGGCGAACCCACTGTCTTCTATGGCATCATCGAAGGCGAATTTCCCGAAAACAATCTGCCCACTCCCATGAAACTTGAAATCAAAACAGGTGCGCAAGTTTTGTTTGTCAAGAACGACAGGGACAAGCGATGGGTGAATGGTACCTTGGGCACCGTCATTGGCATGGGAGATGAGAGCGATGGTTTAATTTACGTGAGGACTGAACAAGGTGAGGATGTAGATGTAGAACAAGACATTTGGTCAAACGTTAGATACACCTACAATGAGAAAGAGCAAAAGATTGAAGAAGAAGTAATTGGTACATTTCGTCAGTTCCCCATTCGGTTGGCATGGGCCATCACTATTCATAAAAGTCAAGGACTAACCTTCAATCAAGTTAACATCGACTTATCGGGAGGCGTGTTTGCTGGAGGCCAAACTTACGTTGCCCTGTCACGTTGCCGCTCGTTGGAAGGCATTAACCTTGAAGCCCCCATCAAGAAAGAAAATATTTTTATCAGTCGAGAAATCACAAGTTTTGCAAAGACTTACAATGACCAGCATTCTCTCGACAAAGCTTTACAACAAAGTAAAGCCGAAAAACAATATCATGATGCTGTGACGGCATTCGGCCAGGGGGACATGCAATCGGCCTTGGATAATTTCTTTCTGGCCATTCACAGCAGGTATGAAATAGAAAGGCCCGCGGCAAAACGCCTAATCAGGCGAAAGCTCAACCTCATCAACACGCTTAAAGAAGAAAATCAACGCTTACGAGACAAGCAAAAAGAAAAAGAAGATTTGCTGAAACGGCTCGCCGTTGAATATGTCATGATGGGCAAAGAATGTGAAAGAGAGGGAATGAAAGAAGCGGCTTTGCGCAACTATCAAAAGGCATTAGAGCTCTGTCCCGAGCATCCAGAAGCCATCAGAAGAATCAAGAAAATAAAGAAAAGAACGAATCAATAACACTGTTATTGGCTCGCATCACAACCCAATAGAGAAAAAAAATACGATAGGGAGATAAAAAAATAAATGAGCCCAAACTATTTTCGAGCTCATTTAATTTTCCTGTTTGTCTAACAAGAAAGTATGATATTGCATCCTCATAATCGGCTATAGCCGATAGCAAAGAGTTGCAATTAAGCCAAAGTAAACAGATTCTCTGAATCCTTAATTTTACCTTCTTTGAACAGCCATCCTATTCCCAGATAGACTTCTTCTGTTCCAATTTTAGCAGCCTTAGCTATTTCAGCAACGCTCAACGCTTTGTCTGCTGCGGCCAATGCTTGATAAACATCACCAGCACGGAAGCCAACGCTTTCAGCATTTACCACAAGAGTAGGTTTCTTTGCTGAAGCTCTCTTTGTAGTAGTGGTCTTCTTGGGAGCCGCAACCTTCTTTGGAGCTACTGCTGCCGTTACTTTCTTTTCTGTCATAATCAATAAAATTTTAATATACTTTGCACCTCAGATGAGGTAAAATATCTCATTAACGAAGCAAAGGTAGCCATTTTATTTAAAAAACACAATTATTAAACATCAAAAAGTAACACATTTATGGGTTAGTTGAACCAAAGAAGCGTTTTATTGATGTATGTCAAGTTTTATCTCTAATTCATCCAATTGTTTTTGATCAATGGTCGACGGAGCATCAAGCATCACATCACGACCGTTGTTGTTCTTTGGGAAGGCAATGCAGTCGCGAATGCTATCCAAGCCAGCCATGATACTCACAAACCGATCAAGCCCAAACGCTAAACCTGCATGAGGCGGCGCACCATATTTAAACGCATTGATTAAGAAGCCAAACTGAGCCATTGCCTTTTCAGGTGTGAAGCCCAATATCTCAAACATCTTTTGCTGCAACTGGCCATCATGAATACGCAGGCTCCCCCCTCCTACTTCAATACCGTTGCAAACAAAGTCGTATGCCTTGGCACGAACTCGTTCAGGATGCTCATCAAGCAAGGGGATATCGTCTGGATTTGGCATGGTGAACGGATGGTGCGTTGCCATGAGCCGCTGCTCCTCGTCACTCCACTCGAACAGGGGGAAATCAACAATCCACAAACACTCAAACTTGTTCTTGTCACGAAGACCCAGTCGCTCACCCATCTCTAAGCGAAGCGTACACAACTGTACACGCGTCTTGTTGGCGTTGTCTCCACTCAAAATCAATACCAAGTCACCGTCCTTAGCTCCCATTCGCTCTTTCACTTCCAGCAACTGTTCCTTTGAGTAGAACTTATCAACAGAACTCTTAATCGTTCCATCGGCATTGTACTTAATGTATACCAATCCCTTAGCACCTACCTGCGGACGTTTAACAAAGTCGCTCAGTTCGTCCAATTGCTTACGACTATAGCTGGCGCATCCAGGCACACAAATGCCGCCAATGTAGCTTGCTTCATTGAAGACACTAAAATCTGCCTTGCCTTTGAACGCATCCAAAAGTTCAACGAACTCCATGCCGAAACGCAAATCAGGCTTATCACTACCGAAACGTCTCATCGCCTCGTGCCAGGTCATTTGCTGCAACTTCTCAGGCAGCTCCACCCCACGAATCTCTTTGAAAAGGTGACGACATAGATTTTCAAACAAGTCGATCACATCATCCTGATCTACGAAACTCATTTCGCAGTCAATTTGCGTGAACTCGGGTTGACGATCGGCACGCAAATCTTCGTCACGGAAACATTTAGCGATTTGAAAATAGCGGTCAAACCCACTCACCATCAACAGCTGTTTGAGCGTTTGTGGGCTTTGTGGCAGTGCATAAAACTGTCCGGGATTCATGCGCGAAGGCACCACAAAGTCGCGTGCACCCTCTGGAGTAGAGCCAATCAATATAGGTGTTTCCACCTCTATAAATTGCTCATTATCAAGGAAATTCCTGATTAGAATCGTCATCCGATGGCGCAATTCCAAATTCTTTCTAACCGTTGGTCGGCGCAAATCTAGGTATCGATATTTCATTCGCAAATCATCACCCCCATCGGTTTCGTCTTCTATTTTGAATGGAGGCGTCAAACTTTCACTCAGTACGTTTAGTTGACTGACCAAAATTTCGATATCTCCGGTCGGCAACTTATCGTTTTTGCTCTGTCGCTCACTCACCTTACCTATTGCCTGAATACAGAATTCACGCCCCAGTTTGTTGGCCTGCTCACACAAAGAAGCGTCGGTTGCCTCATTAAAAACAAGTTGGGTAATGCCATATCGGTCACGCACGTCAACAAATGTCATTCCACCCATCTTACGTGTACGCTGCACCCATCCAGACAGGATTACCTCCTTGCCCTCATCGGAAAGTCTTAACTCCCCGCATGTATTCGTTCTATACATAGTTTGAAATTTATATCTTATCAAACGCAAAATTATACAAAAAAGCCGAAACAAGCAAAGCCTGTATACAAAATGTACGTGATGCGATGACAAATTAACCTGTAAGCCGTTTCGGCACAGTTCATTCATTTATGATGATTGCGCTGTATCTGTATTCTATCGAACGGAACCTTCTTCGGTGAAACAGCTCCCGTCACAACAACTTTTTAACACAAATGCTGGGCGTTTTATCCACTAACATACTTATTCGCCGGAAATATGCGAAATATAGAAGTGTTTCATTATTGTATTGATTTATAATAAGTTATACGGTTTATAAATCTAAATCACCATGAAAAAGAGATGTGTTTTGAGGATGAAAGCACTTGTTTTTGTACAAAAAGGCGTGTTATATGATGTAAATTGGGGTGTAAAAGCATGCATATTGAGGAGCAAGAGCATACATATTAGACTGCAAAAGCATGCAGATTGCCGGTGTATTCTGCGTGAATGGGATGAAAAAAGATGATATCATGACTTTATATACCTATAGCATTCTCCTGTTTTCTCTATTTTGCGATTTTATTTTGTCAAATAAAAAGAATTGATTTAACAAACAAAAGGTTTGTTAACACACGCAAGTGGCGATGGCGAATATTCAGCCATCAGTCCAAACATAGTCGTCAAAGGTTGTTTTATTCCTAATAATCGTTGTTTATACAAATATGTGATATTCAGTCTTTCACAACCAACAACCTTTCATAAATGAGAGAGCCGTGACCATTAAGATAAATTATTTCTAAATTTGCTTGCTGTGTTCGCAAAAAGAATTATATTTGCAGGGTATAATCGAAAGGACCTACTAATGAACGCAACCGAACAAGTGTACAAGCAGACTGAGTATGCCATTCGCAAGATAGCACAAAAGTTCACGTCAGATGAAACCCCATCACTGGTTACGGATATTCACATCCGAATCTATCAAGACAGTGGAGAATTACGAGCATTCGATGACGATGAAAACGAGATTACCCGTTGCGTCGTTGAAGAATGGATAGGCAATACGGAGGAGAAGTTCTACGAACATGCCGCTGCCATTCTTCGCAAAGTCCTGAAACAACTTCATGAAACGGTTGATCAGATGAATATTCTCAAGCCATTTAGCTTTGTTTTAGAGAATGATGAACAAGAGAATATAGCCGAACTATATGTCGCAGACGATGATACCGTGATTATAGGAGGCGACTTGATGAACGATTTAGACAAGGACCTGGATTCTTTTTTGGCAGATCTTCTGAAAGATGAGAGTAATCAGAAGGAAAAGGATAATCTTCAGAAATAAAATTTTCCTTATCACTTTTCAACCATGTTTTCACCGATTCGGGAATGATTTTGTAAACAACGATTGACACCAAAGAAGCAAATTTTCCACAAAGATACACGCTGACTTTATTTTTTTTAGACAACCGGGCGTAAAGATTCTGTTTTTTATGTATATTTGCAGATATGAAAAGAATCGTTTCATGCGTGATTGCCCTATTCTGCATATTGGCCGTCCATGCCCAATATTTTGACGTACAATGCGAAGACACATGCTCGCATGTACATGGCATCGACTTGAGCCACTACCAAGGAGAGGTGTTTTGGGAAACAGTAGGTGAAAACACCAAGAACACATACGTCTACCTCAAAGCCACTGAAGGCGGTGACAGGATAGACCCTACCTATCAAACCAACATTGAGTTGGCGCATCGCTATGGCCTGAAAGTGGGTTCGTACCACTTCTTCAGACCTAAGACCAACTTGACGCTCCAACTGCAGAACTTCATGACACAGTGCCGACCTGGTGACCAAGACCTCATTCCCATGATTGACGTAGAAACTCGCAACGGCTTGTCAACAGAAGCTTTTTGTGACTCTTTGCACAAATTCCTGGGCATGGTGGAAGAAGTTTATCAACAAAAACCACTCATCTACACGGGTGCCAACTTCTATGACCACAACCTATCTGGACAACTGGACAGTTATCAAATCATGATAGCGCAGTATACCGACCGAGAACCGGTATTGGCAGACGGGCGAGACATTACCATGTGGCAATACACGGGTAAAGGTAGAATCAACGGAATTAATACCTTTGTTGATAAAAGCAGAATGATGGGAAGACACGGACTCAGAGAAATCAGATTCCGACGAAATGTCACGAACACGAGAAAGTATACATGGATACATTAACAAACATATACTACACTTTGACAATATGGCGATAATTAGATGTCCGGAGTGCGGCCACCAAATCAGTGACCGAGCACCCGTTTGTCCCTCTTGTGGGGTAGAAATTGCTGAAAGAGTGACCCGTTGCACGCAATGTGGTGAAGTTTATTTTAATGATTTGCACGAATGTCCAAACTGCCACCACGCCAATATGAACTATCGCGATGATAACTCTCCGGTTCATGAACAGGCTATAGAGCTGAAAGAAGAGCCTACAACCATGGTGGACACAACGCCTCCCGCACCCAACGGAGACATGCAACGTTCCAAGAAGAAACACACCACTTTAATAATAGCTTTCATCATAGCCATCATTGCATGTGGAGTGGGCTATTATTTCTATCACAATGCACAAATGAAAGAAGAGTTGGAGGCTTACGAGTTTGCCGCCAAGAGCGAAGATCCCATCGTGCTTCAGGACTATCTTGACCGCTTTAAAGACGCACCCATGGCACACAGAGACTCCATACACGTTCGCTTGACGGCCATCCAGCAAATGGATAGCGAATGGACCGATGCTTGGGTGAGCAACTCAAAAACAGCTCTGGAAGATTATCTTGACAAGCATCCCGACTCTGAACACCGTGCGGAAGCCATGCGCAAGATTGACTCGTTGGACTGGGTGGCAGCCAGCTCAGCCAACAGTGTGGACGCATACCAGTTTTACTTGGAAGACCATCCCAACGGTGCGTATGTAGATGATGCTAAAGATGGCATCAAAACAATCAACGCACAGACGGTTCAACCAGAGGAAAGGGCCATGTTAAGCTCGCTGTTCAAACAGTTCTTTCAGAGTATCAACGCAAAGGACGAGGATGGTTTGACCAGCACGGTCAGTCCTGTCATCAGTTCTTTTCTGGGTAAAGTGGATGCGAATAAAAATGATGTCATCACCTTTTTGCATAAACTATACAACCAGGAGGTTGCCAGCATGTCATGGCATCTGCTCAATGATTACAAGATTGACAAGAAAGAAATCGGTGACGAACAATACGAATACACCGTAAATTTCTCAGCAGACCAAGATGTTAACAAGGTGGATGATACGCAGCAAACCATGCATTATCGCATCAAAGCCAAGGTAAATCCTGACGGAAAAATCGCAGAGTTCAACATGACTCGCATTATTCAGTAGTGTTTCGAAAGACAATTCAATTGATCTGAAAAATAAAACCATTGAGCTTGGTTCACCCTACTGGCTCAATGGTTTCTCGTTTTTATTGTTGTCAGCCGTGCAAACTGGCTTGTCCTAATATACTCTCACAACGTCACCGACGTGGATGGTATGGTCTGGAGTAAAATCATTCAACTTGTATAAACTGGCCAAACGCATACCATAAATCTGTGCAATGATATACAGACTCTCTCCGTTCTTGACAACATGCGGACGATTCTTGAAAGCCTTCGGTGCTCTTTTTCTCTTTTTCTTCAGGAAAATGATTTCGCCTTCTGTCAAAGCATCATCTTTATCACGCTCGTTGTACTTAGCTATCTTTTTGTACGACACGCCTATTTCCTCGCCTATCAGCTTGAAGGTGTCGCCGCGACGAGCCCGGATATAATAATTCTTGTTGAAGATTGCGATGGGATGCAAAGGCTTTGCCTGGTTAACAACTGTTTGATTGCCAGAATATTCAACCATGGCGTGATCGTATGATCTGGCACTATCGTAGACATAAAGCTTGTAAAGCTCTATCAATTCGATGAGTTTATAAGCATATCGCGGGTTGGTTGCATAGCCACAAGCTTTCAAACCATGCGCCCATCCACGGTAATCTTGCATGGAAAGGCTAAACAACTTGCGGTAACGACTGCTGTTCACAAGGAATTTACTATGGTCTTCAAAACTTTGAAGGGGATGATCGTATGCGCGAAAGCATTCGCCCAAAGCGTCATCATCCTCAGCAATGGTACGACCAGTCCAATCATGACACTTGATTCCGAAATGGTTATTGCCCAGTCGTGCCAATCTACTTCGCCCTGCTCCACTCTCAAAAACAGCCTGAGCCAAGGTGATACTCGCTGGGATTCGGTATTGAAGCATCTCCCGAATAGCCAAATCTTTGTATTGATTGATGTAGAGTTGATAGGTCTGGTTCCATCTCATCTGGGCCCATGATGCCATAGATGAAATTGAAAAGAGGAATATAATCGCAATTTTATTCATGAACATTAAGATGTTAGACAAAGTTACATAAATTCATAAAAAAAGCACAATGGATTGGTGTACGTTTAATAATTATTAGTAATTTTGTACGAATGGACAGCAAACGAGTCATCTTAGCATTGGGAACGAACGTCAACCAAGAGCGCAACATGAAACAAGTCATGCGGCTGTTGGCTGACACTTGGCCTGACATGAAGTTCACTACACCGAAGTGGACACAACCCATTGGCATGGCATCAGACCTATTTTACAACTGTTTGGCATACACAAAGGTTGAAGAAACCCTTGAAGATTTCACCGAAAAGGTGAAAAACATGGAACGAATATGTGGTGACACGAGGGCTGAAAGGTCGCTCAATCGCATCCAAATGGACATCGACATTTTGCTATATGGTGACAATAAGCTGCACATAGACGACTGGCAACGCGACTATGTACAAGAGTTGATGAAAGAAATTGAAGTTATTAAGCATTAAATGATGAAAATAAAGACTTACCTAACCCATGTGATCCCATGTGTTCTGTGCCTGTTCATGTCGGCAAACGTGAACGCGCAGGACTTCAACAAGGTGTTTTCTGACAGCACATTGCGCATTGATTATATTTTTTCGGGCAATGCGAACCAGCAACACATCGCCGTTGACCAATTGAATGTCATACCCAGATGGTACGGAAAAAAACAACGGTTGGCCGAATTACCCATGGAAGGAAACGGGCAAATAACCGTCCGCGACCATCACACGAAATGCACGCTCTACCGTAATTCGTTTTCTACATTGTTTCAAGAATGGCTCACTTACGATGAAGCCAAGCACACAAGCAGGGCTTTCGAGAATGTATTTCTCGTTCCGATGCCCAAGGATACCGTTGACGTTACGGTGACCTTGAATAACAACAGGCGTGAAACGATGATCCAACTGACACACACGGTCGCACCAAGTGACATCTTGATTAAGCACACTGGAGAACGAAACCGCACTCCATTTGAAACACTACAGACGGCTCACGACACCTCCCGCTGCATCCACATCGCCTTCCTGGCAGAGGGATACCGCACTGACGAGATGGACATCTTCCTGAAAGATGCCGCCGAAGCCACCGAGGCATTGTTCGCACATGAGCCTTTTAAGGCCATGAGAAGCAGGTTCAACATCATAGCAGTCAAAGCTCCTTCGGCTGAAAGTGGCACCAGCGAGCCTTCTAAAGGCGTGTGGAAGAATACCGCCCTGCACTCTCATTTTGACACGTTCTACAGCAACCGTTATCTTACTACACTGCGATTAAAAACCGTACACGACTGGCTGGCAGGACTTCCATACGAACATATCATCATCTTGGTGAACACTCATCAGTACGGAGGCGGGGGTATTCTTAACTCATACAACTTGTCAATGACCCATCATCCGTCGTTCAAACCTGTTGTTGTACATGAGTTTGGCCATAGCTTTGCTGGACTGGCCGACGAATATGCCTATGATTTCGAGGAAATCCCCATGTATCCGCCTGACGTAGAACCATGGGAACAAAACATAACAACCAAAGTTAAGTTTTCTGATAAATGGCAAGACATGATGGAAAAAGTACCTTCTGTGGGACTGATAGAAGGTGCTGGCTACTCGCTGAAAGGCATTTACCGCGCGTCACACGACTGTAGAATGCGCACGAATGACACACCCGAATTCTGTCCTGTGTGTCAACAAGCCATCCAACGTGTCATTGATTTCTACACAAAATGATGAACTTAGCATGAAGCCGAGGCACTATCTGATGATTGGGTTGGTCACCCTCGTGTTATTGTTTGGGCAAAACAGCCCGGTAGATGCCATTCACAACCGCCCCATCAATGACAAAGACCGACTGAACATGGCGCTAGAATACTTTCAAAGTGAGAAGTATCATGAGGCTCTTTTACTGTTTCAGAAGCTTGACCAGGAATACCTTCTCAACCAAAGATACAAGGCTTACATCGGCGTTTGCTACTATCATCTATGGAAATACGAGCAGGCATGCCTGTATCTTGACTCGGTTATGTCGAGCATCACCGTCTTCGCACCTCACGAACAATCGGTCTATTATTATGCCAATGCTGAAAGTCACTTTCAATTAAAACAATACGAAGCAGCCATCCCATGCTATGAAAAGATGCTGAACGTATGCCATGACAACGAAAAAGCCGATGCCCTCTACCGTCTTGGGTTCTGTTATCTGTTCAATAAGGATTGGGAAAACGCACTTGAGTATTTTGAAAGCGCACGCTCCTATTATCAACATTATGGATACAAGCCTGGGTTGAAATACCGTATGGCACAGATTGAAAACATGATCAACGGCTGCAAACAACAAATAGACCAATCAACAAGCACCACTTTACCAAGCGATAGCATCAAGTGAAGCACGGCACAAGCGGCAAGAAAAAATAGCTTGTCATCTTTCTGTGCTTTACATTTTTTTACTAACTTTGCATGCATTATTTTTATAATGCAAAAGATGAAAACATTAATAGACCGCATTCTGAAAGATGGCAAATGCTATCCTGGTGGCATACTGAAAGTAGATAAATTTATCAACCACCAGATGGATCCCAACCTCATGAAAGCCATCGCCATCGAATTCATTAAGCGTTACGCCTCAACGGAAATCAACAAAATCTTGACCATCGAAGCCTCGGGCATTGCTCCCGCCATCGTTATGGGGTTACTTTTGGACCTTCCGGTGGTATTCGCCAAGAAGAAAAAACCGTCAACGATGGACAACATCTTATCCACCACAGTCTTCTCATTCACCAAACAGCGCGAATACAACGTCGTTATCAGCAAGGATTATCTGACACCCAACGACAAAGTGGTTTTCATTGACGACTTCCTGGCCTATGGAAATGCCGCCAAAGGCATCATCGACCTATGCCGGCAGGCCGGTGCAGAACTGGTTGGGATGGGCTTTATCATTGAAAAAACCTTCCAACATGGACGTGACGGTATAGAAGCAGAAGGCGTGAGATGCGAATCTCTTGCGATGATTGAATCGTTGGACAACTGCCAAATCAAATTAAAAAACATCGAAAAGTAACCACTCCCCTATTGATTGAACGCTAAAAAATGAACCCAACAGAACAAGAACAAGTAAGGTCAAAGTCGAATGACTTGATTTATGGACTTCACGACCGCCCGGCTCTCCGAGAAAGTATTTTTGCCGCACTGCAGCACTTGCTGGCCATCTTCGTAGCCATCATCACCCCACCGCTGATTATTTCGAATGCCCTTAATTTTGATTTGGAAACAACAGGATTCTTGGTTTCCATGTCACTGTTCGTTTCTGGCGTCGCCACATTCATACAGTGTCACCGCATCGGTCCCATCGGCACGGGACTCTTGTGCATCCAAGGCACCAGCTTCTCCTTTATAGGCCCCATTATCGGAGCCGGTATGCTTGGCATGGTAGGTGGCAAGTTGAACACCGAGATGGCTTTGTCCTATATATTTACCGCCTGCATGTTCGCCTCTGTTGTCGAAATGCTTGTGAGTCGCCTATTGAAGTACACACGCAAAATCATCACGCCGCTGGTCTCTGGCATCGTTGTCACGTTGATAGGTATGTCGCTGGTCAAGGCCGGAATCAACTCATGTGGTGGTGGTGCGGCGGCCGAGGCTGACGGCTCGTTCGGATCTCTGGTAAACCTTGGGTTGGCAGCGCTCGTGCTGTTCAGCATCATCATCTTCAATCGTTCGAGCAACCGCTTTCTTCGAATGAGTTCAATCGTGCTGGGTCTTCTCATTGGGTGCATCGCTGCCTATCTCATGGGAATGATTCACTTGGATTCCATTCAAAGCTATGGAGGCTTTATCATTCCCGTTCCGTTCAAATACGGATTTCGCTTTGACATTTCGGCCCTGATATCTTTGGGACTGGTTTACCTCATTACGGCCATTGAAGCATACGGAGACATCACGGCCAACTCGCTGATTTCCGGAGAACCCATCGAAGGTGAAGTGTTTGAAAGAAGAGCATCGGGCGGCATTCTGGCCGATGGTTTCAACTCCATGTTGGCCGCTGTGTTCAACTCTTTCCCCAATTCAATCTTCGCACAGAACAACGGAATGATTCAATTGACAGGCATTGCCAGCCGCTATGTTGGCTACTACATTGCCGGAGCGCTGGTTGTCTTAGGACTGTTCCCTGTTGTTGGATTGGTGTTTTCCTTAATTCCGGCTCCGGTACTCGGTGGCGCCACGCTGCTGATGTTTGGAACCGTAGCTGCCGCAGGCATCAAAATCATCGCATCAACCCAAATCAACCGAAAGGCAGTATTGGTGATGGCCATCAGCTTTGCCCTGGGACTTAGCGTAGAAATGGTCCCAGGTATACTGGATCACATGCCGGAAACCATCAAAAATATCTTTTCTTCGGGCATTACGACAGGTGGACTTACGGCCATCCTGACAAATGCATTTATCAAGATTAAAGAATAGATCGTCCCCGAATATTCACCCAACCGGTACGCATCGTAACTGTATCATATTCAAGATAATATGTAGATTGCCACGCAAGCGCATGCATATTGGAATGGAAAGGCATTGCTATTGGTAATCAAAGTCAATGCTATTGGTGGCTAAACTCAATGCTATTGAAGTTCAAAGTCATTGCTTTTGATGGAGAATGCATGTAACACAGAGGTTGAGCAACGCCACATTCAGATTTGAAAAATTACAGAAATCTGCACCTTTAAGGATACATTTTTAATTTTATAAAAAAATAACTAAAAAGGTTTGGAGGATTCAAAAAAACATTAACTTTGCAAGTGTTATCCTGAAAACAATCTTTTTACCTTAAAGGACTAATACCTATTGAAGATTTGAAGGCGATTATCTGTGAAGACCATTGCCTTTTTTTTATTTTTTGTATAAAGCAGAGATTCTGCGATAGATAATCACACTGTTGATGAAAGATACAATCGCCAGGATAACAAATCCCAATAAAAAAGTAGGAAGCATACTGGTTTTGTCAATGCTTGGAAGCATGGCATACAGTATTTCAATGTAATAATCCCGAATACAATACACGGCCAGAACGGCTATCAGTAAAACTGCGACGTTCAGCATGAGTGTCAGGAAGATGTATGGCTTCGACACCTGAAGCGGACGATAACCTATCAGCAAGAGATTTTCAAGTTTGTCCGCATTCTTTTGTACGAGAAGATAAATGCTTAAGAGCAGAATATAGAAGCTCAAGAGGGATATGAACAAGCCTACGACCATCACGATGGACACGACTAACGATAAGAACGAGATGGCCTTCTCGTTGGCAAGATTGCTGTCTTCTACCTCATACGCATGGCTATCCAAGTATTTTGCGATGGCACCGTCGCGTGTGCTCGACACGTCAGCGATTAATCTGTTGGGGTTGCTTGTCGCGTGTGGCGCAAAGTGATGGTTGCTCCACGACATGAATGACATGGGAACGAGGATGGAATTCAATTTACCAGAGAATCCAATGACTTTTCCTTCAAACACTTCATCCTTACCATTGCCATGAATGGCCATCCGCACATTTAACATTCCCACCACACCTTCAGAGATGTTCGGTAATGAGTGATTGCGCGCATAACCGAAATTATACATGGTGATGTATGACCTGGGCAGGATGATGGGCACCGTCTTGCTGCCTTCGTCATAATGCCATTGGGCAAGCGGAACATCGACAAACGAATCGGGAATGCTCTCGAAAAAGAATTCGGAATCAAGCAATTTAGTTTCCTTGACGTACAGCGTTACATTCACCTTATACTCGGCCGAGGTGAATGCGCCCAACTTTTTGACGAAAGGCTGCTGTCTTAAGTCTTCAATCTCTGCCCCATTGAACGTGTTGTCCTCACCACTGATGGTGGATGTCGTTCCTGTTTTCTTACTGACGGTGAGATAATCGGCCTTCATGAAGCTGTCATCGCTGTTGAACACAGGTATAACGTCACGATAAAACTGATATCCCAAAAGAATGACAATCATCCCAAACAGGTTTGCAAAGAAAAAACCTACAAACTGAGGAATGCTCACATGTTGCCGAAGAAGTTTCCAAACAAGCGTCATAGTCTTACAACCTTATCATATTTTAATGCTAGATGTTTGCCGATACTCGTAACAATGACGCCGGCTCCTTGTTGAGTAGCCTCACGCAAGAGAACTTGTGCCATGGCGTTGGAGTTGCCATCATCAAGGTGACTGATAGGTTCGTCTGCCAACAAGAAATCAAAAGGTTGGACGAGCGAGCGTATTAGTGCCACGCGTTGTTGTTGTCCAAAGGACATCTGTCCTATCCTGACGTTCACCTTGTCTGCCACACCCAACTCTTCAAACCAATCAAGAATTTGCGCTTTGGTCTTGAAGTGCGTCATGTTGTTCTTAATCATAACGTTCTCAAGAGCGGTTAATTCGGAGAATAAGCGCAACTCTTGAAAGAGATAACTGACCTGCCGGGTGCGAATTTCTACCCAGTTTTTGATTGTGAGTGCGTTGATATTCTGCTCATCAAACAAGATTGTTCCATCGAAATCACGCCGATACCCTATCAAATAACTACAAAACGTACTCTTTCCTTTGCCAGAATTGGCTTCCAACAGATAATAATGTCCCTTGTGGAAGGTGATTTCTTCATTCCAAACATCCGACACCAATCCTTGCACATGTGTAAAGACATGCGGCAGAACCTTGTTCAATGTGATAGTATCCACCTTTTATTTCAATTTATATACCATGGTGTTAACAGGCCCAAACACGGGCTTCAGCAAATCAACAAACACTTTCATCGTTTCGTTTCGCACATCGTTGAAATGAATCACCATGACCATTTTCTGCCCTTTGATTTGTTTTTGCAGCTGCTCGGGCAGTGGTGTTTTCGCTTGACCAATTGAAGCCAACGCTTCTTGCTTGCTGCTACCGCTGAAGAACTGTTTGTCCTCACTCACCCCGAAACAGAAGTTGGTCTTGCCATCTGAATAGGAATAGATGTTCTTACCGGCATCCGTCAATTTAGCACCTTGCGGCACTGACTGCTTCCAATATGGGATGTCAGCCAGCCATTTTGTATGCGCAAGACGCGCGACCATCGACAATTGAATGGCTCCCTCAGAATAGTTTGGAACAATGATGCACATGTCACCATCAACACTGCGTATGATGTTGTCCATATCTATCGCCTGATTGATACCTGTCAGCAACACTTGAAGGCCCTTGTTATGCTGCAAAATGGGCAAAAACTTCTGCCCATCTACGTTCACGAACATGCCCAACAAGGCCTCGTTTGACATGGATTGCAGGTAAACATCGGTGATGGGACGATATACTTTGAACGACTCTTCAATCTCTTGATTGATGCGTTGGTTAAAAGAAAACGGTCTACCTTGGATGGTCAGGCATCGTTTTTCGATACTCATTTCAGCTGCTATCAGCACTTGTGACCCATCTACACCCTTCGGAGTGCCTAACGTCATCGGTGCAACAAGCTGTTCAGGCAAAGCTTTCGCCTGTGCAACCATCGCCATAGGACTGCTAATGCTCTCCAACTTTTCAAACATAGGAGAAGCTATCACGCTATTTTCCTCGTCTTGTTGCAGATATTTAGCCATCGTTCCTTTCATGACTTCCTGCGCAGTAAGAGGCAAAGGTCCCATGATTAAGAGCGACTGATCATTGTAACCAGCAATCCAAGAGTCATTAACTTGCGCAAAATAGGCCTCACGATACTTCACGGGATTGCTGTTCATCTTCACGAACATCTGTTCCAACTTCCCTTTGTCCTGCACTTTCGCACAGATACCTAAGTTCCCGTCAGGCGATTCAAAAAGATAAATCTTGTGCGTCAAATCGATGCCACTCTCATCCAAATTCTTCATCCGGAGCAGTACTTTCAGTAATGTGGCGCTGTTTACCCCACTTATCTTACTGACATCAAACGACACTAAAGCAGTGCTTGACTTAGGAATGGCTTGGCGATATTCGCCATCTGAACAAGATGACAAAAAAGCAATGATGAGCAAGCATACGGAAATGCAATATAATTTGAATACTTTCATGTTAAATCTTACCTTTCTATTAATGAAACATCAGACTGTCAAAGAGGCACCTTTCCTGGGTCTGTTATATGTTTTCAGCCTTTTCTATCATGGACTATAAGACGCGTTTTACCACTTGTGACATCACGATTGACACCAGTCCTGCGGTTTCTGTCCTCAATCTGTTTTGCCCTAATGACACAGACGAGAACCCCTTTTCAAGGGCTTGCTTCACTTCGTCCATGGAGAAATCACCTTCAGGCCCTACTAGCATGGTAATATCTTGTTGATCATTAGCTTGCTGTATCTCGCTAAGGAAATCCTTTCTGGCTATCTCCGTGTAACAATGGGCAATGTACAGGCCACCCTCTCGCTGCTGATTGACAAAGTCTTGAAAGGACATGATGGGATGAACTACGGGTTTCCAAGCCTTTCTACTCTGCTTCATTGCAGCGATAACAATCTTTTCCAAACGGTCAATTCGTAGTTTTTTGCGCTCTGAGAAGCGACAGTCCAGAAACGTGATTTCATCAAATCCAACCTCAGTCATCTTCTCAATCATCCATTCCATCCTATCCATCATCTTGGTTGGTGCGATAGCCAAATGTACATGTCCTTTCCATGTTTTCTGCTGCGGCAACGCTTTCACTATGTCATACATACAATGTTTGGTTGCCGCAAGTGTGACATTTGCCTGGTAAAAAGAACCCTCTCCGTCCATTAAGAATATTTCATCACCGGCTTTCAGTCGCAGAACGCTGACAGCATGCCGCGCCTCTTCCAGCGGCAATTCAGTAGCCTGGGCAGCATTAGGAACGTAAAAATATCTGGCTTCTTTCATATTCAAACATCAAATATCAAGCAAATTGCGTCGTTTCATCTCATCTCTTAACAGGGACGCCAATTCATAATGCTCATCCTCAATGGCCTTGTTCAATGCCTTTCTCAACATTTCATCCGTCAAGGTGTTTACTGGAATAGACATGCCCTGCGCATTGTGAACATACTTCACACTCTGCTTTTTCATCAATTTCTCATAAATATATACGGGAATGTCGCTGACATAGGCCAACAACATGGCGTCACTGATGCGTATCAAGATGGGCTCAAGCGTTTCTACATTATACAACACAGCCCTGTACTGTCCCTCAATCAGGTCGTTGATGAGAATCTCAAAGCGCAACGTAGTTTGCGAACGGATGACCTGCCACAGCACTTCTGGCAGCATCATGTTCGTGATTGGGACCTTTTGTACACGAAGACTAAACTGATTCAGCATGTTGCGGTCACATGGGATGGTAAGCTGACGCTGTTGTTGTTCATCCACCAGGATGAGCAATCCCACATCGTCAGAACCCACAATCTCTGTTACGCTCTTAAAAATCAGCCGTACCTTGTTCATGCCTTCACCATATTTTTCTTGGGTTTAAACAACAGAGCAAAGCTCACCCCCACCACCAAGGCATATCCGGCGAATGCATACCAGCAGGCCGACCAATTGGTAACGCCATTGATGGTATTCGAGGTAACCACAGCCTGTGCAGCCAATGAACCGATTGTTGCGCCGATACCGTTGGTCATGAGCATGAACAAACCTTGCGCACTGGAGCGAAGAGCCGGCTCGGTTGCTTTGTCCACATACAACGAGCCGCTGATGTTGAAGAAGTCAAAGGCAACGCCATAGATAATCATGGACAGCACAAACATCCATACGCGGTCACCTGGATTTCCTAATCCAAGCAAGGCAAACCGCAGTACCCATGCGAACATGGCAATCAACATCACGTTCTTGATGCCGTAACGCTTCATGAAGAAAGGTATCATCAAGATGCAAAGGGTTTCACTGACCTGTGACAAAGAATAAAGTATCACTGGATATTTCACTCCAAACGTGCCCGCATATTCAGGCAACGCCTTGAAACTTTCAATAAAAGGTGTTGCAAAACCATTGGTTATCTGCAAACTCACACCCAATAGCATGGAGAAGATAAAGAAGATGGCCATTCGCTTTTGTTTGAACAAGGAGAACGCCTTCAATCCAAAGGCTTCAACCAAACCAGTTGCATGCTGCCCCTTGGACGTAGGACAATGAGGCAACGTGAAGGTGTAGAGAAACAAGAGAATGCTCAAAACGCCACTGACCACAAACTGATTTTGATCGCTCTTAAAGCCAAAGATATCAACAAACCACATGGAACAGATAAAGCCAATGGTTCCGAATGTACGTATTGGTGGGAAGTTCTTGATGGTATCCATCCCCGCTTGCGTCAAGGCATTGTAGGCTACCGAATTGGTCAATGCCAAGGTAGGCATGTAAAAAGCCACACTGAATGAATAAAGAGTGAAGAGTATACCAAACTCAGCATTGCTTCCTTGGCTCATCCCATAGTAGGCTGCCGCAAACATAAACAAGCCAGCCAGCAGGTGACAATAGCCTAAAAGGCGTTGAGCAGGCACCAAACGGTCAGCCACGATGCCCATCAATGCAGGCATGAAGATGGATACAACACCTTGCATTGCAAAGAATGCACCTATGTTGGAAGCCATTCCAATGTTGGTTAAATAAATTCCCATGCAAGTAAGATAGGAACCCCATACGGCAAATTCAAGAAAATTCATTGCCGCCAAACGTACTTTTAAGTTCATTTCATGTATTATTTATGTCGTGCAAAGACAGTGCGAGCCGAGCGCAACCAAGCTGGTTTGAAGTTGCCGAGGCGATGCCTGTCTTATGCAAAGACAGTGCGAGCCGAGCGCAACCAAGCTTGTTTGGAGTTGCCGAGGCGATACCTGTCTTATGCAAAGGTAAGCTAAATGTAAGAATGCGCAAAATAAAAAAATCTTTTTTTTCGGAATGCCAAACAAGGAAGAAATCCAAGAAAGCACATATTGATTTTCAATAGCAATGACTTTGACCGCCAAACTCAATGAGTTTACCCCTAAATAACAATGACTTTAACCGCCAAACTCAATGCTATTGAACTGGCATAGAAGTATGATAATATGTATGAATTAATCAGGCAAAATTAGGTATAAGTTTAAATTCAAGACATCACCCTATACCTCAAATTTGGAATAGTCATCCAGTTTTAGCAGTGCAGCTACCGAGATGCTCTTATGTTTCCGCATGAATCTGTCGACAACATTCACATAGTCGCTCTTGAAAAATCGCTTACCCAGCACTTTGTTGGCCGTCCACATAATCTTAGCCATGTGCAAATCTTTTTCCACCTGCGTGTTCACTCCGTGATCTTCCATGGGATAGACGCTCAACAGATAGAAAACAATACAGTCGGGCACGATGTATTCGCGTGTCATGGACTGTCGTTGTTGCTCGGAATAATATTTCTTATATACCGAATAGTTTTCTCCCAAATACTTATCCAACGAAATACCAATCAGCTTGTCGCCCACCACCACACTCTGATTGAGCGCGCCAATTTGCGCATAGACAGTGGGGATTTCAAGCCCCGGCAGCAACTTTTGCAACTTCATGAAGACACTGCTAAGCTCTTTGTTGATGTCATCCATGTCAGCATATTCAGCTTCAGCGTCAGAAATGAGGACCTGCAGCAGAGAGTCTTGGTAGAAATTAAGGAATTTTGAATTGATGTACGGTTCGTTCACTTCGCCCAAATCCAAAACGTCTTCTATCAACGTGCGGGTTTCCATGGGATAGGTGGTATTCATTTGTTGAAGCGCCGAGAAATCTCCCGTCGTGAGATAACGGCTCTCCAGACGATCATAGCGCTGTACTTCTACCAGCATCTTCTGATCTTCTTGATTGTAGGGCTTGAGTTTTAGCTGACAAGCGCTACACAACAGGAGGGCTAAAAATAATAGACTATAATATTGCTTCAAAACGAATACACATTATCCTTATTATGAGCAAAATTAAGCAAAAATATAATAAGTAGCAAATTTTAAACTAAAAAAAGATAAATTTAAGCCAAAATTACTTTAATTCCGCTTAGATTTCACTGTATTTTTTCTTTCCTTTGACATAATATTTCCAAAGAATGGAATAAGGACTCAGAATTTCTTCATCTTGCACCAACCTGCTGTTTTGTATCTTCTGCCGGTCAAAGTCATATTCATGACGCCAGCGTTTGAATGCTTTTCTGGCCTTGAACACGGCGCAGAAGTCGCCCCAATGGTGCCCCAACAACAGCATTTGCAAGGCTGCAAGATAGTCGAGCCACCACCGAACGCGCATAACATGTTTCAAATCTTTGTCATTAAGGTTTTTATAAAGCATGGTCAAATTGTTCCTAAAATTCAGGAACGTTTTCATCGGATTGTTCTTGGGCAGCGTTCCTCCACCCACATGGTACACCTGACTGTCGGGCACACAATAGATATCACGGCCGCGTGAGCGCAAGCGCCAGCACAAATCTATCTCCTCACTATGGGCGAAGAAACGGCCATCTAACCCTCCGGCCTCCCAATAATCGTGAGAACGAATCATCAGACACGCACCCGTAGCCCATGCTATCTTGCAAGAATCATCATACTGACCATCATCATTTTCTACCGTCTGAAAGATACGGCCACGGCAAAATGGATAGCCATATCTGTCAATAAATCCTCCGCAAGCGCCCGCATACTCAAACTGGTCATGGTCAAAAACCGACAACAGCTTGGGCTGACACGCTGCCACCTGCGGATGAGCGTCCATAAACTCAATGAGTGGTGTTAACCAGTGATGGGTTACTTCAATGTCGGAATTGAGCAATATGTAGTACTCGGCATCGATATGGCCCAAAGCCTTGTTGTAGCCTTCGGCAAAACCCCAATTACGATCCAGGGCAATTTGCTTCACCATGGGGTAATGTTTTGACAACCATGACATGGAATCATCAGTCGACGCATTGTCTGCCACAAAGATTTCGGCTTCGTCGCGAGAATAATTGATGACGGAAGGGAGGTAGGTTGACAACATCTTGGCTCCGTTCCAGTTCAAAATGACAATAGCTACTTTCATATCATTGCTTTTAATGCAGATCGGTCATGATTGAAGTCACCCAACTTGACCGTTATCAATTGGTTATCAAATTCTTCTTTGGCCAATGCTGCGGGCATTTCCACACGAATGTAGTTACGAGTGAAACCGTGCATGGCCCGGCCGCGATTAGCCTTCTCAAACAGCACCTCAGCCTCCTGCCCCACATACTTGGCATAAAAAGCATGCGTCTTTTCGTCAGACAACTGCAATAGACGCTTCGAACGCAACTTCTTGTCATGCTCTGAAACGACATACGGAATGGACAGCGCACGGGTGCCGGGACGCTCGGAATAAGGGAAGACGTGTAGCTGTGTGACGTCAAGTGAACGAATGAACTCGTAGCTTTCTTCAAAATATTCGGGCTTTTCTCCTCTGCAACCTACCATGACATCCACACCGATAAAGGCATGCGGCATCACCTCTTTAATATGGTGTATCTTGTCGGCAAACAGCGAGGTATCGTAATGACGATGCATCAATTTAAGCACTTCGTCAGACCCACTTTGCAAGGGGATATGGAAATGAGGCATGAAGGCTCTGGATTGCGCGCAATAATCAATCAACTCGTCGGCCATTAAATCGGGCTCCAAACTGGAAATTCGAAATCTACGGATGCCCTCCACCTGATCAAGTGCCTTGACAAGGTCTAAAAAAGTCTCATCGGTTCGTTCGCCAAATTCACCAATATTGACACCCGTGAGCACGATTTCCTTCCCACCTTCTTCCGCAGCCTGCTCGGCCTGCTGAACCAAAGACGCAATGGAAGGATTGCGGGAGAAGCCGCGTGCGAATGGTATGGTGCAATAGGTGCAAAAATAGTTGCACCCATCTTGCACTTTGAGGAAATACCGTGTGCGGTTACCTTTCGAACAAGAGGGCTGGAAGGTCTTGATGTCTTTCGTCTTGACCGATTGGAATGCATGCAGACCATCAGTCACTTCATCCCCCTGCTCACGAAGTGCATTCCTGTGCAACCACGCATCATTGAGATATTGCACCAAGTGGGCTTTCTCATTAGAGCCCAAAACCAGGTCCACACCCGGTATCTTGCTCACTGCTTCTGATTCGAGTTGGGCATAACAACCGGTGACAATGATAAACGCACCGGGGTTCTCTCGCACCATTCTACGAATGGCTTGCCTGCATTTATGGTCGGCAACTTCGGTGACCGAACAGGTGTTAATTAGGCAGATGTCAGCACGCTCACCTCTGTCAACGGTACGAACGCCCAATTCTTGGAGCATCTCTCCGAACGTAGAAGTTTCTGAAAAATTTAGTTTACAACCCAGTGTATAATAGGAAGCGGTTTTACCTTGAAAAGCACTTGTATCAATCATCTTACCTTATTTAATATGGTATGCAAAATTAAAGAAAAAAGTTCAGATGGCTGTACATGAGCATTCAAATTGTCGATTTCATGCCTTATTTTTGTAAACTCTATGAGAAGCCGTAAATATTTAACATATTTTTAACAACTATAAACAAGTGTTTATCAGGTAGTTACAGAAAAGTTACAAACAAAAGCAAAAAAAAGACTAAAAAAAAGTATTGGGTAAGGAAAAAAGCCTTACCTTTGCAATGTTTTAATAAACAAATGATTGTTTTACAGATTTAAAAAGCAAAGAAATGAAGAAATTAGTTTTAATGTTCGTAGCTGTAGCAGCTATCTCATTTGCATCTTGTGGTAACAAAACATCTCAGACAGAAGCTGCCGTTGACTCTTTGGAAGCAACCGCTGACTCTGTAGTAGATTCTACAATGGAAGCTGCTGACTCTACAGCTGCTGCTGCTGTTGACTCTGTTACTGGTGCAGTTGACTCTGTAGCTCAGGCTCAGTAATCAATACGAACAAAATTGAGAGAACAACCATCACTCCTCGTGAGTGATGGTTTTTTTGTATAAGTTTTTATATAAGTTTTTAAGTTTAGAGTTTCTGAGTTTTTGAGTTCTTGTATTGGTTGTGCGAAGAGACATACTCACCAACTCAAAAACTCAAAAACTCAGAAACTTACTTGAACTCATCCCAGGCCTTGATGTCAATATCATCCATCTTCAGAGTACAGAAGGCAGATATAAACGCACTGGCCAACCTACTGTTTGTAATCAGTGGCACATTGAGGTCGATGGCTGCGCGACGAATCTTGTAGCCATTGGTCAACTCACGCGGTGTAAGATCTTTCGGGATGTTCACCACCATATCTATTTTATGTTCATGCAACAGTGTGAGAGCCTGCGGTTCTTTTGCTTCATCGCTTGGCCAATATACCATGGTATTATCAATACCGTTTTCATGGAGATACTGACTGGTGCCTGCCGTTGCATAAAGTTCGTAACCATGCTGCTTCAACATCTTCGCTGCATCCAGCATTTCCGCCTTCTGCTTAGCTCCACCCGTTGAAAGCAACACGGTATGTTTGGGGATGCGGTGACCAACGCTGAGCATACTCTTTAACAAAGCCTGATTGGTATCATCTCCCAAACACCCCACTTCACCGGTAGACGACATGTCTACGCCCAAGACCGGATCAGCCTTCTGCAAGCGGTTGAACGAGAATTGCGAAGCCTTAATGCCCACGTAATCCAAGTCGAACAGGTTTTTCCTGGGTTTCTCAACAGGCACTCCGAGCATGATCTTTGTTGCTAGGTCGATGAGATTGAGCTTCAGCACTTTGCTGACAAACGGGAATGAACGTGAAGCGCGCAAGTTGCACTCGATGACCAGAATGTCGTTGTCACGGGCCATGAACTGAATGTTGAATGGCCCATTGATATGCAGTGCACTGACTATTTGGCGACTCACTCGTTTGATACGACGAACGGTTTCGACATACAACTTCTGTGGCGGGAACTGAATGGTTGCATCTCCAGAATGAACGCCGGCAAACTCGATGTGTTCTGATATGGCGTAGGCCATGATCTCGCCCTTCATGGCGACAGCATCCATCTCTATTTCTTTGGCATTTTCAATGAACTTTGACACCACAACGGGATGATCCTCACTCACGTTGGCAGCCAACTTCAAGAATCTTTCCAACTCTTCCTTATTAGAGCACACGTTCATGGCAGCGCCTGAGAGGACATAAGAAGGGCGAACCAAAACCGGGAACCCTACCCTATCGACAAATTCATTGATGTCGTCCATGGAGGTTAGCGCACTCCACTCTGGTTGATTGATGCCATGTTGCGACAACAGGGAAGAAAATTTAGCGCGATCCTCTGCATGATCGATGTCCTTAGCGGCTGTTCCCAAGATGGGTACATGCTGTTCGTCGAGTTTCATTGCCAAGTTGTTGGGTATCTGACCGCCGGTTGATACGATGACACCATGCGGCATTTCCAGTTCAACGATATCCATAACACGCTCAAAGGTCAACTCGTCGAAATACAAACGGTCGCACATATCATAATCCGTCGAAACGGTTTCGGGGTTATAATTGATCATCACCGACCGATAACCTTCACGTCGAATGGTGTTCAACGCCTGTACTCCGCACCAGTCGAACTCAACAGAGCTGCCGATACGGTAAGCGCCCGACCCCAGCACGATGATGGATTGTTTGTCTTTCTCAAACGCCACATCATGGGCAACGCCTGCATAAGTCATATACAGATAATTGGTCTGTGCCGGATACTCGGCCGCCAAAGTGTCAATTTGCTTCACTACTGGCAAGATGCCGTATGTCTTTCTGAGCTTCCGAACCACGAGCATGGCCTGGTGCATGTTGGCCATTTCGGCCTCGAGACCTACGGCACGCGCAATCTGGAAGTCAGTGAAGCCATAGACTTTGGCCGTACGCAGCAACTCCTTGTCCAAGACATTGATACTGGTACAGCGTTTCAGAGCTTCGTCTATATCGATGATGTGCTTGAGCTTCTGCAAGAACCACTTGTCAATCTTGGTCAACTCGTGTATCTGATCAATGGTATATCCCTTGTGCATGGCCTTGGAAATGATGAACACGCGCTTGTCGGTTGGCTCGCGCAAAGCCCCGTCAATGTTCTCAATCTCAAGTTCTTTGTTCTCCACAAAGCCGTGCATCCCTTGTCCAATCATGCGAAGTCCCTTCTGGATAGCCTCTTCAAAGTTGCGTCCAATGGCCATTACTTCTCCAACAGACTTCATGGAAGAGCCCAATTCTTTGTCTACGCCACGGAATTTGGACAGGTCCCAACGTGGAATTTTGCATACCACATAGTCGAGAGCCGGTTCGAAGAAGGCACTGGTGGTCTTGGTAACGGAGTTCTTCAGGTCGAACAAACCGTAACCCATTCCTAACTTTGCCGCCACAAACGCCAAGGGATAGCCTGTTGCCTTGCTGGCCAAAGCGGAGCTGCGGCTCAACCTTGCATTCACTTCAATGACGCGGTACTCCTCGCTTTCGGGGTCGAACGCATACTGAACGTTACACTCTCCAATGATTCCGATGTGTCGAATGATTCTGATAGACAACTCACGCAGCTTGTGATACTCACTGTTTGACAAGGTCTGTGAAGGCGCGATGACAATCGACTCACCAGTGTGAATGCCAAGCGGGTCGAAGTTTTCCATGTTACATACGGTGACACAATTGTCATATCGGTCGCGAACCACCTCATATTCTATTTCCTTCCATCCCTTCAAGCTCTTTTCTACGAGCACTTGTGGCGAAAAAGAAAATGACTTTTCAGCCAGCTTGTTCAGTTCTTCCTCGTTGTCACAGAATCCACTACCCAGTCCTCCAAGAGCATAAGCGGCACGGATAATCACAGGGTAGCCTAAGCTTTTGGCGGCTTTGCGAGCCTGCTCAATGTTTTCACACGCTTCGCTTTTGATGGTTTTAACGTCAATCTCGCGCAGCTTCTCCACGAAGAGTTCGCGATCCTCCGTATCGATAATGGCCTGAACCGGCGTACCCAGCACGCGCACATGGTATTTTTCGAGGATGCCACTCTTATATAATTCCACGCCACAATTCAAGGCTGTTTGCCCGCCAAACGACAACAGGATGCCGTCAGGTTTTTCCTTTTGGATGACACGCTCCACGAAATAGGGCTGAACCGGTAGGAAATAAATCTTGTCGGCCACCCCTTCTGAAGTCTGAACCGTTGCAATATTCGGGTTAATCAACACGGTGGAGACGCCTTCTTGACGAAGTGCTTTCAATGCTTGTGAACCAGAATAATCAAATTCACCAGCTTCACCAATCTTCAATGCGCCAGAACCCAGTAGCAGAACTTTCTTTATATTTTCGTCTTTCATAGTTTTCTCTTACTTTAATGTCTCAATGAATTTATCGAATATGAACGAGGTGTCAACCGGTCCCGAACATGCTTCAGGATGAAACTGAGATGAGAACCAAGGATTGGTTTTATGGCGAATGCCTTCATTGCTCCCGTCATTCATGTTCACAAACAATTCTTCCCAATCGGTTTCCAACGTCTTTGCGTCAACGGCATATCCATGATTCTGACTCGTTACATAGCATTTGTTGGTTCCAACTTGTCGCACTGGCTGGTTATGTGAGCGATGACCGTACTTCAGTTTATAGATGGTGGCACCGCCAGCCTTTGCCAACAATTGATTACCCATGCAAATACCGCAAATCGGTTTTCGTGACTCACTGATTTGCTTGCGGATGATGTTCACCGCCTCTTCGCACATGTCGGGATCACCAGGCCCATTGGCTAAGAACAAACCATCGAACTCCATGTCTGTATAATCATAGTTCCAAGGAACGCGAACCACTTCGACACCACGACTTAAAAGACTTCGGATGATGTTTGCCTTGACGCCACAATCAACCAACACGACCTTCTTGCCCGCACCTTCATTGTAACGAATGATCTCCTTGCAACTCACCCGGTCTACGAAGTTTATGCCGGCATAGTCAGCTTCGGGGATGAGTTCGGGATTTTCATCAAACAAAATCTTTCCCATCATGACACCATTCTCGCGCAACACCTTGGTCAGTTCACGCGTGTCTATGCCAGTGATGCCCGTCACTTTCTCACGTTTCAGCCATTCAGAAAGGCTTTCAACCGCATTCCAATGACTGTAGTAATCGCTGTAATCGGATACAATCAGAGCGGAAGCATGTATTCGCTCGCTTTCCATAAAAGAAGGAATGCCATTTTCCTCCATGGTAAATGGAGGCACTCCGTAGTTGCCCACCAAAGGAAATGTAAGTGTCAACAATTGGCCTTCGTACGATGGATCAGTCAAACTCTCCGGATAGCCCATCATGGCTGTATTGAAAACCACCTCTCCAGCCACAGGTGCATCGTACCCAAAAGATTTTCCGTGGAAACGAGTTCCATCAGATAATACAAGCGTCACATTCTTCATTATATCAATTGTTTAATCATGATTGTTTATATTCTTTCTCATAGTAATCAATGAAAGCCTGATTACAGAGCTTCATGCCATTGGGTGTTGGGTACAAACCAGTAAAGTACCAGTCTCCGCGATGGTTTGGAATGGCTTGATGCAGACCGTCAATGGACTGGAACACCAACTCTATCGGGGTGGTGACATCTTTCGGACGAAGCATTTCAACGATTTTCTCATTAATCTCTTCCACCGTAAATGGCTCATAAATGTCGCGAACACAATTGCGCATCTCTTCCACAGGCTTCTTGAGTTCTTCCAAACATGCAGCGTAAACGTCACCAATCGTATCTTCTTTACCCTGATCCTTCAGCAACTTGATGGCTGCGCGGAAGACACAAAACTCCTGCAAACTCGACATATCTATTCCATAATAGTCAGGATAGCGTATCTGGGGTGCGCTGGAAACGATGATGATTTTCTTGGGATGAAGACGATCGAGGATGTGCAGGATGCTCTCCTTCAATGTCGTTCCACGAACGATACTGTCATCAATAATCACCAGGTTGTCTTGATAAGCCACCAAGCTCTCGTATGTAATGTCATAAACATGCGAAGCCAAATCATTGCGCGAATTGCCTTCGGTGATGAAGGTGCGCAGCTTAATGTCTTTCCACGCTACCTTCTCCGAACGAACCGATTCAGATAAAATATCCTCCAACTCTGCTGTCGTTGGCACATGTCCCAAGGATTGTATCGTCTGGATTTTCTTCTGATGAACGTGCTGTTTGAAGCCTTGCAACAAACCATAGAACGCCACTTCCGCCGTATTAGGAATGAACGAGAAGACCGTGTGCGCCGTATCGTTATCGATAGCCTTTAACACGGCCGGCGTCAAGAGTTCTCCTAACTTCTTCCGCTCTTTGTAAATGTCACGGTCAGAACCTCGACTAAAATAGATTCGTTCGAACGAACATGGTGAATTGCCGCGTTGTTCTAATATCTGTTCGATGCTACACTCGCCGTTACGTTTGACCAGCAGTGCCTGTCCAGGTTGCAACTCGCAGATGTCATCACACTCCAAATCAAAGGTTGTCTGCAAGACGGGACGCTCACTGGCCAGCACCACCACCTCGTCATTCTTATAATAAAAGGCTGGTCTGATGCCCCACGGATCGCGCATGGAGAACATTTCACCCGACCCAGTGATGCCACATACGACGTACCCGCCATCAAAATCTTGCATGGTCGTCTTCAACACATTGCTCATCTGCACATGGTCTTCGATGTAACGGGTGATATCCATGTTCTCCAATCCCAGCGATTTGGCATTCACATAATTGCGCTCTACTTCACGATCCAATCGATGACCCATAAACTCGAGCATCAGGTAGCTGTCACTGTTGATGCGAGGACACTGTCCCTGTTGTATCAATTTTTGGAAGATTTCTTCCACATTTGTCATGTTGAAGTTGCCGCACAGACAAAGATTCTTGGCTCTCCAATTGTTTCGTCGCATGAAAGGATGAACATACGACAGTCCTTTCTTCCCCGTTGTAGAGTAACGCAAGTGCCCCATGTACAACTCTCCGGCAAAAGGCAGTTTCTTTCTCACATACTCGATGTCTGTCATGTTCTCGGGTGATTCTCCCATAAACACACTCCTCACGTTACCAAATATCTCCGTGATGGCGTTCTTACCTTCAGCCCGCTCCCTGAACATGTGTTCGGTGCCTGGCTCTGAACCAAGTTTAACGCATGCCATACCAGCACCCTCCTGCCCACGGTTATGCTGTTTTTCCATCATCAGGTACAACTTGTTGAGCGCATATTGCCAGGTACCATATTTGTCTTGGTAATATTTCAAAGGTTTCAACAGGCGAATCATCGCCACTCCACATTCATGCTTTAACGGTTCCATATCATTATCCTCTTATCTGCTAATTGTTGTGTCATGCTGGCTCACAAAATAAAAAAATGAAGAATATCACAACATCATATCATGGTATTCTTCATTTTTATTCTGAAAAGTCATTATCCGTCTTCTCTTAATTTCTCAAAATGTTTACTAACAAAGAAGAAATCGACGTCACGATACCAATGAACGAAAACCACAAAGTGGTTGACGGACCGATACCGGCGTTCTTTGACTTCACGCTATTTGGCTGTACATATATAATATCGTTTTGTTGCAGATAATAATAGGGCGAGTTAATCAAGTTTGCATCATTCATGTTGAGCCGAACCATCTTTTTCTGTCCTGTCTCATCTTCACGAATCAGCATGATGTTATCTCGTTTACCATAAACCGTCAAGTCACCAGCCTGGGCCAACGCTTCCACGATGCTCATCTTTTCGGTAGATACCGGAATGACCCCAGGACGATTTACCTCTCCCGTGACCGTTACACGATAGCTTGACATTCGCACCGTAACAATTGGATTCTCCGTAGCGGCCATGTAAGGCAGCAGCTTTCCACGAATCATGTCCTGACACTGTGATTTGGTCATACCCTGAACGTGTATGTGTCCGATGACGGGGAAATTGATATTTCCATCATTGTCCACGAGATATCCTTGAAGATTACCAGCACCGTTCGACAACTGGCCTGATGCTCCCACCGTGTTCCCTACAGACAGGTTGAAAGGAGCCGCTGCTGCGGGATCTGTTGTACTCACCGTAATGGTCAGCATGTCTTTTGGCATAATCTTGGCATCGTAGAGACCTTTAGATCCTGCCAAACTAATCTCATCAATATTTTGAAAATACGGTACTTCTTTACCGCTTGAGCAACTTCCCAGCAGCACAACCATCGTCAATACGACAATTGGTAAAAAGAATTTCTTCATAAGATTGTATCTTTGCTTGTAAACAACCGCAAAAATAATCTTATTTTTTGATACTGACAAATTATTCTATCATTAATTGTTGAAAACATTTTAAGAGGGAAAAATGCACACGCAGGATGTGTGGCAAGACGATTGTTCAACTCGTTTTTTATGAAACATAATGTCAATTATCAAAAAAATATAGTAATTTAGCACATTAATTAACAAAATCATGGTATTAACATCTAAATTATGAAAAAAGAAACTCTCTTGGCATTGGCAGCCGCAATGGCCATTTCTGCTCATGCGCAAGTAAAATTGCCTACATGGCTTAACAATGTGAAACTTTCCGGTTATGGAATGACACAATATAGATACAGCTCGCAGAAGGATGCCGAATCAAACACTTTCAACATCCGTATGGTTCGACTGTCACTTGACGGTAGAATCGCGAACGATTTTTATTGGAAGACCCAAATACAGTTCAACGGCAATACCACCAATCTTGGAAGCAGTCCACGCATCGTCGACGCCTTCGCAGAATGGCAAAAGACCGACTATTTAAGAATCAAGATGGGACAGTTCAAGCGACCCTTTAGCTTTGAAAATCCTATGCACCCCATGGAGCAAGGCTTCATGAGCTATGCGCAAACCATACTAAAACTTACAGGTTTTAATGACCGTGCGGGTGGTCATGCATCGAACGGCCGCGACATCGGTCTGCAGTTGCAGGGTGATTTCCTGAGCAACAGCCATGGGCGCAAGCTGTTGCACTACCAGGTAGGCGTGTTCAACGGACAGGGAATCAACGTGAAGGATGTGGATCAAAAGAAAGACATCATCGGCGGTCTGTGGGTAATGCCCGTCAAAGGCATGAGGATTGGCGCTTTCGGTTGGACGGGTACTTACGCCCGGAAGGGCACATGGAACGTGCTTGACGAACAGCACAACCCCATCACAACCACCGATGCCAGTGGCAAGACAGTGAACCAAACGCAATCGGGTGTTCGCTCTTTGAGGCAAAACCGGTATGCCTTCTCTGCCGAATATCTTGTCAACGACTGGACGTTCCGCTCTGAATACATTCATTCTACAGGTTTGAGTTTTACACAAACCTATCAAAATCCATCCAATGCCACCAATGCCAACATCAATTATAAGGCAGGTGACAAGGCCGATGGTGCCTATGCACTGGTGATGGCCCCAATCATCAAATCTAAATTGCGGGTAAAAGCGCGCTATGACATGTACCGCCCAACCGGAGAATGGAACCAGTCGAAGACCCAATATGAAATTGGATGCAACTATTCGTTCACCAAAAACATGTTGATTAGTGCCGAATACGCCTACACCAACGACCGCTCTTTGGCTGACGGAAACCACAATTACTCCGTCATAGACGTACAAGTGGACTACAGATTCTAAACACACAGGTAATCAACCTGTCTATCAAGGAGTTACAAACACATAGAGATTGGCAGCCAAACCCATTGAGTTTGGCTGCCAATCTCTTTGACTTTGGACCCCAAAGTGATGTGAATTGCAATGGATGTATAGCCACTACCATTTGACAACACAAATTTATTACTCAAAAGGTAGCATTTTCAAGCGGCTGAACGTGATAAAACACACCGCTACCCTCGTGCGCCATCGACGCTTCAGAGTGCCCAAAAGCTAATGTTCACACAGAGAACCAGCCTCCCAGTTTGGCCTTCAACTTTTCCCAAAGATTGGTTTTTCTACGCAAAATTTGCAGGGATATGATAAGACTGACTGTGGTGAGAAGGCCGCCTACCACCCAATAAATCCATGGATTGTCCACCGTGGTTAGGAAAAAAGCAAGTAGTCCGATGGGCATTTGGATGAGCGCGTATCGAACGACTGATGAAGAAACCTGATATTGGTAGGTATGATGCATGAAGAAGAACAATAAACAAAAATCGAAAACGGCCGTTAAGGTAATAGCAACGCCAGTTCCAAAGAGTCCGAACAGCCTGTAGCCGTAAATCACGGCTACGACCAACACCACATTGTACAGCCCCTCCATGAGCAGATAGAGCCTAGAATTACCTTTTGCCAACGGTATGTAGGCAATGGGCAACTTGATGGCCCTCATGTACATAGCCAACAAGACAACCTGAACCATGGCTTGTATCGACATAAATTCGCTGCTGTACAACAAAGGCAGAAGGATAGGCGTGCACACGATAAAGGCCACCAGCATGGGGGCCACCAGCAGCAAAGATACCTCTATCTGGTTGTTGACAACCTTGCTCAGTGCGGCACCATTGGCCTTGATGGCAGACAACCGAGGAAAATAATCTGACTCCATGGAAGAAAAAACAATGCCGGCATAGGTCATTGTCATCATGTAGCCGGCATTATACAGGCCCACGGTGCCCATCGATCCCGCTATGTTGAGATAACGGCGAATCAAGAGGTCAGCGCCACTGCCAATCACGCCAGTCAACACGAAAGCGATACCCAAGCGTATCATTCCCAAGCCTTCTGACATCAAAGCCGTGTTAAACGAGATGCGAAAGGGATAGAGATGGTTGCTATAATGAAGCGTGAGGAGCATCTGGATGAGTGCCATGACGATGAGCGAAGGGATGATGGCCGTTTCTCCCCATATATAATACATGGGGATGGAGGTGATTAACGCGCCCACTACATGATAAACAGAGATTTTAGCTAAGGCACTCAGTTTTCTCACTGCTTTCAGTATAGCCAGTTCAACCCGAGTGATGGCAGCCATTCCGATGATGACGGACAACAGAGCAAAATGCAGTGAATGGTCGCCCCAGTCAAAAATCCATCGATCCAACACGGGACTTAGGGCGACACATGCGAACATACCCAGCAATGAAGTGAAGACGCCCCAAGCCCGAACCACAGAGATTTGGTGCTGAATGGCAGCCCGATCACCGGTTTCGTAACAGGCAGACAACTCTCTGACCGCACTCATGCCCAAGCCAAAATTGGTAGAATCGGACACCAACTTGATGGTGGAGTTGAATAAGGACATGAGCCCCATGCCGTCCGGCCCCAGGATCAGTGCGATAAGTTTGTTGCGGATGATGCTGATCAAGACTATAAAGCCTTCCACACCACCAAACAAACTGGTATACTTTAAAATATGCGTATAGCTGTTGTTACGTCGTTCCACAGTCATCATTGATAAAACGACACCTAATAACATTTATTACTTTCGCCGACAATTATTTTAACACAAAAGAATTATCGGAGCAAATGTGCAAGGTATGAAGAAAACCCTTATCTTTGCATAAAATGGGTCAGTCGTAAAACCCAGTTGCAACCCCTCCCTCTAATA
>NZ_ADEG01000044.1 GCF_000177075.1 Hoylesella buccalis ATCC 35310
GTTATTTTGGCTATGAAACAAACTTTTCAAATTCTACAACAAAAACAGCTCAAGATGTTTATGAGGAATGGTATAGAGAACTTTATTGAAAGAAACAACGGTACTTATAATAAGTATAAGAATATTTCGGAGAATACGATCTCAAAATATATAAGCCTTTTTAAGGGTAGATTTCCAGAAGAACTTATATGGATTTGGAGAAATATGGGGGCTGGAGTATTCGAAGATGGGTATTTGCAAATTGTAGATCCTGAAGAATATGATTTTGCATTTGATTATATTGATAAACTATTGGAACCATGTATTATTTGGGGAATTACAGCATTAGGTGATTTGCTGTTGTGGGAGGGTAATGATAATTGGACTATCGCTCCTGATGAAGGAAACCGTGCAGCCTTCCTCAATATTAGAAACTTTCAAAAAAGTATGCTAGGTCATAGAGTCAATGTGTTTTTAAACATTTTAATAAATGACAAAGATGATTTAATAGATACATACAAAGCTAAACCCTACTTAGATGTTAAAGGAAAGTTACCTGCTTTACAATACGGACAATGCTATGGTTATGTACCGGCATTAGCTTTAGGAGGAAAAGCATCCAATAAAAACCTGCAAGTAGTAGATGCAAAATCTTATATTGACATTATTGGACAGGCTGTAGGAAAGATCATAGATTTAGAAGGGTAATGTAATTTTATTCAAAGAACTGCTATGTTTCATTTTACCCAAAGTCTAAAGAAAGAGTTATCTTTTTACGGTTTTGAGCCTGTAAATCTTGTTACAGGTTCAGTGCTGTATGAAGGAATAGACTTTTTCTTTCCGGGGGCTTTGCCTTTGAAATGGAAACGTGTGTACCATTTCGACAGCAACAAGATTAGATGTTGATTTAGAAACGAAAAAAGTCAAATGTCACTAAAATAAAAAAAACAGATGGATAAAAATAGAATAATAGAAAAATTAAGTTGGATAACTCAATCTAAATTAGCTCCACAGCCCATAACGCAGGAGTATAAAGAGAGGCAATATCGTTTTTTTGAGAACTATGTTCATTTCTTACAAGATAATGGGTTTACTACAAGAGAAATATTAAAAAAAGGAGAAAAGGCAAATGACGATTCTCAGATTACGGTTGGAGATTTAACAGAAGAAGGGTTTCAATTCTATGCTTACGGAATTAGAAAATGGAGTGAAAAATACGACCGAGCCAAAGACAAGGACAAAGCGATAACCGATTTTGCTTTTATTGAAAAGAAATTACTGGAATTTCGAGAAAAACAATAGTAGCAGCAACACCCCACCTCAATCGAGACTTTTTCTGCTTTCTGTTCTCCGCTTTTAGCGGTATGGCGATGTGCTGGAACTCAGAGGTGAGAGGAATTTTATACCCTTTAGTTTCCAAGGACAGTATGAGGATGGTGAGACGGGGCTGTATTATAATAGGTACAGATATTACGACCCAAGTACAGGCAATTACATAAGCCAAGACCCGATTTCTATTGCAGGCGGACTAAATGTATATGCTTATGTTCACGATTCTAACAGCTGGATAGATCCATTGGGGTTAAGAGGTTTCTTTACGCCTTCTATTTTTAATGCTCCATCAGGAAATACTCATACAGTTTATCAGCAAAAAATAGATTGGGGTTTACCTTCTGCAGGAAAAGGAGGAATAACAGAGACGAATTTAGATAGAGCTTTAAGAGGTGATGCTCCATTTGTTGTTAAGAATGGCAAATATAGTCAGATAAACCTACATCACTCAAAACAAAACGCAAAAGGTTCATTATTTGAGTTATCCTATGCAACACATCAAAAATATTATGGTAGTAATGCTTTACATCCATATTTGCCTAATGCTCATCCTGATAATCCTGTAAATAGAGATTTGTTTAAAATAAATAGAGAAGCCTATTGGAAACAGAGAGCAGAAGTAGAAATAAATGCACGAAAAAAGAAAGGAATTTGCAAATAATAAAATTGATATTTATGTTGTCAGAAAAAGTTAAAAATTATTTGATAGAAACAGGATTGTACGACGAAACTGAAGATACAAATTATCAAAAAGTAATGTTAGATTTAGGAATTAAATTGGATACGACCTTCGCCCAATTTAATCTTTATACAAATGCTGTAACATTTAAAGGTCGTAGTTATGAACTATATAATGTCTGTTGGTTTAAAATATATTCCGATGATTTGGATTATGGTATAGAATCAGCCCATAAAGTTCTAAAATTACCCGACGAATATATCCCATTAGATAGTTTTGAGGGAGAAGGAGGTTTTTTCTATAATCGAAAGACAGGGGAAGTTTTAGAACTTGAACTTGGACAAAAGTTAATTGATTTTCAGAATGGGCAACTACGACCTCAATGGAAAGATTTTAATTCTTTCTTGGAGTGGTTTTTTGAATTAGAATAAACTTAAACCTGCCTTGATTGTGGAGGGTTGTTTCTGCTTTCTTTCTCCGCCTTTGGCGGAACATCGGCGGGTGGTTTTGTGGCTTTGCTACAGAAAAATGACTTTTTTTTCGGCAAAGAAGTTTCGGCGTATAGGTCAAATTGCAGGCTGATTATCAACATTTTTGCAGTGAAACAACAAAAAAACCAGATTTTCCTTGGTGTTCATAATAAAAATGATTATATTTACCAACACCCTAATGGCTTGAATAATCGAATATAAAGATAATATTAAATCATACAAATTATGGGACTATATCAATACGGTGTAGGTGGCAATGAAGTAAAAGTAGATGCCAATGAGTCAATTGCTGAGATTCCTTCGAATTGCACAGTCCTCTCAAGCAACATTACTAGAGTTGAACTCTATGTTTAGAGATGATACGGAATTTATTTTAGATAAATGAAATATTACAATATTTTAACGGCTTTGCTTTTTGTTTTTTACAGCTGCAAGAATTCTGGTCAATTTCAAAAAAATGTTATTAAACCTAACACATATAGTGTTAAAGAAATTGATTCTTTGTATGGAGCCCCTAAGGATATTGCCTCATATTTAATAACAGAACAGCATGATGAGTTTAGGACTGCTGTCCTAAACTGTTTTACAAAATCACAACGACTCAGTCGCAGCATAAAAGTAATGGAGTACACTTGGCAAACCCATTCAGATAGTTTACTCACTGTTTGGTATCTTCCTTCTATGGATTCGCTTCAAGTATTATGTCATTTAGAATACTCTATTTATAGCCTTGATTAAAATCAACTCTTTATTATATTGAAATTTATGCCAATCCATCAACAAGATAGTCTAACCCAGCATGAACTAGGGCAAAAAATGCTTGCTGGACAGTTTATAAAGAGTCATGTTACATTTGAAAATCATAAAACTGCAGAAATTGAAGTTGAATCATTAGGAAATAAAGTCATTAAAACCTCGACCTTACCTCCTTTGGGGTTAATATCATTCTCAGACTCCATGCCTCTGTGGGGTTTTGCTCCTCAAAATATTGACAGCACCAGAATTCCAACATATACATGGCATGGACAAATATCCAATGCGCTAACCGCAGCTGGCAGTTCTTTAGGGTTTACTAAACTCTCTAATATAAGAACGACTGTGCGTTTTAACTCTAAAGGATATTTCTCTCCTAAAGTGTACCCATCTGGATGGGGAGGGGGAAGTAGAGCCAGGATAAAAACGTATAAGATAACTCATATTGCAAAAAATGTCGGGAGAAAAGTCTTTATTATAGGAGTTGTAACTGATGCTGCAGGAGTAGTTACAGGTCAGATTTCTGCACTTAAAGGAATTACAAATATAGGATTTTCTGCATTAGCTACATTTGGTGGTCCTATAGGATTAACCATAGGTATAGTTTATTGGGGGCTCGATTTATTAGGAGCATTTTACTCCCCAACGCTTGCCCCCAATATACGAAAAGATCCATATATTCAACCTGTAGATAATCTAAGAGTTGTCCTACTTATTCATCCTTTCCCACCAACAATTATCAAAAGACGTTTTAGCCCCAGACAAACTTTCATTGGTCATGCATCAAAATCAAGGAGATAAGATTATGCTATTAAAAGAGATTGCATATTGGACATATTATTTTTTATCAAAAAATAAGAGCTACGGAAAATCTGCAGATACTCGCATAGACTCAGCCTTAATTGTTTCTGTCTTATTATTTGTAAATATACTTACTATAGTTTATATCGCAGAACAGCATATAGGATTAAATATATTACAACATCTACCCATAAAAAGCAGAAATGATTTACTTTCATGGGTATGGTCTGTCATAATAATCATGCCAATAGTAACATACATGTATAGATGCTATTTCAGGAAGTCAAGAATATCCCATCTTGTTGATGAATATCAGGAGAAAAGTCCTAAGCGTCTATTTTGGGGAAAAGTCTTTTTTGTTTTTTATTGTAGTTCAACATGGATAATATTTTTCTATGCTGTAATAATAGACAACAATATTGGATATAGTGTAGATTTATTTTGATTATGCAATTTCCTATTTATAATATCGATATTAGTTCACTAGGAGATAATTATTGGTTACTCAATGAAATTATTCGCTATGATGCTTTTTATATTTCAGATGATGAAGAAATATGGAGGAATTTCTTTTTTAATATGCGATTTATAGATTGTCAAGGTGATATATATATCCTTGCAACTAAGAGCAAAATTAAAGATATTTTCTATTTCTTATTTCGTAAGGTTAGGTATAAATGCAATTTTGTCGCTACGGGAGAAAAATTGAGCATTGAAGAAACACGGAAAATTATGGAAAATCAAATTAAAAATTCTAATGGAAAATTTGGTCAAGAGTTTATTGATCGTTTAAAGCAAGCAACAACTTTTGAAGATTTAATTTCATGGAGGACTGTGGATATGGAAAATATTTGACGAAAAAATACGATGAACTACACATATATTTCAACAGAATTTCTACTGATGCAGCAACTAATGTTGGTGTAAGTGTAGGCATCTATGTTATAGGTGATATATGTCCACCTGCAGGTATAGTATTAGGGATTTTATGGTTTATAATAAGTTCTTCAAAACGGTCATTTATACCAGCAAAAAGTTATGAAGAAATTCATGGAACCATTACACCTGTAGACGCAACAAGGGTAGTACGTCCACATTACGATTACAGTATTCCATTTAAATATAATCCTCACTATCCAGAATTTCGGCAAGGGAAATTAAGATGATCACTATCTCAAGTAAAATCACATAAATGAAAACATACTTTATTCCACAAAATGACAAGATATCATTTTGTGATAATATATTTTATTGGCTTTGGCACAATACACCCAAAAGAGGTTTTCCTGATCGTACTTTTGCTATAATAGCTGTTCTTCAATTTTCTTATATAGTGTTCTTTGTAATAATGCTATTAATTTTACTAAATATAGTAATAGAGAGAAGTATTGTTGATAGTTTTGAACTATTGAGTAGCCCATTGTTCATATTATTTGTATTTTTAATTCTTATCAATATGAAAATATACAATGAAAACAAATATGAAAAACTACAGACACACTTCAATAAACTCTCATTGAAGGAAGTGAAGATTTATAAAAAGAAATTCTTCTACAGTATGCTTATAAGCGTTATAATAATAGTCATAGAATTATTGTTTTTTTATTATCCTCAAATCCGCAACTAAGCCCTTGAACGTCCTTATTGCGTTTACACGTCCTCTCATTACTGAATTTGCAGATAATTTGAACTTGAAGCCCCCACTTCTGCCTACAATATCCCCATACCCCACAATGTGACTTGAGGCATACACAATATCATTCCCATAAGTTGTAGGCATTATCCAAAATCAGTTTGGAAAACATCTGCGTAAGCATTATTACAGGTATAGATGTTCAGCACATACCGCCTTGATGTCCTGATCCACTTGGCTGGTACAGAGATAAACCTGAAGACAAACGCTTTTATGCGACTTGTTGCATTGAGTCCGAACTTCTTTACGTCAAGTCTTTGTGGT
>NZ_ADEG01000043.1 GCF_000177075.1 Hoylesella buccalis ATCC 35310
ATAATGCACAAAGCATAGAAATGGAACACCCATGACACCTATATGCAAAATAGGACGACGGTAATGCTGAATTAACAACCCAATGTGCGACAGATACTTTGGGCGATTGTTCGGCTATAGACGTATGTAAAAAGAGAAGAATGTGCCAGCTATATTTGGCAGCAAAACATAGAAAACTTATTTATTTATTAAAACAAAAATTTGAGTATGGCAAAAAAAACGTATGTAAGTCCGGGAATTTTGCTTCTGCAAGCAGGAGGAGATCCTGGAGCAGCAAGTGATCGTTATAATCCAGGCAAGGACCCCTCCTTAGGTGCCAAGCGTGGTCAGTTCGATGATTTTGACGATTTCGACGACGACGAGTTCACCATGCATTGGTAAACCTCAAGGTCGCGATGCCTCCCCATGCCCAATACAGGGCGCAGGTGGCAAACGGCAAGCAAGTAGAAAACAAAAAAAGAAAACTAAAATTAAACAACAACATGAAACATTTATTACCAACCAGGTATCTGCTGACGATGCTCCTCGCATGCTTCATGGCACTCGGGGTGCAGGCACAAGCAGAGGACGAAGTGCCGCCGTTGGAGCTTTTCGTGTCTGCCAAGACAGGTAACGACTTTCGTAATGGCTCTTCGTGGAACGATGCATACAAAACCCTCAAGCAAGCATTGAATACAGCTGAGAACAATGCAAACACACAGGTCAAAATTTATTTGGCAGAGGGTGAGTATGACGTGAGTGAGACAGATGCGATTAAGTATTCCGATGGTCAAAAAAGAAGGAAAGGCTTTTACGTCTTGTCAAAAAAAGGACAGAAGTTGTGGCTCATGGGTGGATATCCCACGCCAGGCTCACAAACGCTGCCTCATGATATATGTAACAGCAACCCTCAGCGGCATGTGACTAAATTTGTATCGAAAGATGTGATCAAAACATCTGTATTCCGTACCAACAACCACAATCAGGGGTTGATTATGCACGGTATTACGTTCGATTCTAAAAACTTTGTGGGTGGCTCTGGTGATGGCGCATTGATTACCTTTGATAACAATGGGTATGACAATCCTTATTTGGAGATGATCGACTGTTCCATTAAATATTACAAGTCGTCTATGTGCGGAGCTATTTATTTCTTCGGTACGATGAAAAATCCAAAGATTAAGATAGAACGTGTAGAGGTGTTACAAGGCGAACGCGTAGGTGCAACAGGTGGTGGCTTCTTGGTGTTCAACGAGCTTAATACGTATAAGCCGACGAACATACAGATTGACATGAAATATGTTACGTTTCATGACATCAACCACTTGGGACCAGACCAGAAATATGCGGTGATTGGTGCACAAAATTACAAACCATCCGATGGAGAAGACAATTCCTATGTCAATCTCGATCATGTGCAGGTGAACCGCAACCTTGGTGGTATGGCTGGACAGCAAATTACAACCATCTCTTTGCAAAGCTTTAAGAAAGTAAGTGTCACCAATTCTATCTTCCGCAATACCACATCAGGAATTGGTGGAGCTTTCAGAGTTCAGTCATGTCATGAGGTAGTGTTCAAGAACAACCAGTTCCACAACTGTAAATCAGGTGACGCCGGTGGTGCTGTTTCTGTTCAGAGAGGAGGATCAACTTACATCCCAGCAGGAACTGGTCGCCGCACTATTACTTTCATCAACAATGAGTTTGAGAACAATATTGCGACCAATGCTGGTGGTGCGCTTCAGATTCAAGATGAAGATGCATCAGCTCCGGTGGATGTAACAATAGACAACTGTAACTTCAAAGGCAATAAATCGAAGGGTCAAGGTGGTGCACTCTATATCGCAAACCAAGACGGCAATGTCAAGGTTACCAACACTGTGTTCTGTAACAACAGTGGCTCTAAATACGGCGGTGCCTTCCGTATAGCGAACAATGCAAAAAGCCTGTTGGTGGAAGGCTGTTATTTCGGGGACAACAGTTGCGATGCACAAGCCAATGCCTTGTCTATTGGTATACAGAAGGGCAAGTTCGACGTGAAAAACTGTGTGTTCTACCACAATCATACCACAAGTTCCGTTGGCGCAGACAGCGGTGGTGCTGTGAATGTGGAAAGTGGTTATGGTGACTTCACCAACTGTAAGTTTGTGGGCAACACAACTTCAAAGAGCGGTGGCGCCGTTGCGCTTAATGCTCCAACTGCTTATGTAGTGAAAGGTCAAAAATTTAACTTTGTCAACTGTCTGTTTGAGAATAATACTGCTGCTGTTGGTGGTGCCATTGCACAACTATCAATTGTATACGATGTAATCATCAAAAATAGTATCTTCAAAGGAAACAAGGCATTAAGTTGGGATGGCGGTGGTGCCATTTCAGTGGCTGATAGCAAAGGTTTGGAAGTAAGCAACAGTATATTTAGCGGAAACACCACCGACGGTATGGGTGGTGCCATTTTTACAAAGAATGATGCTTATCTAAAGTCCAGCAACAACAAATACTATGGCAACCAGGCTGTAGAGGGTGGTGCCATTCGTATCATGGACAATACAGGTAGTGATTGGACAAGTGGTTTCTGGTCTACGGATGATGTGTTTTATCAAAACACAGCAATGCTAGGTACACACAATGGTGCTAACAATGGCGCAGGAGGTGCTTTACACCTTTTCATGGCACAACAAAGAAACTGCGAGATTGTCAATGCCAAGTTTGTGAATAACACCGCTGATGGTGATTATGGAGCAGACGGAAGCGGTGGTGCCATTTATGTTTATACACGTAGTGCCAAGGGTGGACCGTATGCACAAGATGTCATCGACAAGTTGGATGGCTGTGTGTTCTATGGCAACCAAGGGATGAGTACCAGCAAAAAGCTGAGTGCCACGGTCTGGGGTGCAGATATCACTGTTCCTTCAGGTAAGAAGGATTTTAATCCTATCACGATTTCCAACACCAAGTTGCAATTAGTCTATAATTCCTATACTACCAATTTAAGGCTGAATAATAAGGGTGGCAATGAAGGTTACGCTACCGACCCTAAGGTTCCCACAGAGCCAACCGTAGCGGCTGATCAGGGTTACACCAACCCCAGCGACGCTGAGATAGGCGACAAAGGTCAAGGTGTGAAAGTAGACTGTAAGGCAATTGTAAAGCGTCCAGAGGTTGACGTGCTGAAACCACATGCCGACATCACCACTAACGACAGTGACAAGCCAGGCGTGAGCAGTACATACGCATCCTACTGTGCCGGCAATACAGAATATTGGGCTAAGTTCCAGAGTATTGGTGGTGAGGGTCCGTTTACCTTTACCTACGATGTATGGAAACAGAAAGGACACAGCACCGAAAGAATTGTAGCAGGTGCAGTAGCGGAAACGCTTAAGAAAAGAGTTCCTATTGAAAAAGAAATTCCCAACTTGGAACCTATTTATAACGATAAGGGAGAAATCACAGGCTATGAACAGAAAGGCACCAAGAAGGTAAAGGTCGAGGAATTCCCAGACAATGTTATCATCAAGGGTGACAAACTCTTCCCTTCTAACAAGGTTGAAGAGGGTTATCTCTACACCATCATCGTGAAGAGCATGACCGATGGCGACAAGAATGAGTATACATACGATTGCGTGGATGCCTATGACAAGACACGCCAGTACGCACAGAGCACCGGTGCACAGATATTCTTCAAGCCATGCGTTGTGACTCCTGGTGATCTTGACTGGGACGATGACGGTATATTGAATACTGTGGAGTGTGCAGACATTGCAGCATCCAACCTCACACCGACGGTTGACAAAAGCGGCTTAGGTGAAAGCAAGTGGATACGTTATAGAGACAATGTGAAGACTCAGCAACTCTTCGCTAATATTGTGAAGGATGAGAACTATCTCAATCCTACTCCTAAGACTGGTAGGGTGCTTACCTTGTTGCCTTCTGTGATTGGTGCAAAAGCAGCAACGGGTGACGAGGCTTATACTGTAGACCTCTCCGATAAGTTTGGATACGAAGCTGGTACGGGTAAAGTAGTCGTAACGGTTCAAAACTATTCTGTGGATAGAGATCGCTTTAGAACCAATAACGACAGAACTGTAACCACTTGGGAAATTGGAGGAACCATGCATCCGTACGTGCTGATGCAGAGCACACCAGTTTCATCGTTCCACCAGGACAACCAGTTTGGTATCAACGTTCTCACTAATGAGCATGCGTTGTCACAGACCGAGTTGTACACCAAAATGGACGATGACCGCTACACCGTCTATGAGAATCAAGGCACCAAGAAAGTGCTGATAAATAACCAGGACGTAAATCTTACTAATGATGTAGCATTGTCGTACTTGAACACTGAACCCGGCAAGAAGTACTTTGCGTTTACACAGACTCCTGACCAAACGGGTATGGTGAACACTGTGGTAACGATTATGCTGCCATGCGATGATGATATGGACGGTATTCCTAACTTCTTTGATGCCGACAGTGACGGCGACGGCTGTCCTGATGCAGTTGAAGGTGATAACAAAGACATCACTGAGGACATGGTTGAGGACGGTGTCATCAAGGGTGACGTAGATGAAAACGGTGTGCCTAAGGCTGCCAAGGGCGGACAGGGTGCTGGTTCTGCTTACGATGCTGATGTGAATGCCTGCGGCAACAACTATTGGACTGGAGACAAGGACAACGACTTCAACAAGAAAGAGAACTGGACCAACAACGTTCCTAAGGACGGTCAGGACATCATCTTTGCTGATGGTAGTGAGGATGCCAAGGGTAAGGTGGCTGTACGTGACCTGCACTTGCCTGCTGGTAAGTTTATCTCTGCAAACAAGTTGGTGAACAACGCTCCGGACAAGAAGATTGAGGAAGGTGCTACTGAAAAGACACCTGGTCACCCAGCTGTGGTTGTTCCCGCTGATGGTGGTTTGACCGTGAAGAGCGTGGAAGGCTTCGGCACAGACGCTGACAAGGACAAACTTGTGATGAAGACATCTACCGATGGCAAGAAGGTGGGTACGTTCATCTTGAACAATGAAAATGCATGCACCACTAAAGTGTTTGCCTCTGTAGAGTTCAAGCCATTAGGTAAGTATCGCCCAGACCACAAGGCAACGGACAATAAGGACAAGACCTCTCCTGACTTTGGTAAGGATCTGTATGCAGAGTTTGACTGGCAGTACATTGGTATTCCTGTGAAGGAAGTAAAGAAGAGCCCTGTGTTCAAGGGTGCGAAGGTTCGTCTCTACGATGAGAAGAAGAACGATCCCAAACATTATTATCAGAAGTGGATTGAAGTGACGCCTACAGACAACATGACTGCCTTCAAGGGCTACGAGATAGCTCCTGTATTGGATGGCAGCAATGGCGTTCGTCAGATACAAGGCGAGCTGAACTTCTGTAATCAAGAAATCGCACTGACACGACAAGCAGCTGTTGTTTCCGCTTCTAAGGCAGAAGGGGATGACAACGCCAAGCGTTACGGATTGGGTTACAACATTGTTGGTAACTCGTTCATGGCTGGTGTAGACATCAATAAAATCAAGTTAGAATCCGGCGAGACTGGTGTGGACATGGACAACACGGTTTACATCTACACCACAGGTAGCTGGGATGAATGGAAGAACCAGAATGGACAGTCTGTAAAAGTAAAGGGTGGCTATGAAGCTGTGAACATTGGCAAGGCTGGTGAGAGTGGAATTACCAGTACATTGTCACCTATGCAAGGGTTCATGGTGAAATACAACAACCCTAAGTACAGCGAGAAGACAGGTACACTCACCATTCCTTACACGGGATTGAAGTCTGAGGCTGAACCATTGCGCGCCAAGTCATTTGTCATGGACGGTGACTTTAACCGCGGTAGTGTGATGGTGGCAATGGATAACGGTAAGGTAGTTGATAAGTTCTGGACATACCAGGAAGAGGACGCGACACCAGCTTACGACTCTCAATTGGAGGGTGAGAAGCTGAACATGGGCGAACCTTCTGTATTTGCCACAACCACTGACGGTAAGAATGTACAGATATCCAGTTTGCCTTCGTTGATAGGAAGCACGTTTAGCGTTGAAACCGCTAAGGATGAAACCTACAACATGGAGCTGAACACATGGAGCCTGAACTATCAGAACTTGAAGTTGGTTGACTTGAAGACGAAAACTGTGATTCCGTTCGACAACGGTAAAGCACGTTACTTCTTCACTGCTACGGTAGACGGCATCGAGCATAACCGCTTTATGTTCGCCGACACGCCAGAGACTGACTTTGAGAAGGTGATGGGTGCTGTGACAGGTATTGACAACGTTTCTATCACCCTGACCAAGGGTGAGGCAGAACTCTTCAACCTCTCTGGTGCGAAGATAGGTACCTTCAGCTTGCCTCTCGATGCGAAGAAGCTGAAAGGACAAGTTCCTGCAGGTGTGTACCTCATCAAGGCTACCGACGGCACGAATGTGCAGACCTCAAAGATTGTCATTGAGTAAGCTCAATTGAACAAACATATATTACTTTGCTCCCGCAGACTTCACATGAAGTTCTGCGGGAGCAAGTGTGTTTGTATAGTTGACGAGTTGACGAGTTTACGAGTTCACAAGTTGATAGCTTAAGTTTTTAGTTTTTAGTTCACGAGTTGACAAGTTCACAAGTTCACGAGGTGATAGATTAAGTTTTTAGTTGACGAGTTGACAAGTTTACGAGTTCACGAGTTAATAGCATAAAGCTATTGTTTAGTTGACAAGGTTACGAGTTGACGAGTTGACAAGTTGATGAGTTTTTAAGTTTGTAAGTTGACAGTTCAATGTTCAAAGCTCAAAGTTCAAAGCTCAATGTTGTTCATTTCACATTATTTCATATCTCTGTATTGGTGAATTCCTTAATTATCGTTATCTTTGCAATGAATTCAGAGATATTATTCATTCAAAATAAATAATTAATTATGGTAATTGAAAAAGTTCACGCAAGAGAGATTATTGACTCTCGTGGTAATCCTACAGTAGAGGTTGAGGTAACATTGGAAAATGGTGTGATGGGTCGTGCCAGCGTACCATCTGGTGCATCTACGGGTGAAAACGAAGCCTTAGAGTTGCGCGATGGCGACAAAGCTCGCTATGGTGGCAAGGGTGTATTAAAGGCCGTAGAGAATGTGAACAACATCATTGCTCCAGCATTGAAAGGTTTTTGCGTGTTGGAACAGCGCAAGATAGATTACAAGATGCTTGCCTTGGATGGTACTCCTACCAAGAGCAAGTTGGGTGCTAACGCTATCTTGGGTGTTAGCTTGGCAGTTGCACACACGGCAGCCAAAGCTCTTCACATGCCACTCTATCGTTATATCGGTGGTGTGAACACTTATACATTGCCCGTTCCAATGATGAACATCATCAACGGTGGTGCACACTCTGATGCTCCTATCGCTTTCCAAGAGTTTATGATTCGTCCTGTGGGTGCTCCTTCTATCAAAGAAGGCATTCGTATGGGTGCAGAAGTATTCCACGCTTTGGCAAAGTTGTTGAAGAAGCGCGGCTTGTCTACCGCTGTAGGTGATGAAGGTGGTTTCGCTCCTAAGTTCGATGGTATTGAGGATGCCTTGGATTCTATCATTCAGGCTATCAAGGATGCAGGTTATGAGCCAGGCAAGGATGTGAAGATTGCCATGGACTGCGCTGCTTCTGAGTTTGCTGTTCAGGAGAATGGTGAGTGGTTCTACGACTATCGTCAGTTGAAGAGTGGCATGCCAAAGGATCCTAATGGTAAGAAGCTGACCGCTGATGAGCAGATTGCTTACTTGGAAGAACTGATTACAAAATATCCTATCGACTCTATTGAGGACGGTTTGGATGAGAACGACTGGGACAACTGGGTGAAGCTGACCGAGAAGATTGGCGACCGTTGCCAGTTGGTTGGTGACGACTTGTTTGTAACCAACACGAAGTTCTTGGAGAAGGGTATCAAGATGGGTGCAGCCAACTCTATCCTGATTAAGGTTAACCAGATTGGTTCGTTGACCGAAACATTGGAGGCTATTGAAATGGCTCACCGTGCTGGTTACACCACAGTTACTTCTCACCGTTCAGGAGAGACCGAGGACACAACGATTGCTGATATTGCCGTTGCAACTAACTCAGGTCAGATTAAGACTGGTTCTATGAGCCGTACCGACCGTATTGCGAAGTACAACCAGCTCATCCGCATCGAGGAAGAACTTTGCTGCTCGGCTAAATATGGCTACTGCAAATTGAAGTAAATCTTATAAACTACTTATATCATCATAAAATGGGATGCGCTGAAAGGTGCATCCCATTTTTTTGTTTGTGCATACCGAGCGAAAGACCGTTCTATTCAGCGACAGTTGACCAAACATAGGTGCGTACCTTGTCACGTTCCTACATAAGGATAGAATCTGAAAACAGCCTCTAAAAGAATACTGGTATACATGCAAACGAGAGATACTCGTTTTGAGAATCTCTCGTTGATATTCTTACTTATATCAGTCGACTTACAGATTGTCTGGTTCAATCTGGAAGTAGCTCTGTGGATGGTCACAAACGGGACATACCTCAGGAGCCTTCTTACCTACAACGATGTGTCCACAGTTGCGGCACTGCCATACACAGCTGCCATCGCGTGAGAAGACGATCTCGTCTTCGATGTTCTTCAACATCTTGCGATAACGCTCTTCGTGGTGCTTCTCAACTGCAGCAACAGCACGGAACTTCACGGCAATCTCTGGGAATCCTTCTTCATCGGCTACCTTCGCCATGTTCACATACATGTCTGTCCACTCGTAGTTTTCACCGTCAGCAGCCTCTTTGATGTTGTCTGTTGTGGTTGGGATATCACCACCACGCAAGAACTTGAACCATACCTTGGCGTGTTCTTTCTCGTTGCGTGCTGTTTCTTCAAAGATAGCAGCCAACTGCTCATAGCCTTCTTTCTTGGCCTTAGAAGCAAAGTAAAGGTACTTGGTGTGCGCCTGGCTCTCACCTGCGAATGCAGCCATGAGGTTCTCTTCAGTCTTTGTTCCTTTAATTGCTTTCGGGTCAAAAGCCTTAAACTTCTCTGCTTTAGCGTGACATACCGGGCACTCTTTTGGTGCTTCTTCTCCTTCGTATGCGTATCCACATACGGTACAAATAAATTTCTTCTTCATAATGTTTTTGATAATAATGTTTGTATGAGCTTTTCTACATACAAAGATACAACTTTATTTGTTGAAGTCAAATTTATTTGTACTTTTTTCAGTGTGTAGCTTATCTAAAAACATGATAAATCACACCCCTATGACTCTCATCACTATGCAGAGGCTGAACGTGAGAAATTACGCCCCTTCGAATTGTTTGTTATTTTTACCAAATAACGGTCTAAAAACGACCTGTAGAAACTTTCAATATAGAAAAATTCAATAGGCAGGCAGGATGCAAACAAGAGATGAATAGATGAGAATTATCAACGTTGGGCGTAAAAGTTATGTGATTGGTGCGTTAAAGGCATCACTTTGGCGAAGAATTTGCATGCTCTTGCACGGCAAAAGCATGCAAATAACCCGTCTAAGGCAATGCTTTTATGGTGAAAAATAGAAAATATAATGGCCTGAAAAGTACCACTTTCGCCCAACTACCAATAACACAACACATTACAAACTATGCTCATATTTGGCGTATTTGCAAGCAGCAGCAAGGCTGGTTGATTACACGCGAAGGATAAGAGCGATGCCTGTCAAGAAAATTCAGTATCATGACGGTCTGACAGACACCCAAGAAAGTGCAGAGATTAGTCGCCCCTCACGGCTCTAAGGATTTGAATTGCCTTGTTTCTTTTGAGACAATTTGTTGGGAGAGTTTTTCTTTTGCCTCACCTTAAACCGGTCGAAGCCTTCGCCATAAACTCCAATTACGGCACTCTGGGACACAAAGGCAGCAGGATCGATATCGTTGATCAAATCAAAAATCTTTCCCGACTCACTCTTTTTAGCCAGTACGAACAACATCTTCATCTCGCGACCCGAATAAAATCCAGACGCATTGATCACCGTACAGCCTCGATGCGGGTTCTCGTTGATCTGGCGACCAATCTCCTCGTACCGGTCAGAAATAATAAAAAACTGCACCGAGCGACGCATGGAATTAACCACCTGATCGACACAAAACGAAGTGATGAACAGCACCACATAGCCATAAATTACCTTCTCCCAATCGTGCAAAGCCAGGTAACTGGACGAAATAATCACCAAGTCACAAATTAAGATGACCCTTCCCAGCGAAATGTCACGATACTTGTTGACGATGGCGGCCACGATATCCGTGCCGCCCGTACTGCCATTGGCCGACAAACCCAGTCCGACACCCGTTCCACAGAAGGCCGCACCGATGACACTCGCCATGAAAGGCTGGTCGCTCAACAGTCTGACATCCAGCATATAGGTTTGTGCCAGCGACGTCAACGTGGTGAGAATGATGATGCCAAAAATGGTTTTGATGCAGAAACGAAGCCCCAACAAGCGCAACGCAAACGCAATCAACACAGCGTTGATGAAGAAGTAAGAATACTGAACAGGGATTCCAAGTCCCCAATACAACACAGACGAAATACCCGGAACGCCACCCGTGGTGATGTTATTGGGCAACAAAAAGACCGTCCACCCGATGCAATAAAAAAGCATGGCGATGGTGATAAAAAAATAGTCTTTCAGTTCTTTGGCACTGAAAGCGTTCTCTAAACCTTTGATTTTCATATCAACACATTCATCTAAAGTTTATTGTCGGCAACCGTCATGCCTGATGGGACACTCACTCATCCATGACCTGTCCCTGGCAAAACCACTGGTATGCAATTGTTTCTGCAAAGATAGATGAAGAAAATAGAATGGCAAAGCATTCGATGAATAAAAATAACGAAATTGATGCGGCACAACGAGGTGATTATCAAAAAACAAGAAAATTCTATAATAATTGTAAGATTATGCCAAAAGGCATCAAATAAAAGTTGCACATTCCATTTTAAATCACTATATTTGGAGTGTTATACTTAAACTTATTTTTTATGAAAAGAAAATTTTTTAATGCGAAGATTTATCGCAACTGTTCAGCAACGGAAATGATAGTGGAGAACGGCAAGATTGCTCAAATTGGCAATAACCTGCCTAAATGTGACGAGGAGATTGACCTGAAAGGTAAGTTTGTACTTCCTCCTTACGTAGATCCGCACTTGCACTTAGACTATGTTTACACGCTGGCCGAGATGGAAGGCATTGGCGCTGCATCGGGTACGCTTTACGAGGCTATCGAGAACTGGCCCAAATATAAGGCAACCATGACCATCGAGGGTGTGAAGAAGCTGGCACGCAAGGGTATCGAGGACGAAGTTTCTCAAGGCGTTCAGTTTATCCGCGCACAGACCGACGTAACCGATCCTAAGTTTATCGGCTTCAAGGCTCTCATGGAACTGAAAGAAGAGATGAAGGACATTGTGGACATCCAGGTTGTAGCTTTCCCACAAAACGGTATGTACACCTACAAGGGTGGAAAAGAATTGGTGGAAGAAGCGCTGAAGATGGGTGCTGACGTAATTGGTGGTATTCCTCACTACGAGCCGGCAAGAGAGTTTGGTGAGAAATCTATCCACGACATTGTTGAGCTGGCTATGAAATACAACGTACTGATTGACGTTCACTGTGACGAGACAGACGACACCATGGCAAGATTCGTTGAGATATTGAACGCCTTGGTATATCTGGAGGATTATGGTACAAAGACCACCGCCAGCCACACTTGTTCGTTTGGTTCGGCAGACAACTCGTATGCATACAGAATGTTCGACATGTTTAAGAGAAGTAAGATGAACTTCATCTCCTGCCCCACAGAGAATGCATATCTGCAAGGTCGTCAGGACACTTATCCAAAGCGTCGCGGCTTGACACGCATCAAGGAGTTCATGCACATGGGTATCAATGTTGCATTGGCTCAGGACTCTATCAACGACCCGTGGTATCCATTGGGAAGCGGTAACATGATGAATATCCTGGATAATGCCATCCACCTGTCACATTATGCAAGCCCAGAGGAAGTAGAAAACGCTTTCGACATGATTACGTACAATGGTGCTAAGTGTATGAACATCCATGACGCATACGGACTGGAAGAAGGCAAGGATGCTAACTTTATCGTTCTGGATGGCGACAGCTCATGGGATTGCATCCGCAGACGTGTTGGTGTACTGGCTTCTGTGAGAAAGGGTGAATTCTTGTTTAAGAAGAAACCTACAGAATATGAAATTCCTTTCAAGATGTAAGGTCATTATAATTAAAAAAGCTGCACATTACAATGTGCAGCTTTTTTTATGAGTTTTAGTGAACTGACTCTCTACCCTATCCGTCGCAATGTATGCTTGGCGAATATAGAAATAATCATTCCTGGCACGGCTAACAGCACGGCATACCATATTAAGCTCGTCGGACCGAAGCTTATCAGCAGCAAACCTGCAATCCATGTCGTAATCATGATAGAAAGATTAAACATACACGACTGCACCGACATGGCCACGTCTTTGCCACTTTCCACTTGGTTTCCCACTGCAGCCTGGAACAATGTAACCAACGGACCGAACGACAATCCCCACAAGAAGAAACCAAATTGCGAAATTCCCATGGCGCCCTTGAAAAAGTAGAACAGGAGCATGGCTATGGCTAAGAAGGCAAACATGGCGATAGTAAGCTCGCGAAGATACAAATCGATGTACTTCGTTGCGATGATGATGGATATCAATGAGCCGATACCAAACACCATCAGAGCCATCTCAATGCCTCCTGCTACGTTAATTTCGGCAACCAATCGGGTGATGTAGGTATAAACTCCGTAATGTCCACAAACACCTAACAAGGTGAGAAGAATAATCAATAAAATGGATTTGTTTTTCAACATGGCGAAAGGTGATGTGCTCTTGGTGAGCTTTTCACCAGGTGTAGACGGCAGCATGAATAGCGAAAGCACGGCAATCAGCGCAACAAGCAGTCCTAATGCGATAAATTCAATACGCCAACCAAACTTATCTCCGATTGATGTCATCAGCGGCATACCCAGACTTATACCCAAAGTATTACCCGCCATGATTACAGCTACAGCCCTACCTTGATGACTGGGATGTACCAAACGCATGCCAAAGGCCGCAATCATCGGCCACATGACACCCGCACTGATACCGCCGAGGAAACGCAACGCCAACACGATGTAGTAGTTGTGTACAAGACCTGACAACACATTGCAAAGCGCAAATCCCACCAACAACCACAACAGCACTTTCTTTCGGTTGTACTGCATCGTCGCCGAGATGAGCGGAATGCCGAATATGGCCGATGCAAGAGCATACAAACCCACCAGCCTTCCGCCTTGAACTTCGTTAACACCAAGGTCTGACATGATTTGCGGTAACACGCCCGAAGGCACCAATTCTGATAAAATTCCCACAAATGTTACTGATGACATCAAAATCATCAATACCCAAGGGAATAAATCTGTAGATTTTTTTTCTTGAACCATAGCTAATAGTTTATAAATTAATGTGTTTTCAAAGATAGATATTTAAAATCTATATAACAAATATTTTTGACACATTTTCACAAGGTTTGGCAACAACTTTTATATCTATGGTGTGGAAAGCAGGACAACGTGTACTATAAAGAAGTGAGCGCAAGTCTGTACAAACCTACGCTCACTTCACATTATTTTCTATTGAAAAGCCTGCATCTGCCGTTTGCTGTAACGGCACAGGTGCAGCTAATACCTGAACGAACTGCCGCCTAAGAACTCGCGGACGAGGCTGGTTGGCGGCAAGGCGCGGCTGGGAATGGGGGTGATGTAGCTCAAGAACTTACGCAAGCGATAAGCTTCCGAATACTCCACGCAGTTTTCTGGTACCTGTTCGAGCAAGGGGGCGGCCTGCTCTTGGATGACGGCCAACTCGTAAAGCATGGCGGTATTGAACATCACATCGGCGTTTTCTTGGTAGGGAAACACCCATTTTGTCTCGCCGGCCCGCACACTCGGCCAACGTCTAATGGTTTCCTGCGCACTCACTCCACGATATTTATGGTCGCGAATGATGCGCCTCAGCAGTCGGTTGTCGGTGGTAGGAATGTAGTTGTGGTCATCCAATAGGATGCTGGTGAGTGCCGATATATATACATGAAACTTCTGCTTTTTCGGGATTTGTGCCGTCAGTTCGGGGTTCAGGGCATGGATACCTTCCACCAGCAGCACCTGACGGTCGGCCAAACGCAGCCGTTTACCGCTCATTCCGCTTCTACCTGAGAGGAAATCATACTTGGGTAGCTCAACCTCTTCACCTCTGAACAACGCACTGAGCTGTAAGTTTATCAGGTTGATATCTAAGGCGTGAATGCTTTCGTAGTCCCAATCGCCATCGGCATCCTTGGGCGTTTTTTCGCGATCTACAAAGTAGTCATCCAACGATATCTGCACGGGACGAATGCCGTTGGCCAGCAATTGGATGCTCAGTCGTTTGCAGAAAGTGGTCTTACCCGATGAGGACGGCCCGGCTATGAGCACCACCCTCACCTCTGGGTGCGTGGTAATCTGGTCGGCAATCTGCGATATTTTCTTCTCTTGCAGGGCTTCACTCACATTAATAAGATTGGTAGCATGGCCCGCTTTCACAGCCTCATTGAAGTCACCTATGGTACTCACGCCCAGAATGTGTTGCCAACGATGCTGCTCCAGGAATACCTCGAACATCTTGTCTTGCTTGACGAGCGCACCAAGTTGTGAGGGGTCGTGCTTCGAAGGAATGCGAAGCAACAAGCCTTCGAAATACCTTTCCAGTCCGAACAGGTAAATGTCCGACGTGTTGGTGAGCAACGCACCGTAGTAATAATCCACATAATCGTCGATACGGTAGTACACCGTGTACAGCGAACCCACGCTTCTGAGAAGTTTTACCTTAGCCTCATCACCCTTCTGCTCAAACATGCGGATGGCCTCTTCGGTACGCACCTCGAAACGTTCTATGGGAATTTTCTCGTCAATGATTTGCTGCATGCGTTCGCGAATGCGCGTCGCATCCTCATCGGTTACCTCGCGTCCGATGTGCAAATTGATGTAATAGCCTTTGGAAACAGGAATATCAATCACCACTCTCGACCCTGGATAGAGGTCGTGAACAGCTTTGCACAGAATGAAGAACAGCGTTCGGGTGTAGTTTCTTGATGCCGAAGCATCGTGCATGTCCAAGAACTCTACATCTTTGTTGTGGTACAGTTGATAGTTCATTCCCACGACCTTGTTATTCACTCTCGCACAGATGGGCCCATAAGGCATTTTCAAATTAAATTGCTTGAATACATCAGAAAGTGTGCTTCCGATAGCTACATCTTGAGTTTTTTTGTTATTTTTGCAACAAATTTGCAATACTTGTTTCATCAGCCTCGTTCGTTTTGGTTATTAAAATGTTACGGAGCGTAAAGATAACGAATTTCTACTGAAGCGCAAAAATTATATCGCATTACAATTCAATTATTATGACAACGAGTGATTATTTAGCGATTTTTTTCAAGATCATCGGCTCATTGGCTCTGCTGATTTACGGTATGAAAGTAATGAGCGAAGCTCTTCAAAAGATGGCAGGCTCACAGTTGCGCCACATTTTGAGTGCAATGACCACCAATCGGTTCACCGGCATGCTCACAGGTACGTTCATCACCTGTGCCGTACAGTCATCTTCAGCCACCACGGTGATGACCGTGTCGTTTGTCAACGCAGGCCTGTTGACCCTCGCTCAGGCCATATCGGTAATCATGGGTGCGAACATTGGAACGACTCTGACGGCGTGGATCATGTCCTTAGGCTACACGGTTGACCTGACCAGCTTTGTCTTTCCGTCTTTCCTCGTGGGCATCATACTGATTTACAGTCGCAAGATGCGATACATAGGCGATTTTCTCTTCGGTATCTCTTTTATGTTCTTCAGCTTGGTTCTGCTCAACACGTCGGGCAAAGAGTTGCAATTGGAGAGCAATCCGCAAATCATTGAGTTTTTCAAGTCGTTCGACGTTGACAGCTATCTTACGATACTTTCTTTTCTGTTTATTGGCTCCATCATCACTTGTCTCGTACAGTCGTCGGCTGCTGTGATGGCCATCACCATCCTGTTATGCTCGTCTGGCGTGCTTCCCATCTATCTGGGTATCGCGCTTGTCATGGGTGAGAACATTGGAACCACGGCCACAGCCAACCTTGCAGCCTTAGGAGCCAACACGCAAGCACGACGAACCGCATTGGCTCATTTGGTGTTTAACCTCATCGGAGTGATTTGGGTATTGTGCGTGTTCTATCCGTTTGTCAATGCCGTGTGCGGCTTAGTACACTACGACCCCACGGGACACAACCTGACACAGGAGCAACTAGCCGTGAAACTGCCTATCGTCTTGGCAGCCTTCCACTCGTCTTTCAACATCATGAATACAGCTGTTTTGATATGGTTCATCCCTCAAATAGAGCGGTTGGTATGCATGCTGATCAAGCCAAGGCACAGCGATGACGAGGAAGACTTCCGTCTGCAATTCATCCAAGCGGGCATCATGAAGACGCCAGAGCTTTCGGTTTTGGAGGCACATAAGGAGATACGGTCGTTTGCCGGACGTATGCAGCGCATGTTTGGGATGGTGAGAGACCTGCTTGTCGAAAAGGATGAAAACACGTTTACCAGAATATTCGACCGGATAGAGAAATACGAAGGCATCAGCGACAGCATGGAAATAGAGATTGCCAACTATCTGGATCAAGTAGGAACGGCGCACCTTAGCGACGACACCAAGATGAAGATACGATCGATGTTACGAGAGATTACCGAGATAGAGAGTATCGGAGACAGTTGCTACAACATTGCCCGTGCCTTGAAACGCAAGCGCACTGGCAAGGAAGAGTTCCCCGAAAAGCTGTACGAGCAGTTGCACCAGATGTTCGAACTCACCGACGATGCCCTCACACAGATGAACGTCATCCTCTCTGGACGTAAGGCTAATCTGGATGCCGGTCTATCTTTTAACATCGAGAACGAAATCAACAGCTATCGAAATCAACTCAAGACAACCAACATCACCGATATCAATGCGCATCTATATACCTATGCCATTGGTACCATTTACATGGATATCATTCAAGAATGTGAAAAACTGGGCGACTATGTGGTGAATGTCGTTGAGGCTCGCATGGGTGTTCGGCAGCACAATGGGTGATTGTCTTACGGAGATTCTGCATGCCTCACCCAATAAGGTTTTAGCTTACATGCAGGTTTCCCATTAACTGTTTGGCGCTTACCTCACACAAACAGCATGCCCTGAGGGCCATACCGTGTACGACAAACGATGCGCATGGCCATCAGGTTAGTCACGGGATTGTTGCATAGGGGTGGCATCAATCTTTGATTTCGCCCATCTGCTTCCATATTTCCAAGAAGCGTTGGTGGTTTACTTTCTTGTCGTAATCTACCTTCACGCCAGCGTCTTTGAGCCTATTATGCGCCTCTTCGCTTATCACATCAGCGTAGACTTCGGTTACACCACCATCTGCCATGGCCTTGGCGGCGGTCTTACCAACTGCCTTAATGGCTACTTTCGATTTAAAAAGCGATTCGGGTTCATCGTTCAGTAGATTGTAGAGCATTCGCACTCCCCTACCTTCAAACGTGCGAATGTTTCCTTCGTGCAGCAGCACCAATGAACATTGCTCTATGTGCAGCTTATCAATTAGTTCGTTCATCATAAGCATTCCTCCATGGATTGATTGGTTTTATATATGTACAAGCTAACAACTATGCGCGCACATCATCATGAGTTGACACGGCAATAACGTTCTTTATTGGTCAGATTCCAAGACCTTCATGAGTTCTTTCATCCCCTCACTGGCACCTTTCTGTATGTGTTTGAGATGACGGATACCACTGGTATGCACCGATTCTGGGTCAATAAGATAGATGGGGCAATTGGGTTTGGTATATTGAACCAATCCCGCAGCGGGATAAACGTTGAGAGATGTTCCGATAATGACAAAGATATCAGCTTCACGAGCGTATTCAGCTGCGACGGAAATCATGGGCACACTCTCGCCAAAGAATACAATGAACGGGCGCAAAAGCGACCCATCATCAGCCTTGGTTCCAGGCTCTACGGTACAATTCTCTTGGGGTAATTCGCGGATATAGGCCTCATTGTAAGGATCACGACTGGAACATACCTTGGCCAGTTCGCCATGTAGATGGATTACTCTCGACGAACCAGCCCGCTCATGCAGATTGTCAACATTCTGAGTGATAACAGTTACGTCGTACACCTCTTCGAGTTGCTGAATCAATCGATGCCCTTCATTGGGCTTTGCCGCATAGAGTTTCTTTCGAAGCATGTTGTAAAAGTTGGTCACAAGCGTTGGATCGGCTTCCCAACCCTCATGTGTCGCCACCTGTTCTACTGGATAGTTTTCCCACAATCCGTCACTTCCTCTAAAGGTTTTGAATCCACTTTCTACCGACATACCGGCACCTGTCAGAAATACAATCTTCTTCATGATCTTACCATTTCTTAATCCCATGCCTATCAATGGATAGACTTCGCTTTTACACTAATATTCTACAAAAATAGTATTTTTTTGAGAAATAACTCGAAGCTATGATAGTTTTTTGCTATCTTTGCCCTTGTTAAAAAGCAAAACTTATCAATATAGATTATTTAAAATGGACAAAGTAAGCTACGCTTTGGGGCTTGGCATTGGTCAACAACTGTCTGATATGGGCGCCCAGAGTTTGAATATCGATGATTTTTCACAAGCAATCAAAGACGTAATCGCTGGCGCAAAGCCAAAAATAGACAATCAAGAAGCGCAGACATTGGTGCAGAATTTCTTCCAAGAACAAGAGAAGAAGCAACGCGCAGCTGCCGAAGAGAAAGGCAAAGTGGTCAAGGAGGCTGGCGAAGCCTATCTGACTGAGAATGCAAAGAAGGAAGGTGTAGTGACGCTTCCCAGTGGTTTACAATACGTAGTGCTGAAAGAAGGCAACGGCAAAAAGCCGAAAGCAACCGATCAGGTGACATGTCATTACGAAGGAATGCTGCATGATGGTACGCTCTTTGACAGCAGTATTCAACGCGGCGAGCCTGCAACATTCGCCTTAAACCAAGTCATCGCCGGTTGGACCGAAGGCCTTCAACTGATGCAGGAAGGTGCTAAGTATCGCTTTTTCATCCCTTATCACCTCGGATATGGTGAGCGGGGAGCAGGCAATGCCATACCCCCATTCTCGGCATTGGTATTCGATGTAGAGCTTATAAAAGTAATTTAATAACAACAAATAACAATGAAAAAACTTACATTCGTAGCCGCAATGGCTATCGCTGCTGCAACATTTACTGGTTGCGGCAACTCAACACCCAAGGCAAACCTCAAGACAGACGTGGATACACTGAGCTATGCCATCGGATTGGCACAGACTCAAGGACTCAAAGAGTATCTCATTGGCCGCATGAACATCGACACAACCTACATGGATCAGTTCATCAAGGGATTGAACGAGGGTGCTAATGCCGGAGATGACAAAGGCCGTGCCGCTTACTATGCAGGTATCCAGATTGGTCAACAAATCAGCAATCAGATGATTACCGGCATCAACCAAGAGGTATTCGGCAGCGATTCAACCAAGACCATCTCACTGAAGAACTTCATGGCTGGCTTCATCACCGGTACAACAGGCAAGAAAGGACTGATGACCATCGAAGAGGCTGGACAGGTAGCACAAACCAAGATGAGCGAAATCAGAGCCAAAGTCATGGAAAAGGAATATGGCCCCAACAAGGCAGCTGGTGAGAAATTCCTCGCAGAGAACAAGAAGAAAGATGGCGTGAAGACATTGCCAAGCGGTGTACAATATAAGGTTATCAAGGTTGGTAACGGTGCCATGCCGGCAGATACATCCATGGTGAAGGTTCATTATGAAGGCAAGACCCTCGATGGAAAAGTGTTTGACAGTTCTTATAAGAATGGACAGCCTGTTTCCTTGCGTGCCAATCAGGTCATCAAAGGATGGACAGAAGCTCTCGTTCACATGCCTGTAGGCTCTGTATGGGAAGTGTATATTCCACAAGAATTGGCCTACGGCGAACGTGAACAAGGTCAGATTAAGCCTTTCTCTACTTTGATCTTCAAGATTGAATTAATCAGCATCGAGAAGTAAACTGCTGACTATTATATTAAATAAATAGACGAAGACTTGCCTTGTATTTGATGGTTCTTGTGGCATTGTACCGCAAGAACCAACCATACAAGGTAAGTTTTTCTTTTGAATAAAATGTTGATGATGAAAAAGATTTTATTACTTTCAGTGTTGTTCTTGTCGGTTGCATCGGTCAGCATGGCCGCATTAGGCAAAGAGAAGGACAAGAAGCAGAAGATTCAAACAGCCGTGAAGCCACTGCTTACACCGCAAGATTCCTTGAGTTACGCAGCTGGATTGGCCGCAACCAATGGCTTGATGCCTTTCTTGCAGCAGGAATACGAGATGGATCCGGCGCAGATTGCCGAATTTGTCGCAGGCTTTCAGGAGGCATTAAAGCAGATTGATTCGCCTCAATTCAAGGCTCGTCATGCGGGTGCTGCCATCGCCAGGATGGTAAAAAACCGTATTTTGCCGCAGACCACCAACGACTTCAAGGGAACACCCAACGCTATTGATGCCGAAATCTTCAACCAGGGCTTCCTCGCCGGCGTACAGAATGACACGAGTGTCTATTCCGTTGAAAAGGCGAGTGAACTGTTTCAAGAGCGCAGAACCCAAGTGAAGAAAGAGAAAGAGTCGGCATACATCGCAGCCAACACAGCCTGGTTGAAGCAAAATGCCACTCAGCCAGGTGTGAAAACAACTGCCAGCGGTCTGCAATACAAGGTGATTACCGAAGGAAAGGGCGAGATTCCACAAAAGGAAGACAAGGTAACTGTGAAATATGAAGGCAAGACCATCGACGGAAACGTGTTCGACAGTTCATACAAGCGCAATCCACAAACCACCTCATTCCGCTGCAATCAGGTCATTAAGGGATGGACAGAGGCCCTCACCATGATGCCGGTAGGTAGCAAATGGGAAATTTACATCCCGCAAGAACTGGCCTATGGAGAGCGTCAGGCCGGACAGATTCAACCCTATTCTACCCTGATTTTCACCGTTGAACTAATCAGTATCGAGAAAGCACCAGCTGCCTCGAAGAAATAAACACAAAGGGAAGGCACACTGTCATCGACCTTAAACCTTGGCCATTTGCCCATCGATACAGCGCCATCCTTACACACATCAATCATCACTGTATAGACCTGACAGGCAGAGAACACATCTTCTCTCCTGCCAGGTCTATCTTGTATTGGGGCAAACAGAGACAAGATACCACCGACAAAATATCTATCAAATAGGTACGATTTATCGCATTTTTATTCACATCTTGTTGCTTATATCATTAATATTACCTAATTTTGCTATCAAAATAACAATATAACACAGAAATCTATGGCAAAAGACACGGACAAGATCGACAAGTTGGACAGGAAAATCTTAAGTATTTTATCAACTAACGCACGCATTCCTTTCAAGGATGTAGCCACACAATGTGGCGTTTCGCGTGCAGCCATCCATCAACGCGTACAGCATCTGGTGGAAAAAGGTATCATCACGGGCAGCGGATTCTATGTCAATCCGAAAAGCCTGGGTTATTCTACCTGCACTTACGTAGGTCTAAACCTCGAACGCGGCAGCATGTACAAGAAGGTTGTCGCCGAACTTCAGGAGATTCCCGAAATCATTGAGTGCCATTTCACCACTGGTCCTTACACCATGATGATCAAACTTTACGCACGCGACAACGAACAACTCATGGACTTGCTCAACAACCGTATGCAAACCATTCCAGGCGTTGTCAGCACCGAAACCTTGATTTCGCTTGAGCAGAGCATCAAACGTGAAATACCTGCAAATGTAGACGAGGAATGAAACAGTTTGACCTCAACTCGCACCTCAACCAAATTCACTCCTCCTACCCTGCCGCCCATCACCGTCCCTTGATAGGCATTACCACCAACTATGTAGATGGCGACGCCACATTGCGCGATCGTTACTACAAGCAAGTGGTCGATGCCGGAGGCACACCCATGCTCATACCACCCGTCAGCGACCCAGAGGTAATCATCAACACCCTGGAAAACATTGACGGACTGCTGCTCACCGGCGGTGGCGACCACAATCCCTTGTGGGCTGGAGAGGAGCCCCATAAAGAGCTGCATAGCATCAATGCCACGCGCGACTTGCCCGAACTGCTCATCACACGTCTGGCTTTTAACCGGCAAATCCCCATGTTTGGCATTTGCAGGGGCATGCAGACACTGGCCTTCGCCTTAGGCGGAAGGGTCGCACAAGACATCAACGCCACCCTCAAGCATTCGCAAGAAGCTGACAAAAGTGAACCTACACACAGCGTCATCCTCTCACCCGAGAGCATGATACGCGACATCTATGACTCAGAACATATATTCGTCAACTCGTTCCACCATCAAGCTGTCAGCGACACCGGAGCGCACTTCCAGGCAACAGCCAGCTCGCCGGATGGCATCATCGAGGCCATGGAGAGCACGGAACACAAGTCCATCTTAGGCGTGCAGTGGCATCCAGAGTGGTTAGGTGATGAGGGACAAAAACTTTTCAAATGGCTTGTCAACCGCGCCAGCGAGTTTTCAATGGCCAAATCGCTACACCACCGCCACCTTATTCTTGACACCCACTGCGACACACCGATGTTCTTTCCGCAAGGAATTCATTTCGAACAGCGCGACAGTCGCATCCTCGTCGACCTGCACAAGATGACCGAAGGGCGACAAGACGCCGTCATCATGGTGGCTTACCTCCCCCAAAACAAACCCGACGAAGCGTTTACAGACATCGCACCCTTCCCCGTTGAAGGACCAAAAGCCTACGCCGACCTTATTTTCGACAAGATAGAAGACATCGTGCAGGCCAACCATTCCTACCTTGCCTTGGCACGCAATCCCGAACAACTGTATCAGAACAAGCAGCAAGGCAAAAAGAGTATCGTACTTGGCATTGAGAACGGATTGGCCCTTGAGGACGACATTCGTAACGTGCAGCATTTCGCCAACCGCGGCGTCACCTACATCACGCTCTGCCACAACGGCGACAACGCCATCTGCGACAGTGCCCGCAGAAGCCAGAACACCCATCACGGCGTGTCCCAATTTGGCGAGAAGGTAATCAAAGAGATGAACGATTGCGGCCTGATGGTAGACCTCTCGCACGGAGGCGAACAAAGTTTTTACGACGCATTGGACATCAGTAGGGTTCCCATTGTATGCAGCCACAGCAACTGCAAGGCGCTCTGCGACGTGCCACGCAACCTCACCGATGACCAACTTCGCGCCTTAGCCAAGGCGGGAGGCGTGGCTCACACCACGTTCTACCATGGTTTTTTACGGGCTGACGGTGCAAAAGCTAGCATCATCGACGGCATCAACCACCTCGAACACGCCATCCAAATCATGGGTATCGACCATGTTGGCATCGGAACCGACTTTGATGGCGACGGCGGTGTGCCTGGCATGGCCAATTCGTCCGAGCTCATCAACTTCACCATCCAGTTACTCCGCCGCCGATACAGCGAAGAAGACATCGCCAAGATATGGGGCGGCAACTGGCTCAGGGTGATGCGTCAGGCACAAGAGGCCAAGGTGAAATAACAAACTAAAGGCTGGTTCTATAAATTACCACCGT
>NZ_ADEG01000042.1 GCF_000177075.1 Hoylesella buccalis ATCC 35310
AAGCCAGAACACGCATATCATACCAACTTCGTTTTCTCTGTTCAGAACGAAACTCCAGAATTTAAAAGTATTCTCACCTTTGTTCGTTTCTAGTAAGAATTGAACGGTTCGTAAATGTTCACCCATGAGCATCTTTAACAATACTCATGCTTCTTGTACTACTTCTGTCTTTATGTAAATCTTTTCAAAGATCGCTTCTTTGTGTCGCTAACGCAACTTTTAGTGCGAAAGCGAGTGCAAAGGTAATACGAAAAGTGATACCCTCCAAACAAATGAGCAAAAAAGTTTGAAAAACAACAAGTATTTAACGTTTGTTTATAATTTCACCTTTTATATATAGTCATTTATGAGAATATTAGAGTGAAACGTAATGTATTACGAACCGAGGGAATTATGTACAAAATGTACATTTTTTATCATGAAAACAGCCCTAAAAACGGCTCTTCAAAACTTACAATATAGAAAAAATCAATAGGCACAGAGGGAGCAAACAAGAGATGAACGGGTAAGAAAAAGCCGATTTTGATGTAAAAGCAATGAGGTATTCGTTCCACCTACATCCTTTTGGCGCGCAATTTACTGGCAATTACACGTCAAAAACATGCATATTACAGGCTTAACTCAATGCTTTTGCTCTCAAATAGTGAAGGAATGAGATGGAAAACGACAAGAGAATACTGTAACTACCTATAAATAAATAATATACTACACTTGTTCATATTTGGCTAATTTGCACACAGCAACGTATCTGTTTGTCTACAAGCCAAGGATTCAACATCTTGTTGTTAAATAAAAATCATATTCAATCAGCACTTCTACTTCATGACGGCAAAAGGATATTACAATTGTAACAAACCCAGAACCAGCAAGAAAAGAAGGGTCTACGCCATTTGATCTGCAGAAAAAATTGAATGGCACGCCAGCCTGACATGTCGTCCGAGCCTCATTATTCGTGGCTGGTTTTAAATAAAAGCGCATCTTCGGCCATGACCTTCTGTAACTGCTTAGCATTCGGTTTGAACGACACGTAGGTTAAATAGCCAGCCACAGCACCACCCACCAAGGGGACAACCTTGCTCAAACGCTTGGTCAAAGAGCCTTTGGTAACTTTCCCACGCACCCATTTCGACATGCTTTTTACAAAGGGAAGCCAAACATTGGTAGGCACATTGACCTGTGGTAAATGAGACGCCATGTCCTCAGAAAGTGCGCGTGCAACCTCCTTGACAGCTTGATTAGCAACATCCGACCCCAGCATCGCTCCTAAGAAGATGGTCAATAAATCGTAAGCCGAATCCTTCATCTTTCCGTCTCGCTCTCTCAGGTCTGGATAGCCGTATAGATAGGCCAACTTTTGAGCAATGATTAAAGTGTGGTAGTAATACTGCAACAGGTCAATGGGTATGGCGACGAACACTGCTGCCCCACCAGGTATACCTGTTACCGTCGAGACAAGGGTTGCCATCTTGGCCTCTTTGACTATGCAATCACCAGCTATTTTTGCGATTAATTTTTCCGAAACGACATCAATCGGACGCTGTAAGGCAGCCTTTTTGATTTCCTCGTCGGTGCAATGAGGACGCAAAGCCTCCACTAAAAATTCAACTCTATCAACCTTGGCCCCTGGGATATTCAAGATGGCAAACATGAGTTTGCTCCACCTTGTCACTTCTTTATTTTCCTGATTTTCCATCGTTCAATCGTTTTTTGCCACACTTTGAATCGGAAAACCTAGAGCTAAACATTAGGCCAACAGAATCATAGCGGCGAACATCGTTCAACCACAAAGATAACAAAAAATCGATAAACAGACACATTTGTCAACATAAATATTCACAACTGTGTATCCTGTGAAGACCATTTTACCCGCATGCACAGCTTGCACGACCGTCTATTACACTTGTTCAGCTTTACCTTATATTAATATGTGACTATCACGCTGTGACATGTGTTCATCTTGGTCATCATCAGGGTAAAGTTTTCTCATAAAGTTTGAAAGTTCCATACTCGAGAGATTGTGCGAGTATTCCCTAACCACGCCAATTTCAGAGAAATGGGCACTCAATATTTCAATATTGAATCTACCAAAATAAAAAAACGTTTTTTCTATGGTTTTCTATAAAACTTTACTATATTTGCAAACGACTATCTGGAGGTTTGTGAAAATCTCTAATTAGTTTAGTTAAGTCTAGTTTAGTTTTTGTGTTGGTTGGGGGTTACCGATTGGTAGCCCCCAAGTTTTTAATTGTCCTCGCAAGAGCTGTGTTTTATGGTTGAATGTCCCGAATATGGGCTAAAAGCGAGAATGATAGAAGGTTCATTCATTTACTTTCAACATACAATCTCGCAGTGCGATTAACACATCTGCGAGATTGTAGATGATGGTAGTGCGGTCTTTATACCATCAGTAGCGATGGTCATATTGATGATTACAGCCGTTAAAGTCTACAGTGTGATGGCAGCACCGGCCACTACCCAAATTCCCGGTTGTGGCACATTGCCTGCGTCCATGTAAGTCTTGTTCAAAATGTTGTTGGCATTGAGGTACGCCTTCCAGTTACTTTCGTTCCACGTCAGACGTGCGTCCACCACGCTATAAGGCTTGTACGAGTGAGCCACACCCTCTCTGTCCTTGTAGCTTCCCATACGGTCGAGGTAACGACAAGACAAACCTAAGTCCAATTTGCCAATGAGATGCAGCTGTGCATCAGCCACAAACTTGTGTTTGAGATATTCCAAGACATATTTGCTTACAATGCCTTTTTCCTCCTTGTGGTCTTGATTGATAAAGGAATAACCCAAAGACACTTTCTTTAAGAAACGCTGTGACGGCAGAATGCGCAAGAAATTAAAGTCGAAACTGCTCTCAACACCCAGCGAATTGATCACGCCAAAGTTGACACTCTTCCACACCAATTCATTTTTTTCATTGCGTGTACCGTCTTGTATCCAGTCTATCAGATTCTTGTGATGATTGTAGTACACGGCTGTCTTGGCGTTGATGTAAGGGTTGCCAAACTTGATACCTCCTTCGAGGGCGGACAGTTCCTCCGGTTTGAGGTGTTTGTCTGCCTTGTGACCACCTACAGAATAGAACAATTCTGTCATGGACGGCATGCGCAGCGAGGTGTTGTACGAGGCATAAAGCTTAAAGGCATCACCGATGCGATAGCTCATATCTACCCCCGGATACACACGCATGTTCATGTTCGCCTGACTGTTTTTCACGGCAATCAAGCCCGCCGAAAGGGTAAACCTATTGAGCAGCACGTTATGTTCAAATACAAATTGCGTATTGGTGCGCTGCAATCCGTTGGTGTACTGACGATCAGTGCCATGAATGGGCTGTGGGTTCTCGAGTTTCTCCCCAAGGTTTCCACTCATCAAGTCTTCGTGTCTCAGCTCAGCACCAAAGGCTGTTCTACCCCCAACCCAATCAAAGTAGGCATTCAGATTGACGCCATACACGTCGGTACGGTGGTAGTTGAAGGGATATTTGTTAGACTCGCCACGAAACAACTCGAACCTATCCATGCCCCGGTTCCAATAAACAGACGGGCGAAGGTGAAACTTACCTTGCTTGTTCTCGGCTTGTATGGCTGTAAACGTCTTGAAAGTATGCTCAAACTGGTTGTCCCATTTCACGCCATAGAAGGTGTTTGCGCCAAAATCTTTCAAGCTCATGCCGGCATGCCACCTTACATCAACCCAACTGTCTTGATAGCTTCCTTGATAAAACGACTTGAACGTACGGTAATCAGCATTCAGGTTTCCTGCCTTGCTGCGTGAATAACCATCGCTTCGAGTGGCTGAGAGGGAAAGCTGGTTGTTCCACTTGTCGCGGGCGATGTTGCCCCTTAGACCTGTGGAGAAATAGCCATACGAGCCACTTTCCATGCGAGCTGTGAGTGAAGTGCGGGCTGCCGCCTTGGTGACAATATTGATAGCACCTAACAAAGAAGATGTGCCATAAACCCTACCTGCCGGGCCTTCCAAAACTTCTATGCGTTCGATTTCACTCAAATCGACAGGAATGTCGAACGCATTGTGCGCAGTTTGCGCATCGCAGATATTGATACCATTCAACAGAATGGTGATCTGCTCCGAATTTCCGCCACGGATACCCACATCGGTCAATGCGCCCAAGGGACCTTTCTGGCGGACATCTACCCCTATTGCTAATTTCAATAGGTCATTAACACTTTGTACCGGAGCCGATTCAATATCCTTTCGGCTCAGTACAGTTACCATTCTCGATTGCTGACTGACGGTCAGCGGAGCGCGCGAGCCGGTGACGACCACCTCTTCGAGCTTCACTTCCTGGCGTGCAAGGCTGTCTCCTTCCAAGTCGTGGCGCACACTTACGCCATCGGCCTTGGCGTAAGTCAATGTGCTTACGCTGAGGACACTAATCAAAACTTCTTTGCCAAGAGCAGCGAAGAGCGAATATCCTTTGCGGTTAAAATGCTTGAACCACAGCGGATTGCGCTTGTTAAACTGTTCTTTTACCATGTTTGTAAATTAAAAATCACGGCAAAGTTAATGAAAAAGAGACACAACCCCACTTTTCAAAGGGTACAAAATAAGAGAAAAGTGGGGCTTTTGTTGTTGGATTGTTTCAAAATTATTGAATCATATCTCATCGCATCTTTCAAGCCATTGTGCACATAACACTTAGAATCCAGATACACTATAACCTGTCCGCTACAGGTCAGAGTCATAACAATCACTTTGAAACTTAGTGGCGTTCAAGCTGAAAGACATACTCCTTCCTACTTAACAATATTGCCCAAGATGCTGCGAGTGATTTCACGCGTCATGGTACGAGTAGCAGCCGAAGTGGCATTTTTAACAGCACGCTCAGTGGCTGTCTTGCGAGAACGCGATTTCTTACCCGTCACCTGGTTAGAAACTACCGTTCCTAATACCGAGGCAAAAGTGGCTGTGAGGGCGGTGATGACCGATTTCAACACTTTACTGAAAAGGCTGTTGCCATTACCGGCTGCGGCTTTCGGTGCTGATTTTTCTTCTTCTACAGGCGTGTTTTGCCGTGCCTGCTGTTCCATTTCGAGGAGTTGCTCATAAGCACTTTCACGATCAATGGGCTGGTCGTATTTTCTTCCCAAGCTCGATTGAGCGATAATGGCTTTGCGCTGTTCGTCCGTGATGGCTCCAATTTGACTCAATGGAAACAGCATTTTAGCCCGTTCAACCATCTGTGGCGCCCCTTTCTCATCCAAAAACGACACCAAAGCCTCGCCTGTTTCAAGGTTTGTAATGGCCTCTTCGGTTTTAAAGGCAGGGTTCGTGCGGAATGTTTCCGCAGCACTTTTCACCGCTTTCTGATCTTTTGGCGTGTAAGCACGAAGCGCATGCTGCACCCGATTGCCCAACTGTCCAAGAATGTTGAGTGGGATGTCCGTAGGACTTTGGGTGATCAAGTAGATACCCACACCCTTGCTTCGGATGAGGCGTATCACCTGTTCAATCTTATCAATCAAGGCTTTTGACGTACCCTCAAACAACATGTGCGCCTCATCGAAGAAGAATACCAGCTTGGGCAGTGGCTGATCGCCCACTTCGGGCAACGTCGCATAGAGTTCAGAGATTAACCAAAGCAAAAAAGTGGAATAGAGTTTCGGTTGCATCATCAGTTTATCGGCGGCCAACACATTCATGATTCCCTTCCCTCCTTCGGTCTGCAACAGGTCATGAATATCGAAAGAGGGTTCACCAAAGAACAAGTCGGCACCCTGACTTTCCAACTGGAGCAGTGCACGCTGGATAGCTCCGATAGAAGCAGAGGAGATATTTCCATATCTCGTGGTATACTCTTTGGCATGCTGTCCTACATAGTCGAGCATGGAACGCAAATCCTTCATGTCGATAATCAACAATCCACGGTCGTCAGCCACACGGAACACGATGTTAAGAATGCCCGCCTGCGTATCGTTGAGTTCAAGGAGACGCGTCAGCAGTTCAGGCCCCATCTCCGAAATGGTAGCACGCATGGGATGCCCTTGCTCCCCATAAACGTCGAAGAACCGCACCGGACAAGACTGGAACTGCGGATTGGTGATGCCAAATTCTGCCATTCGTTTCTCAATAAAACCTGTGAGATGGCCCGTCTGACTGATACCCGACAAATCGCCTTTCATGTCAGCCATGAAGCAGGGAACGCCCGCCTGACAGAACGATTCTGCCATCACCTGCAGGCTAACGGTTTTTCCTGTTCCCGTTGCTCCTGCCACCAATCCGTGTCGATTAGCCATTTTGCCATTCATCACAATAGGGCCTTGTTGCCCATGTGCAATGTATAATCCTTGTTCTTGCGTATACATGATGTGTTACTGATAAAATTATTCCGGGTAAAGAGTTCACTTTTTATTTGAAAGGTAGATGCAAACACTCAAAACACGAGCAAATCACTATCGTGATTTCAGAACCATTATGTGGATGATTCAGATGATGAAGAGGCATCCATCAAGCGCATTAATCTCTAACAACTTGATACCTGGCAACCATGCAAGCACCTACGACGCCTGCTCTCTCGCGCAATGTTGAGGTTACAACTTCCGAATCTTCATTAACGATGTTCAGTGAATATTTCTTGATAGCCATCTGAACCGGCTGTGTAATGTAATCTCCGGTCTGCGACAAGTCGCCACCGATAATCAGCATGTCTGGGTTGAAGATGTTAATCATACCTGCCAAATTGCGCCCTAACTGGTCAGCTATCTTCTGCAAAGTTTCAATACACAGCGTGTCCTCCTTCTGAATTGCGTACAGAACGTCTGATAGTGTGAGTTCTTTATTCTCTTTGAGCACTTTGTCAGAAAGGATGGAACGTTTGCCCTTCAACACGTTTTTCACCGTTTCGCGCAGCAGAGCCATGCCTGAAACCTCTGTCTCCAGGCAGCCTTTCTTCCCACAGCGACACAACACTTCATTATCATAAGCTTTCACATGACCGAACTCACCCGAGAAGCCTGATTTCCCATAATATATTTTACCACCTACAATAATGCCGATTGCTATGCCCCAACTCGCATTGACAAACAGCACATTCTTGGCACTTTTGCAGCAACCTACCAAATATTCGCCAAAAGTCATGGCTCGGGTATCATTTTCAATGCACGTTGGAATGCCAATCTGATCTGAAATATACTTGGCTAATGGCTGATTCAAGAAATCGAATATACTATAACTAACTCCGGTGAACGGATTCACTCTGCCCGACACGTTCATAGAAGCATGCAAGATAGATTCCTTTTGTATGTCAAGAGAGCCAATATATTCATTCACAAGATCGAGCAAGGTGTCAAGGCATTGCTGTGTGTTTTCTAATTGAAAGGGAATCTTATTTTTCTCAAAGACAATGTTTCCACTGAAGTCACAAAGCGCCATGGCTAAAGAGTCATAACTGGGGTCGATGCCTAAAAAATAGCCAGAATCGGTAGACAGACCATAAACCGTAGGAAGCCTACCGTGCGTCTGGTCGCGTTTTCCTTTTGAAACCACAAACCCCTTGCTCATCAGATTTGTGATGATTTTTGTCGTAGTTGGAACGCTGATACCGATATGTTTCGATATTTCCGGTATCGTACAGCCATCATGAAGCATCAGATACTTGAGAATTGTTTTATAATTGTCAGGCTTTCGGTGCAAGTATTCTAATTTTAGTATGGTCTTCATTTTTGATGTTGATTTAACCTATATAAATGAAAGCAAAGATGTGTTGAGTTTCAAATCAAAGCACTTTATAAGGCAAAGATACAAATTAAAATCGAAAACTTGAAACATTTTTGTAGTATATTCTGCTTGAAAGTAAATAGAAAATAATGCAGACGTGTGCGGCTTGATATCATGTCAGTAATATGACCATTCGTAGAGAAACAGTCTACCGTGCGTCCAGATGACCTTAAAATAGGCTATATACAACAAACAGGGACTTTTCAGCGTAGGATTTCGTTTGAAAATAATCTGTCATTTTACTTGACAATCACCTCGCTATAATTCGCTTATTTTCCACCATGCCTCGAGGTTCTCGCAAATTTTGAAAATATACGCAATCACCATATCTTTCTGTTGTTCAACACGTTAAGTGTTTTAAGCCGAATCTTTGAACTTGTGTTTCGTGCTTTTGCATGGTTAAAGCATGCTTTTAACCGTATAATTGGTATGCTTTAAAGGTGTAAATGCATGTTACTTGAGCACGAATATCTTATCTTTTAAGCACACAACTCCATGCTATTGGACTTTCATGCCTATTTTCTGAATTCAGAAAGAGATAAATGTAGCGCATTTGCCTATCGATTTTCTCTATTCTGCACTTTTGGAAGTAGCTTTTTATTGTCATTTATACGGACAAAAGTACCAACTGACCAACACAACAGACTCTCTCCTACCCTATATACTTTGCTCCACATCTATAAGTACAACCGCGGTGTGGGCAAAGCCAAGAAGATGCAATAGCATAGTCAAGTACAAAAAGAAAGAAGGCAAACACCCATGACAGATGCTTGCCTCCGTTGTTGACTAATGTTGTTCAATGTGTCTACTCCGCCTTGCTGTTACCCAGCTTGTGTATAAGACATAGTTCCAAACAATTTGGTGACATGTGCGATACACATGGTCATGAATATTCTCATGGCTTTGAAGATGCAGCCATAGTCTGGGGTTTGGTTGGTAAGGGTTGGCTAGTTACCAACAGATTGGTTACCTTGCTTTTAAAAGAGCTTCCCGCTTTCATCAACGGAAAGACTAAGGTGCGGAAATAATGCATCTGATTATAATCCACGTTTCTCAATTTCAGCACGTTGAGTCTGCTCACTATTTTCCCGTTAACCCACAATGAGGTCTCGGTTCGGTCGCCCCGAATTTTCATATTGACCTTCTCGCCTGGCAATAGTTGGTAGCCGAAGTTGTAGAGATAGCCGTCCCTACTGAACCCGACAAGTCCGTTGATGGGGTCTGACAGATAGAAAGTGGCATCATCGGAGCTGAACAATACGGTTCCCTTTTCTTCGGGTGCGTAGTCAATGTCGAATGCCACCTCGTAATCCCAGCCCACTTGGTCTATGGGCATGCGGTCTCCACGGTTCACTTGCGCCCGTTTCAAGATGGTACCCTGTGGATAGTGGCCGGCCACGTTCAGTCCTGGAGCTTCATCTAAGGTCTTGCGCAGAGAGTCAAATTGCTCAAACGAGAACGAGGTGCTTGTACCCGACCATGTTTTAGTGGAAAGCGTTTGCAAGGCAGGGAAGAACCTGTAGTGCACGTCTTGCGCGCTGATGCCATTGCCGATGTGGTCGTTCCAAACAGCAAACATTCCACCTTTGATGCTTCGATGTCCTTCGGGGAACACCACGTCGCCTATATGGGCTGGTGTCCAATTCTGGTACAATTTCTTGATGTCAAGATAATCCTGGTAGTAACCAGCCTTGGGTACGATGTACACTTGCCAGTCGGGAATGCTGATGATGTCGTACCCCAAGCTGTCCATGGAGTGAGGATTGGCGTAGTTGTTGTTCCAAATCTGCATGGTAACATCTTTAACTTTGATGGGCGTGGTGCCTTTGGCATGTGTTTGCTGTCCCCATATCATAGCCTTCTTGCCGAATTTTTCCACATAGTTAATGTATCTATCCGTAAGGTACCTGAACTTCTCCACCACTTGCTTGTCCTCGTTGGCATATTCATCGGTGCCAATGTGCATGTATTTTCCGCTGAAAACAGGTTCGTCACCGCCAAGATACTCTTTGAGCAACGCATCCAGGAAAGTGTATGTTTCGGGGTTGAACAAATCCAAGTGGTCTTTCCCGTATTTCTTGCTGCCCAATTCCGGCTTGTAACGGGTGAAGGCGAGCGAGTGTGCTGGGAAATCAATCTCGGGTATAATCTCAACCCCAAGACTGTCGGCATATCGTTGCAGGCTTCTAAATTCTTCTTTAGTATAGTGTCCGTCGCGCGCCGTCAAGCCTGGATAGGTGTCGCATTCCAACCTAAACGCCGCTGGCGTGCTGTCGAAATCGTCGTTGAAAAATTGGCGGTGCCCATTATCGTTTAGATGAATGTGCAGTGTGTTCATTTTGTAATAAGACAACATTTGCACATATTGTCTGAGCACACGCATGGTGAAAAACTTTCGACCACAGTCGAGCATGAACCCTCGGGTGGGATAAGCAGGAGCGTCAATGATGGTGCCTTGAGGCATGGTACACCCTTCGTTCTGCCTACACAGTTGCAGAATGGTACGCGTTGCCCAGTGGATGCCTTGGGGCGTGGCAGCTTCCACACGGGCGACACGCCCGATATTAATTTTGTAAGCCTCGTCGCCTGCGTTTGCCTTGGCCCCCTTTTTGGTGCTAACGGCAAATGCGAAATCCCCTGCCCGAGCCTTGTCTTTCACGATGGGCAGCGAGGTATTGAACATCTTCTGGTAGTCGGCGGCAAACACCTCGAGAGCCATTGTCACACGCTTGTCATTGCCAGTATACACAATGCGCGATGCTTTTGTAGGCACAAAAGAGCCTTTGCCACCGTACCAAGTCTTGAGTTCGGGAATCGTGAAAGGCTTAGGGTTGGCTGCATGTATCGAAAGCGAGCACGACAACAGTAACAGTAACAAAATCTTTTTCATGTTGCTATGATACATTATTTGGGTATAATCCATGAATTTCACTTGAACAAACTGGTTATTTGCGTTTGGTCCAGTAGCGTTCTATTTCTTCCAATGACATGCCGGCGGTTTCCGGAATGTATTTCCACATGATGAACATGTAGGGCAGACACATGATGGCAAAGAATATAAACGTACCGGCAGGTGTCAGCGATGTGAGCATCCATGGTGTGAGCTGTCCCACAAGATAGGTTCCTATCCATAATGCGAAACCGGCGATGGACATGGCAACGCCTCTGACACTGTTGGGATACATCTCGGAAAGCAGTACCCAAACCACCGCACTGATAGAGATGGCGCAGCAAAACACATAGAAGAGAAAGAATGAAAGCATGAAATAGACCGAAAGGTTCAACGCCTCTGTGAATGCGAAATAGAAAGCAATCATCAGTAACGACAGTATCATGCCAGACACACCATAATAGATGAGTTTTTTTCTTCCTACCTTGTCGATAATACTCATGGCCAGGATAGTTGTGACACAATTGACGATGCCCACCAGAACTTGGCAGAACAAGGGATCGGTCATACCTGCATCCTTGAAGATAGAAGGGCCATAATACAACACAGCATTCACGCCCATGAACTGTCCGAGAATGGCGATGCACACTCCGACAACGACAGCAGTGAAGATTCCCGGGCGCAGAAGTTGATGCCAGTCGGTCTTAACTTGCGAGGCCAGATTGGATTGTACCTGACTGACAACAGCATCCACTTCTTTCTTTTCGGAAAAGAATTTTTCAAGAATGCGGGTAGCTTGAGCACTTTTGTTACGAACAACCAGCCACCTCGGACTCTCTGGAATGAAAAACAAAAGGATGAAAAAGAACAATGCTGGTATCGTTTCCATGCCCAGCATCCCTCGCCACACCTCATCCACAAATATCAGTTGGAATTGTGAAGATGCGAAAGAATGGCTTTGAGAAACACCCAAGAGCAAGAAGTTGACCAGATAGGCAGCCAGGAAACCAACTGTTATGGCCAACTGATAGAGGGACACCATTCTGCCTCGATATTGCGAAACGGAAACCTCTGATATGTACATGGGTGCAACTATTGATACTACGCCGATGCCAACGCCGCCCACTATACGATAAATCACTAACCAATTGAACGTAGGGGTGATGGCACACCCGATGGCTGAAACGGTGAACAAGATGGCGGACAGGAACATGGCAGGCTTGCGTCCAATCTCGTCACTTAACCAACCGGCGAAAGCCACGCCTATGATAGAACCGATCAAGGCACAACCTACATACCACCCCTGTTGTAAAACACTAAGCGAAAACTGACTCGTGACCTGGTCTATGGTGCCTGATATGACGGCCGTGTCATACCCAAAGAGCAGTCCGCCCAATGCCGCAGCCAGCGCCAAATAAAACACATATCCCAGTTTTACGGAAGAATCATTCATGATATGGAAAACTATAGATTACCTGATATTGAAATATTCTTTATAACGATCGTACAAGTGATGTGCCTGGATGTAGGCCGACTGTGGACTCATAAAGTGGGAGAATTCGAAAGTAATGGCTTTATCGTAATGACACCGCTTGGCAGCTTCCAGCTTCATTCTCAGCTTGTCAAATTTAATTGGCAAGAACCTGATGGGCATGTCACGGTCGAACGATTCGGCATTGGTCCAACATTGCATACCATACCTGTCGGCCAACTTTTTGTTCACCGAGAAGAAAGCATCCAGCTCATCATAGTCGATGTGTCCGTCTTGGAAAGCACAGGCATCAACCACGTCGTGTATGCCATCAAAAATCTCGTTCCATTCACGCTCATGTTCCTCCACGGAAACCGCTTGGGCTTTGCTGAGCTGCTGCGTACCCATCACCGCTTTCTTTCCGTCTATCCATGGAGAGATAAATACAGGTAAACCATCAGAAACATCCTTACACTGCTTGCCTAGGGCATGGAACGTGGGAATGGCACCTTTGGTCTGTCTACTAATTTCGGTGCTGATGTACCATCCCTTAAAGCTCTTGTGGTGACCATAACGCTTCCACACTTCATCGATGACATATTTGTTGTCCTCAATCTCCCAAGACATGTCACCCGTGTCCCAGTATCGACCAGAATCGTAAAGGCCAAAGTAGAACTTCATGCCGTATCGATCGGCCAGGCGGAGATACATGTCTATCAAATCGACAGAAGGCATGTAACATCCATGCTTCTTAACAAGATACTCGGAGGGATAGGTCATGAACTTACGGTACCCACAGCGGATGACAATCACGGTATCAATGCCGATAGCCTTCATGTACTTGAAATCCTGATCCCATTCTTTTTCTCCCCAGTTTTGGTGAGGAATGTCATGGGAAATCTCATCCAAAAAAGTACCAGTTATCTTCAGTCCGTTGTTCTTCGGAACGATGAGAGAGCCACTAACGCCTTTTCCTTGCGTATTGAGCAGATTCTCTGTTTTTGTCAGTTGGTTGGCTCCCTTTGCTATCGGGGCCATCGTTATAGCTGCTCCTGCGAGTGCCGTCTTTTTGATAAATTCTCTTCTATTGACCATTGTTATTTGATTTTTTATGAATATAAGGCAAAGTTAATGAATGATGCCGAACCACTGGCACCTTGATTTCGGATTATTTTATTTCAGCTCTGAAGGGAGAGGCCGGAAGTCCTGCATTGTTGCACAAATCAGCCTGCATATAGTTGCGGAAACAATAACGCACCTCGGTAGGCTGACGCACAGAGTCGTTCCACACTTTAACTTTGGCAGTACTATTGATGATTCTTGCATTGGCAGGATGTATTTTTCCACTTGCGTCAACAAGCTCGAAGCCACGTATTTCTTGATTTTCAGGAATCATGCCCTCTTGTCCGTGCTCAAATGTAACTTCCACAATGCCATCCTTAAGCGTACACGACTTGTAAATCGGCCCAGAATAAAGAAAGCCACTGCGACCGTATGTCTTTGTCAGCGCCCAATAGGCGAGTCGCTCGCCCACCTTTATTTTATATGGTGGGTGTATAAACAGCTCACTGCCGGCATCGGTTGTAGTCACCATTCCCACATTGGGCACCTCGCTCATCAGCTCCAATTGGCACTGGCGAAACCATGCCCATTCGAGTTTATCCTTGCCGCCCGCCTGATAGGGTGCTATCTGCACGTAATAGATGGGCATGTCTTTATTTTCAAAAAAGGTTCTCCATTGTTGCACCATCGCTGGAAAAAGACGTTTGTATAGGGCTGGATTGGAAACGTTGGCCTCACCTTGATACCATATCACGCCTCGTACGGGGAATCCTTTCCAAGGGTTTACCATGGCATTCCACAGCAGTGTAGGTGTACCAGCTTCCCATCCAAACTTGGACTGGTTGACATCAGGCAATTTTACCTCACTGAATTGTTGTAGAGTCTGTCGACTCATCCATGCCTCGATTTTGGATGCGCTCCACGAGCTGTGAATTAATCCTACCGGTACGTTGATGGAGCGTTGCAACAAATCTCCGAAGAAATAGGCCGTTGCGCTGAAGTCGCCTACCGCCTGTGATGACAATTCCATCCATTGTCCTTTCACACCCTCGGTCTTGGGTGTGGTACTCCAATCGCGTTGAACGGTGTAGAGTCGCAGCTGCCTACGTGGGTTAGCCGATACAATGTAAGGCTGGCAACCATAAACGGGTTGACCCTTGAATCCGCGCACGGGCATTTCCATGTTGGACTGTCCGGAACAGAACCAAACCTCGCCAAGGAGGATATTTCTCAGGGTTAACACCTCGCCATCAGAGAATGTGATGGAGTATGGGCCTCCTGCCGAAGTGGTATGCAACGTGGCTTGCCAACGGCCGTTACTGTCGCTTTGCGTCATGATGCGTTTGTCACTCCACGATGCTTTAATCGTTATTTTACTGTTTTTCTTGGCAGTGCCTGTGAACCTGACATCCGCCTGTTGTTGTAGCACCATGTTGTCTCCCCATATTGAGGTCAAGGTCACCTTGGCAGTAGTGTTGCTTGGTGTTACACAAGCTACAAGGAGTGCGGCACAAGATAAAAAGAATTGTTTCATTTTCGTGTTATTTCTTCTTGGTAAACATTTCCGAAACGGTCGGTCACTCGCACGGCCAATTTAGATTTGGAATTGCGAGGCGTGGCACGGAACATGTGTTTGGTGGGCAGGGGCGCAATCCAGCTTTGCATGGTCTTGCGATGGTCCTTAACCATTTTTACGGCTGCTGGGTCCAGACCGGTGTATTGCGTCATCACACCCATCGGCTTACCGTTTTCCAACCACTCCACTTTCCATTGGTCGTCATAATTCCACACATTGGCGATGATATCCTTGGGATATTCTTTCACCGTGCCAGGTGCATACGCCCTGAACTGGTATGTCTTGGGATAGCCCGTACTATTGTAATACCAGCTTACCTTCTTGCCATCCATCTCAAAGACCTGACATCCCTGCGGCGTACCGTCAAGGCATAATGGAGCGTGCCACCATGTTCCACATACGGCTCCGATGTTGTGTTCCATCTGATGGTTGTTGAAAATGACGTTCGAATTGGTATGCATGTGCCCTGTGAGGAAATGCGATTCGTAGCCATCAAGCAGTTTGAAGAGCGACTCTGCGTTGATGGTTTCGCCTCCTAAGTATTCGTAGGTGTAAACAAACGGTTGTTCTTTCACCGTAGATCTGAAAGGAATATGCGCCGCTACAAACACTACGGTGCCTTTGGGAACATAGGAAAGGTCTTGCTCCAACCACTTGAAGGTATTCTCATCGATGTATCCTACATAGAAGTATTGTCGTCCAACGTAAAAGCAATTATTGATAACGATATAGTGTGCGTTGCCTTTGTTGAAAGAATAGCATGATGGTCCGAAATGCGTTTCAAACGATCGGTAGGATGTTTCGTGCGTTCGGCCATTGTAGTCCATATCGTGATTTCCAATCACTCGATAAAAAGGAAGGTCGATGCGCTGTGCCTGTCGCATGTAATCCTCAAAGAATGTTGTCGGCGTATCCCAACAGATGTCACCGCATGATAACCCAAACGCATCTTTGTCAGGGGTTGAGGCCAACAACTTGCGATAGTCGTCCACTACTGGGCCGTATTTCAACCAGTGCTCTTTGGAGTTGGCTTGCACGTCGGCCTCTACGATGGCGATATGTTTTGTGTCGTCCTTGGGATTTTTCTTGAGTTTGAAATTGTATTCCATCTGTTGTTTCTGATGGTCAGTTTCTTGATAAAACAGGGGTATTCCCCTATTGGTTTCGGTGAGATATCCGGCAGGCGTGGATATGTACACAAACCGCGTGTCACCCACGTTTGGGATGCGATATACGCCGTTCTTATCTGTCGTTACACAGCGTTTCCCATCTGTCACCACAACATTGGGTACGCCCTTGCCTTCGCAAGTGACCGATCCATACAGCTCGTGTGGATTAGGCACATGGTCTTCGTCCAACGCTTCTTTCAGCTCTTTCCACCAATCATAGAGGATGATGTGCACGATGTCGAATATCATGACTCCGTCAGACTCTTTGAGGTTCATGCTGACAGCTTTCTGAAACTGCAAGGGGTTTTTACGGTAGTCTTCTACATACAGGCCTCCATAGAATGGCTTGGCGCCTTGCAACAGCTGCCTTGTGTATTTGCAACCGCCTTCCACGCAGAGGTATTCGCCTGACGAGACTTCGCTGTCGGTCTCGTTTTTGTACAATCCTGACGACTTGTAATAATCGTCTATGGTTACATTTTTATAATAATTACCGTTGGTGTAGAAGTCTATCAGTTCTGCATAGCCATATTGACGATACTCAGGCGTGGCCCATGGGAAATCCTTTGAAGGATCATACTTGTTGCTTGCCCAGTTCACACCCACCTCATAATAGGTAGGGTACCATGCCCCCGTGTATGAGGCCAGTATACATTGGGAATCTATTTTTTTTATTGCGGATCTGACATCCTTTATAAAACCATAGATGACAGAGGCACGCCACTCTATCCATTTCTTGTAATACGGACCGGGAATCCTGTCGAACGAGCCTTTGTCGTTGGCTTTCCATTCATAGATGTCTTCTGGATATCTGTTTAGTTTTTGACCGATGTATTTTTCAAACAAGGTGCGCGATGCTTCCGAAAAGTCTGATTCGATGCAATCATAACGCGCCCTGTCCAACATGATACCGTCAAACTTGAAGCGTTTTACCACCTCTTTCACGATGTTGATTTCATGTCGTTGCACGTCTTTCAAGGCCGGATTTAAGAACATGGACGTTTTTCCATTTAGTTCTGTCACGGGGATGAGTCCTTTTCCGGGAACGTAATTGATGGATTGCCATTTCTTGTTTTTCCCAAAGACAGCTCCTCTTAACTGGCCGTGCGCTTTGCTTCCGTCAGCGAAGATGTTCATGCCGGCAAAGATAATCATGCCTCGCTTGTGAGCTTCAGAGATGAACGTGTTGATAAAATCAAAATCAGGACGTGTAAATCCCTTCCACGTTCTTTTCCTCGATGTGTACTTACTGTCGTAAAGCACCTCGCCGGTGTTATCCTTGATGTCTAATACTAAATGTGTGATACCGGCCTCATGACATTTGCCAACGTAATACCTGATGGAGTCAGGATAGCTGAATCGCTCGAAGTTGGCCGAACAATCCAACCACATGACCTTGGGTTTGATTGTGGCAAAAGTCAGTAAGGTGGTGCACAATAGGAGTAGTGTGAGACAGGCTCTTTTCATAAGTCGTATATTATATGTTATTACTTTGTTTTGTCGATGGCTTTAGCAATACCTTCCTTGGCATATTTCCATTGATTGGCTTTCTTAAGATGAATCATGTCGAACAGAAAATAACCGTTACAAGCATCCATGCATGCCTTGACAGATTGCACGATGGCTTGGTTTTCCTGCTCTTGGGTGGCTTTGTTGGCCGTGTCCCAATTACCGACATCAGGTCCTCCCACTACTTTGGGGCAAGCCCCTTTTATCTTTGACATGGCCTGTTGGCAGAATCCCTGCATGGTCCATTCCGTATTGCCATAAACAAGCAATGGCGAGGCGTACGCACCAATGAGCATTTGATCCATCAAGTCAGCGTATCCGAAGGAGTGATAGTTTTTAGTTGCCCATCTATAATAATCAGAGGTTTTAAAATTAGGAGAGCCCCAATTCACACCCACAGTGTAATAGGTAGAGTACCAACCACCAACATACACGCCAAATTGTATTTTTGAATTGACGCTCTTGACTGCGTTTCGTGCCTTTTCCATAAAGTCGCGAATGGTTTTTGCTCTAAACTCCAACCATTTCTTTGTGTAATCAGAAGATTTCCCCGATAGCTTTGTCGCGCCTTTGGGAAGGATGTCTTCTGGGAAATTAGAGACTTTGCTTCCCATATATGTTTCAAATTTTTTGCGAGAAAGATCAGAGAAATCAGCACGCAAATCCAAATATCTGCCTCGATCCAACACGATACCATCAAGGTCATATTTCGCAAGATCTCGCAACAAGTTGCAAAGAAAAGTTTGCACTTCCGGATTGGCTGGATTTAGAAACTTGGTAGGCTCAGCCTCGTCCATGATACTGACAATTCCCTGAGCTGTGCTCATTTGTGTTGTCCATGCCCTTTTGCTCTCGTCACGATACACCATGCCCGTTCCGTTGTTCATGGTGTTTCCTCCCACAAACGTGTTAATGCCTGCATGAACTTTCAAACCCAATTTTCGTGCGGCATCTATGAACGCTTGCAAATAGTCCCACGTGGCCGTGCGGTCTATCTTTGTATAGCCTGTAGATGTCCATGCGTATTGATATTTCACTTGTTCTACTGTAGAGGTCTTGAACAACACGTCACCACATGTTGGGCGCACGTCTACCACGATATCCGTGAAACCTGCGTCTTTAGCAAGGGTCAAATCTCTTGTTATGGCCTCTTTACTATTGGCGAAGTCAGGAAAATTCGCTGCCGCGTCAATCCAGATATATCTCGGTTTGTCGGTCTTATTTTCTATTTCTTTGTTATTTTCCTGTTCTTCCTTTTGTTTGTTTTGTCCCCAATAATCTATTGGATCTTTTGATCCACATGCTACAAAAACAAGTAGAGTCAGGAATAAAAGGCTGATAGTACAATGTTGTTGCTTCATCCGTTGTCCTTTATTATTTTATTATTGTCATTAAATTTACGGTTCTTTTTTCATCATCCAACAAAATGGATATGTTTTTTATCAACCGTGAACGATAATAGCCATCTCAATGCAGTGACATGGTCAAAGCATTGAGATGGTTGAATGAAAGATTATAAATCCAAACAGTCGCAGCGCACGCAACCAACATATCCGTTGGTAAACATGAAGTAGATGTACAGATAGTATCCGTCGTTCGATACTCTCAGTGCGACGTCGCCTGTTCCATTTGCGTTTTGTTTTCCTAATGCCTTGCCTCCATACTTGCCATTTATGTCCAAGCCTTTTGAAGAGAAGTCAAGCACCTGCGTGTCCAAATTGCCACCACCTGTGTCGAACAAGTAGATGCAATCGTCTGTACCCCATGTCCAAAGGTTCACAGAGTTAGAAATGAAGTAGTGTGCTTTGTTAAATACGGTATAGTCTACCGCATTCTGAAGCCAGTTGGAAGATATTTCTGGTCCCTTGGCTTTGATAGAATTGGTTTTCCCGTCAAACATTGAAGCATGCCTTGGTGCGGCATAGTATGCAGCGAAATAGTCGCTTGTGGGGTCAGCTGGATTGCTGTATATTACATCCGCATTATTACCCCAGTTGCCTAAGCCTTGGGCTTGAACCATGACTGGCGTGGTAGAAACCAGCTTTCCGCCTTTCACCTGCCAGCGTGCAAACTGTCCTGCGGTACCATGTATAGGTGCCGTAATGATAGCATCACCGTCCAAGCTACCAATAACAGATAGTTTACGTCCCATCTGTGCGCTTGTGGTGTATTCCAAATACTTTTCAGGCTTGCCTTTGACACCCTTTACTCTCCAGATGATGAACTTTCCATCTTTTTGGTTGTTCAAGTTACAGAACAATATATTATCGTTATCATCGGCCGTGGCATACATGTTTGTCAGACTCCCCGCAAATTCGCTGATGTCGATATGACCCGCTATCTCTCCGGTTTTGGCGTTGAGATATACAGCTTGTCCATTGCCTCTCTCGTTCACGACAACATAGTTGTTAAGGGCTGCGATACCAGTGGTCATGTGGTTTTGGGTTAGTCCGATGTCCACAAGTTTCTTTACCCACAATAGTTGAGCGCTGCTGGCGCGCAACCCATTGTTGATTTTTTGTGGAATTTCTTTTTTCACTGTATACACCATCGAGGTAACGCCGTCTTGCGCCGTAACCTTGAATTGTTGTTCCTGGTCATAATCGAGGGCTACGATTGTTGGGTCTGGTGAAATGGTGGCTCCGTGAGAGATACTCACCGTAGCAAGTTGTTTGCCAATCTCGTCAGCGGAGACAAGGGAGATAACCTTGTCTGCTTCCTTCACAAGGCCACTTAAGTTAGCATTCGGGAGGTCAAACTTAGTGATGGCGCACTCGTTGCTTTTTCTTATTTCAGCCACTACTTTATAGTCTGCCTTCCCCCCATTCTGGTCGGTTACGGTAATCGTGTTTTCCTTCGTCAGATCCATAAAGTACAGCTTAGGTGTCACATACACGTTGTTTTCGAGACTTGCGAACACCCGCATCTTTTTGAGTGACGACTTGTCGAGAACATTGTCAGACAACCGTGGATAGTTGTAGGGAAACACAACAGTAATCACTTTATTTTGATAGTCTATCTCACTCGTGAAGTTGTTTTCATCCCTGTCATCATCAATAAACCGTGCAGTGAGATTTGTAATGCCGTTTCGCTCTATATTAGGGTGAAACTCCTCGGGCTCTTGGCAACCCACCCATGTAAAAATAAGCAGCAGGTTGCAGGCTAATGTTAATATTTTGGTTTTCATATTTGTCAATACTTAAAGGTTGTTATTTCCATTCATCAAACTGTTTGGCCAACTTATTGTTCTTCAATTCGGATGTAGGAACAGGCAGCCTGTAGAGTTTTGACGAGAACTTACGGTCTTGACCGTCACAATCAACATACTCGTATGTGCCGTTGGTAATCTTCATACCGTGACAGCGGTAGTTGTTATACTCAATATGAGCCAGTTTCCACCTGCGCATATCCCAGAACAGATGTCCTTCGTAAGCTAATTCCACCTTACGCTCGTTGCGGTAATCCTTAAACCAAGCGTCACCGGTAGAGGTTTTCGAAGGCAGTCCAACACGTGCTCGCACGCGGTTCATGAGCGTCTGTGCCTCACTGGTTTTGCCCAATCTGAAAGCAGCCTCGGCTTTGTTCAACAACACCTCGGCAAAGCGTATTTCTACCCATGGTTGCGAGCTGTGTTGTCCCTTGATGTCCGTTAGCTTTTCGTCGAGCAGTTTACGAAGAAAATATCCCGTGGTGGTTTTGCCGAAAGAGTAGGCTTGCTCACGATAAGCCATGAACTCTCCGTTCTTACCTCCTACGCTGCAATCCATCTTGCGTCCCTTCCATTCGCTTCCCGCATATATGATGGTTGCGGCAAATCGAGGTTCAAGCTGGTCGTAAGGAGGCTTTTGGTTGGTTGTTTCATGCCATGGAGTCCAGTCCACGATTTTACCGTCCTTGGTCTCATAGCACTCCACCATTTCCTGCGTGGGTGTACCCGTAGCACCAAAATCGTATCCGTCGCACTGTGGCACATAGTATTGGTCAAAGCTGTGGTAGGGTCCACTGTCCTTGTTGTACCTGAACGCCAATATGCATTCGTTGTTGTTACCACTCCATGCGTCAGCGTAATTGGATGCCAAATCGTACAGCCCGAGCTTCTCTACCTTGTCAGCCGCATCGTATGCAGCCTGCCATTGTTCTGCGTAAAGCATGGCTCGTGACTTCAGGGCGTAGGCTGCTCCTTGAGTTACCCTGCCTTTTGCGTTGGGGTCTGCCCACTCCTTAGGAAGGTTAGCTGCCGCAAAGTCAAGATCATCAGCGATAAATTTCCAAGTTTCTTCAGCCGAACTTAGTGCTTTGTCGTTGCTTTCCGGCAAGTTTTCATAGATAATTACGCTACCATGCCGTTTGGCCAACTGGAAGTATAGGTATGCGCGGAAGAAGCGAGCCTGAGCCTCCCAGCGTGCGTTTTGCTCCTCAGAAAACTTAGAATATTGTTTCTGCATGGCTAAAAACTGGTTTATCTGCCTGATACTTCCGTAAGCAGCACTCTCGCTCCATACATTATATAGACAGCCATCGGGTGTCACCACGGATGGGTCGGTAACATAAACATTGGGGTGCCCTGCACGATGGCCCAATGAAACCGATCCATATTTGAAGGCATCGGTAAGGCTTTCTGTCAGGCTACCGCCAAACTGCGTCTCTCCAAACTGGCCGTATCTGTGCAAAGCGGTATAAAAAGCATTCACGTTTTTATCAACGTGCTTTGCGTCTTGCCAAACAATCTCATCACTTACGGTCGCTGTTTGAGTAACGCCATCCAGCCAGTCGTTACACGATGTCAAGGGCAAGACTGCGCAAAATGCCACCGCTATGTTAAAACATATATTTTTCATACTGTCAAATCTTTTAGAATGTTAGTTTTATTCCCATGGTATACGTCCTCTGCTGCGGGTAGTAACCATTGTTTACAGAAGGAGACTCAGGGTCTATGTTGTATTTGGTCAGACTGCTGAATGTCAACAGGTTGAAACCCTCCACATATAGTCTTGCACCCTCAATGCCTATGTTAGTTAGCCATTGTTTGGGGAAGTTGTAGCCAATTTGCGCTGTCTTTAACCGCATGTAGTTGCCAGAGCGATACCAGAACGTGGAAGAGAAGCCGTTGTTGTTGCTCGGACCTGAAATCTCAAGACGTGGGAACTCTGCGTTGGGGTTATCAGGTGTCCACGATTTCTCTACCAAATAAGTTGGCGAGTTACCACCGTGGTAGAATGGCTTTGTATAGGCCGTGTTGTCTTGGATGCCCGAACCGCTATATTGTCCAGTTAAGGCCACAACATTGTCCAAGCCCCAAGAGAACAGCAAGTCAAAGTCGAATCCCTTCCAATCGCCAAACAAGTTGAACGAACCTGTGTGTGTTGGGGTTGAGCTTTTACCTACATAGCCTTGGTCTTGCGCAGCGGTTATCACACCATCACCATTCCGGTCCACATATTTTATATAGCCCGGCAGTGCTTTATAACCAACGACAGTCGGTGAATTGGCTATATCTGCCTCATCCTTGAAAAGTCCTGCGTCCATGAAACCATATTTGGCACCAATTTGTTTGCCAGTGACGCGTTGGTATTCTGGAGCATTGTCCGTGTCGCCGGCGTATTTCAGCCAACGACCATAAGCGTACGACCATATCAATTTTCCACCATAATTAAAATTTCCAATGTGGTTACGATGGGTTAAAGCCACCTCAAATCCCTTGTAATCAGCCTTGTTTATATTGGCTGAGTTGTGATAGTATCCACCTCGTGATGGTGGGAACGCACCCACGACAGACGAAATTTTGTCATACTCATATTTATAGAACACGTCAAACTCGATGCCTAAAAGGCCATTCCATAAGGTTGCGTCTACACCAAGGTTGTAGTTCATGCATTGTGCCCACCGCAGGTCAGGATTGCCTAAAACGCTGGCGTACATCATCGACTGACTTCCGCCACCCAGCACCAATGCGTTTTTCACCAATGTCATCGCGTTGCGCCATTGAAATGCGTTCAATCCGCTACTTGTTCCTGTTTTACCAACGCCAGCACGCAGTTTCAGGTTATTCACCCAGTCGGCGTCAAACCATTTTTCGTTATTGATACGCCAACCCAACGACAAACTGGGCAAAAACACCCATCTGTTATTCATACCACCAAAAAGATAACTACCATCATAACGTGCCGAAGCCTCTAAGTAGTACTTGTCATCATAGTTGTAATTGAGCCTGCCGACAAATCCAGCCACCCGCGTAAATCCGCTATAACCACCTATCGTAGGCATCTTTTCTTTGCCGTCGCCAGTCAAGTTGGTAATCTTGCTAAGCTCGTCAAGCTGCAAGAAGTCCAAACCCGTACCGGTTGCACTCAGAGCGTTGCTCTTGTTTTCGCGCGTCTCGGCCAATAACAACACGCCCACGGTGTGCTTGTCAAACCTGTTGTCGTATGTCACACTGGTTTGTGTGGTAAAGTTGTAACCCCTGCTGGCTGCCTCACTCAGTGACACGCTGTTTCCTTGGGCATCGAAAGCCTTATAATAATTCAACGTCTTGGATGCGGAGGTGGGCAGACTCATCTGCATCACCTCGAAAGGATTGCTTAGCACTTTGTTGAAATAGAAATTAGCATCATAAGCTCCTTGAAACTTCACGCTTAAGCCTTTCAGCCAAGGCGCGTCATATTTCAAACTGAAATTGGTCTGGACAAACGAACGATTAGACTTGCTGTATCCTGACTCATTGATGGATGCCAATGGCGCAACTGGTGACGATGCAGTTGGTGTAGACACCGCATAAGTTTTTCCCTGATATTCCATAGTTTCCGGAACGTATGGCATAGCCCTAATGATCTGCTGTGGAATGTTATGCCAAGCGTTTGGGTCGGCAGAGTATCTGGGTGCGTTGCGCTTCTCTATACGCCCAGCTATGCCCAGTGTAAAAGTAAGATTGTCGGTTATTTTCGCGTCGATGTTTGAACGAAGGTTCAGACGGTCATAATCGAAATTGTCAATATTGCCGTTTTCTTTCAAATAACCCATCGATGCGAAAAACTTCACCTTGTCGTTTCCACCCGAGGCAGACACATTGTGGTGCATACGGTTTCCGGTTCCAAACAATTTTTTGTACCAGTTGGTGTTGCCCCAACCGTCAACTCCGTCACGCATCTTTTGTACCATTTCATCTGTAAAGACGGGGGCATCGCCCTGCAATTCGCGTGCTTTGTTGTACCAATAAGCGTACCCGGGGCCGTCAAGCCACACCTGATTTTGTGCGTTCTCGCTAATTCCGAAAGCTCCCGTGTAGGAGATGGACGTCTTGTTTTTGCTACCTTTTTTCGTGGTTACGATAAACGCTCCGTTAGCATCAAGACCATAGACAGACACGGCGGATGCGTCTTTCAAGATAGACACCGATTCAATTTCATTCGGATCCAATCCGTTAAAGTCGGCTGAGGTGCGTCGAATACCATCAATAACGTAGATGATACCCCCTTGTCCGCGCATGGTGAGCGCAGCGTTATCACTACCGGGCTGTCCGCTTGATTGCACGGCTGCCACACCCGCAATGCGCGGTCCGATGATATTACTGATACTCATGGTCGGTGCCTTGAGTATCTCTTTGTCAGAAACTGTGGAGATAGCGCCCGTAATGCTTCCTCGTTTTTGTGTGCCATAGCCCACTACTACGACTTCGCTTAAGGCGGCTACATCCTCCTTCATCGTAATGTCAATCGTCTTGCGATTGCCCACCTTCACTTCTTGCGATACCATGCCGACACTTGCAAAAGTCAATATGTCATTAGCTTTAGCCTCGATTTGGTACCGTCCATCAATGTTAGTAACCTGTCCTCTCGTCGTTCCTTTCACAACGATAGACACTCCTACCAAAGGCTCACCGTTCGTGTCGCTGACTGTTCCTGTTATCACATTTTGCGCATAGCTTGCTGCCACACATGTGACTGTTAGGATCAAGGACACAACAAGCCTCCTGATACACCATCTAATTTTTTCCATTAATTATGAATTTTAGGTTAGTGAAAAATTTAAATATTAAAATGCTCACAGTATCTACGATACAAGTGGCCAGCTTGCAAATATGCGGAATTGGGACTCATGAAGTGTGAAAACTTAAAGGTAATGGCGTTTTCCATTCCGGCTTTCCGCGCAGCTTCAAGTTTCAACAGCAGTTTCTCCCATTTGATTGGCAGGAAGCGGATGGGCATGTCGCGGTCAAACGATTCGATGTTTGTCCAGCATTTCATGCCGTATCTGTCTGCCAATTTTTTGTTCACCACAAGATAATCGTACAGTTCGCCATAGTCTACCTGGCCGTCTTGGAATGCCAAGATATCCACGGCTCCCTTGACGTTGCCCAAAATCTCGTTCCATTCCTCTTCATGTTCTCTCACGGTGAGAGCCTTGTCACCACTCATCACTTGGTCGGTTTTCACGCCGTGAATATAGGGAGAAACCATTGTCGTGAGGTTACCCGACACGGCTTTGGCATGTTTACCCACCTCTGCATATATGCGTGACATGTTCTTTGTTCGGCGACTGATTTCTTGTGACAGATACCATCCCTTGAAAGAGGGATGCTTGCCATATTTGGCCCACACCTCATCTATCAAGCTTAGGTTCAGGTCTATCTCTTTTTGGAACAGTCCCTCTTGCCAATACTTGCCGGAATCATACATGCCGAAGAAGAAATTCATGCGATACTTGTCGGCGAGTGTCAAGAACATTTCTACCAAATCAACTGGCGGATAATATACATCTTCTTTTCCGATGAGAGTTGAGAACGGTGCGGCAATCCACTTTCCCAGTCCGGCACGGATGAGAACAATAGTGTTGATGCCCATCTTTTTCATGGCTTTGAAGTCTTGATCCCATTCTTTCTTGCCCCAGTTTTGGTGTGGAATGTCCCAACTTATCTCATCCAGAAATGTAGCTTTAATAGGCATGCCCTTCATGGCGTGCGGCGTAGCAAAAGTCTCACCGTCCTCGTGCTGGGCAAAAGTGTTGTCCACCTTGGTGTAGGAAGACAGTATCTTGCTACCCATCACAAGCGTTGAGGCGCCCATTATTTGCTTGATAAAGTTTCTCCTGTTTGTCATGGTTCGCTTTATTTGCTATCGTTTGCCTTGACTATTTCTTCTAACGTGGTCCAGCATTGATACATACCTCTGGGTACATGGAAGCATCCTTTCCATTTTCCACCCTTCAATGGCAACAGCACTTCGCCGCGCCTGTTGAGGTATCCGTACCATTCAGCATACTCGTCATCTCTGAAATGTGTCCAAGTATATTCGTGTACCTTCTTAAACCATTCCATACACCTCTTGTCTCCCGTGAGCTGATAGCCCTTGAGCATGGAGATAAGAGTTTCGATGTGTACCCACCACAGCTTCTGATCCCATTCTAATTGCTGAGGAGGACAGCCATTGCGATCCATGAAATAATACAGACCGCCAAACTCTTTGTCCCATCCGTAGTCTAACATGGTAAGTGCGGTGTCCTTGGCTTTTTCTATCAGTTCGGGTCTATTCAGGCGTTTGCCCAAGTCCATGATAAACCACATAGCCTCTATGGCATGTCCCGGAGTTACCTGTCTGCCTTCGAAGCAGTCTACCAAGTTGCCGTCGGCACCTACGTTTTCCACGATGATGCCGCCAAGGTCTGGTCGGTAAAACACGTCCATCACTTCATGGATGCACGTTTCCATGGTCTTTAGTAGATAGTTTTCGTCAAGAAGATGCTCTATCTCTAAGGCTAAGTTGCAGAGTATCATGGGCAGTGCGAAGTTTTTCATGTTGCGTGTTCCCGGATGTATCTTGTTCCACTTGCCTTTGGGATTGTCTACCTTCGATAGAATGATGTCAAACGTTTTCTTGGCGATGGTGGCGTATTCGTCGTTGCCTGTAGCCAAACTTAGCTGTCCAAAGGCCATGGCGGCAAAGGTGTACGAGAAGATATTGTAAGGCTCTACCAATGGTTTGCCCGTCCTGTCCAACGAGAAATACCAGTTGTACTGGCCGTCGTGTCCATGCTTTTTCAAGAACTCAGCACCTTGGATGGCACTGTTCAACCATTCCTCGTTTTTCTCTACCTTGTTATATAGCATGGCGAACAACCATACCTCACGGCACTGCAACCAAATAAATTTGTCGGTGTCAAAAACATTTCCTTTGCGATCCAAGCATGTGAAGTACCCACCATACTCTTCGTCTTGTGACTTCTCAAGCCAAAAAGGAACCACTCTCTGTAGCAATTCACTTTTGTACAAGTCAGCTAATTCTTTCAATTGATCTATATCCATAGCTATATGATTTAAATATTATTTGATGAAATTTCCCTGTATGTCAACTTCTTTCCAGTGAAAGGGATCCAGCATCTGGTCTATCAGTACGGCCATTTCACCTCGTGTAATGACGTGCGTCTTATCAGTTGCCTTAAAATGATATTTCTTTAACAGTGGCTCCCAATTTGCTTTGATGGGCATTTGCTCTGACTCAGCTACGCTTTGAATGACACGCAATGCGTCCCCCAATGTCATAACCGAGTCGGGCAACATGGCACCTGTTTGCTTCCACCGCGGAAAAATGTCACGCATACCTTCCAGCTCCTGTCCTTTTAATGGTTGGTCGGCCCTCAGCCATGTTTCATTTTTCCAATCTACATTTTTGCCAACGCCTTTCAAAATACCCGTTGAGCCAATGTGTTGATAAGGAATGAATCGAGAATCGTGTTTCTGAACATCCAAATAAGGAAGCAAATATCCGCCTGCCTTCAATATCTCATCTTGCACATCCCTCACAGATACGCCCGATAAAGCCGTTCTTTTCTTGAGCGAGAGGGCCGCCAATGCACCAGCTGCCTGACCTATCTGCATCACCACGGGTTGCAAACGTGTTGCACCATTGGCAATATTAGACACGGATATGGATTTCTCTGCTACTATCAAGCCCTCAACTCCTTGTGGAATGAGTGTTCCTAACGGCAGCCCAAATGACGGAACTGGGTAGAAGTGTATGTCTGGAAGCGTGTGGCTTTCTTTGTAGCGCATGTGATGATGGTCTACTGGATAGTCGCCAACAGCGATGCTGGTTCGGTACAAAGGAGCCGCTTGATTGTAAGGTGACACCATGTGATTGAGTGTAAACCGAACCGCTCCATGAATTCGTCTGGATTCACGATGATAAGGAATGAAAGGCAGAAGATCTTTTGTGGGATATTCGTCGTCGGCAAGTCCTATATGACGGAATCCTAATTCATGCTGAATAAAATAAAGAAAACACAAGGTATGTTCTTTCGCTTTCTTCAAGGCTTGTCTGCGTTGCTTGTCAGACATTTCCACCAAATTGACGTAATAATCATTTCCGTTGATAGGCCAATTCAGCATAATCTTCCCATTGGGAAGCTGTCCATAGCTCATCATCTTGTCGGCCGGCCACATTCTTTTTGGCTCATTGCTGGATATGCACATCGGGTTGATGCAGCAACAGGCGAAGACTGAAGGGTCATAACCCTTTGGCTTTCGCATGGAAACATCCTTTTTATAATCCTTCAAGATAGCGACATAGGTAAGGTCCTGGACAACATTGTTGCCTTTTTCCAAAGCTATGTCCTCCTGCGTATCATGGCGACTATCCATGCCAACATCATAGGCTATCCCACATTTGGCTGCCACATCTCCCAATTCAGTAGCATCAATGACCATTGGTGTTTTAACGATCACGCTTTTACCTTGCTTTTTAATCTTCAAGTTCCATTCGCCTTGCTTTTTGCTAATGCGTCTGATGCTGCTCTCTTTCCACACTTCGATATTTTTCTCTTGCGCCACCATGTCGTTCAAGACCTGGTTGCCTACCGAGGGTTCGAAGAGAACTCGGCTTACCCACCCGGTGTTCAAGGCTTCAAGACTACCATAGTGTTGGGCAAGACGATTCCTAAATTCACCAAATATGCCAGCGGGCATATTGAAGTTTCCATCGATGGCACTGACACCTGCGCCTGTCAACATACCACCCAGCCATGTACTTTCCTCAATCACGAGTACACGCATTCCCATACGAGCTGATTGCAAGGCGGCAGATACGCCACTGGCACCACCTCCTGCCACGACTACGTCTGGATGTAGATTGCCACCAAAAAGCGATTTGGGCAAAAAGAAGAGAAACAAAACCAGTATCAAAAAATAAGATCGTTTTTCTTTCATTTGTCGGTTAGATATACGATTCATTAGGTTAGGTTTAATATTTAAAAAGTACAGTTCGTATTGAACCGTGACAAAGGTAAATATATATTTAAGAATAACCAAATAAATAATTATATTTATATATCTTTTTAATTATAAAATATTTAATAATTATTTGTTGGTTATTTAATAAGTTTTTTATTTAATCATGCATCAATTATTATAATGTTTATCGTACAGACAGCAACTGTACATGCTGTATGGGTTCATCGCTGGGCGAACGGAAGACTGATGCCTACAACCACAGCTCTTTTAATGAAGAATGATAATTTGCATTTTCAAGTTCAAACGGAACGTTCTTCGATAAGATTTCTTCTGCTGCAACGTCTTTTTTAACACAAATGCCGGACGTTTTTACAACCAACCTGTTCATGTCACGGAAATATGCGAAATATGAGATGGTTTTTATTATCAAGTTGATTATTAGTAGCTTATAGGTTTTTTGAGCCTAAAATGCAAACTAAAAAAACATGTGTTTGGAACGAAAAATCCCTTTTTCGTGCAAAAAAGGTCTGCTATATGATGCATATTGGACAGATAAAACATGGTAATAAGGAGTTAAAGGCATACATGTTGGGCATCAATAGCATGTTGATTGCGGCTTTGTTGTATGTGAATGTGGTAAAAGATGGTGTTTTTAAGGTTTTAAACACCTTAAAAATCCCCTTGTTTTATCTATTTTGCAATTTTATTTTGTCAAATAAAAAGAAACGAATTAACAAACGAAAGGTTTGTTAACATATACAAGTATCGTTGCTTGAAAGCTCAGAAGTGCGCATTATTACCGAATAGAAACACGGCGTTATTACATGGCCAATTTTGCTTCGTGTGTGCGATAAACCAGGTAATGACCATCGGCATAAAGGGAAAAGACATCGGCAAGCGACTCGTTGAGCGTGCCTTCCCACCAACTTTGATACGCATGTGAAGGCCAGCGCAAGCCCTTATTTTCCATACGGTGGCATGAAAAATTGAAAATACTTACTTGCTGTTTGGCAAACGACTCGAAGGTGCAATCGCCATGGCAAGGCACAAACGTGCCGTAATCGGTCACCATGACAGGCTGCACACCGTAGATTTGAAAATAACGCAGCAATAAGGAGATGTTTCCCAAGGTATGATCCTCACGCTTGCCCGTCGCTCCCAAATAGGCGATGCGGCTGTAGTTGCGACTGACACAATAACGGGTAGCCTTTGTAAGGTCGTTGTCTGCCTGCTCATGCTCAACATGCAGCACGTCATGAAATTGTCGTTTGGCAGCCTCAGACATCGAATCACCGTCGCCAACCACGGCTTCCACCTTATAATATAACGATGGATGCAGCAACTCGATGGCGCTGTCGCAACACACAATGCGTGGTGCTTGCTGCAAGATTTGGGTGGGAATAGCATGTTGCGGATAATCTCCGCTCGCCAAAACCACCACGTCAAAATTGGTTGATGAGTTGATGAGCTGATAGTTCATGACGCTGCTTGTTTCATCATCGACTTCCACTTAAAGTACCCTAACACGGCAATAACGACATAAAGTCCGTACAGTCCTGCCTTGAAAGGAATGCCTTTGTACACATACAGAGCGGTGCAAACCACGTCGACCGCAATCCAAAAGAGCCATTGCTCCACATACTTGCGCGCCAAAGCCCATAAGCCCACAAAGCTGAGTGCATTGGTGAAGCTGTCTAACAAGGGTACGTTGCTGTTGGTAAAGCGCACCAACACATAATAAGTAGCGCCCCATGCTAAGGCGAAAAACAAGAAAGTGGGCAGATAATGCTTGCCGGGCATGTGCGTAATGGGCAGTTCTTGCTTTTTTTGATTGAAGAGTTTGCTGCCCCACTTCCACGCAATATAACCGTAAATGGCAGCCAACGTGTAATATACCGCCATGCCCGCATCGCCGTACAAGCCGTGTCTCCAATACAAAAACACGTCCATGGCCGGCATTACAATGCCCACTATCCACAGCCAAATGCTGGCTTTATATTCCAAATAGATATAGACAAGTCCCAAAATGGTGGTGACTATATCCAACCAATCGAATGTCATGTTGTTATTTGTTAGAATGGGAGTTAAAGGGAGTGAATGGGGAATTAGGTCAGGAGTTAACAGGAGTTACAAGGGGAGTTAATGGGAGTTATCGGACAAATGCTTTGCAATGGAAGGCAGAAATTGGCTTTTTTCTATCTCTATCAATAAGGTAATGTCCGTTAACTCCCTACGTAACTCGCCCTTAACTCCCCTTAACTCCTAATCAACCTCCCTTTTCTCCCTTATAACTTCCATAAACTCCTACTCCTCTCCCGTCAACTTTTATCAGAACGTCAATGACAAGTTTGCCATGAAGTTGATAGGAGCCTGTGGCGCAAAGCCAGCCTGATACTGCCCCTTACCAGCATCAGTAGCTACGACGTTGCCTTGTGCATCTTTCTTAAAACCAGGTGCTGCCCAGCCGTTATTGTCGTATTTGGCACTGAAAAGGTTGTAGACGGTGCAGCCAACGGTAGCCTCTTTCAAGCCCAACTTGTGACAGGCGAAGGTGTAAGCCACATTGAGGTTGGTGGTAAAGATGCTGCCCAACATCATGCTCACATCAATATCTTGACCGTTGCCGTCTTTGGTTTGATAGTTCTTCAGTCCCGTATTGGTGAGATACTGCTCACCGATATACTGCGTATGAACATTGGCAGACAAACCTTTGTAGTTGAATGAGAAGATGTTGTTGAATATAAGTTCAGGAGAAAAGCTGGTAGGTGTGTCGCCCAAAGAAGCGTTCTTCCCATCTTCCAACTTCACCATCCAGTCCTTAACACGGTTCTTGCTGAACGTAGCATTGACATTCCAAGTGAACCAATCAACAGGTTGCCAAGCCGATTCCAACTCAATTCCCATACGATAGCTACGACCTGCATTCTTTGTCTTCATCTCACCAATGGCATCCAGTTCGCCAGTGAGCACAAATTCGTTGCTATAATTCATATAATATAGGTTGACACCTGCACTGTACTTGGCACTGGCAAACTGGTAACCTATTTCCAAATCGCCTAATTTCTCTGCCTCCAACTTGGTGTCAAGGTTCTGCTCAAAACTGTTACGGGTAGGCTCTTTGTGCGCAATGGCATACGATGCATACACACGATTGTTGTCATCAGCCTGATAATTGAGTCCAAACTTAGGATTGAAGAAGTTGAACTTTTGATCGAGATTGAAGACAATTTGCTTGTTATTGTCGTCCCATGCGTCGGAAGGACCCGTCATCTTGATGCCCACATGACGATATTGTAAGTCGGCAAAGGCACTCAAACCCTTTACAAACTCCCAGTTTACCTTTCCGTAAACATTGCCGTCCACCTTCTTAGTATCGTTGTTGTAATACTCGTTATCAGGCTCCAATGTGGAGGGTCCCATTTGATACACCTTCTTCTTATTGCCGTTGGCATCTTCTATCTGATAGAAAGGTGCACCCGTCCAAATGACTTTTCCAAAGTGGCCGCCAACATATTTGTTCCAACCGCCACCGATGTTGGCAGTCAATCCACGATTGTTGTCATAGTTAATGGAACCTACAGCACCATAAAAATCGTTATCCATCTTCTTTTGACGCACCAAATCGCCCAACAACTTGGTGTCTTTAGATAGATGATATTGATACCAATTGCCTTTTCCCTTGTACTGCTCGTAGTATCCGTCGCCCTTGGTATAGTGCAAGGCAACATTGAGTTTCCATTGGTCTCCAAGCAGTTGATTCCAATGCAGCTGGTAATTTTGCTGGTGGTAGTTATCCGTTTGTCCGTCGTAATATTTCACATGGCCCTCGGCATCGATATACTTACCGCACGAATTGTAGGTGCGTCCGTACTTACTTTGCTCGTATTTAGAAGCGTAGTTCCATGCGTGATAAGTACGTTCCACACCATTGAAGGTGACAAACTTCACCATGGTGTTGTCCGAGAAGTAGCCCGCTTGGATGAAATACGAATTGAGTTTGGTGGAAGCACGGTCCAAATAGCCGTCGCTACCGATATCCGAAAGGCGTCCTTGTATGCCCCAATGGCCACCAATGAGCCCCGTTCCGAAGCGTAAAGTCTCCTTGTGCGAACCGTAACTGCCGCCCGAAAGGTCGATACCGAAGAATGGTTTAGTACCAATGTTCTCGGTCTGCATGTTCAAGGTAGCGCCAAAAGCACCGGCACCATTGGTAGACGTACCAGCTCCTCGCTGCAACTGCATGCTCTGCACACTCGAGGCAAAGTCGCTCATGTTCACCCAAAAGAGGGTTGCACTCTCGGCATCGTTCATCGGAATACCGTTGGCAGTGATGTTCACACGCGAGGGATCGATGCCACGCACACGCAGTGAGGTGTACCCAATACCATTACCCGCATCGGAAGTAAGGGTAATCGATGGCAACGTAGACAACAAGAATGGAATGTCCTTGCCATGGTTCATCTGCTTGATTTGCTTTTGTGACAGGTCTGAATGCGCCATAGGCGTCTTCTTGTTGGCACGGGTAGAAATTACTTGTACATCCTGTAACTCGTAAGTATGCAAGGTGTCAATAGGTTGCACCGCATACACATTGGCGGCAGTCATCGCAAACACTGCCCATAAAAACTTTTTCATTGCTTTTTTTAGCGATCAAAAAAATAAATGAATAAGGGAGAGAGCAAGTGCAAAGTTTTACTGTTGAAGAACTTCGCCCACTTGGCTTCTTGGTCAATTCCTACGCTGGTATTATCCAGATCAGGTCAGAAGGTTTGTTCTCAGCCCACGAATAAAGTGAGCACCCTTAGCTTACTGTTTGTAAACCGACGGCAAAGGTATGACTTTTCAACAAGACCAGCAAAGAATATTCGCAAAAACTATCCTACGTCAAGCAATTCGATGGAAATGGACTCAAGGCAAAAAAAAGTCCAAAGCTCGAGGGCCTTGGACAAGATGTCTATTTCATTTTAAATATTAAAGTGGACGACAAACAGGGATTGATACTGCCGGTTATTGCTTCAACTTGAACGAATTTTCAATGCTCATCACCTCGTTGGAGAACATGGAGTCCAGCTTTAGGCGCTGTTCGATGCGCGTACAGCTATGAATAACGGTGGAGTGATCGCGCCCGCCCACCAGCTTTCCAATGCGAGAGGCAGGCATCTTGGTGTACTTCTGCGCCAGGTACATGGACAATTGACGAGCCGTCACCAACTCTTGCTTGCGACTCTTGCTGTTCACTGCCGATACGGTGACGTTGAAATGCCGGCAAACGGTGTCAAGAATCTCATCGATGGTGAGCGGTTTGTCATCGATCTTCACGGCACGCTGTATGACTCTTTGGGCCAAACGCATATCCACCACACTGTTGTAGACAACCGAATAGGCCAGCAACGAGTTGATAACTCCTTGCAAATCGCGCACGCTTCCATTGGCTGTCTGTGCGATGTACTGTACCACGTCGTCGGGAATTTGAAGACCGTCGCGTTGAATCTTACTGTTCAGGATGTCGATGCAAAGCTGCAAGTTGGGCTTCTCCAACTCGGCAATCAGTCCGCATGCGAACCGTGTCAGCAACCTTTCGTTCATTCCTTTCAAGTCAACTGGTGGCCGATCACTGGCCAAGATGATGCGCTTCCCATTGCGGAACAGGTGGTTGAAGATATGGAAAAAGGTATCTTGGGTCTTCGTTGCCGTCATCCACTCTTGTATATCGTCAACAATCAACAAGTCAATAGTCTGGTAAAAGTTGATAAAGTCGTTCACAGAGTTCTGCAAGACAGCATTGGTGTACTGCACCTGAAACAAGCGTGCGCTTACATACAGCACTCTTTTCTGCGGATAGAGCTGCTTGGAGAGCATGCCGATGGCGTTGATCAAGTGGGTCTTGCCACAGCCCGACGGACCGTAGATGAACATCGGATTGAACTGTGTTTTGTTGGGATGCTCGGCAATTGACATGCCAACCGAACGCGGCAACTTGTTGCTGTCGCCCTCAATATAATTATTGAAAGTAAGGTGTGGATTCAAATTTGGGTCCAACTGTTGCGGCTGGGCAGCGTCAAGAGCCGACGGAGGTTGATTGGCACGGGTTTTCTTCTGTGGCTTAACGCCAGTCACATCGGTCTGTTCTGCCTCGACATCCTGTGTCAGATGATGCTCCTGATCGGTGACGATACGGTATTTCAAACGAATGTTGTCACAAAAAGAACGCCTGAGCACCTTGCTCAACAAGTCGATATAATTCTCTTCCAAGTACTCATACACAAACGGACTGGGTACCTGTATCAACAATGTGCGGGTCGCTTCGTCGAACGACTCGTAGGTGATGGGCTGAAACCATGTATCATATTGTTGCTTGGAAACATTCTCACGGATGAGCGCAAGGGCTTGGCCCCAAGCTTGATTAGGACTTACATTCATTGAATCATGTAGTATTTTACGTATGTCTTTCGATCAATTCGATGATCAAACGACTGCAAATTTATAAAAGAAAAGTTGATTGAGCAAATGCATGTTTCTATGCTTCAACAGGATTAAAATCGTAAGTACCTAACTACCCGCATATTAGCAACTTTCTAAAAGAAATCTCATTGCTTTTGTTGTTGCTTGTTCATAAAACTTTGAGAACAAGTAAGTTAGGTTGAATAACATCAAGATACTTACTTGAACGGTGAAACATGAATGAAATATCTATTATCGGCTACGCTGTTAATGCATTATGCCATTTCGGCCAATGTGAAACAATCTATTTTCTTATTTATACCAATTTTAATTAAAGACACATCACATTCGACAGATGATGATTGTCGAAATTTAGCATCATCGCAGTCAAATAATGTATGACACCTTACTTATCTTTCCTACCGAAGATAGAGAAATGGACATAACGTTTAGGATGTTGGCGGATGTTCACCATGAGAGAATCAGCACTGCGCACGGCAGTATTGAGCTGATTGTAAAGAGATGGGTCGCGCATCAACAATCCCAGCGTGCCTTCATTACTGTTGATTTTGGCCGTAACTGCCTTTACATCAGCCATAGCCTCATCCACTTTTCGCATGGTCGTGGCCACATCTACCTGCGAAAGATTGGCCGTGAACGTTTCAGAATGATCCAAAATGCGGTTTGTTTTCGTCACCACACCCGGAATTTCACGGTTTAATTTTGCAACGACGGAATTCAGTTCGCGAGAAGTTTTGGTGAGATTGGCCGTCATGTCTTGCACATTGTGCACGGAACTAGCGATGGCTGGGTCGGCCAAAAGCAGATTAAGACTCAGCAAAATGGAATCTAATTTAGGCAACATCTGCTTCACCGCAGGTATCATAGACGTCACTTCACCCATGGGTCCTCTATCGATGTCTCCCGGGATGAGCCCGCCTTCCTGGATAAATTCGCCTCGATTGGGGGCGATGTTCAAGGTTACTTTGATGTTACCCAGCACGTCACTGCTGATAAAGGCCGTGGTTCCCGTGGGGATTTTCATCTGCTTATCCATCTCTGCAATAACCTTGGTCTTGTTCTTGTGGCTGTAATCGAAAATGATATCCTTAACCAATCCCACCTGATAACCAGAGGCGTAGATAGGACTTGACTTGGTCAAACCACTGATGTCATCGAAAGCAAAATGGTAAGACTTGCTGCCTGTGAACAGATGTGTGCCCTTCAAAAAGTTCATTCCGATGAACAAAGCCACGATACCGGCAACCGCCACGAGGGCAATTTTTATTTCATTTCTTACTTTTATCATATCCGTTGGAACTTAAAAAAATAATCTTATATCTTTTTATTCTGTAAAAACGTGCGGATCGCCTCGTTCACATCCATGCGCTGTCCATTCTTGAAGGCAATGATGAAGGCATCGGGAAAACGATCGATGATTTCTTTTCGAAGTCGGCGTATCTCGTTGTAATCGGCTGACGAACCGTAAGTGTATTTCAAATCACCACCTGCTTCATACCACTCGCACCCTTTGAGGCCTTTCAAAGCAGCATCAGTTGATGCCAGTTTTCGATGGGTCGTGAGGATTTGAATCTTGAACATGGGAACCTCCTGAGCGGCATTTGCGGTGGGAGGTGTAGGTGTCTGAACGGGAGTTCCAGCCTCATTTCTCGCATTGGGAGCCGCTTCGGCCGGCTGAGGCGTGGCTGTAGCCGCCTGTACACCTGGCTGATTGGCTACCATCTGAGATGTTTGCTGATTGATGGGTGATGTTTCAGCCACCTTGGGTTGTGAACCGTTGGGGGCAACAGATGCCTCACGAGTCTTAACATTTTTCGAAGATTCGGCTTTTTTACTCTGCTCCTTGTAATCCTGCGGAACAATTTCGGGCACTTGTGGCTCTGGTACGGCTGGGGCCTTGTAAGGCACAACCAGTCCTTGATGGTATTTGTTCTTGTATTGTACGAATGCGTTGAAGATGCCACGGGCATACATATCGGCAGCTCCGGCGGCATTCATGAAGTTTTCTTCCTCGGGGGTTGAGATGAAACCCAATTCCAATAAGCATCCCGGCATGGACGACAGCCGCAACACTGCCAAATTATTTTGATGCGCACCCATATCATTCAACCCCGTGGCAGCACGAATATGGTGCTGCATGTAACGCGCCAATTCCACACTCTGCTGCATGTTTTTGTCTTGAATGAACTCAAACATGATGTTGCTTTCGGGCGAAGAAGGGTCAAAGCCCTGATACTTTTGCTTATAATCTTTCTCCAGAAAGATAACCGAGTTCTCGCGTTTGGCCACCTCCAAGTTCTCCAAGATGCCTTTTTGTCCGGTGTTCTGTCCTCGTCCAAGGGTATAAGTTTGCAATCCTCTCACCCTGCGTCCACCCGACAAGGCATTGATGTGAACAGAGATAAACAAGTCAGCACGATTCTTATTGGCGATTTCAGCGCGTCTGGCCAGCGGGATAAAGACATCAGTCTTACGCGTATAGATGACCTTGACGTCGGGACAATTACGCTCAACCATTTGCCCAAAAGCCAATGCGAACTTCAGAACAAGATCTTTTTCCTTTGAATAAACGCCTGCCGCACCATGGTCTCTTCCACCATGTCCGGGGTCGATGACCAGCGTAAACTTTTTGTTTGCAGCCAAACCCACTGACGCAAACAGCAAGAAACAAAGCAAACAGTGCCAGACCTTCTTATTCATATAGTTGCAAAAGTAATGCTTTTAGATGGAAAAGCCCTTATCTTTCAATCGGTTTTTTCATTTATTAAATGTATTTCCACACCGGCACCGTCACAATCGGCACCCATGGGGGGATTAACCTTGGTGAGTTTTAAGTCGATAGCCTTAATCAACGGGAATTCCGCCAGCAAGCGCTTCCCTATCCTACCCACCACATGCTCGAGCAAGTTGGAAGGCTGTTGCATTTCCTGTTGAACGAGTTGATACACGTCGGCATAACTCAAGGTGTCGGCCACATCGTCGGTTTCCATGGCTTTACCAAAGTCGTAAGCCAGCCGAATGTTCACAATGAAGTCGTTGCCCTCAACGCGTTCCTGCGGTAACACGCCGTGATAGGCGCGAAACCGCAGGTTGCTTAAATAAATATAACTTGATTGTTTAATCATAAAGGTCGATTATCCACAACGGCTGGCACCACAGTTTTTGCAGATCAAACAGCCCTCTTGATACACAAGGGTTTCATGTCCGCACACCGGGCACTTCTTCCCTTTGGCCTCGGTGCCATCGTCTATGTATTTCTTCAACGCGCGCTCCACACCATTCTTCCAGGTGTTGATGCTCTCGTCTTTTAACTGTAGTGAACTAACCAGATTAATAACACGTTCGATAGGCATGCGATAGCGCAGCACACCACTAATGAGTTTGGCGTAATTCCAATACTCTGGGTTGAACTTCTCACTAAGTCCCTCGACCGTAGTCTTATAGCCACGCTTGTTTTCAAACTGGAAGTCGTATCTGCTGGGGCCGTCATCCTGCTTCTGTTTGATGATTTTTCCTTTGACAACCGACTTAGGCAGTACGATGCCCTCATCGTCATCTTGCAAACCAGTGAAGATTTCGTAAGGATAACCATCAAGCAATCCGACGAATGCCACCCACTTCTCCTTGTTGTTTTGGAAGCGAACCACATCGCACTCCAGCACCTTCGGTCTCACTTCTATCACCTCGGGCTGTTTGCAGGGAGGCAGTGCGTTCTGACCAGCACTGTTGTCTTTGGCTTGTTCCTTGCCTTTCTGTTTCTTTTCACTCTTAGAAACAGAAATCATAACGCCTGCTCTGGACCCGTCTCGATAGATGGTGCAGCCCTTGCATCCGCTCTTCCACGCCTCTACATACAAGCGATTAACCAAGGCCTCATCTACGTCGTTGGGCAGGTTAACAGTCACACTGATGCTATGGTCTACCCATTTTTGGATGGCACCTTGCATCTTTACCTTCTCTAACCAATCCACATCATTGGCCGTAGCCTTATAATATGGCGACTGCGCCACCAGCTTATCAATCTCCTCCTGGGTATATTTCTTAGTCGAATCGATGCCGTTAACGTTCATCCACTCCAGGAATTTCTTGTGGTACACGATGTATTCTTCAAAGCTATCACCCACCTCGTCCACAAAGTCTACATGCACGTCAGTATCGTTGGGATTTACCTTTCGGCGACGCTTATACACTGGCATGAACACGGGTTCGATGCCACTGGTAGTTTGTGTCATCAGTGAGGTGGTGCCAGTAGGCGCGATTGTCAGACAAGCGATATTGCGACGACCATACTTCTGCAGGTCGGCATACAACTGTTGGTCGGCTTCTTTGATGCGAAGCAAGAAGGGATTGTTCTTCTCGCGACTGGCATCAAATACAGCGAAAGCACCGCGTTCTTGCGCCATGGTTACGGAAGAACGGTAGGCGCTCAACGCTAAATTCTTGTGAACGTTGACAGAAAACTCGGTTGCTTCTGGCGTTCCATAGCGCAAGCCCATGGCTGCAATCATGTCACCCTCGGCCGTTATGCCTACACCTGTACGGCGTCCCTGGCTGCTCTTGTGCTTGATTTTCTCCCAAAGGTGATATTCTGATCCCTTGACCTCATCACTTTGCGGATCTTGTTGAATCTTCTGCATGATACGATCGATCTTCTCCAGTTCCAAATCCACGATGTCATCCATGATGCGCTGTGCTATTTGAACATGCTTTCTGAATTTGTCCATGTCAAAATAAGCATCCTTGGTAAATGGATGAACCACGTAAGAATAGAGGTTGATGCTCAACAAGCGGCACGAATCATAAGGACACAAAGGTATTTCGCCGCATGGATTGGTGCTCACGGTGCGGAAACCCAGGTCGGCATAACAATCGGGGATGCTTTCACGGGTGATGGTATCCCAGAACAGTACGCCAGGTTCTGCACTCTTCCAAGCATTGTGAACAATCTTCTCCCACAAAGCCTTGGCGGAGATTTCCCGTTTCACAAGCGGCTCATCACCATCCACAGGGAACTGCTGTACATAAGGTTTATCACTGGTAGCAGCCTCCATAAAAGCGTCGTCTATCTTGACCGATACATTGGCGCCGGTGACCTTTCCTTCGGTCATCTTGGCATCAATAAACGCTTCGCTGTCGGGATGCTTGATGCTCACACTCAGCATCAGCGCGCCACGGCGGCCATCCTGCGCCACCTCGCGGGTGGAATTGCTGTAACGCTCCATGAAAGGCACCAGGCCGGTGCTGGTGAGTGCCGAGTTGTTAACTGGTGAACCTTTCGGACGGATGTGGCTCAGGTCGTGACCCACGCCTCCCCTACGCTTCATCAGCTGCACCTGCTCTTCGTCAATGCGCATGATGGCACCGTATGAGTCAGCATCGCCATCCAGCCCAATCACAAAGCAGTTGCTCAAACTGGCCACCTGGTGGTTGTTGCCAATGCCGGTCATCGGACTGCCTGCTGGGATGACATACTTGAAATGATCCAACAGGTCGAAGATTTCGCGCGCACTCATCGGGTTCTTATACTTCTTCTCGATGCGCGCTATTTCATTGGCGATGCGACAATGCATGTCCTCTGGTGACTTTTCATAGATATTCCCGAAACTGTCTTTCATGGAATATTTGTTCACCCATACTCGTGCGGCCAACTCGTCACCCGCAAAGTATTTCAACGCCTCCTCGAAAGCTTCTTCGAAAGCGAAGTTTTTTGATTGCTCCATTTCTTAGTTAAAAAAAAATGTTATATGGTTATGATTTAATATTCAGTATTATTTGCACAACTATCCGTAAACGATAATTGTTTTGCAAATCTACAACTTATTTTCGATATAAAAAAAAATTTTTGGGTTATTTATAAGAAAAACTTGTTGTACAAAATGTTTCTTTTTGAAAATATTTATATCTTTGTCAAACAATAAATTTCCAAGATGAAAACAATAACAACACGCAGAAGTATTCGTAAATACCAATGCAAGGAGGTAGACAACGAGTTGATAAACAAGCTATTGACCGAATCTGAACGTACGCAAACAATGGGCAATTTGCAACTTTACTCGGTCGTTATCACGCACAGCGATGAACAAAAAAGAAAACTGGCACCGGCACATTTCCATCAACCCATGGTGACGCAAGCGCCTGTGGTACTGACCTTTTGTGCCGATTTTAGGCGAACCAGCACATGGGCGGAGTGCAGAAAAGCGCAACCTGGCTATGACAATTTCTTGAGTTTCATCAACGCTGCCACCGACACCTTATTATATTGTCAAACCTTCTGCAACCTCGCCGAAGAAGCAGGACTGGGCTTATGCTTCCTGGGCACCACGCTGTACAACCCCAAGAGCATCATCGACACGCTCCAACTGCCCCGACTGGTGATGCCCGTAGCCACCATCACCCTGGGATGGCCAGACGAAACACCCGAGCTTTCAGACCGTCTTCCGCTCTCGGCCATCATTCATGACGAAACCTACCAAGACTACACACCCGAGCGGGTTGACCAATTTTACCACGAAAAAGAAAGTCTGCCCGAGAACATTCAGTTCTGCCAAGTGAACGAGAAAGAAACCTTGGCACAAGTTTTTACGGACATACGATACACCAAAAAGGACAATGAGGCCATGTCTAAAAACCTGTTGGACACGCTTAAGCAACAAGGCTTTTTGTAGAAGCCGAGGTTAAAGAGTGGTTTGACCCATCGGTAAGCAACGGAAAGTGCATAAAACTTTCCGTCCGAACAGCGTGATCAAGCTGGCCAAGCTTTCTGAATTATCTTGACAACTCATCGCTTCATATTTGGCGTATTTTCAAACAGCCATGCTGTTGGGCGCAAATACGCCAAATATGGACGATTTTCATAAGTTTTTATCACACAATTCATTATGTTTTTACACATCCTGTGGTGCGTCAGTTTTTCGAACTTTTCTAGCCAATAGCAATGCTTTAAGCCGCTAATAGGCATGCTTTTGCCGTGCAATCTCATGTATATTGGCCCCGAAAATGATGCATCTAAGCACGTAAAAGCATCGCTTTGAGGCAAAAAATTGCTTTTTATCCCATCGTTATCTCAATTTTGCACCCTGCGAGCCTATCATTTTTTTCTAGATTAAAAGTTTTGAAGTGTCATTTTAGGGGGTATAATCAATCAAAATATCAGACAATTCATGAGGCGGCAACCCTTTCCGATTATAGAGTCAGACCTTACAATTTTTGCTGGTTCGCCGTTTACGTTGAACGGAAGATGATGACTGCACCTCCAACGACATTCATCACCTCCAAGGAGTGAAGAGCAAAATTAATGTTGTAAAAAATACAAGGAAGATTCCTATATCTAAAAAAAAATCGCTATCTTTGTAAAAATTTTATAAGATTCTTAAAAGTTTCTTGGTTCTTACGAGTCAGAAACAAAACGTCAGACAACATAATAGACGCGCATTGACATAGAGCGCTGCACTATCTTACATAGATTCTTTTTATTAACATAAATAAATGATTCAACAATGAAAAAAAACATGACGAAAACACTTTCCATGGCCGGCTTAATGCTGCTGGGAAGTTTAAAGTCGACGGCACAGGTACATGACGTGTCGTTCATCGCATCACCAGCCGCAGAGTACATCTGGTGGGACAAAGATCTTTCCATAGACAACATGCCGCTGTACGGTGGAAAGTTAGGGTTCGGCTTTGGCCCACTCTTCGAGCTACACGCATTCTACTTGCGCGGTGACAATGTGAACGCAAAAGTACGCGGCCAGAACTGGCTTACCGATGAGGGATGGGCCGGACACATAAGAGACACCAAAATGGACCTCACCAAATATGGTGGTGAGATGAGGCTTAATTTGGGCAAGAACAGTTACTTCGCTCCTTTCCTCACAGCTGGTGCCGGTGTACAGCAAATGAAGTACAACAGCTTCACCGGAGATGCAGAGATAAAGGAAGTTCCGTTGAAAGACGAACAACTCTTTGTATCACTCGGTGTGGGCGCCAAGATTAATTTGAGCAGCCGCGCCGTGCTCTCACTTGAAGCGAAGAACACCATGTTCAACGCCAGCAAGGGTAGCTACCTGATGAGACCGGAATACAACAAGGAGGATGGCGGCAACCATTTGTACAATTGGGGAGCAGCCGCCACACTCGACTTCTATTTGGGTGGCAGGGCTGAAAACAGCGACAATGCTGTCAGCCGCGAATACCGCAAGCTGTTCTCCAGCGGCTTCAAAGGTATGAAGTTTGTGGTAGAACCTGCCATGGCCTATATGAATTTTGACAAGGACATGGCCTTGACCGATACCTATCTCGCCGGTGGAAGCGCAGGATTTGACTTCTCATCACTTGTAGGTATACGCGGATTCTACTATCAGGCAAACAAAGATGCCGACAAGCTGTCACTATCGTTCAACAAGAACCTGGCACTGTATGGTGGTAACATCATCACCCGCCTGAACTTCCCAAGAGGCATCAATCCTTACTTGCAACTCGGTGGAGGTTACATGCGCGTGGGTGATAAATATGCTGACAAGCATGGAAACACTGATGCAGAGAGTGCAGCATTCGCATTTGGAGGTGCCGGTGTGGAGATTCCTTTGTCGAGATATGTAGCACTCTTCGGTTCGGCAAACGCAGTATTCACTGCACAAAAGGGTATTGAAGAAGAAGATATCCAGAATCCTGACCACATCAACACCAGTGTAATGTACAATGCCGGCTTAAGATTCAATCTGGGTCTGGCTGCAGACGGTGAAAGAAAATACAAGAGAAATCTCAACCGCAGATTGGATGATGAGCGTGAAGCCTCTAACGAGAGACTGAACGAGCTGAGATCAAAATACGACGAACGTATTTCTGACTACGACGATCAAATCGCAAGTTATGACGAGAAGATTGCTGACTACGATGATCAAATTGCAAAATACGATGAGCGCGTTAACAAGCTCAAAGCTGAATACGAAGCACGTATCGACAAACTGGACAAGGATTTGGACAAAGCTCTCAAGGCAAACGATACCATTCGCGTGGCTGAAATTGCACGGATGAAAGACCGTCATCAGCAAGAACTCGAGAGTATTCAGAACGACGAGATGGCCATGAAGCGCAAGCTGGTGAACGAACTGGGTGAGAACAGTAGTAGCAAGTTAAAGATGACTCGCAGTCAACTCAACGACTTGGTGAGCCGCATCACAAGAGAAGCTCGCCAGAGTGCACGCAGCTATGACGATGGCTATGACTACGACTATAACTACAACAACTACAACTACGAAGTGCCACAACAGCCAACTCGTACCGTTGTACCGATGCAAAGAATGCAACCAGTTCAAAACAACGCTGAAACTGAGCAGTTGAGAAAAGAGCTCCGCATCATGAACGAGAAGCTGAACAAGGTTATCAGCCAACGCAATGCAGGCGAAACAACAGTTGTTTACGAAGGTAATGGTGCCATGGGCAACCAATACGTACCGGGAACAGCAGATGGCGAAACAGCCGGATACCATCCTACAACAGGCAAACGTCTGAAGTTGAACCGCCTTGGTATCATCACAGGTGTGGGATTCGGTGATCTGACTGCCTGGAACTTCGGCGTTCGCGGATACATGCAGATTGGTTCTACCAACCTCGACTTCGTACCAGAGCTATACGCAGCAATGGCTAACGACAGCGGAATGGGTATCTCAGGAAACGTTATCTACAACTTTAAGTCCGATGCATTGGGCAAGTTTATACCATACGCTGGTCTGGGTCTTGGCGTATTCCATGGCGATGACACTCACTTTGGATCTAACATCATCCTTGGTGTAAGCGTAGACATGTTCAGCGGAAGAGTATTCTTAGACTACTCCGCACGCAGCCTAGCCAAGCAAAATCAGGTTGCCTTAGGCTATTCGTTCACATTCTAATCTAAGAAAATATGATGAAAAAGTACGGTCTGGCAACACTTGTCTTTCTTGCACTACCCTTCTCCTACACAAGTGCAGCACCCGTTATGGGTGCAGCACCTGCTGCGGATGACACCATCGTGGTCGACAGAAACGAACTGATGGAAGTGCTGAGAGGCGTGGCTGCCAGCGAAATGAGAAATCAATACAGGCCGAAAAGAAATGTAAGACGACAGCGGAGAGGATACAACTACCGTCCATCTCAGCCGGGACAGACGGTTCCTGTATACAACTCGTCAGCCAAAAGAGTGGAGTACATTCCAATGTATGCGCCACAGAATGGTACACAACCCATCTATCCGCCATATCCACCGGTACAAAATCTGATGCCGGAGAACGCAGAATCGGAGAACTCAACACAAACTGAGCAATTGCAAGAACAGATTAATCAATTGCAAAAGCAAATTGAAACTTTGAGCTCTACTGTTCAAGATCCTGCCGTTAAGCAACAGATAGACTCCATGGCACGGCAGCTCAACAACTTCCGTGTTCAAAAAGACTCAGTGATTATGGCTGCTCCTCTTGAGGAAACTGCTACAGAGAGTGCTCAGAATCATGAACTGGTTCAGCCAGCACAGACAGCGAAGATTGCACCATTTGACACCAATATCAGACAGGTATTCTTTGAAATATCGTCAGATGCATTGTCAAAAGAGGCGAAGCACACGCTCGATGGCTTGGCAGAAACGCTGAAGAACAATCGAAAGTTGAAAGCCGAATTGACAGGATTTTCCAGTCAAGATGGTCCGAAAGCGTTCAATCGTGACCTTGCCATGCGCAGGATGAACAGCGTAAGAACCTACTTATTGAAGAAGGGTGTCCATGCCAATCAAGTGTCTGCGCTATCTTACGGCATTGACAAACATTCGGAGATGAACACGTATGCGCGCAGAGTTGAGGTGTGCGTATCACTCTAAAAGGTAAAGAAAATAAAATAGATAGTGTGAAGTGAATCAGACATGGCTTGTTCACAAAACTGAAACAAACACCTGATTCAAACCGCACAAATCTCACATAAACCAACAACCACTCGTGGTTTTGCAAATATCGACAGTTAGGATGGATGATTCCAACTAACGTCGACAACTGAAGATGCAAAACTACGAGCGGTTGTTTTATTAGGATGTCTAGCACGCACATGTCAACTCCCGCATAGGTCATCATCAGGTGGCGTGTTCAGGAGGCCAAATCAATCATGCCAGGAGCTACATTTTCCGCTATGTCAGATAAGATATTCCATCCATGAAACCAACACTTTCCCCTGCTGAGATGGAACAGATGCGATAAAGTTGTACTGTCGTGCAACCCTAACAGTCTACGGTTCTTTCTCCATGAGCATGCCGTTGCCAGCATCAATCTGCTGACGTTCGGTGTCAAGTCGGTAAATGGTGATGTTGTTGGGATCGCCAAAATCACAAACCAAACGTCTGTTTTCATAATAAAACGTTCCACTGACGGTCTCATCGCCAATGCTCTCCGTGATTTTTTTATCGTTGATAGTCAACTTGATTACCCCATAATCTGTTCCGTATGTCCATGTTCCTTGAATCCAGCTGGGTGCCTTTCCAGGATGAATTTCTTCGAATGGGTCAACCTCTGCATGTGAAGATGGCACGTCATGTTCTGAATCAAGACGGTATTCCGTATTATCATCGGCCAAGGAAGAGCTGTCCAACCGATCGGTGCGAGATGATTTCCAACAACTTCTGACAGTCAACACCAGTACCAAAAGAATAACAAAGAACAGGAAGAAACACGAACGGAAGAAACCACCTCGCTTTTGATTCTGCTCGTTGCCGTTGCCTGTCATGGGCGGATGATTCTTTCTTACAGCATTGTCACGAGATGTATTCATTCGCTGCCAACTAAGATTTTCAGAACTACCGGCAGGTCTTTTTGTTGTAGTGCGCGTTGCCCCTACCGCAGAAGTATCGGTTGGCTTGTCCGTCTGCGCAGCGGGAACATCGCTTGTCGATTCCTCAACAACTGCATCCTGATTAGATGTCGAAGGTTCAGTCTGCTGGTCAGCCGCATCTTCCATGAGATACGTGAATGGCTGTCCGCATCTGGGACACACACAGGCTATCTCTGACATACCGCTTGGAGCTGTGATGTCGTACCGAAATCTACACTTGGGACATTTTACTTGCATATCAATGGGTTTACTTTCAAAAAGAGTTTTCTAACTAATTGTGCGTCAGGGAGTAACAAATAGTTGTTGAATTGGAGTCCAATAGCAATGAGTTTGGCAACCAATAGCTATGAGTTTGGTGTCCAATAGCAATGAGTTTGGCATCCAATAGCAATGAGTTTGGACGCCAATAGATAAGAGTTTGAAAAAACGAGTCAATCACTAATCAAATTTCACCACCGCCTTGTTCACCACACGCCATATTCCATTCTCGAACACGGCCGACCCTTCGTCAACCGTTTCGATGGAACGAGGATAGACACTGGCGTTGCCAACGACCTTGCACACCGGCTTGACAAACTGCGAAACGCTGATCATGGCCGTGGCAATGGCATCCGGACTGTTCAACATGATGAACGTGCCGTTCACACCGTCTGTGGTAGACAGCTGGTAGATGCTTTTGCCAATCTGCTCGGTAGGCGATGCGCTGTCGAAACAGCCATCACTGCTTGGCGCCGGCAAATAGCAGACACGACTGGCTGACGGCGAGGATGTGCCCATCTGGTGGGGCTGTGCACGCTGAAGCTCCACATCCGTCTGCGGTTCCAGTGAATCAGCAGTGTCACGCTCCGTCGTGGACTTTTGCTCCTGTTGTTCCTGCATTTCTTGCAGCGCAGCGGTGAGATGTTTTACCTGATCCCGCAACGCAACAAGGTGCTTCTCCAACTTTGCGATGCGCTCCTCATAGGGTTCGAGCTGCTGTTGTATCTGCCGTTCAATCTGTCCTTCAAACATAAGTCTTTACCTTCCCACGTTTTTATAGGTTCTCAATCAAGTTATCTCGAATGCTGCCAATAATCGGATAGAAGAACAAGGTGTCCTCAATGGGGTCACTGCCGTTCTTGTCATCTTGATTCTTGTTAACGAAGTTCCAGCCATTCACCAAGTGATGCATCAAGTCTTTGTTAACCAATTGCTTAAACATTTGCAGACTATGGTTGTCAACCAACAACCGGTCTACCACATGAATGTCCTCGCAGAGCTGGCAGAAGAAGTCATTGAACTGGCGCACCTGCTCAACGATGGCGGCGCAAACCTCCTCCTTGTCCATGTCTTCGTAGCGCAGCGTTTCCTGACTGAGCATAGTGTAGTTGTATTTGACGGAGCTGTCAAAGCTGTCCAACAGTCGGTTCAATTGGTGAACATGTTCGCAACCGGTACTGTCAGCCACTTGCATCAAGGCGCCTCGGCAGGTAATTTGTTTTGGTTCTTTCTTCTCCATGACGATGCTGAAGCCGTCCTCATCGTACCGTTGGCCATACACTCGCTCAATAACCGTCTGTGCAATGAGGTCAAGGTCGCGCTGCGTGCCAACGATGTCCAGCACCTTTGAACCCGTACCAGAGAACATGATGCTGCGAGGCATGTCGAGATTGCGGTGCTTCATCATCTTGGCCACATAGTAAATGAGCGTCACGAAGAAGTAAATAAAGATGATTTTGCGCTGTCCGTCTTCGTTAAGTCGCATGTTGTAAGAGAAGACATCGTTGTCGCCAACCACCTTATTATTAATCACTGAGAACAAGAATGCGTTAATATCTTCAGACTTACGCTTGGCCGTGATGTCGTCCAAGATGCCGTTCAACTCGCCATATTTGTCATCGTCGGCATCAAACAAGCGTTTGAAATAATCGACATATTTCACGAGCATGGGGTTGGTATCGCCGTGAGGAACATCGGAGAAGCCGTCACCGAAGAGTACGTTGGCGGCAAACCTGAACGACGTGAGGATGGTGGGTTGCTGTGCATTGCTCGCATATACCACCACATCGCTGGATCCACCACCGATGTCAATGCTGGCAACGGTGCTGGCTGCGCCTTTAAACTGACTTGAACTTTTGTAGAAATAATATGGAGCCACGCTCTCGGGCATCTGTATCAGATTGTCCTCTGTCACGGGGATGCCAAAGACTTCACTGAAAGTTTTGGCCCACATCTCGCCCAATTTGCGCACGTTGCCCACCTTCATGGACAGCGGATAGAACCAAACTAAGCGCGTCTTGGCCATATCACCGTTCTCTAAGAACACCTTGGTGCGCATCAACAAGGCCAGCTCCATCAAGTAAGCGCGCACCCGTTTGCTGTTAGCCACCTCGGTAGACCATTTCAGGTTGGGCACAATTCGGTTGCCATAGCCGATAGACTCCTTCTCATAAATAAAGGGAATGTTGGCATCGCCCAATGCCACAATTCGGTCGACATTGATGGCATCAAGGCGTTCACACTCTGACAAGACGGTACGTTGTGGGAATCCATAGTTCTCACCGATGACCTTCGGCAGGAACTCCTGCTTCATAATCACGTCATACAGAATGCTCTCTCCGTTATACGAAGTGGCCAACAGCCGTTCGCGAGCAGAGGCACTGACACCCAAAGGCTCGGGCATGTCGCCGTTTTTCATCGACTCAACGTGCGTATTGGTCGTACCAAAATCGACTGAGAACGTAAAGGCCTCGTTGCCTTGGACGTGCGCCGGCCATCGAGGACACAGCACTCCTTCGGCCGCCAGGTTGCCATGATCGTCAGTAAGGGTGACGTTGAGGTAGTCGAAATCATCCTGCAAGCGATAATATTTGGAACCAACTCGCTTCTCAGCCTTTAAAGATCGGTCGCGCACGACCACGTCATCAGGGTTCATCCCATTGCGATAGCCGTCATGATAGAATGACAAATCAATGCGGAAGTTCTCCAACATACCCAGCGCACGGTCAACCAATTGCACGTTATATTGTTTCAATCCCGGCGTTCGCATGAACGGGAAAATGCTCAATGCGAACGGTACGGTGACGAAATAGCCGTGGTCGTTTGTCCTGTCATAAGCCAAATCAACATTTCGACTCGACACATAGGTGCGCTGTAGCGTGATGTAATGACGCTCTTTCTGCACGGGAATGCGCAACGTAGCGGTCAATGTTTCGACATTTCCCCGCATGCCATGCGTCATTTCGAAACGCGGTCGGCCATTGATGGTGCCCCACAAGTCACTGACGTTGAAATACTTGAAGTAAAGAGGTTTCAAGGGTAAGATGAAATTGTGGTCATCGGCATCGCGCGTTGCATTGGTGAGATTGCCGTCAAAGAAGCAATCACGGTCGAGGGTATAATCGAGTTTAATCAACGCAGGTTGGAAAAAATCATCGTCAGTCAGCCACGGATACTGATGCGTGGTGGCAGGTAAGATACGCTTTTCCGGCTCTACTGCGTAATCTTCCGGTTTGATTACAGTGTTGTCATCCCATGTTCCGGTGATATAAGTGAAGGTGTCTGTCTGTGTTGCATTGAGATGATTCTGCAACACCAGCGGCACGATGCCATCGACAGGTCGTGAGGGTTTCATCCTAAAGTCACTGGCTGCAATGGCCGCCTGAACGTCTTCAGGACGGGCACCGTAGAACGGAACGCCCAACGCTTGTACGCCTTCTTCCATCTGCATGAAGTTGGTTTCGAGGAAAGAGTGTGCCCGGTCAGCGTTAGCCAGATCCATAGCGGCAGGATTTCCTATCTCTTTCAGGATATCATTCTGCAGCGCAGCGGGCAACAAAGGCAGATTGGCGATGAGGTAACTGTTCACCTCACCGCAACGACGCTTCAACTCTGGGTAGGCTGTGAACAAGGCATAGATGTACTTGACGAAACGTTCGCTGCGCATATACAGCGGGCGCCACAGGCTAAAGAGCTGCACATTCTGCTCTACGGGGATGTCGCAGAGCCCTTCTTGCGCATTGGGTGATGCCATGAAGAGCGTGATTGGCGAGGTAGAACCAATGACCTGGTTGCCATAAACCAAGAAATACAAGCGATCCAACTGGTCGAAATTGAAGGCTTCTTGGTCTTGATGCAAGAACATCTCGATGGTTTCGCCCAACAAACGATGCTGTGGTGAGTCTTTCAACTTCTCCAACTCGGTGGCTCGGTTCCATTCCACAATCTGCAATTGATTGCGCAATTCAGCGTAATTAAAGAACAATTGGGCAATGTCCAGCGCATTGGAAACCAACTTCTCGTCCATCGCTTCGCCTTGCAGACGGGCATTCATGGACAGTCGTTTGAAAGCGTTCTTCACCAAATCCATCTGCGCGAACGGTGAAGGAATGGCCGTACGAGGCTGTTGTGACAATCCCGCATTGGGATCAGCGATCATCTCTATCTCGTCAGCGTTGTATTGACTGCTCAACGGAATCCAATCTTCGCCGGATGTTTTCTTATTATAGGATAATATCTTTGACATGAATTGACTTTGTATTTACGTTCAACGATGCTAAACCACTGAGTTGTATTTCTCTTCAACCAGCTTGTCCAGCGTCTCATCCAACAGGTTCATCAGCTTGTAAGCCACACGGTCGGTGCCGTATTTCTGCGTCTTGACAGCCTGCTGACTCATTTTGTTGAGGGAAGAAAGCAAAGACTTATAATCGATGGTTGACTTGAACAAGCCGCTCTTGGGCGCAATGCCGTTCAACGCATCAGACAGCTTGTCGGTTGTCAGATGGAAGGGTTCGAAGCTGCGCTGATTGAGTTTCAGTTCCTTCAACCAGGTAAGATAAGCCACATAGAAATCGCTTGTCAGGGTGTGGAAGAAACTTGTGGAGAGGAAACCGCTGGTTATTTCTGGTTTGTCCTCAGTGTAACCGCGTCCCACATCGCTCTTCAATTGATGGGTGATGTACAGATATGCCAAGTGAAACTTCGCCAACTGTTTGTTCACATGCAGGCGTGTTGACGTACCAAAGTCTTTCAGTGACAGGGTCATCTTATCGTTGGCCAACCCATATTCTTTATAGATGGGGTTCACGGCGTTGCCGTTATCCGTGAGCAACTGGTCGTCAGGAATCTGAAGAAAATCAAGAACTGCCAGCGCACCCACATATTCCACGACATGTGCATCGTTGCGCTGTCCGTTGCCACCCGGGTCGTTGAAGTAAGGATTGCTGGGTATTTCGTCACCCAGATAATAGCAAGCGTTTACTTTCGACATGGGCAAGTCTACCCCATTCTGCCGAATTCCCGTAAGGTTGTCATGATAATAGAACAAGGCCGACTTGGTTTTTGAAATGAAATCGGCCCGCGAAATCGGACTGTTCTCATCTTGTTGGATGTTGAAATAAGGCAACACGGTGAGCGCACCAATCCTGGCATCGCGCAAATCGCCACGGTTGTTGATTTGGATGTTATTGCCGGCATTACGAATGTTCTTCACGATGATGGGATAGCCGGCGGCTCCCGTTCCGCCAAAAATACTGCTGACGACAAAGATGCGGTCGTTCTTTTGAAACACATTGGAGAACTGCTTGAACTCTTCCGAATCCTTAAACTGGTTCAATGCGACCGACCCTATGTTGGGTGATCCCACAAAACCGATGTCCATCTTGGTATCAAGTTGATCCTTGGAAAACATCATTGAGCACAGGGCTTGATTGCCTGTATCCAACGTGGAATAAGAGATGAAATCGCTGAACTTCTTCGATGCGATGGAACCCATGTTGAAGAGGAACGTGTCACTCAGGTTGCTGCCATTGGGCAAGATGTCACTCAGGGTAGATATCTTGACCGAAAAGAAGCCTTTGGTCACGTCCACACGGTCGCCATACAGTGCTTGTCGTATCTGCTTATACCACCGCAACAGGTTGCTGGTGCGCTTGAGGTCCTCGTTGGCCTTGTGGGGATCCACGATGATAGGCACCACTTCGAGCGGCATGGGCTGTCCCGCTTCGTCCAAAGGATGAATGCCAGCAGCAAACTGCATGATGAGTGGTCGCATGACACGCGAACCTGTTCCGCCCACTAAAAATAAAAATAGTCTCACTATGGTAATGTTCTGATGATTCTTGATAATGCAATGTTCACCACCCTACTCTGGGATTGGCGTGTGTCGGCAGTTGGATGACCACCAACGAATGGAGAAACTGGCAATGACAAACAGCACGGCTGTCACTGCAACGTCAACCAAACAGAAGCTGAAGAGCTGCGCACTGAAATCGAGTCCATCGGCCGAAAAGACACCACTGGGATAGGTGTAGTTGATGACAGGTGCCACAATCATGGCAGCAATCAGCACGATGAGCCAATGATACCACCGGGAGAAGCTCACCGAGTTGATGACATAATAGTATATACCAGCGAAAACCCAGGCTATCAAAGCTGTCACAATGGCTACAATGAAATAAAGGTTGGCCGAATACATCTCATTAGAGAACTCTCTTTCATAGAACAGTGACTCAAACAAAGATGTGGCAAAAATGATGAACAGCAGGGTAATCACGACGCCTGCCAGCAACAATATCGTATTTTTTTTCATAACGTGGTTCTATCGTCATGCCGCACAAAGGCTGCAACCAAGCCGGTTAGCACTCGTGCGAGGCATGCTATTTGCTAAACTTCAATTCCATTTCAAAATAATAAGGCTCCCCATCCGAATTCTTCCGGTAGCTGTTGTAAATGCCTTGCAGCAGATATTTCAACCCGAAGGTAGTGCTGCCGTCCACCTTGGTGTCGTTGTCATTCGACGAAGCCTCAATCCATTGAGGCAGCCTGTTGAGCAACTTGATTTCAACTTCCTGATCATGTTTCAGCTCGTTCGCAGACAACACGAACAGATGGGTGGCCGATTGGATGTATTTTCTTTCAGCCGGCGTGACGTCCGACTTGGTGATAGGACGAATCTCTTTGATAGTAACCGCATCGTCAGCGTCAACCACATAGTTGTTCACGTCCGTGAGATATTCGTCCGCAATGAGCATCTTGCTCAGGTCTACCGCCAACACCAGTCTGATATCTCCACTGTTGCGATCCTGCTTAAGGCCTTCCAACTTCGTCACCTGTGTACCCTGTCCGCGTTCGGGTTGGAACCTTCCGCGTATCTGGGGATGACTCAACAGCAAAGAATAATAAGGTTCGTACACGTCATCTGTTTCAAAGAGATACATGTTCTCATAGCCCCGCAGTCGAGACAGCTGGGCAAATGCCTCATAGTTCTCGTCTTGCGTCAGTCGGGCAATGTTCTCATTGTTGCCCACTATCACGATGTAATAGGGTCGTTTGCCATTGTAAGCCAGCCCTTTGCCGGGTGAATCGTATGGATAATACAGGCCGTTATACGAACCCATCATCTTCACAATGAGCATTGACTTCTTCTTCACCTCACTCTTGAAAACCGAGTTGGTCATGCCTTGCGCTTCAGCAAACACCTTCTGTGGATTGACACCCGACATGTCCTTGGTAGAATAAATCATGTCGGTCACCAAGATACTCAGCTCATCATCCTTGGTATTGTTGAGGATTTTGTCGAAGATGGCACCGAAATCAGTGAAGCTCGGGTCACCAATTCCTTTGGTAGCCTCGAAGATGTTGCTGTCTTTCACAAACTGGTCGACCCCCTTGGGATAGGCGTTTATCGAGTTGTTAACCACATAAATCTTATGATCTGCGTTGTTTCCCGGCAGGTTGTTCAGCATCTGAACAATGGCTGCCTTGAACGAACCGTCACCGGCTGGCGAGTCGTAAGCGATCATCGAGCCCGAACGCTCAAGGTAAAAATTCACTTTGAGCGGCTCAACCGCCATGCCCGAGAAGTCGATTTTCTTGGCATCACGGCGATGATTGAAAAATTCTTCAATGTATTCGCGCACCTCATCTGCGTCAAGTTTTCCCCCATCATAGAACTCTGGGAAGTTTGCTTTCTGCCCATCCAAATAGTTTTCAAGGGTCATCCAGTCATCGTGGTCGATGGTATGATCTGTTCCCGCCAGCTCCATGAGCAGATGATTCAAATCTTTTTTAGCCCTGTTGCCACAGCTGCTCGCAAAGAAGGCAATGAGCATCAAAGCGACTAAAAAAGGGTTTCCAAATATTTTTTTCATTCCATTAAGACGTTTTATGGGCCGAGATAGTTGCAATGCCCTACCGCTGAGCCGATAAGCATGAACGATTTTGATACATCAGATAGCCAACCGCACAGCCAACCATGCAACGAAGCTAATTGACTGTCTTTGTTTTCGTTTCGCTCTCTATCTTTTGCAAAGATAGTGCGAGCCGAATACAAAGGAAGTTTACTTACTTTGTTAAGGCGAAGCCTATCTTATGCAAAGATAGTGCGAGCCGAAGACAAAGGAAATTCACTTACTTTGTTGAAGCGAAGCCTATCCCTTGCAAAGATAATGTAAAGCGGTGGGAACGACAAATAAATTAAGTCTTTTTTGCCGTTCCCAAGCCCTTGGTTGACTCTACATAGGTCATGTCGCCATGGTATGCCATCCCGAATGTAGGTAAACTTTCATCAAAGCCTGTTTGAAAAGACACGGCGCACATAGGATTCATCATCATGAAACGTTGTTGGAGATGAGCAACTCACAACCGTCAATGATGATGAATTTTCTTGACATCGAACCTCTTCATAGCTGGCGTATTTGCGAACAACGATGCATCTTGCAGCAAATATGCCAAGCACTTGATTCTTTTGTATGCGGCTGATAAACAACGTATTACACTTTTCCCATGTCGTTTATGGCCTATTTTCAACTTCTTTTTTCGTTAAAAGCATTGAGTTAGGAGTTCAATATGCATGCTTTTACCTTGCAACTAATCAATGAAAATGAAGAAATATCGAAGTTGGTGTAAACAGACTGATAATGAGCAGAAAACGGAATAATTTGCATAGAAGTGCTCTTTTCAAAAAGAGTTATAATATGCAGATTTAGGCAGAAGTTCAGTTACCAGAGCGTTACCCGAATTCGTCATAGGTAACGATGGAGCAATGTTCGGTAACTGAATTATTTTCGCTCGTGTGGCTGTTGCTACGGTCGGCAGTTTTCTGCATAAGTGATGAACGCTTTGAAATTGGTATTTTTGCCACAAAATATCAAAGCGTATGAAAACAGAAAAAATGAAGGTGTTGCTCTACCTCAAAAAGAGCGGACTGGACAAGTCGGGCAAGGCACCGATTATGGGGCGGATAACCATCGGACGTTCTATCGCGCAGTTCAGTTGCAAGCTCTCCTGCAATCCTGACTTGTGGAATCCCCGTGAGAGCAGAATGGACGGAAAAAGTCGTGAGGCGGTGGAAGTGAATGGCAGGTTGGAGAACTTGCTGCTGTCCATCCAGTCAGCCTATCAGTCTTTGCTTGCAAGAGGTTGTCCATTTGACGCAACCGATGTGAAGGAACAGTTTCAAGGAAGTGTGCAGACACGGTGCATGCTCATCGAAAGGCTTGATATGCTCATCAAAGAGAAAGAAAGTCATATCGGTGTAGACATCAGAAAAGAGTCAATAGCCAGCTATCACTCCACGAGAATCCACTTGCAGGAGTTCATCCAAAAGAAGTATAAGGTTTCTGATTTAGCCTTCTCACAACTAACAGAGAACTTCATCCATGAGTTTCAGCAGTACTTCTTGGGGGAGTGTGGATTTCAGGAAAGCTCATTCTACAATGTTGCCACCCATTTGAAAACGGTATGCAGGCTGGCTTACCGTGAGGGGTTGGCAGACATCCTACTTTTCGACAAAGTCAAAATCAGCAAGGGTAACAAGAAACTCCCCAAAGCACTTGACAGAGGGGCATTTGAGAAGTTAAAGACTCTCCACTTTGAGGACTTGGAGGAGGAAATGGAAACGGCAAGGGATATTTTCCTCTTTGCCTGTTATACGGGTGCTGCATATTGTGATTTGATGGAACTGGACAAGTCCCATCTTGTGCGTGATGACGAGGGTAGCCTTTGGCTGAAGTTCAACCGCCAAAAAACAGGTGTGCCTTGTCGTGTCAAACTGCTGCCCGAAGCCATACGGCTGATGGAGAAGCTCCACAGCGATGAAAGGGAAACATTGCTCCCTTTCATGGGATATGCTACTTACCAATCTTATTTGAAAGCCCTGCGGCTTCGTGCAGGCATCTCGTTTCCTTTTACCACACATACGGCAAGGCACACATTTGCCACGCTCATCACGCTTGAACAAGGTGTACCCATTGAGACCGTGAGTAAGATGCTGGGGCATTCCAACGTGAGCATGACCGAGCGTTATGCAAAGGTAACACCGCAGAAACTCTTTGAGGAATTTGACCGTTTCCTTTCTTTCACTGAAGATATGCAGTTAACAATCTGATTCCTATTTTTTCTATCTTATCATTACTTATAAATCAAGACTACCAAGACAATGAGAAGTACATTCAAGATACTATTTTATATCAACAGACAGAAGACCAAGGCAGATGGCAATACCGCCATTCTCTGCCGTATCACCATCGACGGAAAGAATACAGCCATTACCACGGGCGAAGAGTGCCAGCCCTCTGAGTGGAACACCAAGCAGGGGTTGACAACCAACAGGAAGACCAATCAAAGAATCAATGAGTTCAGGGAATTAGTAGAGAAAACCTATCGGGACATACTGACGAGGGACGGAGTGGTAAGCGTAGAACTTATCAAGAACCGCTTGCAAGGTATTGCCACCAATCCGACCACGCTCCTTGCCATGAGCAGGGCGGAACTCCAAGCAGTCAAGGAAAGTGTAGGCAGATCAAGGGCAGAGGGAACTTACCTGAACCTGTTTTATTCTGACAGAAATCTCCGTGAATTTGTAGAAAACAAAGGAGTGCAGGATATATCCATCGAAACAATTACAGAGGACTTGTTCGAGGAATACCGCTTCTTTCTCAAAAAGCGTGGGCTGAAAGCATCTACCGTCAACAGCAACCTCTGCTGGCTGAGCCGACTGATGTTCCGTGCGGTCAGCAAGAGAATTATCCGCTGTAATCCGTTTGAGAATGCCAAGTTTGAGAAAGAGGAAAAGAAGATACGCTTTCTGCAAAAGAGCGATGTGATGAAACTTATGGCAATGAAGATGAACGACAAGGAAGCGGAGCTGGCAAGACTGATGTTTGTCTTTTCCTGCTTCACAGGCTTGGCTATCTCAGATATGGAGAATTTGGAATACAAGCATATCCAAACGGCAGCGGACGGACAGATGTACATAAGAAAGGAACGTCAGAAGACCAAAGTTGAGTTCATCGTGCCGTTACATCCCATAGCGGAAACCATCATCAGTCATTGCCAGAAAGAGCCGGAAAGAAGCGAGGTACAGCAGACGGTGAAAGAAAAAGGCGACCACCTTGTTTTTCACCGTGATTGCAGCCGCAGTGTCATGGATGCCAAACTGAGTATTGTGGGAAAGGCTTGCGGTATCTGCCAAAGACTTTCCTACCACATGGCAAGACATACATTCGGCACGATGAGCCTAAGCGCAGGAATACCTATTGAGAGCATAGCCAAGATGATGGGACACGCCTCCATATCAAGCACTCAAGTCTATGCGCAGGTAACGGACAGGAAGATATCAGAGGATATGGACAGGCTCATTGCCAAGCAATCAGCAAAAGAAAAGGAAACTTCGGAGAGAGAGGCTTGTGAATCTTCGGATATTGTAACCTGTAAAATGGAGGAATCGGCATGAAGACAAACAACAACCTAAAAATAAGAACAAACACTGCCAATCAGCGTAGTTATTTTGATTGGGGCAGCAAAATGCAAGTCATTCGCAAAGGAAACGGAGAGATAGCCATGACAGAGAGTGAACTTGTGAGTTTTTTTGGGGTAACATGGAGGAAACTCAACCATAGGCTTCAGACAATTATGATATCTTCCAACCTGCATCCCGAAGAAAGAGTTGCTGACGAGGAAGAAGTCGTTATCAATGGACCGCTCAAAGGCTATGCACCGCTCTATCCGCTTTCTATCATCATCGCTCTGTCCTTTCTGTTAGACAACACGGAAGCGCATTTGTTCAGAAAGTACATCTGTCAGAAGCTGCAGAAACCAGCATCCATAATAACACCGATATTCCTGATAGGCAACATGGATAACTGATGGTAATACGCTTTTTTCTTTCACTGATTATATCTTACTACATAACTACAATAGGGTATAATACGGTGAAAGAAAAAATCTTGTAGCGTAGTTAGTAAGAGAAGCATCCAGTTACTACTTAAAAACTACATACTACTTCTATTGGTAATCTTCCAGTAAGAACACACACTGCTTGCCATTATATTCGTATCACTTGCAAAATGATATTCTGAAATGGAATGGAAATGATCAACCCAAATAAAAATAACTTCAAAGAATTTGGGTGTTTGGAAAATACTCGGTATTTTTGCAAAAATAACCGACTTAATATATGTTAATAAACAAAGAAGAAAAGAAGGTTGTTGATATTCTTAGGAACTGTATTGAAAAAGCAAACACCGGTACTCTGTTTTTTAATAATAGTTTCCCAGAATACGACGACGAGTATGTTGGCAAAATTTTGTCAGATTTTGTCCGGCAGGGATTGTTATTAAGGCTATCTCGTGGTATATACCTAAAAACAAAGGAAACCAAATTCGGTGTTGTTTATCCAACTACCGAGGATATTGCTCGTGCTATTGCAGAAAGAGATAATGCAGAGATTCTCCCTACTGGCAGCACCGCGCTGAATATGCTCGGATTGTCCGAACAAGTTACCATGACCCCTGTTTTTCTCACCAGTGGGTCTGCAAGAAAAATCAAGTGTGGCAATAAAACCATTACGTTCAAAAGAGGAGTGCCCAAGAATTTCGCATTGAAGGGAAAGGTCACACGTCTGTTAGTACAAGCCATGAAAGCTATCGGTGAACGAAACTATAATGGCGAGTGGGAAAGTGCAATCAATGTGATATTGAGTAAATATCCAGAGGACGATACCATGTCGGAAGACTTAAAAGTCATGCCTGCATGGATAAGAAGAAAAATAATAAACATCCTAAACAATAAGAATCATGAGCAGTTGGCAGAATCATAGCATTGATGAGAGGATCTCAATGATACAATCAGTCGCACAAGATCATAATATCGAAGATAATGCGATAGAGAAGGATTGGTGGGTGACAGTAGTCCTCAAGGCTTTGTTCAATACATCTTGTGGGAAATGGCTTCTTTTCAAGGGGGGAACTTCATTGAGTAAAGGATGGAATCTCATCAATCGATTCAGTGAAGATATAGACATTTCCATTGGCAGGAACTTCTTTGGGGACGTCCTTAACTTGCCATTTGCAAAGTGCGAGAACAACAATCAGGTGAAGAAACTAAGAAAAGCATCACGGGATTATATTCATGGGACTCTCTCTTCAGAACTGGATGCAGAACTCCTTAAAATGGGAGTTAAAGGGTATACTATAATGAATGAAACGGTGACAGGGGAACCTCCAAGGCCTATAGACCATGATAGCGACCCGACTATAATATTCGTCAATTATGAGAGCATTTTGCCGTCCAGCATGAGACTTATTGATGCGAGGATTAAAATAGAAATCAGTTGTCTATCTATGTCTGAGCCTAATGAGAAATGCGACATTCACTCTCTTGTCTTCGATAAGTTCCCTGAGGAGGATGATGAAATGACAGCATCTATCAAGACTGTAACGCCATCAAGAACATTTTTGGAGAAGGCACTGCTTCTTAGTGAGGAGCTTCAAAAGGAAGAACCAAGAACATTGCGTATGTCTCGGCATCTCTATGATTTAGATAGATTGATGGACACAGAGTTTGGCCAGAAGTCACTGAACGATGGCAACCTTTATAAGGCTATCGTAGAACATCGTCGTCGTTTCTATCATTTGGGATATGTGGACTATGACAAAGATTATCCGACAAGTATTGATTTTATCCCCCGAAATGAGGTTCTGAAAGCCTATCGTCTGGACTATGAGACAAATATGGTAGATGGATATATATATGGCGAAGCCAAGCCCTTTAAGGAATTGATGAAAAGAATGGAGAAATTACTTCATGACTTCAGACAAATTATAATTCCTTAGATGTGCCATTGACCATCGTTTGTTACAGGTATCAAAATACGCAATCCAATGTTTCCTTTATGACGGGAGGTGAACTTTGCAATAGTGCTCTTGTTGTTGATTATTCGCCCTTAAAAATAGGCCACTAGTCATAAATTTGAGTCTTTTTTCAAGTTTTTCAAAAAAAAGTTTCAAAATTCGTGCAGTCTTTTAGTCACAATCTGCTCCTTTAATAAAAAGGAAAAGTATATCTATGAAAGTAGATGTTGATATAAACGCATGTAAACAGGGAGAACGGAAAGCTCTCGGAAATTTATACAAGGCATATTCCGACAGATTATTGCGGATATGCCAGCATTATGTGACAGACGAAAGCACGGCAAAAGATATTTTGCATGATGCGTTCATCATCATCTTCACCTCCATCAAATCGCTGAAAGACAACTCAAAATTGGAGGGATGGATGATCACCATTGTAAGGAACCTTTCTCTAAGGTACCTGCAAAGCACAGTGAAGGATGACATTCCTCTGTCTAGTCTGGGCACAGAATTTTTGAGCGAAGAAGACGAGGAAGAAAAGAATATAGAACTTGAACTATTGTTGTCGGCAATAGAGTCGTTACCGGAGGGGAACAGGGAGATATTCAAACTCTCGGTTCTGGATGGTCTTTCCCATAAGGAAATTGGAGAACTGCTTGGTATCAATCCTCACAGTTCATCTTCTCAGTTGGTTCGGGCAAAGAAAATGTTGCGGACCATACTGATGAACTATTGGATGCTCTTCTTGCTTCCAATTCTGATACCTGTCTATATCTATTTCGTAACGAAGGACAAAACTGTTGGAACTTCTGAACACAAGCAAACAGCAGTAACCACTCATAAGGAGCAGCCAGGACGGGTTCAAAAAGAATCTGCCTCTCAAAAGATAGTGCAACCAAGATATTCCATCCCATCAAGTATAAGTACCAGTAATAATGATGAACGTGCCTTGGCAGAAATGGCTACCTCTACTGAAAAGATTTCTTCACGGATGATAACAGATAGTGTAGAATCCGAGCAGCAGACTGTAGTTTTCCATGTGGATTCTATACAGAAACAATTGGTTATAAAGGGTATCAGCACCATAGACTCCGTGCTTCGTATTCCACAAATTACCGAAGAAAAAATGATGGCATTGAATGAAAGTATGTCGCCTAGTGTCAGCAATAAGAAGAAATACCCATGGACATTTAAATTCGGCTATTCATCTAATGCCGGAGCAAATGGAGCCATGTCCAATTTGAACTACCTATCAGTAGTAGATTACGCTAACGGTGGGGCTTCGGCCAAATTATATACATGGGATGATTATGTAAATTATTTGGTTCGGAACAATGCACTGATGGATTCTGTCGAGAGGGAAAAAATGTCATGGATAGCACTGAATAATGCAACAGAAGGCAACGCATCCTTAGGTGAGAAGGCGCACCACTACCGCCCCAAAACCTTTAGTTTGTCGCTCAACAAGCAGCTAAGTTCCCATTGGACTTTTGGCACGGGATTGACTTACACAAGAATGAAGTCTGATTTTGAGAGTGAGTTTCATGGTGCGACCTTGTTGAAGACCCAGAAGATTGATTATGTGGGCATACCATTGCAATTGACCTATCGTATATGGAGCAAGGGACGATTCAATGCCTATACGACCGGTGGAGTGACATTCGAGATGCCAGTTCACAGTTCACTTGATAAGAAGTATATCATAACGTCTGACTCGTCCTACACGTTAAAGGGTGACATCAAGCCACGTTATCAGTGGTCTGTGAACTTAGGTATCGGTGTTCAGTATAGGCTATTCAAGCCTTTCAGTCTGTATTTAGAACCTAACATGTTCTATTACTTCTGGAATGGCAGTGACCTTGAAACCTACCGCACAGAGCATCCGTTCATCATAACAGTACCATTTGGATTGCGGCTTACTTGGTAAATGAAATAAATAGATAAAAAAAGTCATAAATATTGTGCAGTCTTTTCGTGGTTTTCTGCTCTTAACAATAAAAGACAAAACTCAAAAGAAAGAATGTACAGTATTTATGACTACATCCACAACGGAATAGTATTTGCCAACAATGTAATACGCAGACGGCATAAGGTACTTACTTCCTTGATGATATATTCCACTACCAACTGCCAGTCACGTTGCAAGCACTGTTCCATTTGGAAGAAACCTACGGAAAATTTAAGATTAGACGACATCATCAAGATAATGAACAGCAAATGTATAACGAAACGCACGACGGTCGGCTTGGAGGGAGGTGAGTTTATCCTTCATCCCGAAGCAGACAAGATATTGGGATGGTTTGACACTCATCATCCTAACTATACGCTGCTGTCTAATTGTCTTGCGGTAAACAAGGTAATTTCTGCTGTAAAAAATCATCACCCCAAGCATCTGTATATTTCACTTGACGGCACCAGAGAAACCTATCTCTATATGCGTGGCAGGGATGGATATGATAAGGTTATCGAAGTTATAGAGGCGTGTAGGGATATTGTTCCTATTTCCTTGATGTTTTGCCTTTCTCCGTGGAACTCGTTTGAGGATATGAAGCATGTCATAGATTGTGCCAAGAAATATAGCATAGACGTGCGTATTGGCATTTACAGCACAATGTCATTCTTTGACACGACCAAGGACTTGATGGAAGCCAATGATGATAATTTCATCCGTCAGATACCTTCATCCATACATCAAACGGATGAAAATTTTGATTTTGTGGCCCTATATGACGAATGGAAGAATAACAGGCTGAAACTGAGGTGCCATAGCATTTTCAGTGAGTTGGTCATCCATTCCAATGGAGATGTCCCGTTGTGCCAGAATTTGGACGTGGTCTTGGGCAACACCCATGAGAACACGCTTCACGAGATATTCAATTCAAAGGAAACCTGTAAGATTCAGTGTCAACATTCCAAAACGTGTAATCAATGCTGGATCAACTATCACCGGAAGTATGATATTATCCTGTTAAGGAATCTGGAGAAAATGTTTCCCAAGCGACTGATAGAATTGTTTTACGGGAAATATCAATGGAGCAGCAACACGCAAATCACCTATAAGGAACATTTCAAGCAAATAACAGCATAAACAATGGGACATATAGACGAAATCATCGGCAGATACAAGAGTGTGCGGAGCATAAGGGAACTGAACCATATCTACACCCAACGGTATGCTCTTGTAGGTCTTGGCAATCATTGTGTCAGTAACCTGTTGCCTGTGATACAATATCTTCAGTTGCCATTGAAATACATCTGTTGCACCTCGGAGAAGAAAGCCGGGCTGATTTCTCAAAAGTACAAGGGAGTAAAAGGTACGACTTCTTTACAAGACATCTTGAATGATGATACGGTTTCGGGAGTCTTTGTGGCTGCTAATCCACATTCGCACTTTCATATAGCAAACGAAGTCATTAAAGCAGGGAAGTCCTTATTCATAGAGAAACCACCGTGTGAGAACGAGAGGGAACTAAAGTCTTTGACCGATACCGTCAAACTTTATGGCTCACAACATGTCGTCGTCGGACTGCAAAGACGTTTTGCCCCTGCCACTCAAATTCTGCAAAAGCGATTGAAAGGTGATGGCAAACGACATTATCATTATCACTATCTTACGGGGCTATACCCAGAGGGTGATGCCATGCTCGACCTGTTTATCCATCCTCTTGACTATGTTACGTTTCTCTTTGGCAAAGCAAAGGTAAAGGCAGCAGAGAAAATGCGCAGTAAGGATGGTGGCCAGACCTTATTCCTTGTGTTGGAGCATCAAAATATAACGGGGATGCTGGAACTATCAACAGATTACTCTTGGCAGAATCCACAGGAACAATTAAGTATCAGTACGGACAAAGGACAGTATATATTGGACAGAATGGAAAGACTTGATTTTTCTCCAAGACACTCTGCAATATGGGGAATCCCTTTGGAAAAGGTCTTCCAAAATAATGCAACCGTTGTCAATCTGTACGGAAGGAATGGTTTTGTACCAATAGTTGGGAATAACCAAATTGTTTCACAAGGATTCTTCTCGGAAATTCAAGCGTTTGCCGATATGGTTGAAAACAGATGCAAGGATAATCATGCCTTTGGCTTGGAAAGTGTTAAGCATGTTTATTCCTTAATGGCAGAAATAAAGAAGTATATGAACATAATTGACGATCACATATTATAATAACTAATTAAATCCAACAAATTATGAAAAGGTACTTTTGTGTATTACAAGCGTTCATCTTCTCGTTGCTGTTTATTGGTTGCAGCAATGAAGATGAGTCTGCTTCAACTCCCACAGTGCAAGCATCGAAAACGGAATTGTTTGCTATAGGAACAGCCCGAATGACAAGAGCCGCTTCAAGCCCCTATCTCTTTACACTTGACAACATCAAGTCTTTCAACGCGCAGACCCGTGAGATTATTTTTCAAGATTTTGAGCCGACAAGTCAGCTCTTTCCCATTTACAGTAATATAGAAATACATTCGTATGGTAAGGTTCTACTCCATATCTCAACGTTTGTGTCATCTTTCAATAGTCAAATCTTCACAGACTTATCATTAGTTTCAGAATCTGGCAAGTTTTATCTGAGTGACTGTTACCCACGCAATATTGAGGACAATAGTCAATATGTTAAAGAGAACAAGGCCATTCAAAAAGCAAAAGAAAAAAGAGCGGCAGAATGGGGAGAGTTTCTCTCAATACTCAAAAAACACGGGAAGTTGATTGAATAGTAAACACTATCCATAAAATGTATGTCTTTATTGCGGATTTCAGCCCTTTTTGATTATCGTATCAAAGAGGGCTATTTTTTTAAGGGGGCATGATATTCTCTAACCACAGTATTTGTTTATTCATTGCCCTTTATACCATTATATTGTATCACGAATAAAAGGGAATATCACTTGGACTTTGTGCACCTTCAGGTATGATATTTTATAGCCATTGCCACTTCATTTCTCCTCATATCCTCCTACAAACCGTCTGATAAAGTTAAATAATTGGTTGGTTGGTCGGTTGCGCTTTGAGGATTCTCGAAATACAGATTTTTTGATTATATTTTTGCAAGCAAGAAACGAGTCATTGACATTTTTCAGTTCAGTGATAATTTTAATTTGTCTAAATTATAAAACATGAATGATCAATTTCTTGCAGGTGATTTATCATGCTTCGTGTTTTTAGGAGGCCTTTCTACTCTCAAATGTCAAGGCAATGGAGCTTTGGCATATAAAATTTATCATTTATGTATAAAGTAGAAAGGGGTATCCATCCTACAACATGACACAAATCATGATTTAGGCTTGGAAAGTGTCAGATACGTTTATTCATTAATAACAGAAATACGTAATAATATAAGCAAGAAATAACTTGTAATTACGTTTATATAAATATCAACATATAAAATCCTTGTAATTATGAAAAAAGTATTTTACAGCCTAATCCTTTTCTGTGGATTATCTGCATGTTCCTCTGAGAAGGTATTTCTTGAGCCATTAAGAATTTATGATGTTGCAAATTCTAATTGTAAGTTAAGCATCTCTCCGACAGATACACGTCCTGACTTCTATGCAGAAAACAATGCTATTCCAACAAAATTAAGTATAGAGTTGGACAAAGACGGTATAGCCCAGTGTCTACTGGAAGATTTGAAAGCCAACTGTTCCGTAAGAAAGATTTATGTGAATATTGCTAATCAAGATAATCAGATAACCCTTATCGTGTACCATAATGTCCTTGATGCACTTGCCGATTGCATTTGCAAATACGATGTTAGTTTTAAGATGAGTAAATTGTCGGCTGGTAATTA
>NZ_ADEG01000041.1 GCF_000177075.1 Hoylesella buccalis ATCC 35310
ATAACATCAAGGGAGCATCCGTACTTTTCCACACAAAAAAATGCAATCTTTTAGGTTCATGATTAATTTTGAACTTGCTGGTTGGATAAATTGAAAAAACTTTTATTGAATTTTCTTGAATTAATCTGCAAGAATTCATTATATTTGCATGCAGAAATAACTAATCCTAAACAATCAAATGGTCTACGTCGAAGTATCAGAACCTAACAGACTCACCAGCTTCTACCTGGCGATGGAAGAATATATCGCACGACATATCGACAGTACGGAGGATTGTTTCTTCATGTGGCAAGTGCCGCCAACGGTGATGTTTGGACGTAACCAACTCATCAATAATGAAGTAAACACCGAGTATTGTCAGGAAAAAGGCATCCACCTCATCAGACGAAAAAGCGGAGGTGGCTGCATCTACGTTGACGAGGGCTGCATTCTGTTCTCCTGCATCACACACGACGACCAGGTGAACATGGTATTCGCCCAATACATCAAGCGCGTGGTAGACATGCTTCAGGCCATGGGGGTAGATGCCCACTCGGGTGGACGCAACGACATTCTCATTGGCGATAAAAAGGTGTCTGGCAACGCATTCTATCATGTACCGGGGCGAAGCATCGTTCATGGCACCATGCTCTACGACACCAATATACAAAACATGGTGGCCAGCATAACGCCCAGCCAAGAAAAACTCATCAGCAAAGGGGTGCAGAGCATTCGCCAGCACATCGCTCTGCTCAAGGATCACACCACGCTTACTCTCGAAGAGGTTAAACGTTTTGCACGCCAAAACCTCTGCTCATCGACAATTACCCTGACAGCCGATGACGTGAAGGGTATCGAGGAGATTGAACAAGACTACCTGTCGGACGATTTTACATACGGCAACAATCCCCGTTACTCCATCGTTCACAAAAAACGGATTGAAGGCGTTGGCGAACTGGAGGTGCGACTTGAACTGAAAAACAATGTCATCAAAGAGGCCAACATCATGGGCGATTACTTCCTGACGGGCGACCTGGACAACGGCATCCTTAAGAAGCTGCGCCATGTGCCTTACAACGCACAGGCCATAGACAACGCCCTGCCCGACCGTTTGGACGACATCATCAGAAATCTGAAGAAGCAACAGTTGGTTGATTTGATATTGGCTGAATGAAAACTGCCATGCAACCATCCTGACTTGACACCAACAACAAACTGCTAAGAAATGAAAACAAAATACGAAAAATCTACACTTAAACATCAAAAACATGGAAAATAAAAAAACTTGTTTGTATGACAAACACGTGGCATTGGGTGCGCAGATGCAACCCTTTGCAGGATTTGAGATGCCCATACTGTACTCGTCCATCATCGAAGAACATCAGGCGGTACGCCAACACTGTGGCGTTTTTGACGTATCACACATGGGCGAGGCTTACATAACAGGCGCAGATGCCGAACGATATGTCAACCACATCTTCACCAACGATGTGGCAGGTGCACCCATCAATCAGGTATTTTATGGCATGATGCTCTATCCTGACGGTGGAACGGTGGACGACCTGTTGGTTTACAAGATGGGTGAAAACGAGTTTTTCCTCGTCTTCAACGCTGCCAACATCGATAAGGATGTGGCCTGGATGCGCGAAAACGCCGAGGGTTTTGATGTAACCATTGACCACTGCTCTGACTATTATGGACAGCTGGCCGTGCAAGGACCCGAGGCTGAAGCCGTGATGAAAGAGGTGTTGCACCTGGATTGCAAAGACCTACAGTTCTATACAGCGAAAACAGTAGATGTTGACGGCGAGAATGTTATCATCAGTCGTACGGGCTACACGGGCGAGGACGGATTTGAAATCTACGGCTCTCACGCGTACATTATTAATACATGGGATGCCTTGATGGCAAGCAAGCGGTGCGTACCCTGTGGCCTTGGCTGTCGCGACACCCTGCGCTTCGAAGTGGGATTGCCGCTTTACGGCAACGAACTGTCTGCAGAGATTTCGCCTGTCATGGCTGGTTTGAGCATGTTCTGCAAACTGGATAAGGAAGAATTCATCGGCAAAGAGGCCATTGTGAAGCAGAAAGAAGAAGGCGTCAAACAAAGAGTAATCGGTCTGGAGCTGCAAGAAAAGGCCATCCCTCGTCATGGCTATGCCGTTCTGAGGGATGGAAAACAGGTCGGAGTGATAACCACTGGCTACCATGCCATCAGCGTGGATAAGAGTGTGGCCTTCGCTCTGGTGAACAAGCCTGATGCAAAATTAGGTACTGAACTGGAAATACAGATTCGCAAAAAGACATTTAAGTGTGTGGTCGTGAAGAAGAGATTCTACGACAAACATTATAAGAAAGACTGACATGGCTGTGGATTTCTCCCAACGGTGTTTTCCATCAACAGGACAAGTCCGAAGAGTATGGAAGCCTGTCACCGTTTCCCAAATCGCTTTTTTCAACGATGAGGGAATGAACGGAGAACACAGTTAAGCAATTATAAAGTATAACATTAATTAATATAACATATTATGGCAAAAGTGATTGAAGGACTCTATTACAGTGAGTCACATGAGTTTGTAAAAGTAGAAGGCAACATCGCCAGCATCGGTATTACCGATTATGCACAACAGGCATTGGGCAACATCGTTTATGTGGATTTACCAGACGTTGACGATGAGTTAGAAGCAGGCGACGATTTTGGTGCCGTTGAGAGCGTCAAGGCTGCCAGTGACCTCAGCACTCCCGTGAGTGGAACGGTCGTAGAGGTGAATGAGGCTTTGGAAGACACACCAGAGTTGATTAACCAAGATGCTTTCGGTGCATGGATTATCAAGGTAGAACTGTCAGATACCAGTGAGCTGGACAACCTGATGGATGCCAAGAAATACGAAGAATTCTGTAACAAATAAATACAATGACTTACAAGTTTTTTCCACATACGGAAGAGGATGTAGCTCAGATGTTGGAGAAGATTGGCGTCAAGTCGCTCGATGATCTTTATCAAGAGATTCCGGAAGAAGTGCGGTTCAAGGGAGAATACAAGCTGCCGGAAGCAAAGAGCGAACTTGAGATTCGTCAGTTCTTCAATGAGCTGGGCGCCAAAAACAAGCAACTGACCTGCTTTGCCGGCGCCGGCGTTTACGATAAGTACTTCCCTTCGGCAGTGCCTTATCTGGTAGAACGTTCTGAATTTCTAACCAGTTATACACCTTATCAAGCCGAGATTTCACAAGGCACCCTGCATTACATCTTCGAGTTTCAAAGTATGATGGCCGAACTCACCGGTATGGAAGTGTCTAATGCTTCCATGTACGATGGTGCTACAGCCACAGCCGAGGCTGTCTTGATGGCAAAGGCCAACAACAAGAAAGCCAACAGAGTGTTGATTTCTGAGACGGTGGATCCTAAAATCCTGGCCGTTGTCAAGACTTATGCTCACTATCAGAACATAGAAATTGACCTAATTCCGCAGAAAGAGGGTGTCACCGACCAACAACAGCTGCAACAGAAGCTGTCGGAAGGCGGCGTGGCAGGCGTGGTGGTTCAGTATCCCAACTACTATGGCATCGTAGAAGATTACACTGGCGTGGCCGACCTATGTCATGAGCAGAAAGCATTGTTCATCATGAACAGTAATCCGGCAGACCTCGCTTTGTTGAAGACACCAGCTGAATTGGGAGCAGACATCGCCGTTGGCGAAGGTCAATCATTGGGCATCCCGATGAATTGGGGCGGCCCCTATGTGGGTTACATGTGCTGTACCACGAAAATGATGCGCAAGATGCCGGGACGAATCGTCGGCAAAACCGTCGATGAGGATGGCCAACGCGTGTTTGTATTGACCCTTCAGGCTCGCGAACAACACATCAGAAGAGAGAAAGCTACATCGAACATCTGTTCCAATCAGTCGCTCATGGCGCTTTGGGTGACCATTTACCTGTCACTGATGGGTAAGGAAGGTCTGAAAGAAGTAGCCCAACTGTCGTACGACGGCGCTCACTATCTGTGCGAAGAACTGGTGAAGACAGGCCATTTCTCATTGGCTTTCGACCAGCCTTTCTTCAATGAATTCTGCGTACGGTATGATGGTGACATCAAACAACTGCAACAACGACTGATAGACAACGGCATCTTCGGAGGCATACAGGTTGGAGACGACCTGCTCATGCTGGCTGTCACCGAGAAGAGAACCAAGGATGAAATAGACAAACTAATAGAACTTGTGTCATGAATCATAAACTATATAGCAATCTGATATTTGAGTTGTCGCATCCGGGACGACGTGGGTACAGTCTGCCCAAGAATCAATTTGGCCACCATGAAATACCCGCCGAACTGAAAAGGACAGCCGATGCCGAGCTTCCGGAGTGTGATGAGATGACCGTGGTGCGCCATTACACCAATCACAGTGGGAACAATTTCGGCGTTGACAACGGTTTTTATCCTTTGGGATCGTGTACGATGAAATACAATCCGCCCATCAACGAGGAGATTGCCGCACACCCTGCCTTCGCTAATCTGCATCCCCTTCAACCGGCTGAGACGGTGAAAGGTGCCGAGGAAGTGTATGAAAACCTGCAACAGTCATTATCTGAGCTGACAGGTTTGTCACGTTTCACCCTGAATCCTTGTGCCGGTGCACATGGTGAGTTGACGGGGTTGATGATCATCAAGGCCTATCATGAGAGTCGTAACGACCATCAGAGAACCAAGGTCATCGTGCCCGACTCTGCTCATGGCACCAACCCTGCTTCGGCTGCCGTATGCGGATTGAATGTGGTAGAGGTGAAGAGTACACCCGATGGACTGGTAGATGTTGAGCACCTCAAGACCCTTTTGGGTGACGACATCGCAGGCATGATGATGACAAACCCCAACACACTTGGACTATTCGAGGTGCATATCCCCGAGATTACCAAACTCATCCACGACTGTGGTGGTTTGATGTATTACGACGGAGCGAATCTCAATCCGCTCTTGGGCGAATGTAGACCAGGCGACATGGGCTTCGATGTGATGCACATCAACCTGCACAAAACCTTCTCTACGCCCCATGGTGGAGGTGGACCAGGTTCGGGTCCGGTTGGCGTTTGTGAGAAATTGGTGGATTTTTTACCCACCAACAACTGCAAGGCGAAAGGCCATACAGGCACAGCCATCACCATTCATCCTTATCATGGTCATTTTGCAACCTACCTGAGAGCCTATACTTACATTCTCTCTCTGGGTAGGGAAAACGTAAAGAAGGTAGGTCCATACGCGACGCTGAATGCCAACTACATCATGAATAGCTTGAAAGATGTGTACGAACTGCCTATTGACAAGGTCTGCAAGCACGAGTTTGTTTTCGATGGATTGAAAGATAAGAGCACGGGAGTCACCACAATGGACGTAGCCAAACGCCTGTTAGATTACGGTTTCCACGCTCCAACCATCTATTTCCCACTGCTTTTCCACGAAGCAATGATGATAGAGCCAACCGAAAGCGAAAGCAAAGACACCATTGATGGTTTCATTGATGTGATGCGCAAGATAGCAGAGGAAGCGAAGACCAACCCTGATATCGTTAAGGGCGCACCACACGAAACACCTGTCAAGCGTGTGAATGATGTGGAAGCAGCTAAACATCCGATACTCACCTATCAACAGCTCATCCATGACAACAACTGATCTCATCATCATCGGCAGCGGCCCCGGAGGTTACCGGGCTGCCGATTATGCCGCTAAAAACGGCCTCCAAGTTCTGGTTTTTGAAGAACTGGAGGTCGGTGGCACATGTCTCAACAGTGGTTGCATACCGACAAAGTGTTTAGCGCACGATGCCTCGAAAGAGTCCATACCAGCGTTTGAGTTGGTGATGGAACGCAAGCAACAGACCATTCAGCAGTTGAGAGAGGGCGTGCAGACTCTACTTTCACAGCCCAACATCACACTGGTGCGGGGCAAAACCGTTTTCAAAGACCGCCATACGGTGGTTGCCAACGGTGAAGAATACCAGGCAAAGCACATCATCATCGCCACTGGATCACACGCAAAGATGCCACCTATTGAGGGATTGGTGTATCAACAGGGAGGAGAATCGAATGTTGTAACATCGACAGAACTGTTGAACATCGACCACGTTCCTGAGAAACTGTGCATCGTAGGCGCTGGGGTCATCGGGATGGAATTTGCTTCTGCATTCGCCAGTTTCGGCAGTAAGGTGACCGTCGTGGAGTTCATGAAAGAATGTTTGCCAACGCTCGACAGCGACATTGCCAAGCGTTTGCGTAAGTGCATGGAGAAGAAAGGCATTGAATTCTACCTGCAAGCTGGCGTGAAGTGCATTCATGAAGGTAAAGTGACCTTTGAGCGGAAAGGCAAAGAACTGACCGTAGAGGCCGATACCATCCTCATTGCAACAGGTCGTGCGGCCAACATGGATTCACTAAATCTGGACGCTATGGGCATTTCCTACGACAAAAAGGGCATTTTGGTCGATGACAACATGGAAACTTCCATCAACGGCATTTATGCCATCGGCGACACAAACGCCCGTCAGATGCTTGCCCATGCTGCGACTTTCCAAGGCTTCAGGGCTGTGAACCACATCCTTGGCAAGAGCGACAATATTCGTTTCGACATCATGCCTGCTGCCGTGTTCACCCATCCGGAGGCTGCTTCAGTGGGCAAGACCGAAGACGCTTGTAAGGCCGGAGAACTAAATTATACGGTTCGAAAAGGCTACTACCGCGCCAATGGCCGCGCCCTGTCGATGGAAGAGCCTGAAGGTATGGCGAAACTGATTGTTGACGAACAGAACAAAATCATTGGTTGCCACATCTACGGTGCCCATGCCGCTGAATTGGTGCAAGAGATTTCGGCACTGATGAACATGGACATCACGCTCGACCGACTGAAGGACATCATCCACACTCACCCCACTTTGGGTGAGATTTTACAGGACATGGCCATCGGTTAGGAAGGATGCGGCAGCCTTCAAGGGCCCATCAATCCAACAATAGGAGGAGTAAGACAAGATTGGAGTTATCGGGTGCATTTCGTGCACCATGGAGCTTGAGCCAGGGTTGATATTCAACCAAAGCGCAAGGTCCAAATACTTCAATTTGTCTTGCTCCTTTATTTTTAACTATACTTTGGCACATTATTTGCATTAATGTTATTGGAAAAATAATTAACATATCATTATATGCAAAAAGGTAACATCGGGGTTACGACAGAAAACATATTCCCCGTCATTAAAAAATTTCTGTATTCAGATCACGAAATATTCTTACGCGAACTTGTCAGCAATGCTGTAGACGCCACACAAAAGCTCAAGACGCTGACCAAACAAGGCGACTTCAAGGGCGAAGAGGGCGACTTGACCATTCGTATCAAGCTCGACAAAGAGCAAGGAACGCTGACTATCAGCGATCGAGGCATTGGTATGAACGCTGAGGAGATAGACAAATACATCAACCAGATTGCGTTCTCTGGCGTGAACGACTTCATGGAGAAGTACAAAGATAACGCCAATGCCATCATTGGACACTTCGGTCTGGGCTTCTACTCTGCGTTCATGGTCAGCAAGAAAGTAGAAATCATCACGAAAAGCTATCGCGATGGCGAGCAAGCTGTCAAATGGAGCTGCGACGGAAGCCCGGAATTTACCATTGAGAACGTTGAGAAGTCCGACCGAGGCAGCGACATCGTGCTCTACATAGATGACGATTGCAAGGAATTTCTTGAGAAGTCGCGCATCGAAAACTTGCTGAACAAGTACTGTAAGTTCCTTCCCGTACCCATCGCCTTTGGCAAAAAGACCAAGTGGGAAGATGGAAAACAGGTGGATACCGAGGAAGACAATCTCATCAACGACACCGAACCGCTTTGGACAAAGACACCGTCTACGCTGAAAGATGAAGATTATAAGAAATTTTACCAGAACCTCTACCCCATGCAGGACGAGCCTTTGTTCTGGATACACCTCAACGTTGACTATCCGTTCAACCTCACCGGCATTCTCTACTTCCCACGAGTAAAGTCGAACATCGAATTGCAGCCAAACAAAATACAACTCTACAGCAATCAGGTATATGTCACCGATCAGGTAGAAGGCATCGTTCCGCAATTCCTCACGCTGCTCCATGGCGTCATCGACTCACCGGACATCCCGTTGAACGTGAGCCGAAGTTATCTGCAAAGTGATGCGAACGTGAAAAAGATTTCCACCTACATCACCAAGAAAGTGGCCGACCGCTTGCAGGCTATCTTCAAGGAAAACCGCAAGGACTATGAGGATAAATGGAATGACCTCAAAATCTTCATCAACTACGGAATGCTCACACAGGAAGATTTCTATGAGCGTGCGAAAGACTTCGCATTGTTCAAGGATGTTGATGGGAAGTTCTTCACATACGATGAGTACAAGACCTTGATTAAGGATGAGCAAACAGATAAGGACGGACAACTGATTTATCTTTACGCCACCGACAAGGATGAGCAGTACTCATTCATCGAGTCTGCCAAGGCTAAGGGGTATAATGTTTTGCTGTTCGACGGACAATTGGATGTGGCCACCGTATCCATGTATGAACAAAAATTCGAGAAATGCCGATTCACACGTGTGGATGGCGACATCATCGACCGTCTGATTGTGAAGGAGGATGCCAAACAAAACAAACTGTCGAGCGAGGAAAGCGACAATCTGTCACAAGTATTCAAGTCGCAAATGCCAAAGATGGTCCAGGTTGAGTTCAACGTAGAAGTTCAGCCTTTGGGTGAAACAGCATCTCCGTTGGTCATCACACAGAGCGAGTACATGCGTCGTATGAAGGACATGAGCAAGTTCCAGGCTGGCATGGCCTTCTATGGTAGCATGCCCGACATGTACACCTTGGTGCTGAACAGCGACCACCGACTCATTCAGGACGTTCTTGCCAAGAGCAACAAGGCAACCGAAGCAGAGCTGAAACCGATACTCAGTGAGATAAAAGGTCAGGAAGCTCGCTTGGCCGCACTGCACCAGAGTCAAGACAAGAAGAAGCCGGAAGAGGTGACGCAAGAAGAAAAAGACGACTTGCAGAACACAGAAAAAGCCCTCAAGGAGCAGAAAGAGAAGAAAACGGCCGTCATCGCCAAGGCTGCCAAGGACAACCAAGTGGTGCATCAACTCATCGACCTTGGCCTGCTGCAGAATGGCATGCTCAAGGGAGCATCACTCGACGCCTTCCTCAAACGCAGTGTTGATTTGATTAAATAGACGGTCATCAATACGGAAGAAGTAAGATTTATAAACCCAAGTCAAATAAGACGCCATCCTCTACGGGTGGCGTTTTTATTTGTACGAGCAAGTAGACGAAAAGTGAAGCCAGACAGCATCCATCCCACCAGCTGACATTTTGCACCTATTTTCACGAAAGTTCTAAAAAAAATCAGAAAAAGATTTGGCGGTTACATAAAAACCTTTTACCTTTGCACTCGCAATCACAAAAAGAGAATTGCTAACGGCTCCCTAGCTCAACTGAATAGAGCATCTGACTACGGATCAGAAGGTTGTGGGTTTGAATCCCGCGGGAGTCACACAGAAGGATGGTCTTGAAGGCCATCCTTTTTTCATTTTTCCTACTTTTAGTCAAAGTGCTTGGAATTTAAACCGATTTTAGAAAAAAGACAATGTCATTGAGTTTGAAGACCAAGGTCATTGAGTTTGAAGACCAAAGTCATTGAGTTTGAAGACCAAAGTCATTGAGTTTAACTACCAAAGTCATTGACATTGAAGGCTAAAGCAAGCGTTCATCAACCATCAGATTAAACTTCTTTGTAAGAGGCTAATAATAAGACGATTACAAATGCCAACATCTAATCAACAGATTTGAAAATCTAATTTATCCCGTAATGACAACTCTTCACCCTCGAAATAAAACATTCCTACTTTTGAATGCGGAGATACACGCAGCCCTTCAGCCTGTCTTTTTATCAGATTCTACTAAAATAGCGCTATCCCGTTCTTGTGCATTCGCTCGAATTGAAGGCGTTTAAAGATATTTATGAGAACATCACTTGGCGTTATTAGTCAAAATACGTACCTTTGACCTCATTATAAAATAAGGTAAACAGACCGTACCGTCTGCACCTTGAAACAATAACTTGAAAATGAAAATATTGTTTACCAAGCTCTTTATAGCCTCATTTTTCATCTTTGCTCATACCATGGCTTTGTCAGCCCAACAGCCCAGCCATGCAGATTCTATATCAGTTGCGCAAAACGACAGTGTCATACAGGCTGCGATGAACGAAGACCTGGAGGCCGCAACCGACAGTATGGGCATGGTCACAGAAAGCAATGGCGTGCATCAGTTTTTGAAAACAAAATTTATAGAAGGCAACGCCGGCTTCATGTCGTTGGTGGCCTTAGTGCTCATCTTGGGCTTGGCGTTCTGCATCGAGCGTATCATTTACCTTAGCTTGTCAGAGATAGATGCCAAGCGATTCATGACCGATGTGACCACAAAGATTGAGAGCAAGGATTTGGAAGGAGCCAAGCAACAGTGCCAGACAACACGCGGTCCCGTGGCCTCGCTGTGCTACGAGGGGTTAAACCGTGTAGATGAGCCGATTGAGAACATTGAGCGTTCGGTGGCATCATATGGATCTGTCCAGGCCAGCAACTTGGAGAAAGGCTGTTCGTGGATTACCCTGTTCATCGCCATGGCTCCCTCGTTGGGTTTCTTAGGAACGGTCATTGGCATGATTATGACGTTCGACCAGATACAGATGGCCGGCGACATCAGTCCCACCATCGTGGCTGCGGGTATGAAAGTGGCGCTCATCACAACGATTTTTGGTATCATCGTGGCCCTCATCTTACAGGTGTTTTACAATTACATCCTGTCAAAAATAGACCATATCACGGCGCAGATGGAAGAGTCGGCCATCACATTGCTTGATGCGCTGATGAAACACAAACTATCGAAATGAAGCACTTAGACCTACAGCATCGTTCAACGGAACAGCTCTCCAGGTGGGTGCTGTACGCTTTGTCTGCTCTGACGGCCTGCCTGTTCGCCCTCTACTATCTTATTGGATATGACCAGCCGTACGTTGAGAACCCCGATTTCAACGAACCTTTACTCACTACCACCCTACTCTTATTTATGTATACGTTGTTGGCCACGACCGTTGGCATCGGTGTTTGGTCAATCTTGCGTGAAACAAAACGTCGGCGCAGCGAGTCAAAGGTAAGCAATGGCATACCCACGTCACTAATCAGCCGCTGTGTGGCGGGCGGAACGCTGATGGTCTTCGTCCTGACATTTGTATCGGGTTCAACACAACCGCTGATGACTAACGGAAAGAGTTTCACGGACGGCATGCTCCTTCGCATGGCCGACCAGTTCATTAACACCTCCATCCTCCTATTGATAGCGGCTGCCTTGGCCGTGGCTTTTGGCATGACAAGATATTATCGTAAGCAAAAAAGAGAACATGCTGATTAGGAAAAGAAGACATGACATCCCAGGACTGAACACCACTTCAACGGCCGACATCTCGTTTATGCTGCTGATATTCTTCTTGGTAACCACCTCTATGGACGTGGATAAAGGACTGCGCAGGCAGTTGCCACCGGCACAGCAGGAAAAGATTGAACAAGAGAGCTTGGTAGATAAGGGCAAACTGATGGAGCTGAAAGTAACGGCAGACAATGTGTTACTGCTCAATGGGCAGCCTATCAACAGGGACGAGTTGCGCATCAAGACGGAGGAATTCATCACAAGAGTAGGCAAAGAGCATCTCATATCGGTAAGCGCATCACCCGAGGCGGCATACGAAACGTACTTCAATCTGCAAAACGAGTTGATGACTGCGTATAAAAACGTGCGCAACCGCCTGGCCCGCCAACAATATGGGCAAGCATTCGAAGCATGCAACGAGGCTCAACGGAATGTCATCTTAGAACAGTGTCCGCAACGGATTGCAGAGACATACCAGACGAGCGAGGAAGGAGCCAAGCCATGATCAGCTTCAGAAAACGACAACATTTCGTGCCGAACCTGAACACGTCATCCCTTCCCGACTTGATTTTCACGGTGCTGTTTTTCTTCATGATCGTCACTCACATGCGTGAGGTGACGCTTAAAGTGAAGTATCGTGTGCCGCAAGGAACCGAATTAACGCGACTTACCAAGAAGTCGGCCGTTTCGTATGTCTACATTGGCGTTCCCCTTTCTACTAGTGGGACGGCCAATGAAAGAAATGTCCGCATCCAATTGAATGACAAGTTTGTCACACCTGATGACCTTGTGGACTACATCACTGAGGAGCGTCATCGCATGTTACCCGAAGACTTGCAGCAGATGACGGTATCTATTAAAGCCGACAGACAAGTGCGAATGAGCACATTAAACGAGGTGAAGCTGGCACTAAGAAAGGCTAACGCCCTGCGTATCAACTATTCGGCCACAGAGAAACCATCGCTGAAGAATTGAGAATGAGTGGCTATCCATACATGAAGAGTGCCTCTGATACTGCCAAGATAATCGGCTTAACAAACAATACAAGAGAAACGAAGAACTTTAAACACAGTGTGTTCATGTCTTCATTTCTCTTGTTCTATAGCAAAAAAGTTGAAGCCTTCCTTGACTTCAACTTATTCAAAACTTATTCATCAATCTTGATAATACACCCGCTTCACCCTGTTGCTTACCCCCGTAAGCACCTCATAAGGGATGGTTTCGAGCGTATCTGAGAGCACGGTCACAGGCAAATGATCGCCAAAAATCTCCACTTGGTCGCCTTCCTTGCAATCAATTCCCGTCACGTCAATCATGGCCACGTCCATACAAATGTTACCCACATAGTAGGCACGTTGCCCATTAACCAAACAATAGCCATGCCGATTGCCCAAACGCCGGTTCAATCCATCGGCATAACCGATGGGAATGGCAGCAATCATGCTATCGTGTTCAATCTTTCCCTTTCGGCTATAACCTACCGTATCGCCAGCTTTGACCATGCGCATTTGCAGAATTGTGGTTTTTAAGGTACTGACGTGATTGATTACTTGGTTGTTTCGAGGGTCGATGCCATACAGTCCTAAGCCCAGCCTGCACATATCCAGCTGCCGCTCGGGGAAATGTTCAATACCGGCAGAGTTGTCTATATGGCGCAAAATCTTGTGTTGAAAAGCAGCTTGCAACTGTTTACTTGCCATGTCAAACAATGCGAACTGCCGTGCGGAGAAGTCGTCAAAGTCATCGCTATCCGACCCTACGAAATGCGAAAATACCGAACGAGGAATGATGGCATCCTGATGCTTCAACCGTTCTATCAACCGCTCCATGTCATTATTGGGATCAAATCCAAGCCGATGCATGCCCGTATCAAGCTTGATATGTACAGGATAGTCGGTGATACCCTCTTTCTCGGCAGCCTTGACGAGTGCTTCCAGTAAGCGGAACGAGTACACTTCGGGTTCCAAGTCGTAATCGAAAAGCGTTTTAAACGAGCTCATTTCGGGGTTCATCACCATGATATTGGCCGTGATGCCATTCTTTCTGAGTGTCACACCTTCATCGGCAACCGCCACAGCCAAATAATCCACACGATGGTCTTGCAATGTCTTGGCAATCTCTACCGCACCCGCGCCGTAAGCATCTGCCTTGATCATGCAGACCAACTTCGTGGACTGCTTCAAGAATGAACGGAAATGATTCAGGTTGTCGACCACCGCATTGAGGTTCACCTCAAGGATTGTCTCATGCACTTTCTGCTCAAGCAACTCGCTAAGACTGTCAAATCCAAACCTGCGGGCACCCTTCAGCAAGATTACCTCATCGCGCAGCGCCTGGAACACGCCACTCTTGATAAAAGCTTCTACCGTTGGAAAGAAATACTTCTGCGTCACTTTGATGGCATCTTGCTGCTCAGTAAGCTGCGGACCGATACCAATCAACTTGGTCACGCCACGCTTTACGGCTAAGTTGGAAACCTCTCTGTACAGTTCGGATGCCTCTCGTCCGCTCTGATCAATGTCGCTCAAAACCAACGTTCGACTACGCCCTTGGTGGTCAGGGCGACGGTTCATGAAGTCGAGTGCGATGTCCAATGAATTGATGTCCGAGTTGTATGAGTCGTTAATGAGCGTACACCCATGCTGTCCCTCTTTCACCTCAAGGCGCATGGCTACAGGTTCCAGTTGCTGCATGCGTTGATCCAGCACGTCTGGTGTTACACCTAAGTGTAGTGACACGATGGCGCAGACAATGGAATTGACCACAGAAGCCTCATCGATGAAGGGCAGCGAATACCAATCTTCCTTACCTTTATAAATATAGGTAACGGTCGTCATGGTTTCTTTCTTCTCGACAAATTTCACAAAGAACGGTGCCTCTTTGTCCTTCATCGACCAATAAAGGCGTTCGCCAGGATAGTCGTATTCAGTGATGACCTTGCTGATAATTTCATCGTCAGCAGGATAAATTAGGGTTTCAGCATCGTGGAAGAGGATAAGTTTTTCACGACATTTATCCTCGATGAGTCCGAAATTCTCCTGATGCGCGTCGCCAAGGTTGGTCAACACGGCAATGGTGGGTTGTATGATGTCACGCAAAGCATTCATCTCCCCAGGCTTACTAATTCCCGCTTCGAACACGCCAACCTGCGTTTGTTCATTCATCAACCAAACCGAAAGAGGCACACCAATCTGTGAATTGTAGCTGCGAGGCGAACGAGTGACATAAAATTGCGGTGAAAGAAGCTGATACAACCACTCTTTCACCATTGTTTTTCCATTGGAACCTGTGATGCCAACGATGGGAATATCAAACTCATCACGACGCCGTTCTGCAAGCCTTTGCAGAGCTTTGCGCGTGTCAACAACCTTGAGAAAGTTGGCTTCAGGATAAAGTTTATCGTAACCAACCGGCACAGCCGAAACCACAAAGTTGCGAACACCACGCTGATAGAGTTCCGGAATATAATGATGACCATTGTTACGATCGGTCACCAAAGCAAAAAATAAAGTTTCTTCGGGAAAACAAAGCGATCGGCTGTCTGTCAAGATGAAGCCTATCTGTGCATTTTTTGTCCCATAACGCCGCGCACCTATGAGTGTGGTAACCTTTTCGATACTATATGTCATAAAACTCAATATTTATCAATACAAAGGTAAACTTTTTCTGATGGATGCCAAAGAAAATAAATGTAGATTCAAAATCGAAAGTCAAAAATAGATAGCTAATAAGTATTTTATGGGACAAAATTTGTACATTCCGTTGAAAACAACTACATTTGCAACTATCCATCAAATTGGGCAAACCAACAATGAGACAACTGAAAATCACAAAATCAATTACGAATCGGGAAAGTGCTGCTCTCGATAAGTATCTTCAAGAGATTGGACATGAAGACCTAATCTCCATTGAAGAAGAAATTGAATTGGCTCAACGCATCAAAAAAGGTGACCGAAAAGCATTAGAGAAGTTGACCAAAGCCAATTTGAGATTCGTGGTTTCAGTGGCAAAGCAGTACCAGAATCAAGGTTTAAGTCTGCCTGACTTGATCAATGAAGGTAACTTGGGGCTGATTAAAGCCGCAGAAAAATTTGACGAAACACGTGGGTTCAAATTTATATCGTATGCCGTTTGGTGGATTAGACAAAGCATCTTGCAAGCTATAGCCGAACAAAGTAGAATCGTAAGGCTACCCTTGAATCAAGTAGGCTCTGTCAACAAAATCAATCGGATTCTGAATAAATTCGAGCAAGAACACGAAAGAAGACCAAATGTTGATGAGATAGCTGACCAGATAGACCTACCAGAAGACAAGATTGTAGAGGCCATGAAAGTCAATGGCAAGCACATCTCCGTTGACGCACCCATCATGGAAGGAGCGGATAGTAGTCTCTTAGACGTGCTTCCTAACACGGAATCACCCATGGCAGACAACGAGCTGGTGATGGAATCGTTGCGAGAAGAGGTTGCCAGTGCATTGAATGTCCTGAATGAACGTGAACGAAACATCATCGAATGCTTCTATGGCATCAACCAAAGAGAGATGACACTGGAAGAAATTGGGGATAAATTTGGCCTCACACGAGAGCGCGTCAGACAAATCAAGGAGAAGGCTTTGCGCCGGCTCAGACAAAATACGAAGAGTAAACAGCTCAAAGCCTACTTAGGCAGATGAGCGTAAACAGGTAAAAAGATTATTTTTTTAGATGCTATTTCACCTATGGATAAGCATCTTTACAGTTAGAAATATGAAAGTTAGAAAACTCTTATTGATTATTTTCACCATTGTGATTTCCATACATGTCAATGCCGCAAAAGAAATAACAGGTACGCACATGTTCGGTTTTGCTGCATCGTTTAACGATTCTACCATCTACATCACGGAGATACAATATGTTGATTCGGCCTATATTGGCAAATCAAACTTCTTGTTCAGCAGAGAGAATTATTCCTATCAACTGCAAAATTACCTACGTTCTATTGGTGCTGTAACCCCCACTTGCATCACAACTTTCGCCAAAGATCAGAAGAAAATTGAAAAAAAATATCTTTCCATGCGGAAGAAATATGAGAAGAGTGGAAAGTATACCATCAAATATATTACAGCAACAAACTTCAGGTATCAGGGCATAATGCCTCAGGCGAGCGACTTGGAACAAGAAAAAGCAGCTAAAAGAAAAGCCAAAGAGGCTAAAAAAGCGGCTAAGATAGCGAAGAAACAAGCCAAAAGAAAACAAAAATTGGCAGAGAAAGGAATCATTGAAACGAACCAGCCTGTGACAGCTAAAGATACAAAACAATAGATTCATACCTGAAGAAAACCAGCTTTCATGGACTTGCAAACAAATTATTTCACCATAGCTGACCATCATCTCTGCATCAGTTTTCTTCCATCACAGAAGAATAGTATGCACCTCATCCCTTCTTTCGAACCTTTCAGAAGTGAAAAATTCGGAGAAGATGATGAGCTTTTTTTTGAACTGACAGTAGATGACAACTTAAAACCCATCGCCAAAGACAAGCGCGAACTCATCAGAAAGTTCGAAACAGGGAATGGTGATACCACCGTGGATTTGCTCGACAACGGCGGCTATCAGTATATTATTAAGAATGTAAAGGGTGCAGATTGCTGCATGCTACAAACCGACAAAGACTTCAAACACTGCAAGTGCGCACTCAATGGGAACTACAACATGCGCTGTTTTGGCTTGAGTAACGCACTTATGTTAATCTTTGCTTTTGCAGGAAGTCGCAAAGAAACCCTCCTCATTCACGCTTCACTGGTTCGACAGGCAGGCTATGGATATGCCTTTATCGCCAAGAGTGGAACTGGAAAAAGTACACAAGTGAGCATGTGGCTGCGATACCTCGAAGGCTGCGACTTGATGAACGACGACAACCCCGTCATCCGAATAATCGATGGCAAGCCCTATATTTATGGCAGTCCATGGAGTGGGAAGACGCCTTGTTATCGAAATGTGAAAGCCAAATTGGGCGCCATTACACAAATAGACCGTGCCAGTGCAAACAGCATTGAGCCACTTAAACCCGTCGAAGCCTTTGCCTCCATGCTCGTTTCATGCTCCATGATGAAATGGGACAAAGACATATTCAACCGCATCTGTGACACCGTCACCCACATTATCGAAACAACTGGCATCTACATTCTGCACTGCCTGCCCAACAAAGAGGCTGCCGAAGTTTGCCATGAGGCTATTGCAAAACAATAAAAAGGAGGATAACAAAAGAGAGCGGCCATGTCTTCAAATCCCAAAAACACGCATAGTCATCAACCTGCTGCTAAAGAGTTGCAGATTGAAAACCGTAAGTTTCTCCCTGAAGTTATCAAACTTTTGAACGAAGGACATACGGTAACTTTGCAATTGAGAGGCTTCAGCATGCGCCCTTTTCTTGAGGACAATCGTGACAAAGCACTCCTGACCAAGGCCAAAGACATACAAGTGGGTGATGCGGTTTTAGCAGAAACAGCCCCGAAGCATTATGTCTTACACCGAATTATCAAGATTCAAGGAGAAACGGTCACACTAAGAGGAGACGGAAACTTAGGCACAGAGGTGTGTCATGTCAATGACGTACATGGGTATGCGATTGGCTTTTACCGCAAAGGCCGCACCAAACTCGATAAGACAAACGACATCAAATGGCGCACCTATTCGCACATTTGGATGGCACTTTATCCCATCAGACGCTACCTGTTGGCTGCGTACAGAAGAATATGGATTCCGCTATTTGGGCCAATTTAATCAGAAAACAATAATAAATAATATGAAAGCAAAAACAGGATTTAATCTACGCAACGTTTGTGGTGAGCAAGTTATCGTTGCTGAAGGTAGAGAAAACATCGACTTCAGTAACATCATATCCATGAATGAAACCTCAGCTTACTTGTGGAATGCCATTCAGGACAAGGATTTTACCGTTGACGACTTGGTAGAATTGCTCACGCAAGAGTATGATGTAGACGAACAAACGGCTCGCAAAGACGCACAAGCGTTGACCAACCAATGGCTCGAAGCTGGAATTTGCGAATAGTTCATTCCCTCTCATCTATTAACCAGTAACGCCATGGCGATAAGACAAATGTCTACGCCATGGCGTTACTGATTACAAACGTTCAATCAACAGACCACCCGATAGGGTTATTTCAGTTCGTCAATAAAGAAGTTTGCAATCTGCCGCATCAAGTGATTGCGAGTATTACCGCCATAAATACTATGATTGCGGTTGGTATAATAAATCTCTTTAAAGTCTTTATCAGCCTGAACCAATGCCTCTGCATACTCAAATGTGTTTTGCGGATGCACGTTATCATCGGCCAGACCATGACAAATCAACAAAGCGCCATGCAGCTTTGCCGCCCGCTCTATCGGATTAACGGCATATCCATCGGGATTTTCTTTAGGTGTTCGCATGTATCGCTCTGTATAAACCGTGTCATAAAACTTCCAATTGGTAGGAGGCGCTACGGCAACACCAGCCTTGAACACGCCACGCCCCTCGCTCATGCTCATCAGTGTATTGAAACCGCCATAGCTCCATCCCCAAATGCCAATGCGGTTCTTGTCCACATACGACTGCTTGCCAAGCCACAGAGCTGTTTCCACCTGATCTTTGGATTCTAATTCTCCTAACCGCTGATAAACCACTTTCTCGAACTCAGAACCTCTACCGCCAGTGCCTCTGCCATCAACACAAACGACAATGAAACCCTGTTGTGCCAGATAATAATCAAAAGCACCTCCCTGCCCCAAGGAACCCGCATTCCATGAGTTAATCACTTGTTGACTACCAGGTCCGCTATACTGAAAGAGGATAACCGGATATTGTTTAGAAGCATTGAATTGAGCGGGTTTCACCATCCATCCGTCCAACTTTACGCCCTCAGATGTGGTGAAAGAAAAAGTTTCCTTGGGTGTCCAACCGTAGTCTGCTGTTTTTTTCCGCAATGAAGCATTGTCAATCAGCGTGGACATCACCTTTCCTTTATTGTCCCGAACGGTATATACATACGGATGATCGTAATCGCTCCATGTATTGATGAAGTATTGATAATCGCCAGAGAACTGCGCAACGTTCCACCCTTGTTGCTGCGTCAGTCGATCGGTCTTACCATTCTTGTGCGAAACATAAATCTGACGGTCGTGAGCATTCAGTGCGGCAGCTTGATAGTAAACATCACCGGTTTTTTCGTCGTAGCCATACCAAGCGGTAATGTCATAGGAACCATTCCCGATGGTTCTAATCATCTGACCGTTCATGTTATACAGATACCCTTTCATGTACCCGTCCCGATCACTGGGCAACAGAATGCTATTCTCACCAATGATGACACCTTCCATGGCCTCTTCCTTGACATACTTCGGCACACGCTCCTTGATCAACAGCGTGGCCACGGTACTCGATGGGTTAACGGCATACAAATGCATTTCATCCTGATGGCGGTTCAAGGTGTAAACGATAATCTTGTTGGGATCAGTCGTTGGCTTGATGCGGGGAACATAACCATCGGCATCCAACGGAACCTGCAACTGGCGGGTTTGATGGCTCTTTACATCATAGCTCCACACCGTCACTTTTGAATTGTCCTGACCGGCCTTGGGATATTTATAAGTATATAGTCCCGGGTAATCAGCATATTGAGGCTGCTCAGGTCGCAAGCCCTTGAAAAGCTGCAAGGCATAACTCTTCACTTTTGACTCGTCGTATTTAATCCAACAAATCTTGGTTCCATCGGCGTTGAAGCAGAATGAAAGATTGTGTCCAAACTCTTCTTCATTCACCCAATCAGGCACTCCATTGATGATTTCGTTAAACTTACCATCTTTCGTGACCTGACTTTCGGCGTTATCGTACAAGAGTTTAATGAGATGGATGTTGTTGTCACGCACGAAAGCAATCTGCCTACTGTCGGCCGACCACACCGGAACCTGCTGCGGTCCACCCTCTGAAAGGGGTTCCAACTTTGTACTGGCAATGGTATAGATATAATACTGTGCCTTGAACGAACGGCGATAAATACGTTCGGTCTTGGTCTGGATGAGCATTTTCGCTCCGTCTGGCGACAGGATGTACCCGTCGAACGAATCGATTTTCGCACCCATCGTATGGTTCACGTCAAACAATACGGCCGTCTGTTTCCCCGTCTTGAACGAGAACCTGACAACACGTTCGCCGTCTTTGCTGATTCTTGCATACTGGTCGGTACCCGCGATGGGTTTGATTCCACTCAAACGCTCTGCCGCAAAAGTGCCATCTTGGATGGCCTTCAGGGTGATTCGTTCGGCCGAATGGATGTTTGAGGTTGCCATGAACAGTGTTATAATCCCTAAAATGATCTTTTTCATTCTGCTTGATTTCTTAATGCTAATGATTGCAAAGATAGGCAATTTTGCGTATTTTTGCAAGTGAATGAAACAATTATATCGTGACTTTGGCTCGTGGATTCGCACGTATTTTGATGGTCCGGTGCAGAAGATTTCCGTTGACGCGGGCTTTACCTGTCCTAATCGGGACGGCAAACTGTCAACAGGTGGCTGCACTTACTGTGACAACCGAGCGTTCAATCCCTCCTATTGCGATCCCAGGAAGACCATACAAGAACAGTTGGAAGATGGGAAGGCATTCTTCTCACGCAAGTATCACGGCATGAAATACCTCGCTTACTTTCAAGCTTACACCAATACTTACGCTTCTCTTGAATCACTCAAGCGCATGTATGAGGAGGCGTTGCTGGTGGAAGACGTCGTGGGAATCGTCATAGGAACCCGTCCCGACTGCATGAGCGACCAGCTGTTGGACTATTTGGAACAACTGAACAAGCACACTTTTCTCTTAATAGAATATGGTGTAGAAACGACCAACAACGACACGTTGCAGCGCATTCACCGAGGACACACCTTTGAATGCAGCAAAGCGACCATCGAAAAGACGCACGGGCGGGGCATCCTGACAGGCGCACACGTCATCATCGGACTGCCGGGCGAGTCGACCGAAGACAGCATTGGGCAAGCTCCCATCATCTCATCGCTGCCCATCGATGTGCTGAAAATTCACCAAATGCAGGTGATACGGCATACGCAACTGGCAAAACAATACGCTGAAGCCCCATTCCACACCTACACGGTAGACCAATATATTGACGTCATCATCCGCTACATAGAGCGTCTTCGAAATGACTTGGTACTCGAACGCTTTGTAAGCACGTCGCCAGCCAACAGAGTCGTCGCACCCAAATGGGGACTGAAGCCTTATGAATGGATGAATTTGTTGACCCAAAGAATGATTGAACGGAACACATGGCAAGGAAAGTTATGGCATCCATCCGCAAATATCACCATGGATGTTGAATGATGTTCGCAACTTTCTTCAATGCTGAATTTTCTTGACAACACCCTGCTCATATTTCGCTTGTAAACAAGCAAACGGTCCGCACGGCTCAAATAAGCGAAATATGGCGCAATTTTCTATCACATTGAAGCACAATTCATTGCGGAGCCATTACCTAATTTCCAGACCGTTCATTACGCTGTTACGGAACAAAAGCATTGCTTTAAGAGCCTAAAGTCATAGCTATTGTCCTTCAATGGCATGACACTTGGCTCCTAAAAAGCTACATCTATCAGCATAATCTCTATGCTTTAGTCCCAACACTCGGTCTTTTTTCCCAAAAAAAGAGCTTTCTTACTCCCTGTTGGCCTATTGATTTTTTCTATAAGGAGATTTTTCAAAGGTAGTTTTTTGGTTATTTTTTTGGACAAATACAGAAAACTCAAAGAAAAGAGCAACGTACAAAGGATATATCATATATTTTGCTTATCTTCGTAACATCAATATTCATCACACGTTCGGGCATAGACCCGAATGCTTAAAAACAATATAAATATGAAGATAGGAGACAAGGCGCCCGAGATATTGGGACGCGACCAAGACGGTAATGAACTGAAGTTGGATGATTTCAAAGGCCAGAAATTGGTGTTGTATTTCTACCCAAAGGACAGCACGCCCGGATGTACCACCGAAGCTTGTAACCTGCGCGACAACTATGAACGCTTTTTAGCCCAAGGCTATGCCGTAGTGGGCGTTAGCGTGCAAGACGAGAAATCGCACAAGAAGTTCATTGAGAAGCACCAGCTACCCTTCCCGCTGATTGCTGACACAGAAAAGACGCTCAATAATGCTTTTGGTGTTTGGGGCGAGAAAAACATGTATGGAAGAAAGTACATGGGAACCTTCCGCACCACCTTCATCATTGATGAGGAAGGAAAGATAGAGCGCATTATCACGCCGAAAGAAATCAAGGTGAAGGAACACGCCCAGCAGATACTTGACTAACACTGGATTAATTTGTGGTTTCATCAAGGCTGCAAAGGCTTGCAACACCAGCGGGCCACCTTCAGCATCACGCCCATACAGGGTATCTCCTTCAAGAGAAAATACTTTTTGTTGCTGCGGACCAACCTGCCACTCAGGCCTTTCAGCGGGCCATACTTGACATAAACAGGAGTGCCAGGCTTTAATTTTGCTTGTTCTTCGCTCAAGAATTTACGCATAGCAATCTCGGGATTGCACATGGCTTGGAACTCAAACATCTGCTTAGCCGGAATCTCATAATACTTACTGTCATCCTTGCTTTTACGGATGACAGAAGATTTGAAGGGTGCATCCATCAGCAATTGCCGTATGGCCTTTTCGGGTTTGCTTTTCTTAATGAATACCAAATTTCGAACGACAGGCCGCAGTTGTTGACGGATGTGATGGTCTTTGTCCTCAACGTCCACATATTCCATCGGTATGAAATAATGCAACTGCTGCTCAGTCAGATAATCCATCACCAACTGAGGCTTTGCCATGAACAGCCTTACGGCAAACCATGGCAACGTATCTTCTTCATGCTGTTGAGGAAAGATGGAAGCTGATGACGTATTTTCCCCTGGTTGACAATCTGGCTTGCTTTCCATAACTACGACCGTATTGCTTGGATAAAAGAGCGTAGCATCTCCACATCTTTCACGCCAGGTGCTGTTTCGAAACAACGATTCAAGTTAACACCTGCGAACAAAGGATGATTGAACAGCTTGATGCGTTGCGCATCTTCGGGGCCAATGCTGCCTCCTAATAAGAATGGCGTAGTGCCTTCGTACTTCTCCAAGAGTGTCCAGTTGGGCTTTTTACCTTGGCATTCCTCCTCTTCGGCAGACGGAACGAAAAGAAACAGGTCGACTACGCCCTCAAACTCTTTACACTGTTCCAAATCTTTTTGGGATGATATGGACAAGGTCTTGATAATCTTGATGTTTGGTTGGATATCGGGTTTGAGTGTACGAAGCAGATTCTCTATCATCACCCTGCTTTCGTTTCCGTTCAATTGAACGTAATCAAGACTGTAATTGTAGACGCGCGTCACGATGGTCTGCGGCATGTCGTCTGCGAACACGCCTACTCGTTCAATGCGATCAGCGACAGACTGTGGCTCCTGCTTTTGCATTCCTTTGGCCAAGCGTTCTTCACTATAATCGGGTATGATGCCGGCCATGCTGCTGATCATCTCCACATAACGAGGAGAATGGGGAATGAAGTTGAAGCCCATCATGTTGATGTCCAAGGCTGATACGGCGCGAATGTTGTCGGTATCACGCATACCGCACACTTTTATTTTCATTTTGTTCATTCAATGTTAAAATGATGTTGAACTCGACAAATGTACGAATTTATTTCGACAAACATCTTGAAGTGATTCATATAAATTGGATTTAGAGGCTCTTACCCCGCATCCTAAAGCCCTACAGAAGGCGACAGAAGGTGCGAAAGAGAATGAAATGAATCTGGTTGGAGCCGCAAAAAAAACTTTCACCTTATTATATAAGAGGCTCATCATTAACCGCCACACAAAAATATTGAAGTAAGAATGTAATAAAGATATAGCTGGAACGTTATGATAATAACAAAGACATTATCAAAAATACAGCCTATGAAGTATTTTACATCGGAAGAACTGAAACCCTCGGAGGTCACGCTGAACTTGCTCAGACAGTTGGCTCGCACATACAGGGTAGTTGACATTGATAACAAGAAGGCATCCTATTGTCTCAATTAATGCCCAAAAACGCAAATGAAGAACATTCTTATTTCTCCCTCACTCCTATCGGCTGACTTTACAAACCTCAAGTCAGACGTCGAAATGATTAACCGCAGTGAGGCCGACTGGCTTCACATGGATGTCATGGATGGCGTGTTTGTGCCAAATATTTCATTTGGTTTTCCCGTCATCAGTGCCGTCTCGAAAATCTGTAAGAAGCCGCTCGACGTTCACTTGATGATTGTACAACCCGAGCGATACATCGAACAAACGGCCAAGGCTGGCGCCTATATCATGTCCGTTCAATACGAAGCGTGCACCCATCTGCACCGTACCATTCAGCAAATCCATGCGGCTGGCATGAAAGCCGGCGTGGTATTGAATCCTTCCACGCCCGTTCATCTGCTGGAAGACATCATCTGTGACGTTGACTTGGTATTGCTTATGAGCGTCAATCCTGGCTTTGGTGGACAAACATTCATCGAGAACACCATCAATAAGGTAAAGCGTCTCCGCAAGCTCATGGATGAATGTGGATCTAAAGCTCTTATTGAGGTTGATGGAGGTGTACAGGGTGAAACCGCTCCGCGACTTGTTCAAGCAGGTGCAGACGTACTGGTGAGTGGCAGCTATGTGTTCAAATCAGAGGATCCAGAGAATACCATCAAACAGTTGAAGTCACTTTCTACAAGCCAAGAAAGTGAAGAAAGACCCTCGAGAACTTAACATAATCATGGAGCAAGAAGAAGAAAAATTCGAATTCTTCTTGCTCAATTGGAGTGCATGAGCGGCCTGATTACATCATTCGTAATTCCATCTGATGCTCCTGAGCCATCTTCCTCAGATTGATGATGGCATAACGCATGCGCCCCAAGGCTGTATTGATACTTACATTTGTGGTGTCAGCAATCTCTTTAAACGACAGCTGCTGATAGAATCGCATGTACACAACTTCACGCTGAGCGGTGGGTAAAAGGTTCATCATCTTCTTGACATCGCAGAGAATCTGTTCGTTGACAAACTTGCTCTCAATGTTCTCGTCCAACAATTCCTTACTGCCAAAGTTTGACAAGTCATTGTCTTCTGTAGCCTCGACAATCTTTTCAGACTTCTGTTCGCGGTACATGTCCATGATGATATTATGGGCAATGCGCATGACCCATGCGCAGAACTTACCCGTAACGGTATACTTCCCCTGCTGTAACTTGGTGATGACCTTCACAAAGGTTTCTTGAAAGACATCGTCAGCCACATCCCTATCCCTTACAACAAACAGGATATAAGAGAATATCTTCGACTGATTGCGCGACAATAATAAATCAAAAGCGTAGTTATTACCATTGATATAGGCCACTGCCAATTCCTCATCTGACAGCTCATTCAGCTTCCTCATTTTCTTAAAAATTTGATTCTAAGTAAATGTATATCTATAGGCAATGAGATTTATTTGTTATAAAACCTTTCAAGATGTGCACAAAGTTAAACGAATTTAATGACTCCACCAAATTAAATAACGAAAATATGCGCAAGATACTTTACTTTTCCGAAAAGAATCAGTTGCCTTATTGTGTGTTTTCAGCAATCGAGCATGGCTTATTGACTGCGCTTTTCTTTTGTATATGGCTTATTGCGAATGATGACATTTTCAAATCCCATGGATTTCATCAACTGGTAGAACTGGCGTGAGGCGTTGCGCTCTGCACTCTTGATGTTTGGTGTTGTCAAGCATCGGTCAATCATAGCTTGATAGGCTCTTCGGTAAAGATCGTCACGATCTTTAGCCTTCCACTCGCCCTTTTCAAAGAAAGACTTGGTGCGAGCCTCATCGATAAAGTTGTGATCCAACAGTTTGACGGGTGGTAACATAACGACGATAGAATCTCCTTGAGGCTCTATAAAATCTTCACCTGCATCTTGTAAGTCAATACCCAACCGCAAAGTACCATAATAAATACGAACCAATTCGGCATCACCGAAGAAGCCATGCCTAACTGTGTCAATGATTTCTTCGTTGTTGATGGTCAAAAACTCCCATTGTCCAATGTCACGAATACTCTGTATCTGCGTGGGGGTGATATTGATTTTGTCATCCTTTGACAGTTCGAACCTATTGTCTTTATTAAGATACACTAACACAATGCCCACCAACAGCAAGATCGTAATCACGAAAAAAATAGTCTTCCTTGATATCTTGGACAGGCGGTTGAGCAAGTTGTGTCTTTTATTGTTATTCGTTTCCATGTTCAATCGTTGTTTTGTCAAGAAGAGTCTTAATGTCATCCAATGTGAATTGCTTTCGGAAAGAGATGGTGATGTCTTCCTCGCGATACCCCATTTGCTCTATCATCGGTATCAACGTACGAGCAGCACTTTCACGAGCCATGTCAATAATGTCCAGTGAATTGATGTCATGGATGATGGCGTCACGCCCTTGTTGACCGTAGCTGGCGAGTTCTTCGTCAGAGAAGTTGCTACGAGTGAGGGCTACATACTGTTTGATTTCTTCATGATTGATGCGAGTAGACGTGAGTGTCACCCGAGGATCCGGTAAGATAATCTCAATTTTTTGTCCCTTCTTTTGCACGTTTTCTTCGCTGAAATTACTGAAATCGATGTATGCTTTCAGGGTGGCATCCATTGGAATGGCAATCTTCCGCCTGCCCAATGGAAGGTTGACACTAAAATCTTTCTTCATGAAAGAACCGTTGAGCTTCAGCTGGTCGTCATGTGTAACAATCTTGTGAACATGCACTTCTGTGGTATACAGTTTTGAACACTTTTGTATCTGCATCACCATGGTTGGAATCGTATCCATAGGAGCGATTCCCTCTTCTGTTTTATTGTGAGAACAGGAGCAAAAAGCAATGATGCAACTGAGGATAAATAGGTATGATCGCATGTCTGTTTTGTGCGTGAACTGATGTAGAAAACGCTGAAAGCTACATGGTGTAGCATTGACATTTTCGTATTATCGAGTAATATATATTGTACAAAAGTAGAAAAAATATTTGATAATGTCATGAAATGTGTCAAATTTATATTCTTCATTTTACATCTGGTTGCGTACTACAAAAATATGATGTAACTTTGCAAACTCAAACAGATTCCATTATTCTACAATGGTCTGTGAGCAACTATTATATCATCGTAAATGAACATTCATCATCCTGTTTCACGTCAATTCATTGTATGCGTGACGCTGTTCTTGCTGCTATCGAAAGCTGTTTTTTCAGCTGTGACTGACACTACGGCGTTAACACCATCCCCCATCCTCACACCTGTTACTAATTTCAATGCGAAGAAGGCATTGAAACAAGATTTCACATACATGGGATTGGGATTCATCGCCTCGGGATTTATCGTGAAATCTCACAAAGAAGACTTTCGCTCTCTCCGACATTATTTTCAACCAACGTTCAAGACCACTTGGGACAACTACGCACAATACAGCCCTCTGCTAACAACGTGGGTGCTGAACACGGCTGGCGTTCAAGGACGAAGCTCACTTCAACGTCTTGCGGTAAGCAACGCCATGTCGTTTGTCATGATGGCAGGAATAGTCAACACCATGAAACACACCACAAAAGAGCTTCGTCCAGATGGCACTAAACGCAACTCTTTCCCTTCGGGGCACACGGCTACAGCGTTTGTTGCTGCAACCATCTTGCACAAAGAGTATGGACTTACGCGTAGCCCATGGTACAGCATAGCTGGGTATTCAGTTGCTACAGCAACGGGCATTTGCCGCATTTTGAACAACAGGCATTGGGTAAACGACGTGTTGGTTGGAGCGGGAATAGGCATTTTAGCCACAGACATTGGCTATGCCCTGGGTGACCTGATATTCAAGGATAAAGGCCTGAGGCGAAGCAATCTGGAAGATATTACACCCAACATCTCAAACCGGCCCTCATTTTTTGCCATCAACATAGACATGGCAGCCAGGATGCAACGCTTCAAAGCACCAGAAGTATACGACCACTATGATAAGAACATGCAACCTTATGCTCCTGGCAGCTCACAAGGATCAAGTCATCCTTTGGGATTGAAACTGAACTTGGGTGCCAGCATAGGCGTAGCGGTTGAGAGTGCTTATTTCTTGAATGATTACATCGGAATAGGCGGAAGACTTCGCGTAACGACCATGCCTGTTACTTCTACCGTTGATTTGTCGCATGGGTTCAAATATAATATATACGCACATGGCCTGCAAAATGATTTAAAAGAAAAATTCGTGAACTTCGTAGGACTGGAATCCAATCATGTGGGCATGTTCGATTTCAGTACGGGTGCCTATTTCTCTTATCCCCTTACCAGCCGATTGCGCTTAGGCAGCAAGGTGCTGATTGGTAGAAGACACACGACCGACTATGACATCGATGCCATCGCCGATGTGGATGTTGAGGGTCTGCGCAATGCCCTTGCTCCAATTTCCGCAAATGACAAACAATATTTTAAGAGCCCAGATGAAAAGGGAGAGCTGACAAGATGGTTGGATGACCTGGGCGATGGACGAGGCATCCATGATGGTAAGTTTTTAACGATTAAGTCGAACAAAACGCCCCTATACAGCACGGGGCTCTCCTTGACGTGGGCCTACAAGCATGGCATGTCGTTCAAGACAAATCTTAATTATGACTACGCTGAACCTGAATACACCTATGAACTGAGGAACCGTGTTCAAGAATCACAGGATGGCACACGGACTTTTCTTACTGACACCTTTAAACGTCGGACTCCCATGCATCAACCCAGTTTTTCATTCGGTATGGCATTTAATTTTTAAATCAGCCACCAGTCGGCCGAACATGATGAATCGCTCCCCTGTCATGCAATAGCGATCAAAACGCTATGAGCTATTCTTGGTACAACTGGATGGACTAATCCATTGAGAACCCCATCTAAATGCCACCTTTCTATCAAAAGATATGCTCGTTGGTCCTACCCAAATCATGACGGCCAACGTTACTGATTTTTTTTGACAACGTACGCGTTCATATTTCGCATATTTGCAAACAAACATGCCGGTTGTTGCAAATACGGCAAGCATGAGCATTATTTGTATATACCTCATACACAATAGTTTATAAATCTTTCCTGCGTTTTATCTACCTATCAATATCTCTTTTGCTGGCAAAAGCATTGAGTTAAGCATGGAATTAACATGCTTTTGGCGAGCAATAAGCTACAACTTGCCCACCGAAATGATGCATATTCAGCGAAAAACACATTGACATTGCAGCAAAAACACAATTCTAAAGCGTCTTTGACGTCCTGTGTGCATCCTCCATGCCTAGTATTTTCTTATAGATTGCACATTCTGAGGGCCATTTTGAGGGCCAAATATGAGCAAAAGAATCAACAAATGCTCACTCCGTTCTTTTACGCTGGTTCAGTACATCACATCCCGATAAATGAACAACCCATATTTCGCCATTCTAAACTTTCTGGTTTTCAAATTGGGAAAATATGTAAGAAATATTTGCAAACTTAAAATTATTCACTACATTTGCGAAAAATCTACTAACTTAAAACACATTAAAACCATGAACATTCCATTTATTTTTTGGCTTGTGCCAGTGGCCTCTGTGGTTGCACTATCCATGGCATGGTACTTCTTTCAAAGTATGATGAAGTATGATGAAGGCACACCTCGTATGCGAGAAATTGCGCAACATGTGCGCCATGGCGCCATGGCGTACCTCAAACAACAGTACACTGTGGTGCTGTATGTATTTATCGCATTAGCTATCCTGTTTGCTTTTATGGCTTACGTGCTCAAAATTCAAAATCCATGGGTACCGGTTGCGTTCCTCACAGGAGGTTTATTTAGCGGACTCTGTGGTTTCTTTGGCATGAAAACCGCCACTTATGCATCGGGTAGAACCGCCAATGCAGCTCGCAAGAGCTTAAATCAGGGTCTGCAGATAGCCTTCCGGTCGGGCGCAGTCATGGGACTCGTTGTGGTTGGTTTAGGTCTGTTGGACATTGCCATGTGGTTTATACTCCTCACCTATCTTTATCATGGCAGCAACATGGCACTGGTTACCGTCACTACAACAATGCTGACCTTCGGCATGGGTGCCTCTACACAAGCGCTGTTTGCACGTGTTGGAGGAGGTATCTACACCAAAGCAGCCGATGTAGGTGCTGACTTGGTGGGCAAGGTAGAACAAGATATTCCTGAAGACGACCCTCGAAATCCCGCTACTATTGCCGACAATGTGGGCGATAACGTGGGCGACGTTGCTGGTATGGGTGCTGACCTCTATGAAAGTTATTGCGGAAGTATCTTGTCTACGGCTGCATTAGGTGCCACAGCCTTTGTGGCAAGCGGTGACATGCAACTCAAAGCCGTGGTAGCTCCTATGATTATTGCGGCAGTAGGTATTTTCTTGAGCCTGATTGGTATTTTCTTGGTACGTACCAAAGAAGAAGCAACGATGAAAGACTTGCTGAAGTCTTTGAGCATTGGTACCAATGTTGCTGCGGTACTTATTGCCATTGCTACCTTCCTCATCTTGTATTTCTTGGGCATCACCAACTGGTTGGGCGTTAGCTTCTCAGTAGTAACAGGTCTAGCAGCAGGTGTCATCATCGGTCAAGCCACCGAATACTACACCTCACATAGCTACAAGCCAACCAAAGAGATTGCAGCTTCTTCGCAAACAGGTGCAGCTACCGTGATCATCAAAGGCATTGGTACTGGAATGATTAGTACCAGCATTCCGGTAGTAACCATATCCGTTGCCATCATTATGAGTTATCTTTGTGCCAACGGATTTGATATGAGCATGAGTGCCGAATCCATCAGTCATGGACTGTATGGTATTGGCATTGCGGCAGTAGGCATGCTTTCCACCTTGGGCATCACCTTGGCTACAGATGCCTATGGCCCCATTGCTGACAATGCAGGTGGTAACGCAGAAATGAGCGAACTAGGTGAGGAAGTGAGAGAACGCACCGATGCACTCGACGCTTTGGGTAACACCACGGCGGCTACAGGTAAGGGCTTTGCCATTGGCTCAGCCGCTTTAACCGCGCTGGCGCTTTTGGCATCCTATATAGAAGAGGTGAAAATAGCCATGGTCAGAATGGTAGACGAAGGTCATCAATTTGTAAATGCTGCCGGCAACGTATTTACACCCAACACGGCAAGCATGTCAGATTTCATGGAATTCTTCCAAGTGAACCTGATGAATCCACGCGTTTTAGTAGGAGCCTTCATAGGTGCCATGGCTGCTTACTTGTTCTGCGGACTCACTATGGGTGCTGTAGGTAGAGCGGCAGGTGCGATGGTAGATGAGGTTCGTCGACAGTTCCGAGAAATCAAAGGTATTTTAGAGGGCAAAGCTACTCCCGACTATAGCAGGTGTGTGGAGATTAGTACCAAGTCGGCACAACGCGAGATGCTGTTACCATCCATTCTGGCTATAGCCATTCCTATCGTTGTTGGCATCGTATTAGGTGTCGCAGGCGTGTTAGGTTTGTTAGTAGGCGGATTGTCTGCAGGCTTTACGCTGGCCATATTCATGGCAAACGCAGGTGGCGCATGGGATAATGCCAAGAAGATGGTTGAGGAAGGTAACTTCGGTGGCAAGGGCTCTGCGTGTCACAAGGCTACTGTCGTTGGCGACACCGTAGGTGATCCTTTCAAAGATACAAGCGGACCAAGCTTAAACATTCTGATTAAGTTGATGTCTATGGTCAGCATCGTGATGGCTGGACTTACGGCAGCTTTGATCTAAACACATAGGATATTAATGCTTGGAAATTACCCCAAGAAACTCAATCAATGTTGTAAAATTGGATGAGTTTCTTGGGGTGATTCTTGTTTGCAAAGAATATTTCATTATCTTTGCAATAGAAATAATGACAACGACAATGACAGAACACAACCCTAATCAATCTACAACGAGAGATGAAGCTCATGGACATTATTCTCATTCTCAACACCATCACCATCGAAGCCCCCACGAGTCATCAAAGTTTAAGAACAACAATCGTTTTTCTAAGAAACGAAGAAAAATGATTAGTAACGTTCTGTTCATTTCCTTATCCATCATTGCAGCACTCATCATGATTGCGGTTATCTGGTTGTACACCGTTGAATAATGATACACGAATCATATTGAATGATATAGAATAGATGCTTAATCATCAAGATAAAAAGGCGTTTCGAAGTATGATGTTCGAAACGCCTTTTTTATTTAATGGTGTTATTCGACTAACAAACTTTCTCCAATCGCTTCATCACAGAGAACATGAATAAAGCAGAGAGTAAGCAGACTCCAATGAATACAGACCAAACAGCCCATACTGGTAAGTCACCCCAAAGATATCCACCTACACTCACCAACAAGTTACCAATGGCGGTAGCAGCAAACCATCCACCCATCATGGCTCCCTTGAGCTTGGGAGGTGCAACCTTGCTTACAAAGCTGATACCCATTGGACTTAACAGCAATTCACCGAACGTCAGTACCAGATAAGTACTAATCAACCAGTTGGCAGATGCGTAATTGGCTGTACCTGCCTCGGCAGCTAACGCCTGTTCATTAGGAGTAAGCAAGCCTTGTGATCCCACAATCATGATGGTATAGGCAAATGCTGCAATTACCATACCATAAGCTATCTTGCGCGGAGCCGAAGGTTCTTTGCCCTTGGCTGCCAACGAACCGAAGATGGCCATGCTGACAGGTGTTAAGGCAACTACATAGAACGGATTGAATTGTTGGAAAATAGGCGCACTCACATCAATAGCTCCCTCTACTTGTGTGTACTTATAAATCAACACAGCGATTGCTGCCACGATGACAGCTAAAGAGATTCCCTTAGCTTTCTGTGTTTTTGACTGGAAGAATGAGAATCCTGCATAAACGATAAAGACAATCATCACAAGGTTCACCACATCGAAAGCCATGCTCTGAACACCAGAAGAAGTCTTTTGAGTAAACTCATTGGCAAAGTAAGTCAGGGTAAGTCCGTTCTGGTGGAATGACATCCAGAAGAAAATAACCACTGCAAACACCAACAACAATGCCACTACTCTATCCCTTACATCTTTTTTGCTCAACTCTTCGGTCTCGATAGCTTTACCATCGTCTGTCTTAGCTGCCGTGCCATTCCCTTCCACATGACGGAATGTTGAACGGAAACCATAATATATAGCCATAGAAATAATCAAGGATACACATGCTACAGCAAAAGAGAAATGGTAAGCATCGTTCTCGGCATAGCCAACAGACTCGGCCCACTCCTTGATTCGGACGGCTGCCGTTGGTGCGAACAAAGCACCAATATTGATAGCCATGTAGAAGATGGAGAAAGCTGAATCGCGCTTGTCGGCATACTTCGGATCATCGTAAAGATTACCTACCATTACTTGCAAGTTGCCTTTGAACAAGCCTGTACCAAAGCTGATGAACAGCAAAGCCAGTAACATTACTAAGAGTGCAAACGTCTCACCGCCCAATGGGATGGATAAGAACAGGTAACCCAGGAACATCACCACGATGCCAATGGTGACCATCTTGCCAAAACCGAACTTGTCGGCAAGCACACCACCCACCAGTGGAAGGAAGTAAACCAGTCCGAGGAACACACTGTAAATCATACCAGCCGTACCAGGATCCAATCCAAAGTTAGCTCTTAAAAACAATACAAACACGGCAATCATGGTGTAATAACCAAATCGTTCGCCGGTGTTGGCCAGTGCCAAAGCAAAAAGGCCTTTAGGTTGATTTTCAAACATAGATTTATTTTTTAAATTGGTTTTAGTTATATCAAAAAGATAAGATAGCTTCACGACGATATTAGACAAGTTGGACTTGGCAAAATAATCTCTCTTGGTATCGCCATAGATATTTGCCAAACCATAATAATAACGCGCATCAAGTAAGATATGACCCAACTTAGGCAACGAATACTCCACGCCGATGCCCGCTACAATTCCATAATCAAACTTGTGTTCCACGGGCATGCTATATTGTGTTGTCTCTTTATTAGCTCTGTCATTCATGTTTGCATGGTCCAAGTCAAAGTTTACGCTGGTACTTTCATTCAGCATATAACCGAACTGGGGACCAGCTTGAAAGAAAAATTGAAAGCCTCTACCCTCTTTTCCCCATGCCAAATGGGCGAAAACGGGTACTTGTATATAATTGATGGTTCTGCTATATTCCTCAGCGAGGCCTGTTTCACTGTTCACAACTGGTTGATCCTTCAAGTCAACGATGTTTTCTTTCCATCCACCTTGTGTATAGTTCACCTCGGCATAAATAGAGCAAATGGTCTTGAAATACTTCTCTGAAGTATAACGCAACGTGAGTCCTCCCGTCATACCACCATGTAAGCCTTGCGTAACTTTGGGTACGAAGCCGACATTACTGAGGACATAGCCGCCATTAACGCCCACAGCAAACTCGTTACGATAGTTCCCTACTTGGGCAAAAAGCCACAAAGGAAACAAGATGAACAGTAGAGAAAATACCGACTTTTTCATTTAAAAATCTTTCAAAAGCGATTCTTTAATAAGTGATACTCTCGATGGTTCGATTGTTCTTATAATGAATCAACATGAAATTGGCATTCTGTCTGCCACCGTTAGCGACCTGCCTGAAATGTAATGGAGTTTGCAATGGCGTATGCATATTCTCCGCTTTGCTTCCTGAGAAGTTCATGCCATACCGATGAAGTCCTTGACAAAAATAACTTGCTTGGTCGTAACCAGTTAGTGCAAATCGTGGAAGAGCGCCTTGCATCTCTTCCTTAAACCACTGACGATACTTATATTCAATCCGCTTGGTTTGAGGAGAGAGGGCGTTGTAATAAGCAACTGTCGGTATATAAGTTTCGTACTTGCAGAAGTAATCGAAGTACACTTTCGTATACATCAGCCACTCTGTGTAACCAAACAACGACACAGACAGTGCGGGATTGGCTGCCTTCAGCCCATCAATCTTTGCCAAAGCCACGTTCAATTCTGGTGAACGCCCGGTATTCAAAATGACAACGTTAGGCTTTGACAAGCTGAACGACTTTGCAAAAGCTTCCTCGCTGGACTTCAAGTTGGTGATGTTATACTTGATGCCTTTGGCCTCTAACTGCTTTCTTAACGGAAAAGTGAAGATACCTTTTGTACTCGCAGCATCATTGCAGTCAATGAATACCGGATGATGATTAGGGAAACGATCCAGGTAAGCGCGTATGGCATCTTGTGCTTGACTGTCTGCCGACTGGTATATTTGGAATATCTGAGGATTATTGGCCACCTCACCACCTTCGATAGAGAACGGAATGACCATTTTAATTCCAAATTTCTTGCAAAAATCTCCCAAGTGTTTTACCTGCTTGGTGTATAACGGACCGAAAATAATGTCACAACTTTTGGCATTCGGATCCAACAACGTTTGGCGGATGTCGACATCAATTGGAACATTCCACGCATGGATATCGGTTGAAATACCCTTTGCCTTTAAATCATCACAAGCCAGCAACAAGCCACGATAATATTCCACCATTCTCCTGCCATCACCATCAACATCGTGCAAAGGTAGCATCACACCGATGCGAATGGCACGCTTGGTGATGTCCATATTGCTAACCGATTGCGGTTTGGCAGATTCTTTTGACGAAGGTGTTTGTGCCTTGACAGACCCAGTTGTCGCAGTAGTCTGTTTTTTAACAAATGGTATGAAAACGGTATCCCCCTTCTTCAACTCATATCCTTCCTCTTTCATTTCAGGATTGGCATCCATCAAATCAGGAACGGAAATACCATACTTTCGAGCAATACCAAATACAGTATCTTTCTTTTTGGCTTCATATATGTCACGCCATTGATTGACTTGCGCAATGGTATCAATGCTGAAAAGCATTAAAACTGCAAGTAATATATATTTAAATATAGTTTTCATCTTCATCGTTTTCATCCTTATTTAACTGCAAAAATACAAAAAAATATTCAACACCTCACCATTAGTCATGAATCTTTTACTATCTTTGTCTTCGGATTGCACTATCCTTGTTGTTCAAAACGAATCAAAAATGAAAATTAAGACAGCCCTATTCATCTTCATACTGCTAAGCTCTTTGCACATCATGGCACAAGAAACACCCACAATAAGTCCATCTGCCATCTTCACAACAGTAGATGGCGAAACGAGTGAGGCGGTCACAGAATTTAGTGGTTCAGCACCCTTAAAGGCCAAATTTTCAGCAAATGTAGCAAACCAAGGCAACTGGAACGCTTATTACGAATGGCGATTTACCCTTGAAGGTGAAGAGAAACCATATCTCATACGCTACGAACAAGATACCGAAGTGACCTTCACCAAGGCGGGATCGCATCGAGTTGTGCTCTACGCCATCTTCACTCATGGCACTGACTCGGTGAAGTATACGGAGGAATATTGGGCTGAAGCATCACCGATAACTGTTGCTATTTCAGAAAGTAAGCTGGAAATGCCTAATGCTTTTTCTCCTAATGGTGATGGCATCAATGACATCTATAAAGCAAAAGACGGTTGGCAAAGCCTGACAGAGTTCAAGGCATACATTTTTAACCGATGGGGACAAAAGTTGTTCGAGTGGACAAATCCAGCCGATGGTTGGGATGGAAAGTTCCAAGGCAAAGACGTGAAGCAAGGCGTTTACTTCTGTTTAGTCAAAGCAAAGGGTGCCGACGGAAGAACGTTCAACATCAAAACAGACGTAAATTTACTGAGAGGATACAATGAAGATGGTGGTTCCAATATGGGTAAATAAAACAATTTAGGAAGCAACAGGATACAAATGACTCGCGAAGACGAAAAAATCAATATTTGGGGTGCACGCGTACACAATCTTAAAAACATCGATGTAGAGATTCCACGTAATGCACTCACCGTTATTACAGGCTTATCAGGTTCAGGAAAATCATCCTTGGCATTCGACACTATTTTTGCCGAAGGCCAACGAAGATATATTGAAACGTTCTCGGCATACGCCAGAAACTTCCTTGGTAACCTTGAAAGACCCGATGTAGATAAAATTACAGGACTGTCTCCTGTCATCAGCATCGAGCAGAAAACCACCAACAAAAATCCCCGTTCTACCGTAGGTACAACCACTGAAATATACGACTACCTGCGCCTTCTGTATGCCCGAGCCGGTACGGCATACAGCTATTTGTCGGGTGAAAAAATGATAAAATACACCGAAGAGAAGGTCATTGAGATGATTCTCAACGACTATGCCGACAAGCGCATCTACATTTTGTCCCCATTGGTAAGGCAAAGAAAAGGTCACTATCGCGAACTTTTCGAGAGTATGCGTCGCAAAGGCTATCTCTACATGCGGGTAGATGGAGAAATCAAAGAGATTGTTCGCGGCATGAAGGTTGACCGGTACAAGAACCACAACATTGAGGTGGTGATTGACAAGTTGCAGGTGCGTGGAAAAGATGATGAGCGACTGAAGAAAACAGTACAGATAGCCATGAGGCAAGGCGACGGTGTCATCATGATCATGGACAAAGAAACAGACGAAATACGCAACTTCTCTAAACGCCTCATGGACCCCGTCAGCGGCATTTCTTATGGAGAACCAGCGCCCAACATCTTCTCTTTCAACTCGCCAGAGGGCGCCTGTCAGCGTTGCAAAGGCTTAGGCTATGTCAACGAGATTGACCTTTCAAAAGTCATTCCGAATGACAAACTCAGCATACATGATGGTGCCATCGTTCCATTGGGGAAATATAAGAACCAGATGATATTCTGGCAGATCGATGCCATCTTGCACAAATACGACCTGACACTCAAAACTCCATTCAAAGACATACCGCAGGATGTAGTTGACGAAATACTTTACGGGAGCCTTGAAAACATCAAGATTTCCAAAGATTTAGTTCGTACCAGCAGTGACTATTTTGTGACTTTTGAAGGCATCATCAAATACCTGCGTACGGTCATGGAGAATGATGATTCGACAGCCGGACAGAAATGGGCTGACCAGTTTCTTGCCACGACCACTTGTCCCGAATGCAACGGGATGAGGCTCAAGCGAGAATCTCTGTCGTACAAGATATGGAACCGAAACATTTCAGAGATTGCCAACCTCGACATCACCGAACTGAAAGAGTGGCTCGACCATGTGGAGGAGCATCTGGACAAACAGCAAAGAACCATTGCTACTGAGATCGTGAAGGAATTGAGAGCACGCGTGAGCTTCTTACTGGAAGTTGGTCTCGACTATCTTTCACTCAACCGCGCATCTGCCTCTTTGTCCGGAGGCGAGAGCCAGCGCATCAGACTGGCCACTCAAATTGGCTCACAACTGGTCAATGTGCTGTATATTCTCGACGAACCCAGCATTGGTTTGCACCAAAGAGATAACGAACGACTCATCCACTCACTGAAAGAATTGCGCGACATGGGCAACTCTGTCATTGTTGTGGAACACGATAAAGACATGATGCTGGCTGCCGACTACATTATAGACATTGGTCCAAAGGCTGGACGCAAAGGGGGTGAGGTGGTTTTTCAAGGCACTCCGCGGCAAATGCTCCAGCAACATACCATCACGGCCGATTATCTAAATGGCAAACGAGTCATTGAGTTACCCGCGAAACGGCGTGAAGGCAACGGCAAAAGCATTTGGATAAAGGGTGCGAAAGGTAACAACTTGAAGGATATTGACGTGGAGTTTCCGCTTGGAAAGCTCATCGTCGTGACGGGAGTGTCGGGTTCTGGCAAGTCTACCCTCATTAACGAAACGCTACAGCCCATACTGTCCAAGCATTTTTATCGCTCGCTGAAAAAGCCAATGCCGTACGATTCGATAGAAGGCATCGACTATATAGATAAGGTGGTGGATGTAGATCAAAGTCCGTTAGGGCGAACTCCTCGCAGCAACCCTGCCACCTATACTGGCGTGTTCAGCGACATTCGCTCGCTCTTCGTCAACCTACCCGAGGCTAAAATACGAGGTTACAAACCTGGACGCTTCTCGTTTAACGTGAAAGGTGGACGATGTGAGGCCTGCGGAGGCAATGGTTACAAGACGATAGAAATGAATTTTCTGCCCGATGTGATGGTGCCATGCGAGGTTTGCCATGGCAAACGCTATAACCGCGAGACACTTGAAGTGAGATACAAGGGCAAAAGCATTGCCGACGTTCTGGACATGACCATCAATCAGGCAGTAGAATTTTTCGATGCCGTGCCTAACATTCTACACAAAATCAAAACCATTCAGGATGTTGGCTTAGGCTACATCAAACTGGGACAGCCCTCCACTACCCTTTCGGGCGGTGAGAGTCAGCGGGTGAAGTTGGCTACCGAACTATCTAAACGCGACACGGGAAAGACGCTGTACATCCTCGATGAGCCAACCACTGGATTGCACTTCGAGGACATCCGCATCTTGATGGACGTGCTTCAACAATTGGTTGATCGCGGTAACACGGTTATCATCATCGAACACAACCTGGATGTCATCAAGTTGGCCGATTACATCATTGACATGGGACCAGAAGGTGGACGTGGCGGCGGCATGGTTTTAACCACGGGAACGCCTGAAGAAGTGGCCAAAAGTAGTAAGGGATACACCCCAAAATTCTTAAAACAAGAACTTAAAGGCTAACTCCCTTTCCTATAGAGCCAGCCTTATTTTGTAGAAGCAGGAACGTCCCTGCTTCTTTATTTTTTATACTTAAATGTTACAAATATTTAGGAGATTCACCGTATTGATTGGCCTCTGCTTTCGAATCTTGGCAGCACCAAACAATCAATAAGATACTTCCAATCAACGGAATGATTCCCCAAAGAATATTCCAACCGCTCTTGTTAATGTCATGCAAGCGCCGAACTGTAACAGCTAAATTAGGTAAGAACAATACGAGTGCCGCAAGACAATAAATCGCTCCGTAAAAGGCGTACTCAAAGGTGATGCCAAAAAGGTTATCCAATAAAGCTGCTGCAATTAAAACCAAAGACTAAAATAGTACGAACCACCAATACTCTGACCGGCGCGCACGCCCCTTAAAGGTTGCATACTTGTTAAAAACTTGACGAACGGCATCGGTAAACGACAGCTTGGGCGATGCCTCATGAATAGAATTTGTTTCCATAGTTTTTGTTTTTATATGTGGACAACATCAATGTTTCTTGAATTATTTGGATGCATAGAGAGCTTCAGAGATTATAATTTCTCATTTTTTTGCCATACTTTGAGATATAACCTTACACACTCTCTCTTATGACAAAGATAGATATAAATATTTCAATCCGTTTCTTATTTGTCATACATTAAGCAGTCGTGTGTTACAAATCGAACAGATGCTTGTAACTTGATGTGACATAATTGGTTAGCGTAAGGTATAATGATTCGAGCTCTTTTGTGTTAACTTTACCGTTCTCATACCATTTCATGGACACGGCGTTGGTCTTGTTGAAAATTTCTTTCTCAACAGGTTTCAATTTTTGCATAATTCCATCGCCCTGTTTGTTGTAGAGCATTTCCCAATTGAAATATCTGTCAGAACCAATTCCTTGGTGATAGGAATAAACCCGATCTTTCAGCGTGTCCACTTTCTTTCCGAAAGCTGTCACTTTCTGGCCTGCCCCAATCGTGTATAAAGCTGGCAGCAATTTATCCGCATTTTTAACCCAAAAGGGAAACGCTGTGCTCACAGGTGGATAGCCAATGACGGTCCACATGGTTGTTAGCTCAGGGGTTTCGTGCGGTTTTACCCCTTCGATAACACCCGAGCAAGCTGTTCCCACTCTTGAGATGAAATCGTGGTCAACAAACCATCCGGATGTGTTGGGAATGTTATGGGCGCCATCGTGTAGGTCTATGCCAAGTTTGGGGTTACGGAAAGAGCGGTCTAAATGTTCGAATATCCAGTCGGGGGTGATAGCTTTGGCTTTTGCGGCTTGGCTTAAAGCATCATCGGCCGTTTTATAACGCACGTATCCCAACCCCTCGTTGGGCTCTCCTGTGAAACTGAAATTTGTTCTCACGGCATATCCATTGGGTGCTATTTTGGGGTCGTTTACGTCAAAAAAACGATAACTTCGGGTGCTCACTTCCACCCACACGGCTCCACCCTCAGCATCGATTACACCAAAGTTGGCGCACAGTCCTTCGAGCTTAGTGGTGTCAAGATAGTGCCTTAGGTCTTGTACGGTGGCGCAAACGCTAAGCGTTTTGTACATGAACTCACCATTTTTCCCACCCGGCTCTATACCGTTAACCGTTTTCTCAAGGTTGAATGATTGTGTGTTTATAATGGAAAATCCAGCCGTGTTTGTTCCCAACCACACTTCTTCTTTTGATCGAGGTTGGCAATCTACAACGCCAATAAAGTCATATTTCTGTCCTTTGAAAAAACGCATGCAGTTTTGTAGGGCATCTGTATCACGCACTTTCCATATCATAGGCCGACCGTCTTTGGTGGCTTTGCCCGTTATTACCGCGGCCGTGCAGGCATGCCCAGTGGCAACTATCATGCAAAAAATGTAAGTGATTAGTAGTGTTTTTTTCATATTTTCTTTAGGTTTGATATTGCAAATCTACATAATTTATTCTATATTTTGAACTTGAAAAGCATAAAATCATTTTTTTTGCTTAAAAAAAGTAGTTATCACATTCAGATTAAAACAATACCTGCATTGGATTGGTAACGTTTTTAATGGATAGTCTTAACTCGTCTATATGCTTTTTAGTGATAATTGCATTATAAAATATATAACACTATGTCTTGTTTTTGATGTTTGTATAATTGATTTAGACAAAAATGTAGACAAAATATCTTGTCATTTACCATTGAAATAGCTTAAAACGGTTCGGCATATCTTGCGATAGAGAGAGTGTAAGTCGACTGCACGCATGAAAGAAGTGTATGAGATAAGACCAATACGAATAATAGCAATATTTCATTTCCACAACTTTCTGTCAATGCGTTTGGGCGAATCAGTCAAAAGGCTTTATGTCCAAAGTCAAAGGGTTTGATGCCCAAAGTCAATGGGTTTAATGCCCAAAGTCAATGGGTTTGATGCCCAAAGTCAATGGGTTTGGTGCCCAAAGTCAACGGGTTTGATGCCCAAAGTCAATGGGTTTGCAAATGACAAAACCCTTGACAAATAGAAAGGCAATCACGCAACGAAAAAAAGTCCCTACCCGATGGCATTACAAATGCCAAAGGATAGGGACTTCATTTATATATAAATTCGTAAAACTACGAAATGGCTACCGAAGCCGCATGTATCCAGTCGAACACCATGTAGCACACGCCAAACAACACTACACCAGCTGTGCATACAGCCAATGCCAACTTGGTATTGGTGTGGCTCTTGAATGTTGGCAATGGATTTTCACTTTTCTTGATGTACATCGCCTTCACAATCAAAAGGTAGTAATATAAGGAGATTACCGTATTGATTAACGCAATAAACAACACGATGTACGCCCATGCCCCTACTGAAGTACTTAAATCGGCATCCTGCACGGCTGCCATAAAGATAAAGAACTTAGAGAACATTCCAGCAAACGGTGGAATACCGCCCAACGAGAACAATGCCAAGGTCATGAGGAACGCCAGCTTGGGATTGGTTTGATAAAAACCATTGTAACTGTCCATCATCACCGTACCGTTGTTATGTTCCTCTACCGCACTGATAATGGTAAATACAGCCATGTTGGCTACCACGTAAATCAACACATAGAAGCTCAATGCAGTGACGCTCAACGCCGAGTTTCCAACAATCGCCAAGACAATATAACCTGCCTGAGAGATAGAACTGAACGCCATGAAGCGTTTCAGATTGGTTTGACGAATAGCGAACAAGTTGGCTACCGTGATTGACAACACAATAACGATGTACAACATATATTGCCAATAGATGACCATGGGGGCAAATACTTTCATCAGAATAGTGCAAAGGGCGAAAGCTGCTGCACCTTTACTTACTACCGAGAGATAGCCTGTAACGGTGGTTGGTGCACCTTGGTACGAGTCGGCAGTCCAGAAATGGAAAGGCACCAAGCTAATCTTAAAGCCCAATCCACTGAAAAAGAACACCATACCAAGAATGGTAAACGGTGTGGCGGTGAGCTGTGTGGCAATGTCTTCAAAGTAAAGCGTGCCTACCGCACCATAGATAAAGCTGATACCGTAGAGCATCACTCCGCTTGAAAAGGTGGCTGTCAATATGAATTTGGCTCCTGCTTCGGCTGAGTCGTGACGATATTTGTCAAACGCAACCAAGCAAGCCATAGGTACACTCGCCATTTCCAAGCCTAAGAAAAAGAGCAAAAAGTGGTTGGCACTTACCATCATATTCATTCCCAACAACGTTGCTATCACCAATAAGTAGAACTCTCCCTCCTTAAAAGCGGTATCGGGACGTGACAACCATTCTTTGGACTGAATGAGAACGATGAGCGTTCCAAAAGCCAAAATCGTCTTTATCACCCCTATGGCAGGCGTAGCGATGTACATTCCCCCAAAAACTGTGTGCGTCTCTATGGGGAACAGGTTGATGAGGATGTGCGCAAACATAAGCAGACAAATCATGGGATTGAACCATGAGCGACGCTTGTCGGTGGGCGCAAGCGTCCTAATCTTCTGCGATGTAGCAAAGTCGGCAACAAACGTAACCAGCAAAAGCACCACTAAGGTGACCTCTGGCATCATATATAGGAATTGACTGTAATTCATCTTCTTCTAAACTTTAGTGTATTATATTGAGTAGGATAGGTCCTACGGCATCATTGATGACATTGCTTGCCCACAGAGGTGCGATACCTAAGCCAGCTACACAGAATATCAAACACATCACAGCCACACGCTCGTCCCATGTAGCATCAGTGAGTTGCTCAAAATGAGGATTGGCTACCTTCTGATAAAGTATCTTTCCAACAACTCGCAAGATATAAACTGCGGTGACAACAATGGAGGTACAAGCGATAATAGTAGCGGTGCGGTGGAAGGTGTCGTTGTTGGCAAACGAGCCTACAAAGATAGTCATCTCCGCAACGAAGCCCGAGAAACCAGGTAATCCCAAGTTCGCCAAACCTGCCACTACATATCCTACGCCCAAGAAAGGCATGATTTTCATCAATCCACCCAACTGACGGACATCACGTGTATGCGTACGTCCGTAAATCATACCGATGAGCGCAAAGAACAAAGCGGTCATCAAACCGTGCGAGAGCATTTGGAGAATCGCACCCGTACAAGCGGTTTTGGTCATCATCAACAGAGCGAACAACACCAAACCACAGTGACTTACCGAAGAATAGGCGTTGATATATTTCAAGTCGGTTTGCACACAAGCCGAGAGAGCGCCATAAACTACAGAGATGGTGGTGAGGATAAGGAAGATCCAAGCCAACTCTTGTGCCGCCTCGGGCAACAAGAACATGGCGATGCGGAAACAGCCGTAGCCTCCTAACTTCATCAACACGCCAGCATGGAGCATAGAAACAGCAGTGGGCGCAGAAGCATGTCCATCGGGTGACCATGTGTGGAAGGGGAACAAGGCACCTAACACACCGAAGCCAATGAATATCAATGGGAAAAATATTTTCTGAACATCAACGGGAATGTTGTGCAGGGCAGCAATCTCAAGTACGTTCATCGTGGTGGCTCCACTATAGAAGTAAATGCCCAAGATACCGATAATCAGCAAGGCACTTCCGCCCATGAGCATCAACGTCAACTTCATAGCGGCATATTCCTTGGGACCACTTCCCCACACACCTATGAGCAGATACATCGGGATAAGTGCCACCTCGTAGAACATGAACATGGTAAATAAATCGATAGAGATAAAGAAGCCAAACACACCGGTGCTCAACAAGGTGAACCAAAGGAAGTACTCTTTAGTCATGGGTTTGAGCTGCCAAGAGGCAAAGGTACCCGTAAAGACAATGATACTTGATAAGAGCAACATGACAACCGAGATACCATCCACTCCTACCGTATAGGCAATGTTAAGCGGTTTGAACCAAGGTGCACTGTACATAAACAGCATGGCTTCGGTATTTCCTGCCTGACGCATTTGGATAAATGCAATAGTAAGCCAAACAGAGAGTGCCAGCAAAGCGGTAGAACCAGCCACCATGACGCCACGTACTTGACGGATGTTGCGAGCCAACCAAAGCCCGAACAGCATCAAGACGGGAATAACGACGAATAATGTTAATATACTCATTTTTGTATTTTATTCATTAAATCTTTCTAACTAAAGCATTACAACAAGCAAATCAATGCTAACGTCAATGCCACACTACCTGTAAGGAACCAAATGGCGTATTGTCTCACATCGCCACTCTGCCAAGGTCGGATGCTTTCGCCTGCCTCCTGAGTACCCCATGCCAAGAAGTTAAAGAAACCATCGATAACATGACGGTCGAACCAAGCAATGGGGCGGCTGACACAACGGAAGATAATTTTGTGTGTCACGAACTGCCAAACCTCGTCCATATAGAAACGTTTGTAAGCAGCGCGGTGCAAGGTTGGGAAAGTACTTGCCAACTTGTCTGCCACTGGCGTTTTCTCTCCTTTATACATAAAGGTAGCAAGACCGATGGCAAGCAATGCCAATACGGTACTGGTAATCGCCACCGTCCAGTTGGTATGCGTATTAAACCCAATGCCATTGGCAGACACCAGCTGTCCTGCACGTGTCCCCCAAAGGAAGACAGTACAAGTGATGAGCGACAAGAATATCAACGGAAAGGTCATCACTGCTGGAGCTTCGTGAGGCTTGTGTACATCGGGTTCACCCTGATGCGACTCGTAATAGCTCTTACCCCAGAAGATAACGTAATACAAACGGAACATATAGAAGGCGGTCATCATGGCAATACCGCTCATCACCATTCCCATCACGGGGTGGAAGTTGTAACAAGCCACCAATATCTCATCCTTTGAATAGAATCCAGAGAATGGTGGAATGCCCGAAATTGCAAGACATGAAATCAAGAACGTAATGTGCGTGATGGGCATGTACTTGCGAAGTCCTCCCATATAATACTTCTCATTGGAGTGTACGGCATGTATCACACAACCTGCTCCCAAGAACAAACAAGCCTTGAACATGGCATGCGTAAACAGATGGAACATGCTTGCCATATATCCTAAGCCTTGTACGTCGGCATATTCTTCGGTCATTGCTACCGCTCCTGTGGCAGGATCGGGCAAGCAAACGCCCAAGGCAACGAGCATAAAACCAATCTGCGAAATGGTTGAGAATGCCAAGACACGCTTGATATCACTCTGTGCGCACGCCACGGCAGCCGCATAAAAGGCGGTAAAGGCAGCAATATAAGCAATCCAATGCAACTGTTCGGGCGCATATGCCACGAACAAGGGGAACATACTTGCCACCAAATACACACCTGCCACCACCATCGTTGCAGCATGAATCAATGCCGAAACAGGCGTCGGACCTTCCATCGCATCGGGCAACCAAATGTGTAAAGGGAACATGGCAGATTTACCTGCACCACCAATAAACATCAGGAACAGAGCCAACGGCATCACCCAAGCGGCATGAGCAGCATGAGTTGCCAATTCTGGCGTAGCGGTTAAATCGTAATTGAATGTACCTACATAGAAGCTATAAAACAAGATACCGATTAAAAAGAACAAATCGGCAAAGCGTGTCACAATGAAGGCTTTCTTAGAAGCCGCCACAGCTGTGTGCATAGGATAATAGAAACCAATGAGTAGGTAAGAGCTAACGCCCACCAACTCCCAAAACAAATACATCTGGAAAATATTGGTTGCCACTACCAAGCCCAACATTGACATGGTGAAGAGCGAAAGGAAAGCATAATAACGCTGAAAACCTTTCTCTCCGTGCATATAGCCAAAGGAATAGATGTGCACCATGAAACTGACCGTAGAGATAACCACCAACATCATCACAGAAATAGGTGTCAACCTTAAACCGATGTTAAAGGTAAGCAGTTCGGTAAACTTCAACCACGTTATATTAAAAGGTGTAATGGTGGGATATAATCCGTCAACGCCACGCCCAACACCTATAAAATACTCATAAGCGGTGTAGCAAGAAAGACAGAACACCGTACCAAGCACCACGGTGCCAATGAGTCCAGCCACCTTATGACTCATCTTCATACCCAACAGTCCAAGTATCAGGAAACTGAGTGCAGGTAGAAGAAGTATTAAATATACATAACTGTAATCCATCATCTTATAATTTCATGTTTTCAATACTGTTCACCTGATCACTACCAAAGTTTCGGTAAACGTTTATAATAATGGCAATCGCCACCGCTGTCTCGGCAGCACTGATGCCAATAGAGAACAACGTGAAGAAAAAGCCCTCCAACTGTTCGGGGAACAGGATGCGATTAAACACGGCAAAGTTGATGTCTGCTGAGTTAAGAACCAACTCTACGGAGATTAACATAGCCAATAAATTACGACGGGTAACGAAGCCAAATACGCCAATAAAGAACAATAGCGCACTCAGACCTATCAAACATTCAACGGGTATCATTTATCATCCTCCTTTCTGGCAATCAACAAACCGCCAATAATACATGCCAACAAGAACACAGAAATGAGTTCAAAGGGCAAAACATACTGATATTTTTCAGAGCCTACCAATGCTTGTCCAATGACATTCATCGGGACTTCTGCGTCGGCAACCTGCGCTGCTTGATGAATAAACTGGTTCTTCACCAAGACACCTATCACGGTAGCCAGTCCTATCAATGAGAGCAAAGCCCCCTGAATGACGCGTGAACCTTTGAGATGTTCTACTAATCCTTGGAGCGTACGCTTGGATACCAACTGTATTGCAAAGATATAGAGTATCGTGATGCCCCCTGCATAAATAGCAATCTGTGCTGCTCCCAAATATGTATATCCTAAAAGGAAATAGATACCTGCAACACCAAATAAAACAAATATCAGAAAGGTAGCCGCCCGCATAATCCTTTTTGTTAGTACACACATAATGGCAGAGCCCAAAATGACGACTGCCAAAATGCAAAACATGATTAAATTAGCCATATACGTTACTACTTTTATTTGGTTTTGGTATTAAATTGTCCAATGGTCAGCGGTGCCCCACCGTCTATCAAGCCTGGCAAACTTCCGCCTTGATACACTTCCTTGTCAAGGTGCATGGTCAAGGAATCTCGCTCAAACACACTGTTTTCAAAGTCGTTGGTAAACTCAATGGCGTTGAAGTTACAAGAATTAACACAGAGTTGGCAGAACATACAATCGCCTAATTTGTACTGATAGTCTACCAATTGTTTCTTTTTCCTGCCCGTCTCTTCGTTGACAACCATTTCACTCTTAATGAGTATGGTCTCATTGGGACAGGCTTTCTCGCACATAGTGCACGCTACACAGTTGTGAGTGCCGTCTTCGTTACGCTTAAACACTAAGCGTCCACGGTGACGTTGAGCCACATGCAGTGTCGTCTTGCGGTTCTCTGGATATTGTTCGGTGCTTTTTGGGGTGAAGTATTCCTTCAAGGTAACCCTCAACCCCGTTACAAGCGACTTGACTCCACACCAGACTTCGCTAAAATATGATTGTTTATTTTCCATCTTACTGAATCTTCAAGAAATGAAACGTTTTAACCGTGGATACCAAAAGCCACACAAATGGTCATCAGTATGAGATTTACCAATGCCAATGGCATGAGATACTTCCACTCTAAAGTTAAGATTTGGTCAATTCTCAAACGTGGGAACGTCCAGCGAATCCACATCAGAAGCCAAACTACAACAAAGGTCTTGCCTAAGAACCACACAATACCAGGAATATAATTCATCACCGCATCGAAGCCTTCGACACCAATATTGAAAGGTGCCCAACCGCCTAAGAACACAGCAGTGGCTAATCCTGCGATAACAAATAGGTTGAGGTATTCTGCCAAATAGTAGAAACCAAAACCCATTCCCGAATACTCTGTATGGTATCCAGCAGTCAACTCGCTCTCTGCCTCTGCCAAGTCGAACGGTCCACGGTTCGCTTCAGCGTTGCCAGCTACCAAGAACAGCAAGAATGCAATGATAGCAGGAAGGTGTCCTTTGATAATTAACCAGTTCCATGGTCCTGTCTGTGCTTCCACAATTCCACTCATCTGCATCGTTCCCGTCAAGGCAACAGCCGCAATGAGGGTCAGTCCCAAGGTCATTTCATACGAAATCATCTGCACCGCTCCACGCATGGCAGACAAAACAGAATATTTGTTATTCGATGCCCATCCTGCCAAAAAGACGCCTAACACACCAATGCTCGATATGGCAGTCACCAAGAAGATGCCCACGTTAAAGTCGAGAATGTGCGCTCCCTTATTCCAAGGAAGGAACGAGAAGGTGCCCACTGAGGCAATCACAACAAAGAATGGCGCAATATAATACAAGAATTTGTCGGCTTTGTCAACGGCAAAGATTTCCTTAATGAGCATCTTAAACACGTCGGCAAACACCTGAAGCGTTCCCCAAAAGCCCACACGCATAGGCCCGAGACGGCATTGGAAGTAAGCACACACCTTACGTTCCATGAATATCAACACTATCGCCAACAAGGCGTAGGCAGTGAGAATGGCGACACCAACGATAACACATTCAATGAATATCGTCCAAAAATCGTTCAAACCTAAGGTTTGTCGAAGAAGGGTGTCGAACCATGTGGTTACTATACTAAAATCAAACATGATCTATTTAAGTTATTTATATTGAACAAGTTGCTAACACGAAGCAAAGCATTGCTACAAGTTTTCAACTTATATATACCTGCTATCTGTCAATATCTGGAATGACAAAGTCGAGCGCCGCACCTGCAGTAACAAGGTCAGCTATCTTCTGTCCTCGCAACATCTCATCCATGGCAGCGACATGATTCAAGCCCATAGGACGGAATTTCAAGCGGTAAGGCATCTTGTCTCCCTTGGAATCCAAGTAAACTCCTATTTCACCACGCGAGCCTTCGCAAGAGAAATACCATTGTCCTTCAGGTACTTTGATGATTGGCTTCTGCTTTACATAGAAGTCGCCTGCTGGAATATTATCAATGAGCTGTTCGATGATACGAATACTTTGCTTGATTTCCTCAATACGATTAAGGTATCTACCAAACGAATCGCAATGTTCGTTGAGCACTTCCTCAAACTCTACCTTGTCGTACATGGCATAAGGATGATACTTGCGCACATCGTTTTTCCAACCAGAAGCACGTCCAGAGGCACCCGTCACACCGTAACTAATGATGTTTTCGAGACTCATGGGCGCAATCCCCTTGAAGCGTTGTTGCATGATGACGTTATCTCCAAACACATCCATGTACTCTTGTAACATGGGTTTGAGATAAGCACACAGTTTCTTGGTGTTCTCCACAAAGTTGGGATCGATATCATCTTGGCAACCGCCAATACGGTAATAGTTTTGGATGAGTCGTCCACCTGTAGTCTCCTCCATGACGTTCAGCACGTGTTCGCGGTCGCGCATGCTGTACAAGAAGGCTGTCAAAGCGCCCAAATCCTGTGCGCAACAACCTAAATATAGCAAGTGCGAGTCGATACGCTGCAACTCGTCCATGATGGTACGGATGTACTGTATGCGCTCGGTCAGTTCTATTTCCATCGCCTCTTCGATGACGCCCACCAACGCATGGCGGTTCATCATGGCACTGAGGTAGTCCATTCGGTCGGTCAACGCCAAGGTTTGAGGATAGGTGTATGCCTCACACATCTTCTCCATTCCACGGTGGATATATCCCAAATGCGGATAAATTCGCTTCACGGTTTCACCGTCCAACACACTTTGCAAACGAAGTACGCCGTGCGTACTGGGGTGTTGAGGACCAATGTTGATAACGAAATCGTTGTCTGTAAACAACGGAACGCGAGTCTCTACCAAGTTACCGTTCTTGTCGAGCGAATATTGGAACGTGTAATCCAACTCCACATCCTCTTCCAAAGTGTACTGGTTGTTCTCGGGCGAGACATCGAAGTTCTTACGAAGTGGATAGCCCTTGAAATCATTGCGCAAATAAAGACGGCGCATATCCTTATGCCCCAAGAACTTAATACCTAAGAAGTCGTAAACTTCACGCTCTAAGATATCGGCAGCCTTCCATAGGTTGGAAACGGTATCGAGAACATACTCCTCCCCTATTTGCTGCGCTATCGCCTTGACCGATGTACGTTCGTGAGTTTGTGTGTTTTCTAAAATATAAATACATCCTAACCCTTCTTCGCCAAAGTCTTCGCCAACAATGGTAACAAGGTAATCGAAATGCTTGTCGTTCTTCAGTTTTGACATCTCTTGTGCCAAGTTACTGAATGCAATTTCTATATTTTCTAATTTCATATCCGATATACCTTATTTAATGTTGATGTTCTAACTCTTCTTGGGGATGAAAGTCTTCGGGAACGTGAGTCACTACGATAGGCTTGTTTTCCTTCAGTTTTTGTTGGTACACCTCTGCGTTACTCAATCCGTGGTGGTGAGCCTCTTGCTTATGGTTGACACCTCCGAAGAATTTTTCTACTTTGATTTTGCGCTGCAGCTGCATCATGCCATACATGATAGCCTCTGGGCGTGGCGGACATCCCGGTATGAAGACATCAACAGGGACAATCTCATCAATTCCTCTTACCACATGATAACTGCTCTTGAACGGACCACCAGAAATGGCACATCCTCCTACCGCAATAACGTATTTGGGTTCTGCCATTTCATCGTATAAACGCCTAAAAGCAGGTGCCATTTTGTTGGTAATGGTTCCAGCACACATAATCAGGTCGGCTTGTCGTGGAGAGTTACGCGTTACCTCGAATCCGAAACGAGCGAAATCGTAACGGGCGCATCCCACTGCCATAAACTCAATACCGCAACAGCTGGTGGCGAAGGTCAAGCTCCAGAGCGAGTTGGCACGCCCCCAGTTAATCAATTGGTCCAGCGACCCTGTGACAACATTCACGCCTCCTTCATGGAGTTCGTCAACAATGCGTTCCAACGATTCGTTGTCCTTAAACTCCTCGTATGGAATACTCTTGATATACGGTTTCTTTATTTCCATTCCAAAGCTCCTTTCCGCCAAGCATACGCCAAGCCTAAGACAAGTACCACGAGGAAGAAACCGATGCTAACCAAAGCCATAGCTCCAAAATCTCGCACAACTACCGCCCACGGATAGAGCAGCACAGTCTCGATATCGAACATGAGGAAAAGGATAGCGAAGAGGTAATAACCAACGTGCATGGGAAGCCACGAAGAACCTCTCGTTGGGATACCACTCTCATAGGGTTCGCCTTTTACCGCATTATACGAGCGCGGACCTATCAACTTTGCAATGACATAAGCTGCCACTACCAAGGTTACGGCCGTCAACAAAACGGTAACGAATAAAGTAAAATTCATAAAAATTATTATAATTATAATTGTTCTCGCTTTCTGTCGAAACACATACATTTTTACAAATGCGATGCAAAGTTAATCATTATTTTGAGATTTTTTACAAGATATGACAAAAAAAATAGGTTAAATTGCTAACTTCAGATTGCAAAATGAGATTCTCGAGTAATTATTTTATTTTTTGATCTTCAATGCACTTGTTCAACTTCCACCAACATCATACAAATAAAAGTAAAAAGTTGATAGTATTTAAAGGTATATAATATTTGAAAATTCTTAACACAATACATTAGAAAACTCTCGGATTTTAGGGCGAAATCCTGGCGATTTTTTCCACCAACCTCATGGTTGACGACAAATATGCGAATTTTACAAAATGTTGATATAGAAAGACTTACGAACCAGATAGCAGAAGGCATGGAGGTTAACTCCATGCTTTAGGCATCAAAAGGGGCGAAATTGGCATCTTAGAACCATGCAATTAGGGTGTTAAAGCAACGTTTTAAGATGCCAAAAGCATGCAGATAAGCAGTTTAAAGCAATAAGATAAGAGAACAAGTCACTATTTCGGCTCCCTCAAAATTCTAAAACATAGAAAACTCGAGCTATTTTCTTAGGCTTATCTCAATGCTTTAACAGAGGAAAAATGTACTTGAAAATAAGAACAAAAGTTTACAAATATCTGCCTCTTCCCTTTTTGTAACAAGTAAATTCAGAGCAAAATCACTACGCAGGAAATAAAGCAGGAGAATAAAAATGGAGGCAGCGAAAAAATTATTCTGCCTCAAATAGTGTCATCAGATGTATTTAACAACCAAATCGCTTGTATCTCTTTATTGGTGCCGGTATCGGTTCCTCTTTTAGATTTAATAAAGAATTTACCGAAAAGATTAAGCACATTGCTTGCTTTAACATGTGTTCCTTTACCAGCAAAATAAATATTTCCTAACTACAACAAGTATCAAGAATGAACCAATTCCCATCTGACACAAAAAGTGGAGCTTTGATATGATATCAGCTCCACTCCACCGACCTCCGTTAAACCCTATTGAAGAATAAGGTCAGTTTGTATCTCGCTTGACATTTTAGAATACTCTTCGTAACTATTAAAGAGTATGAAAATAAATTTCCTAAAAACCACTATTCACAATTTGTCATAACGAGATGATATGTTATTAATAGGATTACACGAATCTTTTAAAATTGTTTTTTATGCGTTTTGCAAAGTAGTTATTCGTAACTATCGGCTAACAGGAAAACAACTTGCATGAGAATATAGCTCACTTTGCAAATATATAGAATATTATCATACACGTCAATAGCTTTAAGATTTATTAAGATATCCCAAAGAACCACGCCCATGTATGATGGCGTTCAAAGAACCAACAATTTACTTGGAATGCCTACAACACCCCAAGGGTGAACGCAATATAGACGAGCACAGCAAGTAAAATCAAGAATAAGATAGTTTTGATTAAGCAGCTGGTCACTTTTTTAATAAAAAAAATGGCCAAAGCGATGGCAACTATACAAAAGATATACAAAGAAAAGTTTGAACTCATTGAATCAATTACGCTAAAAACATGTTCATACTTGCGTTTGCTATAAAATTTTCAAACATCAAATACTCATTCGTTTATTTAAATAACTTCCTGAAAGCAGGAGGAATCTGCGTTTCAAATTCCATAGGCCGACGAGTCACTGGATGGGTAAAACAAAGCATGTAGGCATGCAGACATAGCCGATCAAGGGGATTGTCACCATTGCCATACTTGAAATCTCCACACACAGGATGCCCTATATCCGCAGAATGTACGCGTATCTGATTCTTTCGTCCTGTTTCCAAGCGATATTCTACCAGCGAATGTTCGGTGGTACGATCTAAGGTATGAAAATGGGTAATGGCAAACTTTCCGCCATTATCTACCGGACTTGAATAGGTAACGTAGGCCTTGTTGTCTTTCAACCAACTCGTGATAACCCCTTCGTCGTCTTCCATTTCGCCAGACACCACCGCCACATAACGGCGATCGTACACGATGTCGTGCCAGTTGTGTTCCAACTCTTGTTCTGTCGCCATATCCTTGGCGTAAATCATCAGACCACTGGTTTCTCTATCCAACCGATGGACAACGTGTGCCGTGCATTTCTGTTTACTGTTTCTAAAATAATCATCAAGAACCCTTTTCACGTTTAATGAAGAATGACCCGCAGCCATGGACAGGATGCCAACGTGCTTTTCAATCACAACCAAATAACGATCTTCGTAGACGATCTTCAAATAGCGGTTTTTGAAGTTGATGTTTTTTTTAGACTTGCTCACAGCAATTTTCATACCCGCCTCAAGCGGATAATCAAACTGCGTAATGCATTTGCCATTCACGATGATGCCTTTTCCAGCCAACGTCGCTTTGATTTTACTCTTGCTTAGGTTGGTAACATGATTCAGCAACCAGTTTAACAGCGTGTCAGCTTGCGCCACCTCATAGCGGTCATAATCGCCTTTCATCTTATTGATATCCATCCAGTCTACTCTTCACTCGCACATGCGAAAGTCTTGTCATTTATCTTGAATGCTTTCAGTCAGGGACGTTTCCTCCTCCATGCCCATCAAATTGCATTCAAATCATTCATCCAACAATCCAGCTATACCTTAAATTCTTATCTCTTTTAGGATGTCAGCCATCTTTTCTTTGGTTTTAATCGTTGTGGGTACCAATGGCAAACGCAACACATTCTCAATGTACCCCATGTCGTTGAGCAAAGCCTTGACGCCAGCAGGGTTACCGTCAACGAACAAAAGACTATATAGCTCGGTAAACATGTGGTGTATTCTCCGCGCAGCTTCATATTCGCCTTGGAACTCAAGTCTAATCATTCTGGAAAATTCTCTGGGCAACGCATTCCCAATAACTGATATCACACCGGCTGCACCACTGGCAATCATGGAGAACGTCAGTGCGTCGTCCCCACTGATAATGTCAAACCTATCGGGTTTACCCTTGATGATTTCGTCCACCTGCTCAAGACTTCCAGCTGCCTCTTTAATGCCTACGATGTTTTCACAGTCGTGGGCCAACCGAACCGTTGTTTCGGCTTTCATGTTGACACCCGTACGCCCCGGCACATTGTACATCACGACAGGAAGCGGACTGGCTGAAGCTATGGCCTTGAAATGTTGATACAATCCCTCTTGAGAGGGTTTGTTATAATAGGGACAGATACTCAAGATGCCATCGATTCCAGTCCAGTCTGTGGCTTTCATCTCTTCAATCACTTGTGCCGTATTGTTGCCTCCACAATACTTTAAGATTGGAACCAGCCCCTTGTTCTCCTCTTTAACCAACTCTGTGATCTTGTTTTTCTCATCCAACGTCAGACACGGTGTCTCACCGGTTGTCGCCAAGATGCATAGGAAATCAACACCACTATCCAGTTGATAACGAATCAGTCGCTTTAACGCTGGATAATCTACTGCGCCATCCAACGTAAAAGGGGTAACTACTGCCACACCAAGTCCTCGAAAAATGTGATATCTCATAAATGCCTTTTAATCTTACGATTTAATTGCAAATATAGCACTTTTAGCCGATAAAGCTAATCATAAGATAGAAAAAAACATTTTATTTACGACTTACTACCCAGGAACAAGAACACCATACTCAACAACACCAAAGCCAAGTCGACCGCTTTTCCCTTGAGATTCTTCTCATGAAAGACAAAGGCCCCAAACAAGAAACTCACCAATACACTGCCTCGTCGCACCATGGAGACAATGGATATCATGGCTTCTGGCTTACTCAAGGCATAGAAATAGACAAAGTCGGCCATACAAAGAAAAACACTGATACTCACTATCGACCACGACCAATGAAAGGGTGTGGTATGATGATGAGTAGGATACCATATCAGTAACAACACCACTCCCATCATGAAACACTGGTAAACATTGTACCAACCCTGTACCATCATCTTGTCCAACCCTACTCCCCCAGCTGTTACCGGAGCCATGAGATACTTGTCGTACAAACCACTCACCGCTCCCAACAGTGCAGCAAGCACCAAAAGGAACAACCAGCGATTGTGCTTAAAATCTATTCCCTCTTTCTTGCCCGACCTACTCAGCAGGTAGAACGACGTGATGGCCAGCAAAACGCCAATCCACTGATACAGGTTCAGTTCTTCACCAAACACCAACATGGCACCAACAAGTACCATCATGGGCCTCGTGGCATTGATGGGACCAACAATGGTAAGCGGAAGATGCTTCATGGCAAAATAGCCACATATCCAAGAAGACAGTACGATACAACTCTTCAATAGGATATATCGGTGGGCTTCCCACCCTCCAGAAGAAACATGGAAAATGGTGTTGTCCAACACACCGGTCGTTGCAGACAGGATGATGAAGGGCAAAAAAATGCACGAACAGAATAGTGTGTTCAGAAATAATACAGGGATGACGGAATTGCCTGACAAGGCTTTTTTCTTGAAAACATCATAAAAGCCCAGCAGTAATGCCGACAAGAAGGCAAGCAACAACCACTCCATCAGTACTCAACGTCTTCTAAAAACAACGCATTGGCGGGCATGCTCTCGCCTGCTTTGGTACGGTTTCCACTCCTAACGACGGCATCAAACTCATCGAGGGTCATGCGATGTCGGCCCACTTCTATCAAGGTACCCACCACGGCACGCACCATATTGCGCAAAAAGCGATTGGCTTTGATGACAAAGTACCAAGCATCTTCGCCAACTTCCACCCATTCAGCCTGCACCACATGACACAACGTTGTCTTAACATCTGTGTTGCTTTTGCAGAAAGCACCGAAATCTTCAACCTTCAGCAGATGTGACGCAGCTTCGTTCATCAATGAAAAGTCGAGTTGATAAGGCAACTGACAGGAATAATGGCGCAGAAATGGATTCTTCGACAGGTGTATATAATAATGGTAGGTGCGCCACTTAGCACTGAAGCGGGCATGCATATCCTCACTGAGGGAAAAAACATTCAATACCGAAATGTCCCGCGGCAGCAGGCGATTGAGTTTATAGGTGAATTGTTTGGTGTCTATCTCGGCATGGAAATCAAAATGTGCAAACATTTTCCGAGCATGCACACCAGCATCTGTCCGGCCAGCCCCTACGGTCACGATGGGCTCTCGGAGAATGACAGACATGGCCTGTTGCAACTCAGCTTGCACCGAATTCCCGTTGGGTTGCACCTGCCATCCATGATAAGCTGTTCCGTCATAGCGGAAACAAATGAAATATCGATGCATGAAAAGGTTACTTTTTAACTTTTTGTTGCTGCTGTCGACACATGGCCACCCGCCTCATCACTTGGCGATGAAACTTCTCTTCGGCACGGATAATCTTAAACACTTTGCAGGCAGGTAGAATGGTCAAGAACTGAAGATGATACGCTTGCTGTATTTCTTTGATTTTAACTTCGTTGGCTGCATGTTTGCGAATGGCTTCTTCACAGGCCTTTTCATCCGTGACATTCAGGTGTTTAAAGCGACGACCTTCTGCAAAATAGGTCATCTGTTTTTTCTTCATGTCCCGATACACAGGGAAAAATGCAGCAGATTCTTGTGGGGTCAGCCCGGCTTCTGTGGTGATAAACTGTTCCAGCTCGGCTTGAAATTTCTGAGGATTAAATCTCCTTTGCCCACGTTGTGGTTGAGCTATCGCGGAAGATACCAACAAACAGAAGGTGATAAAAATAACGGAAAAAAAATGTTTCATGTGCAGCTCCTTTCTTATTCGTCAGCTAACATTGCGTAGATGTCGCCATTGTCAATCATTGAGTAAAAAGCTGTTTCTTCAACAGAGCCATCATTGAGGCTACTTTCTGTCTGCTGATTTGTGGTGAACGCTTGCTCTCGTTGGCCCGCAAAAGGCTTTGCAAAATAAACAGTAGCCGTCATTGCAACAGCCAAAACACTGGCTGCAGCAATCATTGCCGGACGCATTCTGAACAAAATAGCGTGTTGTGTCTTCACGGTTTTTGCTGCTTGGTCAGGTAACTGAGCCATGAATTGATCGGCAAAGTTATCCAAATAACCCTGTGGAGCCTTGAAAGGTTGTACCTTTCCAAATCGGTTCTCTATGTATTTGTCTTCTTTTACCATAATTATTGTCTTTACTTTTATGACGTAAAAATCATCAAAAGGTTTAATCCCGGTCCTGGAAATAAGCTGTTATTTTCTTGACTGCCAAATGATAACTGGCTTTCAGCGCACCTTCGCTCGTATTGAGAAGTTCGCTCATCTCGGCATATTTCATTTCCTCATAGTAACGTAGGTTGAACACCACACGCTGCACTTCCGGCAGCTGGGCTATCGCTTCTTGCAACTGTGCTTGTGTCTCATCTCCATCAAAGTAGTCGTCAGCCATCAGCATGTTGGCCACCGAAGGGTCGTCATCCGCACTGACAGTCCTGTTGTTGCTTTTCTTTCTCAAGAAATCCAATGCCTCATTGACGGCAATGCGGTAAATCCAAGTTGATATTTTTGATTTGTTTTGAAAATCATCTAAATTGTTCCAAGCCTTGAGAAAGGCATTCTGCAACACGTCATTGGCATCTTCATGGGTCAGAACGATACGACGAATCTTCCAATACAGCGGTTTACTATATTGGTGAACAACCTGTGAGAAGGCCTGACGTTGTGTTTCCTTTTTGGCCAAGCGATCGGCTATGTTCTGTTCATCATATGGTCTATCCATTCGCACTTATGGCAAGTAATTGAGGAGTTGATGGTATATCACCGAATCAAATCCATAGACATCGGGATATTCTGTCATCACATTGTTCTCGTTTGGGTACAAAGTATAATAGGTGATGAACAGGGGAACCGTCGGTTTTACTTGAACTGACTTAATCAATTTGGCTCTGTCCAGTTTGTTGGTCTCCATCGATGGTTTCTTGTCAGATGATGGATTGTCATCCATATAGGTGGAATGAATGTCTGCTTCCATCGAATACCTGATTCTTTCTATCGTCTTTTCGTCCTTATCATTCAATAGAAAAACGGCAAAATCGAATGGCTTTTCCAGTCGGATACAGCCATGCGAAACTCCTCGGTCTTCTCTTTCGAAGACTCCCTTCGATGACGTATCGTGCAGATAGATGGCGAATTTGTTCTTAAAGCGGAACACGATGCGCCCCATGGCATTGCCCTTTCCACCTTCTTGTATGACAAAATAGTTGCCACTTTTCAGCATGTCGGCAGACACCTGCGTGACATCCATTCGTTTTCCGGTCTTTCGTTCACGAATGAAATATCGCCGAGCGTCAAAATAATCTTTATTTCCCGCCTGTGGAACCACGCTTTTTTCAATGATGCTTCTGGGCATGACCCATTGTGGATTAACGTCCATACGCACTATTCTACTGGTTATCAGTGGTGTCTTCGTATCCAAAGCACCTATGCCTATACGCATGCTTAACGTCTTATCGTGATCTCTTGCCATGAGATGCATGGAAGGTAAATTGATGAGAGCATACTTTTCATGCTTGCCTGGCTCATCATCCAGTCGCCATCTGGCACGCTCCAAATTACAAATCACCTTGCGCCTGGCCGCAGTACCAACCGCTTTGGGCAGCCGTTGTTTCAAGTCTTCGTACAACTTGCCATGCGGTTGGATAGCTTGTAGGTAGATACCCACGCTGTCGTGCCGTATCTTCTGCAAGACGTTGGCCCAAAAGTTTTTGGTGGGTCGCTGCATGGGAAGATCAAAAAGCTCACGATAACTCACGTTGATGGAATCGCGTTTTCTGACATCCAGCTTGTTAAACAGAGCAAATGGGTTGGTATAA
>NZ_ADEG01000040.1 GCF_000177075.1 Hoylesella buccalis ATCC 35310
AGGGGGTAGACGCGAAACCAAGTGATCTACACATGTCCAGGGTGAAGTTCCGGTAACACGGAATGGAGGCCCGCACCAATAAGCGTTGAAAAGCTTCTGGATGAGGTGTGTGTAGGAGTGAAAGGCCAATCAAACTTGGAGATAGCTCGTACTCCCCGAAAGGCATTTAGGTGCCGCGTGGGGTGATCTGCATGAGAGGTAGAGCGACCGATAGGTCAAGAGGGCTTCACCGCCTATCGCGACCTGACGAACTCCGAATGCTCATGCACAGCAGCCCTGCAGTAAGGGGGCGGGTGCTAAGGTCCGTCCCCGAGAGGAGAAGAATCCAGACCGCCATCTAAGGTCCCGAAGTTCTGCCTGAGTTAGTCTAACGAAGTCCGGTCCCCGTGACAGCTAGGATGTTGGCTTGGAAGCAGCCATTCATTCAAAGAGTGCGTAACAGCTCACTAGTCGAGGGTCCGGGCGTGGATAATAATCGGGTATAAGGCAGGCACCGAAGGTGCGGGATAGTAATGTATATTAAAAGTATCGGTAGGGGAGCATTCCATGTGCGTCGAATGTTGGGGGACGACCCTGGCTGGAGCGCATGGAAAAGCAAATGTAGGTATAAGTAACGATAAGGAGGGTGAGATTCCCTCCCGCCGCAAGACCAAGGTTTCCCGGGCAATGCCAATCAGCCCGGGGTCAGTCGGGTCCTAAGCCTCAG
>NZ_ADEG01000039.1 GCF_000177075.1 Hoylesella buccalis ATCC 35310
ATAAAGTGATCTAGGTTGTATCCTCAATGCAAGCTGATTCATTGGCTAATGGGGTAGGAAAAGCCACTCTATGAATAGTGTTTTCCTCCAGCTTCATAATCGTATGCTGTTTATCAATCCTGTTGCGTTGTGGCATGCAGAATCCTATAGTATTTCATTTTGGTACCGCCACCGCTCACGTTTGCAATCGCCGGTTACATATTCACGTCCCCCATACAAAGTCATAGTGTACAAAATGGCCATACACGGTTATGATGTACTTTCTCCTACTTCTTCTGCTGTCGTCCTTACCCCACCTAGATATAATACCTCAGCGTGTGGTGTCACTCTGCGAAAGGGATGTGTGGCTACATGCCGCGGGCTTTGTAAATGAGGTCTTTGGCGTTGTTGATTTCCTGAAACTTCTTCTGGGCAGCCTTCTTCACATCGTTGCCCAGCGTGGAAACACGGTCGGGATGATGCTTCAAGGCCATCTGCCGGTAAGCCTTTTTCACTTCATCGTTAGTGGCTGAGGGGGCAATTCCCAGTACTCTGTAGGCTGCTTCGAGGTTTGTAGAGCTGTCTTTGAGGTTGAGCATGGAGTCAACATCGGCAGCTGAAAGTCCCAGATATTGGGCTATCTCTTTTAGAACGTTGACCTCTTCACTGACAATCATGCCATCGGCTTGGGCGATAATCACTAGGAAGTTGAACAGCTGCAACCGTTCAGAATAGCCCATATTGAAACTAATTTGGATGCATGCTTGCCGGATGGTGTTGCTGAACTGCTGCCACCCCATTTGCTTTTGTTGCTCGAAAAGCCTGAGAAGAATCTCCTCTCCCTGCTTCACTGCCACCTCACCAAAGTTCTGTCTGAGAAAATTACGCACCGTTTGCATCTCCGAATGCATCACCTTGCCGTCGGCTCGGATGACATACGAGGCCAATGCGAGGATGGAAAAGAGGAACGTGTTGCGCTGTCCTTCGGCGTATTGTCGTTGCTGTTGATTGTATTGTGCATACCTGTTGCCCTGACGTTGTCGATATTCGTCACCCGATTCGCCTTCACTGAAGGTGTCTAAGCCGCTATCGAAGAGCCATCCAATTGCAAATCCAGCGAGTGCGCCTAGTGGGCCTCCCTGCATGAAACCTAGTATTCCACCTATCCATTTACCTGCTGCCATTGTTCTCTGGTTTGTTTTGATTCATGCTTGCATGGCGTGCTGCCATTGTATTTCTTTTTATTTTTCAGGCTTTTCGTGCGTTTCAGAACTTCCCTTTGAGTTGATATTTCCCGTTTGTGATGCTCTCAAGCTTCAAACTTTGGTAGTCGATGTTGTAGATGGTGGGGCCTGACTCCCATAAAAATCCAATTCTTCCATCTTTCTGAAGCGTCATGGTAGAATAGGCTCCCAGGCCTGTTGCTACCATCATGCCTCGCTGCCAGCCGTCAGCCAACTGCTGGGATGTGAGATGTTTCTTGCCCAAATCTTTGTAAAAAAAGCCGATGCGCGTTCGCTGTGGACCAAAAGGAACCGACTGAATGGCTACGAACGTTTTCTTGCCATCGGCTTTGCGAATGGCTGGGACGACCAAGATTTCACCATTACACTCGTTCTCAATGCCCGAGAAGGCAGTCGCTTTGGTGCGTTGTCCCCACGAGCCTTCGGCCTTTTTAAGGTTGCTGAAGGTGAAGACGTTGAACAGTCGGCCGTTGTGACGTGAACTGAGTATGAGGCTGCCGTCGGGCAGTTCCTCGCATTTCACCTCGTCACCGTCGCGACAGGGAGATGTGTTGATGTCGCCCAACACGTGCCACTGCCGGCCAAAATCGTCGCTGTAGAGCACGAAGTTGCCTGACAAGGTGCACAGACCGACGTACAGACGATAGTATTTGCCTACCTTGACGTGGCGGCTTTGGTGTATTTTGCCCGATGTGAAGAACAGCGACTGGATGGGGCCGGCCTCACGTTGGTCGAACAGGCGGTATATCTGTTCGGTGATTTCGTGTCCCTTGTCCCAGGTCTTTCCGTTGTCATGACTGCGGAAGATGGCAATACGGTTAGGGTTGTTGCGTGTTGCTTGGAAATATACGGTTTTGCCAGCCACGCAAACAGCCAGCACCTCGCTGCTCTTTTTGTCGGCCACCAAGGCGCAGTCGCCAAAGGCATAATCCCACTTGACATCAGCCTCGTTGCCATGGCCGTCGGCCAACATCTTCTCTGCCGACCAGGTCTTGCCATTGTCGCGACTCGTGCGATAGACCACGTCCACGGCTCCAAAGCCAATGTCAGAGCCGCAATAACGGTAGTCGGCCGCAGCGATTAAGTCGCCGTTGCTGCATGTGGCGATGGCGGGGATGCGATAGGGGATGGCATCTTTTTCCGGCGTAGTGAAAAGTCGCTGCCGACTGTCTGTCTCATTGATGGCACGGATGCTGCTGCAGAGCATGAGCACGGCGATGCTGATGACCGTGCGAAGGTGCGCGCCTACTAACTGATGGATGTAGTTGTGATGTGTGTGCATAGTAAAATACTTGTTGTTCATTGTGTTCCAAATATTGTTTGATGTTGGCAAATATACGGAAAATTTTTGAAATCAGCAGTGATTTCATCGCTAAACTCCTGCAAAATAAAAAATCGGAAAGATTCGAAATTTTCTTTACAATAACCTCTTCAAAATTCGTTTGTAGGTGAGCAATGCACGCCCTAGCGTCAAATATGCCCAAAATGAACGACTTTTGCAAGTTGCTGATTACAAGGTTGATACGCTATCTCCTCATCGTTTTCTCATCGTCCTCTCCTGTATTGCTGCTCAATAACAATGCTTTTGAATGCCAATAGGTATGCCTTTGGCTTCCAATATGTAAGTCTTTGCTCACCAATGGCATGGTTATAACAGCGCAAGTGATGCCTTTTATCGCATTTAGGTCGTGTTTTTAGATTAAAAAATCGACTTTGACGCTTCCAAAGATGTATGTTAGGTGAGTCCGTGCCTATCAATTTTTTCTATTTCGTCAGTTTTCATGTACCGTTTTACATGTATGTTTTTCTTACAAAATAGGTGGGAATGATGATGTACAAATGTGGCTGAAGATTTCATGAAACGTTTTGTTTCTCAATTACGTGCCGTCGTCATTATGATAACGTGCTGGCTTGTTTCTCTGGCAAACGTATCTCACCGTTGCCCGAAGGGACGGCCAAGTTCTCTGCAATGCCATTCAGCGAGGAGAAAGTCAAAAGTGCATTCGTGATGACTTGGCTGCGTGTGGGCTGTTTTTGAGCGATAATCAAAGAATGGAAAATTGACGTCTGGTGGCTTGGATCTGTAATCGAGTAGGAGGTGAACGCCAATGATTAGTGTTTACCTCCTACACGATTTATAATTTAATAGCAATTTCCTTCCTTTTTAATTTCAGTTTTATGAGCGTAAAAAGGTTCTGTTTTGTTAAATATTTTCGTACTCAGGAATATGGTCTAAATATAAATATTTTTTACTTTCATAATCCATTTTGCAGCAATAAGAATCAATGCCGTTGCTGACAATGAGATAGTCGACATGCAGCAGTAAATTATAGGTGGATATTTGGTCGAACACCTTTTGTGTAATGGGGATGGATGGAGCCTTATATTCTATGATCATCCTGGGACGCAGGTGCGAATCGTACAGAACACTGTCGGCTCGCAGTGTCTTGCCGGCCATGTTGAGTTGTATTTCATTAGCTAACAAGGTGGCTGGATAGTGTTTGTGCTCTATTAAATAATGTATGAAATGTTGTCTCACCCATTCTTCTGGTGTAAGTGCGACATATCTCTTGCGGAGAATGTCGAAAATGGTGGGTTTGTCTTTCGTGCCGCCTAATTTTATTTGGTAATGGGGTAGGTTTAATGGATACATTTTAGTAATTTTGCATTCAGATACAAAGTTAATAAAAAAACAAGAAAAGAAAAAGACCTGGTGGAGAATACGCAGAATATGACCAGAGTGTCAATTTGTATGGCTTTTTGTCATGCTCATCTCGTACCAAGTTTTTTGTAATAATGGCTAAAACAGGACCTACATACGATTCTATCATGCGTGACCTTCAGGCACGTCATTTTTCACCTATTTATATATTGATGGGTGAGGAGTCGTATTTTATCGATAAAATTTCAGATTATATCGCCGAAAACGTCCTGCAACCCGAAGAGCGTGACTTCAATCAAAACATAGTTTTTGGTTCTGACATCAACGCAGCACAGATTGTAGATCTGGCAAAGGGATATCCAATGATGGCCGAATATCGGGTCGTCATCGTGAAAGAAGCGCAAAACTTGCGTGGAACTGACGTGATTGAAAAATATCTGAAAAACCCTGTTAAATCAACAATCTTAGTGCTTTGCCACAAAAATGGCACCATCGACAGACGAAAAAAACTGATTGGAAGATCTGAAGCTTTAGGTGTAGTTTTTGAAAGTAAAAAGATGAGAGAGTCAGAACTGCCTTCTTTCATCGCTTCGTATCTGAAACAGAAAAATGTGACTATCGATTATAAGTCGACAGCAATGATTGCCGATCATATTGGATCCGATTTGAATCGGATGATTTCTGTTCTGGACAAATTGCTGATTTCACTTCCGGAAGACAATCGAGTGGTTGTGCCTGAAGTCATTGAAAAGCAAATTGGCGTGAGCAAAGATTTCAATGCTTTCGAACTGAGAAGTGCCTTGGTCAATCGAGATGTTTTTAAAGCCAATCAGATAATCAAATATTTTGACAATAATCCAAAAGCAGGGTCTATCTATGCTTTTCTTCCTTTGCTCTTCAGTTATTTTCAAAATCTGATGATTGCTTATTATGCTCCCTCCAAAAATGAGAATGCTGTTGCACAATTTTTGGATCTAAGAGGAGGGTGGGCTGCGCGTGATTATATCACAGGAATGAAAAATTATTCAGGTAAGAAAACCATGCAGATCATTGCTAAGTTTAGAGAAATTGATGCTAAAAGCAAAGGAATCAACAATCCCTACACATCGACAGGGGATCTCATGAAGGAGCTTATTTTTTATATCCTGCATTGAAAAAAATACCCGTTTAGGTCCTAAATAGCACCAAACGGGATCCCTCCTAAATAAACTTCAAAAACCTTCTATAACTTCAAATGGGCCTCTAATAATTTCAAATAGGTCCCTAATAGCTTCAAATAGGCCCCTAATAACTTCAAATTGGCCGCTAATAGGGTAGCTATTTCCATCTAAAGAGGGTTTTTCGCATGCTTAAAAGGCTCTTTTTTGCCAAAGATAGACCTCATTTTAGCTTATTTTTGTCTAGAATAAAACTTTCATATTTCATGTTTTTTGCCGTTAAACCCTGATGAAATCAAGGTTCTTCGCATTTTAGTGTGTTCATAATTCGCATATTTAAGCGCACCCTGTACCTTGTTTCAGAATATTGAAATTATGGCGATTTTTCATCTTTCAATCATCAATAAATTTATAGTTAACTAATTTTATGATTTAAAACCATAAAAGATTGCGTTCTTTTTAATTTATAATTACGAATTTAAAATCGAGTATTTTCCTTAAATCCACAAACATATACATAAATCACAATGTGAAATAATAATATTAAAATGCAAATATTTAGATTTCATGTTTAATAATTATAAATATACAATAACAAGAACTTTCCTTAAGTTATTGATAATCAATCGTTATAATGTTTTTCTTCTTCTATTTTCTACATATAACCATTGATTCCTACTTAATTTCATGGAATAGAGCCTGTATACAGTAGAATGATAAACGATAATGCATTTATTCCCAGCTTTTTATAATTTTTTGCTACATTTATACAAAGCCTTGATTTATGGATGTAATTCATATATCTATATGAAAAGTTGTTGTATTACATTCCTTTAATGTCGGTTTTATAAATATAAATAACTAAATTCAAACTATTGAATACTAAATATGATATTGATTTGTTTGTTTTGTGATTTTTATTGTTTATCTTTGTAAAGTCAATGAGAATTGCCTTTTTTGGCCTATTTTATGTTGAATGACGGATAAAATGAAAGATCGAATAAAACAATTGATGAATGCTCAGCACATGAATCAGCAAACTTTTGCTGAGGCATTGGATATTTCACCTGCTTCTTTGAGTAGCATTTTTAATGATCGTACAAAACCGACATTGAATCATATCGATGCTATCAAGAAAAAATTTCCAACTATTAATTTAGATTGGTTATTGTATGGCAATGGTCCTATGTTTATGGATGAATATACAGGTGATATCGATAATCATACAGTTTCGGCTTCTTCAGCTGAATCTGTTTTAAACTTCGATGACTCTCCTTCTACTCCATCAGAGAGTAATGTAGTTCAACCGCAGTTAAGTTTTGTAGAACAACGTAATCAACTTCAACCAGTCGCTAATAACAATACGAAATATATTGACAATAATCCGCGTAAGATTGCTGAAATAAGAGTTTTCTATGATGACCAAACGTGGGAGACTTTTGTGCCTAAAAAATAAGCTTTTTGTGTAGCACTGACTGAACCATTTCAGTCAATTGGTTTATTGTTATTCCATACTCATAATAAGCTTTTCTATTTTGCTCAATCTTTTAAAAGGTTGAACGATTACTGTTATAGGCGTTTTTATTTATTTCTTTCATTTGTGAGTGTGTTCTATTTGTGCTAACTTTGCACTTAATATAATAATGTGTTTCACGATTATTCAATTTAAATAGGTGTCTATTCAAAGCTGAGCTTATTCTACGTTTAGACAAACGAGGTTTATATGTAATATCATTACCCTCGCATGTCACGGTTTAAGATTTGTCCAAGACTTCCTATTTCAATACTATTATAACGAAATTGTTCAATGAGAAAGATTTGTGAAGATTTCCTTGTACAAGCAACAGAGCAATTAAGTGGTCGTCATTGGCTCATGCGATTGCGTTCTTCATCGGCTTTACCCGAGATGAATCCGGGCCAATTCGTACAGGTTCATATTGACGATTCGCCAACAACCTATTTGCGTCGGCCCATTTCTGTTAACATGGTGGATTACGAACGCAATGAGATATTATTGCTTGTGGCCGCAATCGGTGAAGGAACCCGTCATCTGGTACGAAAGAAACCTGGTGAGAAGGTCAATTGTCTGTTGCCGCTGGGCAATAGTTTTACCATGCCACGTTCAACCAATGAGCGTGTCTTGCTCGTTGGAGGCGGTGTTGGAATCGCTCCAATGCTTTTCTTGGGAAAGCGATTGGTGGAGCTGGGAGTGCGTCCTACGTTCTTATTAGGAGCGCGAACCGCTGATGAATTGCTTGAAAAGGACATGTTTAATGAGCTTGGTGACCTATATCTCACCACGGAAGATGGTTCAGAAGGCGAGAAAGGTTATGTAACCAATCATTCCATTCTCAAGGAAAAACAATTCGACCGTATTGCCACCTGTGGGCCCAAACCCATGATGATGTCCGTGGCACGCTATGCCAAGCAGAACGACATAGAATGCGAAGTCTCGTTAGAGAATGATATGGCGTGCGGTTTGGGAGCCTGTCTTTGTTGCGTGGAAGATACTACAGACGGGCATATCTGTGTCTGTACTGAAGGTCCAGTGTTAAATATTAAGAAGTTATTATGGCAGCTCTAAATGTAAAAATAAATGACATTGAGTTTAAGAATCCAATCTTAACCGCTTCGGGTACTTTCGGATATGGTCTCGAATTTGCCGATTTAGTGCCATTGAATCAGCTTGGTGGTATTATTGTCAAGGGTACAACACTCCATCCTCGTCAAGGAAATAAGTATCCACGAATGGCTGAAACGCCGCATGGCATGCTCAACTGTGTGGGACTTCAGAATAAGGGTGTTGACTATTTCTGCTCAGAAATCTATCCAAAGATTAAGGATATAGACACCCACATGATTGTCAATGTCAGCGGAAACACGCCCGATGATTATGCCGAGTGTGCCGCCCGTATCGATGCTCTGGACAAGATTCCGGCCATCGAACTTAATATCTCCTGTCCTAATGTTAAAGAGGGCGGCATGGCTTTTGGCGTAACTTGTGCCGGAGCGGCAGCGGTTGTCAAGGCTGTTCGACGGGCTTATCACAAGACACTCATCGTCAAGTTGTCGCCCAACGTCACCGATGTGGCTGAAATAGCACGAGCCTGTGAGGCCGAAGGAGCCGACAGCGTTTCGCTTATCAACACGCTCATGGGCATGGCCATTGACATAGAGCGGCGCAAACCCGTGTTGAGCATTGCCACAGGTGGCCTGAGCGGGCCGGCTGTAAAGCCAGTAGCGTTGCGCATGGTATGGCAAGTGGCCAAGGCTGTCAATATTCCTGTCATTGGACTTGGAGGGATTTCTACGGCGAAAGATGCCATCGAATTCTTCATGGCAGGTGCCACGGCTATCCAGATTGGCACGGCCAACTTTGTCGATCCCATGGCTACCATCCACGTTCGTGATGGTGTGAACCGCTGGCTTGATGACCATGGCTGTGCTTCGGTGACAGAAATCATTGGCGCATTGAACGTTTAAGCCGACTAAAACCTGTGCTTCCCGTTTATCTGTTGAATCTGCATAGGTTCTAAAAAACATTTCCTATGAAAATACAATGTATATTAATCAGCATAGTCTTTGTTTCTTTTTTATGCTCATGCGAGAGTGTACAAAGTTTGGAAGGGCTTGTGGTGGATGTCCATAATGTTCCTTTAGATAGTGTTTTAATTTCAGACAATCTGATGAATTTTCGTATGCGTACAGATTCGTTAGGAAGATTTAGGTATATGATAATGCTACCTACAACAAGCCGAGGTATAGACACAAAATTTAGTTTTTCCAAAAAAGGATTTATAGATCATAGTCAGACAATTAAAGTCAATCGTTCTACGAAAGTTATTGTTGTTATGAATAGAGACACGACTGAATAAGCCAATGGTGCAACAACCCTGTGTTGGCATGATTGAGGAGCCCTATGCCGTTGATAATGTTTAAGCTGACATAAGACCAAGGGCATCAACTGGGTTCAGCTCCACCTTTCCCTTTCCCGGCATTATTTCAAATTATAATCAACTATTGTCCGCATGTATCATTTTTTTTTGTAAGTTTGCAATATCGAAATTTATAAAACCAAGGATATGAATAAAGCTAAAATTTTATTGTTGACCTTTGCTACAGCATTGCTCGTAGCATGTGGAACAACGCGCACCGTGCCTATTACGGGACGCAAACAGAATTTGATGGTCTCGGATGAGCAGGTGCTTAGTTTGAGCAAACAGGAATATGACAAGTACATGGCTTCGGCTACCAAGTCGTCCAATGCAGCCAACACGGCCATGGTGAGGCGCGTGGGACAGCGGTTGGCCCGTGCCGTTGAAACCTATTTCAGCAGCCATGGACTGAGCGAAGAGCTGCAGCACTATAGCTGGGAGTTCAACCTTGTCGCCGACAAGCAGGCCAACGCATTCTGTATGCCCGGTGGTAAAATCGTGGTGTACGAAGGCCTTCTGCCCTATACACAGGACGAACCGTCCCTGGCAGTGGTTGTAGGTCACGAGATAGCGCATGCCGTTGCCCGTCACAGTGCCGAGCAGATGAGCAAGCAGATCAGGGATCATCTGGGCGTGCAGGTGCTTGGCGGCGCCCTCGGGGCACTGGGTGTGGGAAATACCACCACACAGATTGCACAGGTGGTGGCCCAACAAGGATTGCAATTCCGCAACCTGAAATATTCACGCGACCATGAGTTGGAGGCCGACAACATGGGACTTATCTTTGCCGCCATGGCCGGTTACGATCCTCGGGTGGCCGTCCCATTCTGGCAGCGCATGGCCAGTGGCAAGGGAAACCAGAGCGACATGTTCAGCACTCACCCTGCTGATGCTAAGCGCATTGCCGCTTTGCAGCGTCTTATGCCTACTGCTTTACAATATTATAATGGTGGCTCTGGTGCCGCAGCAGCCCCCGCTCCAAAGACGAGCAGGAAGTTGACCAACAAGAAACAGTCATCCCGACAAAAGACGGTTTCTGCCTCCGGCCTTTACAAAAACACGGGGAAGTAACCGCATCGACCATCTTTCACAGGGCCTGGTAGGATAGTTAGCTCCTACCAGGCCTTGTCCTGTATGAGCTGATGGGGCATCCGTCCGTCATCGGTTCCCCACTATCTGATCGCCCCTTCTGACGTCTATTTTGTGAATATGTATAATGTTGATTTTCAGTAGTTTATACCTTTCGTGGAAAAAGCATTGACTTTGCCCTCCAAAGTCATTGATATTGGGCATCAATGTCATTGAGTTTGGCGGGCAAAGTCAATGCCCTTCCGTCCGCACAATATAGGATGAACGCTTCTTCCCTGGTGGGTCAATCATCTTTTTTATTTTCCACCTACAAAAAGAGCGATTTTTCTTGCCCCAACAGGCGTATAATTCAAGAATTTTCTATAAATTTGTTGCGGATTGAAATGCAATTCGCCACCGTTTGCTTGCAGTGCGCCACATTTCCGGATGGCTCCACCTGCGGCGGTGGTTGTTTACCAAAACCTTATACAGATGATTGAATACATTTCACAACATTTATGGCTCGTTTGGACCATCGTAGCCATGCTCTGCCTGATCATCGAGCTTGGGTCGGGCGATTTCTTTGTCACCTGCTTCGCTATCGGCGCGCTGGGTGCCATGGTCAGCTCGCTCTTTGACGTGCCTCTCTGGCTCCAAATCATCATTTTCGCCGTGTGCTCGGTGCTGAGCCTCGTGTTCGTGCGCCCGCCACTGGTGCATGCCCTGCATGCCTCTGGCGACAACCGGGTCAGCAATGCCGAGGCCCTCATCGGGCGAACCGGCACGGTGGAAGAGCCCATCACGGGCGAGCACAGCGGCTATGTCAAGATCGATGGCGACGTGTGGAAGGCTGTCAGCACCGATTTGGAAACCATCCAGCGGGGCGAGCGGGTGCGCGTGGTCAAGATGGACAGCATCATCCTCACCGTGGAGCGGTGCCTGTAACGCATGAATTATTCACTAAAAAACTTCATATCATGATTGCAACCTATGTGTTAGTGGCGATTGTTATACTGGCTTTGATTTTCGTCAAGCAAGCCATCATCATCATCCCACAGTCAGAAACCAAAATTGTAGAGCGCCTGGGCAAGTACTATGCTACCCTCAGTCCTGGCATCAACGTCATTATCCCGTTTATCGACCGTGCCAAGAACATCGTGGCGCTCAACCGTGGCCGCTACATCTACAGCACCAGCATCGATCTACGCGAGCAGGTGTACGACTTTGACAAGCAGAATGTTATCACCAAGGACAACATTCAGATGCAGATCAATGCCTTGTTGTATTTCCAAATTGTGGACCCGTTCAAGGCCGTTTACGAAATCAACAACCTGCCCAACGCCATCGAGAAGCTCACGCAGACCACCCTGCGTAACATCATCGGCGAGCTGGAACTGGACCAGACGCTCACCTCGCGCGACACCATCAACACCAAGTTGCGCGCCGTTCTCGACGACGCCACCAACAAGTGGGGCATCAAGGTGAACCGTGTGGAGCTTCAAGACATCACGCCCCCCGAGAGCGTGTTGCAGGCCATGGAGAAGCAGATGCAGGCCGAGCGCAACAAGCGTGCCACCATCTTGACCAGCGAGGGTGAGAAGCAGGCGGCCATCTTGCAGTCGGAAGGCGAGAAGACCAGCACCATCAACCGCGCCGAGGCCACCAAGCAGCAGGCCATTCTCTTTGCCGAGGGTGAGGCCACTGCCCGCATTCGCAAGGCCGAAGCCGAGGCCATCGCCATCCAGAAGATAACTGAAGCCGTGGGACAAAGCACCAATCCGGCCAATTACCTCCTGGCTCAGAAGTACATCGCCATGATGCAGGACCTGGCTTCGGGCGACAAGTCAAAGACCGTCTACCTGCCTTACGAGGCCACCAACCTGCTTGGCAGCATCGGAGGCATCAAGGATTTGTTCAAGACCGAATAGCAAAACGCTTTCGTAGACAGAAGAAGTTGCCTTTTCTTTGCCTTAAGAACAGTAAGCACATTCATGTTTAGCGTGTCTTTCTGACAATGGGCGAGAAAAGGCAACAAATCCTCTTCGTATTTTAAGAGGGTGTCAAGTCAGTTGTTAAATTGATGGGCGAGGGGGTGGAAGCACCTCAAGAACGCATTTTTCCCACAAAGATAATGACGCACTTTATTCTTTCTATCATCAGTCATCAAAAGCCGTTTTTTGTGTAAGTCTGTATTTTTGGATATCACCTTCGCACAACCGAACGTTCAGCCATGTAGAAACACAGTCACTAAATCGTGAAAAAAAGAAGTACATTGCTCATTATGCCTCGCCAATTGAGCTATAGGCGATAAGACCATTTAACCGAACATGAAAACATTTCGTTCCATAGAAGAGCTGATTAAAGTATTGGGGAGAGAGAAGACGTTGCTGCGTGAGATGTTCGCCAAGCGCAAATCATTCTCTTTCAAGACCGACTATGCACGCGAATTGGTTGACTATAAAGAAGAACGTATCAGGTTTTTGATAGCCTATGGCATCATACACGAATCGGGCAACTACCTGGAAATGGAGGACGTGTATCTGCAATTCTTTGAAGAAGTGTTAGAGGTAAATGAACAAATCAACACGGCTTCGGTGGCAGAATATATCACAACGCTCAATGAGAATATTGAATACTATCTGAAAGAGAATAATGAGCGTCGCCGCATGGACTATCACAAAAAGGTAAGAAAGATTCTGAAAAACATAGCACTTACCACTGTTCGCAACGTGATAGACCTGAAACGAAATGTGGACAATACGTATAAAAACGAACCTAATTATCTTGTCAAGCGAGCAAGGCTCATCCATTTGGACGAGAAACGCGACACCATTGCAACGCTCATCAAGGAGGTTGAGAAAGTAATCGACGTAGGCCAACCCGTGTTTTTTGCGCAAGCCATGGATGTACAGTTGCGCAGCGTGGTGACAGATGTGAAACTACAGCTGAACGAGGTTTATCACAATTTGTTGGAGATTGATCGGCAAATTATTGGCTATCTGAATTTCATTGACTACCAAAATAAACTTTTCAAGAAAATTCAGCAAATAAAATACCTGAAAGATCAACTAACCTGGGAAGAGCATACCAATGTAAAAATGGTGATGGGGCAGACGAATCCTGTGTGGATAGAGCCACAAGCGGGATACAGGCTCAAACTGTCTATCAACTATTTACGCAACGAAGATGGGGCGATAGAACTTCTTCAAAACGTCATGCAACGCATCAAGTTGCCCAACAAGGCGCAACAAACGGCTGCCGAAGCTATTGATGCGGCTTATATTCAGCAGCAGGAAGAACGAATATCGGTAGTGAGCCAGCAAGAAATGATGAATGCCTTTAGAGCGCAAGGCAGCCATTTGTTTGCTTTCGTGATGAACCATGCGTATAAAAGAGAATTGAACATCGAAGAAAAGCTGGTGCTATTCTGCCAAATAGCCACACAATACGAAAGCGAATTGCGTTTTACAAGTCAAACAGAAACTACTCAAAACATAGAGTACCCACTTATTTATCCGGCAAAATAATGAAAAAGACCGAAGAAATTTTTAGCATATTAAGCAAGGGAATGTTTATCTCACGCAATAGCACGTCGCAAAACATGAGAGCTTATTACGACTTGTTGGAAGATCATCAACAAGAGTATGCCGACTATTATGCTGGCATTGGCTTTTTGTTAGAAGGAGGTAATGGGTATTTTTATTTTTGCAGAAAAGAGAGTAAGGCCGATATGCAGCGCAAATTAGAGCGCATGGCACAATGGATTGACATTCTTGATTTCTTGAAAACATACAACGGTACCTTTTCATCAGGCTTTGAATTCATGACGTCAGACATCGAGGTAAGATTGAGTTCGGATATTGAGTTGAAGGAGAAGGCTGAACAATTGTTTCGTGGCAGGCACAGCACACATCAGGAAATCATAGAGCGGTTGATGAAAGAGTTAACCGACAATGGCTTTGCCGAACTTATTAGTGAGGTGACGAAACAGTATGTAGTCACAGATGCGTTTCATTACATGGAAGAACTTGTTGACTGCTTAACCATATCAGAGGAGGTGAAGAATGAGATACCTGAATAAGATAGTTTTCATCAACAGCGCACACATTCCGTATGCAGAAGTAAAGGTAGACGGCAACGTTCACTTTGTTGGAACACAAGGTGTCGGTAAAAGTACGGTGCTACGAGCGTTGTTGTTTTTCTACAACGCCGACAAATTGAAGTTGGGTATTCCGCGTGAAAAGCAGTCTTTCGATGCTTTTTATTTTCCTTACCCTAACTCTTATATCGTTTACGAAGTGGTTAGAGATGCCAATGCGTATTTCATCTTGGCCTTTAAGCATCGGGGTAGGGTGGCTTTTCGGTATATCGACTGTGCTTATCGGCGTGAGATGCTCATGAGCGAGCAAGGTGAAGTGTACACCGAGTGGATGCACATACAGCAAAAAATAGACAAAGGGGTACACACCTCTCGTATCATTGATAGGTATGAGGAGTATCGCGACATTATATTTGGAAACCGACATGAGGTGCAACCCGAGTTTCGCAAATATGCCATTGCCGAAAGTAATAAGTATCAAAACATTCCACGAACCATTCAAAATGTGTTTCTGAACACGAAACTGGATGCCGAATTCATCAAAAACACCATGATTAGTTCGATGACGGATGACGAGATTTCTATTGATTTGGCTTACTATAGAAGTCAAGTGTCGGCGTTTGAACAAGAATACAACGACGTTCATTTGTGGTATAAAACCGACAAGCATGGGGTGGTTACGGTGCGAAGAGATGCCGATAAAGTGGAGAAGGCTTATCATGACTTATTGATGATTACCGCTAAAATCAAAGAGTTGATCAGCGAATTGGTATATACTTATCAACGAGATGAGCAGCGTTTGCCCTTGTTATATCAAGAATTAGGAAAATTAAAAGAAGAGTTTGCGCGTATCAACAGACTGATTTCAGAAGAAAGCGGCAAGTACAACAAACAGAAGGATGGTAAAAATCGTGAGTTGGGAGCGGTAGAGGCTCGTTTGAAAGAAATTGCTGATAAAAGAAAGTTTTACCAGCAAAGCGATATCTTGTCTGTGGTTAACAGAATTGAGAAAGAGGATTTTGTAAAAAACGAAATAGAGAATAAAAAACGATATAAAGAAGAACTAACACTGCAACATAAGAGTATTACTGATAAATACGCAGCACTGACAGAAAAACTGCAATTAGAACTTCGTACTATTGAAGCCACTTATAACGAAAAGAAAAACCTTTTGCAAGCGGTGTACAACAGGGAAGTGGAGCGTATAACACAACAAAAAGAGGAGCGGAATAAAGAGATTTATAAGCATTTTGATGTTGAAAGCCAAACTGTTGATGAGAAAATACAAACTGCTAACATTGATTTGGCGGCTGCAAAGAGTAAAAGATCGACATATCAGAATACGCATTTGTACGCCAACGAGTTGGAACAATGTAAAAATAAAATAGATCAACTCCATGAACAGCATAGGAAAACAGAAATTGAAAAGGAACAAAATCGCAGTAAGATCAATGAACTGAGGCATGAAGCTGAAGCCGAAAGGCAAAAAATAGAGCAGGAATTGCAAGCTCAACTGAAAGACTTGGAACAAAAGAATGAAAAGCTTGCTCAACAAATAGCTAAACTTGATGAGCTTCTTGCACAGTACAAGGGATCGTTTTATGAGTGGCTGTCTACGCATAAGCAGGGCTGGCAACAAACGATTGGCAAGGTGGTTGACGAACAACATGTATTGTATAACAACCAACTGCACCCACAATTGAGCAGTCAACACAATGATTCGCTCTTTGGAGTTGATGTGGATTTGTCGCAAATAGAGCGTGAAATCCGTACGCCAGACGATTTGAAAGCTGAAAAACAAGATGCTGAACAAGAGATTGAAGAAAACAAAAAGCGTATTTATAAATGTACTACTGCCACTCAAGAGAACATCCAACAAATAGAAAATCGGTATGCTAAACAGATTAGAGAACTGCGTATGGCACACCAAACGTTAGAGGCCAACTTGCTACAAACGGCTCAACAGATAAAAGTTGAACAGGTTAAAATGCAAAATTGGGATAAACGAAACGAGGAAGAAAAACAAAAACGATTAGAAAATATTGACCTGCAAATCAGTAAACTGCAAGAACAACTATCTACCTTCCAACAAGAAAAAGAGAAATTGCGCAACAAGCGGTATCGGGAGTTGAAAGCTTCTGAACAAGAATCCGCATCTGCCAACAATGCAAAACGTAAAGACACGGATAACAAAATAGAAAAATTGCTACAAGAAACGCAAGAAAAAACCACCGCTATCAATAGTCAGATCGAACAGTTAAAAATGCAAGAAAGCAATGAATTGGCTGGACAAGGGGTGAATACAACTGCTTTGCAACAAATAAACGATAAGCTGGTAGCGTTAGAAAAGGAGCTTGATTTTATTAACAACAACCGCAAACGATATTTCGAGTATTTATCGTTTAAAGAAGAATGGTTGCCCGAAGAGGATAAAAAGAAAGAGCAAAAGAGGAAGTTGGAAAATGACTTGGCGCTGTTGGATGAAAAATTTAGATTGAGAAGCAGCCGATTAGGACAACAGAAATTGCAGTTTGAAACAAAAATAAGAGATAAAGAAGCGGAACAAACGCAATTGGAAAAAGGGTTGACAGCGGTTGACAATTTCAAATTGTCTATAGAGAACAAAACTTCTATTGAATGGACAACTGTCAAGCCAAAGACGTCAACAGATCCTACAGAGCAGGTTTTGCAATTACTAAAAGACAGCCTATATGATAAACTTGGGAAGGCTGATGCGTTAAAACAAAACGTTGATCGGTTTAAAAGCTACTTCTCTACTAAGAACACTTTCGCCTTTAAAACCCAATTAAACACAGATGATGACTATATGACATTTGCACAAAATTTGTGCGACTTTATAGATCATGACAAAATAGAGGAATATAGTAGGAGGCTTAGCAATAGATATGGCGACATCTTGCAACGCATATCAAAAGAGGTGGGAAGCATTAACAGCTACGCCAGTGAAATAGGAAAGATCATTAACGACATCAATGCCGACTTCCACGAGCGTAACTTTGCGGGCGTGATTAAAGAAATTGCCTTGCGCAGTCAGCCCAGTAGCGACCGCTTAATGATATTGCTCAACGATATGAAAACCTTTAATGACGAGCATACCTACGACATAGGCGAACTGAATTTGTTTTCATCTGTACAACAAAGAGATGATACCAACAGTGGGGTCACCAAACGATTGTTTGAATTTATGATGTGCTTAAACGAGAATCCGAACAGAAGTAGGTTGGTTTTGAGCGATACCTTCAAACTGCAATTCCGCATCAAAGAAAACGATAACGACACAGGTTGGATAGAAAAAATATCGAATGTGGGTTCGGATGGTACGGATATTTTAGTGAAAGCAATGGTTAACATCATGCTTATCAACGTGTTTAAGGAAAAGGTGTCGAGAAAGTTTGGCGACTTTACCTTGCATTGTATGATGGACGAGATTGGTAAATTGCATCCCAACAACGTGCGGGGAATACTGAAATTTGCAAATGTTCGCAACATCTATTTGGTGAATAGTTCGCCTATATCGTATGCGGTATCCGATTACAAGTATACTTATCTGCTCACAAAAGATAACAAATCAAACACGCTTGTCAAAGCACTTATTACGATGAAAGTATGAATATCACACGTTCGCTATTGGAAAATCTATGCGCATTGGCTGCCGGCGAAACGATTGCTGCCAGTAAATTAAAGGGTAAATGGATAAACGAAATGCTGCAAGACGGGGTGCTTGTCGCGATTAGTCATGGCAGCAGGGTGACGTATAAGGTGGCTGCTATTGACTATTTTCAAAAATATTTGGCAGAAAAATACAACTTGCGAGATGTTCAGGCCATACTGGATATGAAGCTGAAACATGATACCGAACGGAGTAGGCAGGTGGCATTGTCGGGAGATTCGAAGCTGTTGAGGCAACGAACAATGAGGGGCTTTTTGGTAAACGGATACGAACCGTTGGAGGTAGAGCTGTCGGGCGTGCGTCAAACACTTCGTTTTCAACCTGGCATGTTGCCTTTTATCCATGATTATCCTTCGCTTGTCATTCCTACAGACGTAACGGTTATAGGTATGGAGAATGTGGAAAACTTCGTGCAGATAGCCCATCAGCGTTATTTGTTTCCTAACAACAGACTGTTGTTTGTATCACGTTATCCTCAATCGGGCGATTTGATAAAATGGTTGAAAACCATTCCTAACCCTTATATTCACTTTGGTGATTTCGATTTGGCGGGTATACATATCTATTTGTCCGAATATTACAAGCATTTAGGTTCGCGTGCTTCGTTCCTCATTCCCACCGACATAGCCACACGCTTGCAACACGGTAGCGGACAAAGATACGATGCACAATACGACAAATTCAAAGATATGGTTGTTACGGATCAGCGGGTACAGCCTCTAGTCGACCTTATTCATCGCACACATAAAGGTTACGATCAAGAGGGATATATACAAAAAGAATAACCGTATGCGTGCCTCTCATGAAAGGAGAGTGCATCAATAAATCGAACAACGCTGTTGTCTTCTGATGGGGTAGTAGCATGGCAGAAGTCACAAGATATGCTTCTGTCTGGGCAAAAAGACAAGTTCTTCTGTCTAAATGTATGGCCGTTCTATTAATAATGTATAACTTTGCAAAAAAATAGCATAATGAATATATGTATCGTAGCGGGCGCACGGCCCAATTTTGTCAAGGTGGCACCCATCATCAGGGCCATCCAAAAGGCGGCAGATGCTGGTAGAGATATTTCTTACCAATTGGTTTATGCCGGTAAAGAGGACGATCCCACTCTGGAGAAGTCGCTTTTTGAAGATCTTCAAATGCCCTATCCAGACACCTATCTGGGTGTGGATTGTGAGAATCTCAACCAACTCACCGGACTCGTCATGGCTGGTTTTGAACATTATTTGCAGACCCAACCTACTGATGTCGTGATTGTTGTGGACGACTTGGCCTCTACGTTGGCAACGGCCATCGTGACGAAGAAGCAAGGCATCACCTTGGCACATCTGGTCGCAGGCACGCGAAGTTTTGACATCAACATGCCCAAAGAAATCAACAGACTGGTCATCGATGGGTTGAGCGACTTGTTGTTCACGGCCGGCATGGGCAGCAACAGCACTGCTACGCGTGAGGGTGCCGAGTTGTCGAAGATATACATGGTGGGCAATATCTTGATGGATACGTTGCGCTTCAACCACAGCAGGCTGCAACGTCCTGCCGTGCTTGATGAGCTGGGAGTTAGAGAAGGCGATTACATTGTTTTCACTTTGAACCGCAAAGCTTTGCTGGCAGACAAGGCAAACCTCAAAGACATGCTCCATGCCATGCTCGACAAAGCCGGCGACAAGATGGTGTTGGCACCGCTTCGCAGTCGTTCGGCAGCTGTCGTGGCTGAACTTCTGGGTGCAAATCATCCCACATTCAAGCTGATAAAGCCACTTTCTTACTTGCAGTTTGGCTATCTCACCGCTCATGCTTGCGGTGTAATCACCGACAGCGGCAATGTGGCCGAAGAGGCAACGTTCAACAACATTCCCTGCATCACGCTCAACAGTTACACCGAACATATTGAAACGGTCAAGGTTGGTTCCAACGTCTTGGTTGGCGAAGATGCCCATTTGTTGGGCAAGGCCGTTGAAGATATGGTGAATGGCGCGTGGAAAAAATGTGCCATTCCCGATCGCTGGGACGGAAGAAGTGCCGAGCGTATCGTACAGATATTATTGGAACAGCCATAAACGTATCACCAACAAAGGTCTTGCCAGCATTCCTGCGTATGCGCAGGACGGAGCAAGGCCGTGTTTTTTCAGCTATGAATAAAATTGCTTTGATTACAGGTGCCACAAGCGGAATAGGTGAAGCTTGTGCCCGTGCGTTTGCAAAAAACGGTTACGGCCTTATCTTGACCGGTCGCAACCAAGTGCGTTTGAACCAGCTCACCGCCGAGTTGGCGCATCTTAACGTCGATGTTGTCACCCTTTGCTTCGACGTGCGCGACCGCTTGGCGGCTACGGCGGCCTTGGAATCGCTCGACGAAAAGTGGCGCAACGTTGACGTGTTGGTCAACAATGCCGGACTGGCATTGGGACTGGAGCCCGAATATGAAGGGAATTTCGACGATTGGGACACGATGATAGACACCAATATCAAGGGATTACTCACGATGACCAGATTGATTGTGCCAGGCATGGTGGCCCGCAACCGTGGGCATATTATCAATATAGGTTCAGTGGCTGGCGACGCGGCCTATGCCAACGGCAATGTGTATTGTGCCACCAAGGCAGCGGTAAAGGTGTTGAGCGACGGGCTGAGAGTGGATCTTGTCAACACTGCCGTGCGCGTCACCACAGTTAAGCCGGGGTTGGTACAAACCAACTTCAGCGTTACTCGCTTCCATGGCGACCAGACTCGCGCAGACCATGTCTATGACGGCATCCAGCCACTTACGGGCGATGACATTGCCGATGTGGTGCTTTATGCGGCACAGGCACCCCAACATGTGCAAATAGCCGAGGTACTTGTGCTGGCCACCCATCAGGCCAATGGCTCCACCATCAGTCGCAATGCCGCGCGAAACGAGTCACTGTCCTGACCATAGGGCAGGCGGCGGGCAGGTCGCAACCATGCCTTTACCATCTAAGGCATGAGGCCGGGGTAGCAACGTCGGGACGATACGCATACCGTGATGACACCCGGCATGCACCACAATTCGTGAGATTCGTATGCAACAACACAGAGACAACTATACATTCTTAACACAAGGACCCGTTTATCGGGTCATCGGAACCATGGCTGTGCCCACGATTGTCAGCATGCTGGTTACCAGTTTGTACAATGTGGCTGACACTTATTTCGTGGGAAAAATCAACACTCAGGCCGTCGCGGCCGTGGGCATCGTGTTCTCTGTGATGTTCGTTATCCAGGCTTTCAGTTTCTTTTTTGGCAATGGGTCGGGCAACTACATCGCCCGTGAGCTCGGGGCGCAGCGGCATCACAATGCTGAGGCCATGGCGTCGACGGGCTTTTTCTATGCTCTTGCGGCGGGATTGGTCATCATGGTGGTTGGCCTTCTCTTGCTGAGGCCTCTCTCCGTGTGGCTTGGCAGTACGCCCACCATCCTGCCTTACACAGAGAAATACCTCAGCATCATACTCCTTGGTGCGCCTTTGATGACCGGTTCGCTGTGCCTGAACAACCAGATGCGTTTTCAAGGCAATGCGTCGTTCGCCATGTGGGGCATCGTTGCCGGCGCCATTGTCAACATTGGACTTAATCCTATCCTTATTTTCTGGCTCGACTGGGGCATCACCGGAGCGGCTTTGGCCACGGTTTTCGGCCAACTGGCCAGCTTTGTGGTGCTGCTGCGCATGACCCGTCACGGCGGAAGTATTCGCATTAGCTTTCGTCATTTTTCCACCTCGCGCATCTATATCAAGGAGATTCTGGCCGGTGGAACGCCTTCTCTGTCACGCCAGGGGCTCACCAGCGTGGCCAGCATCTTGCTCAATGTGGCCGCTGCGCGCTATGGTGACGCAGCTGTTGCAGCCATGTCTATTGCCAATAGGTTTACAATGATTGTCATGGCCTCTGTCATTGGATTGGGACATGGCTTCCAGCCGTTCTGCGGGTTCAGCTATGGCGCGCGCCTTTATGGTCGTGTGCGGAAGGGGTTCTGGTTTACGGTGAGGATAGGAACCTGCTTCTTGCTTATTTGCACCGTGTTAGGATGGATTTTCTCGGATGCCATTGTCGAGTTGTTCCGCAACGATTCAGAGGTCATCCGCATCGGCACTCAGGCCTTGCGCTGGCAGTTGGTGTCGCTGCCTGTCATGTCGCTCTTCCTGACGGCCAGCATGTTGATGCAGACCATCCGTAAGACGTTCCGCGCCAACCTGCTGGCTGCCTCGCGCAGTGGCCTGTTCTTCATCCCGCTGATTGTTGTGCTGCCCCATTTTCTGGGCTTGCAAGGCGTGATGATGAGTCAGGCTTGCAGCGATGCCTGCTCAATACTCCTTACGCTACCACTATTATATAAGACGTTCAGTGAGTTGAGACAGGCGCAACAAGCTGGTACGCCAAGTAGTGAAAAAGGTTGAGTTTGAAGATCGAAAATGTTCAGTATTTTGACTGAAATATGCCTTCAAAATGGCCTTTCAAAGTCTTTCATCTGGAGAAAAACAATAGGTCGCGAGGATGCAAAGCAGGAGATTATTTGGGAATCGTCAGCCGTATTTTCAGCAATAACCATGCTTTTGTCCGCTTAGAAGCCTCGCTTTGGCAGTCAATTCGCATGTGGTTGCACGCCAAAAGCATGTCAATTGGTGATTAAATGCAATGCTTTTGTCTTGAAAAAGCGTAGAAATTCCATATATAACAGTCTGTTGTCATCTTAATATGTTGAAATACAGAGGTTTGTGAAACTTGCTCATATTTGGCGTATTTGCGACGAGAGGCACAATAGTTTGTAAATACGGCCAGGATTTAACGACATGTTGTCAAGAAAATTCGTCATCATCCAAAAACTTGATTCTTATTTTTTCCATGGGTTTTGTTTCATGAGTAGGCATCCTTCTTGTACTGAAAGTTGGTTAGAACGGGCCAAAAATCCAACCGCTACGCATGGCGTTTACAGACTTATTTACTACATTTGCAGATGGCACTTCATGGTGTTTGACGGAAAGGGAGTAAAGAGATGAAGAATCAGGCAAAGCCATCTACTGCCGATAAGAAACGAGCATCTGCCGGCGGAAGTGTGTTGTACATCAAGAACATGGTGTGCGACCGCTGCATCATGGCTGTGCGACAATTGCTGCAAAGTCTGGGTATCGCACCTCAATCTGTAGAGTTGGGGGTGGTAAAACTGGCTGATGAGCTCAGCAAAGAGCAGTTGGAAACACTCGAAAAAGGGTTGCAGCAGCTGGGCTTTGAACTGCTTGACGACAAACGGCAGCAAACCATCGACCGCATCAAAACCCTCATTGTCGACCTGGTTCATTATCATGACAACCGCTCCCAGCTCAACCTCTCCGACTATCTGGCACAACAGCTGCACAGCGAATATAGCAGTTTGAGCAAGCTTTTCAGTGAGTTTACGGGCATCACCATAGAGCGTTATTTCATTCTACAACGCATTGAGCGTGTCAAGGAGTTGATTTTCTACGACCAGTTGTCGCTCACCGAGATAGCCTATAAACTCAATTATTCGAGCGTGGCTTATCTATCGAGCCAATTCAAGCAAATCACGGGCATGACACCCTCGCAATTCAAGGCATTGAAGAAAAACATGCGTAAGGGATTGGACACCATCTGATATCCTTTTTTATAATTTTCTCCCAAAATTCCATAACACGTTTTGTGGACCAAGGCTGTATCTTTGCAGTGTTCAATTAAAACATATAACAATGGAAAAGAAAACATTTACAGTAAACCGAATGGCTTGCGACCACTGCAAAGCCAAGGTAGAACGCACGTTATCGTGCCTCAAGGGCGTAGATTCGGCTGAGGTTGACCTTACTCATCACACGGTTGCGGTGACTTATGATGAAGAGTTGATAAAACCAACGAACATGAAGAAGGCTGTCGATGAGGCTGGTTACGAGTTTCAGGTGTAATCACTCAACAACTAGAAAACTTACCAACTCAAAAACTCAAGAACTCAAAAACTCATCAACTATAACAACATAAAATGATTAAGAAAACAATACCGGTGGTGGGGATGGCATGTGCTGCCTGCTCTGCCCATGTGGAGCGGAAACTCAATTCCCTGCCAGGCATCCAGTCAGCGTCAGTCAGTCTGCCAGGCAGAAGCGCGCTGGTGGAATTCGACGAAAAAGAGATTTCACTCGAACAGATGAAGCGTGAAATCAATGCCATTGGCTATGACCTCGTGATAGAGAGTGACCGGTCGGTGGAAGAGATAGAGCGCAATGCGTACAGACAACTGAAGCGAAAGACACTGCTGTCGTGGCTTTTTGCCGTGTTGTGCATGGCCGTTTCGATGAGATGGATTTCATTGGGGGCAGTCCAAGTGTCCAATCAAGTGGCCATGCTGCTGGCATTGGCCAACTTTGTCTACTGCGGTCGCCGGTTCTTCGTATCTGCTTGGAAGCAGTTGCTGCAAAAGTCGGCCAACATGGATACGCTCGTGGCACTCTCCACGGGCATTGCATTCGTCTTCAGTGCGTTCAACACTTTTTATGGAGAGCGTGTTTGGGGCAGCAGAGGCATTGAGTGGCACACTTATTTTGATGCCTCGGTGATGATCATCACCTTCGTTCTCACCGGCAGGTTGTTGGAAGAGAGGGCCAAGGACAGCACAGCCGGCAGTATTCGCCAGCTCATGGGCTTGTCTCCCAAGACGGCTCATCTGGTCAGTGGTGAGCAAACGGAGGACATCCCTCTGTCTACCGTCAAGATCGGTGACGTGCTGGAGGTGCGTGCGGGTGAGAAAGTGCCGGTAGATGGTGAGGTGACTTGGGCGACCAGCTTTATGCTCGAAGACGGTGCTTATGTTGATGAGAGCATGATAACCGGCGAACCCACGCCGGCCTTGAAGCTGGTTGGGGCATCGGTATTGGCGGGAACTGTGATCTCGCAGGGCAAACTTCGATTTAAAGCCCAACAGATAGGCGAGCATACGGCATTGGCTCAGATTATCCAAATGGTGCAACAGGCACAGGGAAGCAAGGCCCCCGTGCAGCGCGTGGTTGATAAGTTGGCCTTGGTGTTTGTGCCGGTAGTCATGGGTGTAGCCGTGTTGACGTTCGCGCTCTGGTGGCTTCTTGGCGGCAACGAGGCTCTTCCGCAAGCCATTCTGTCGGCTGTCTCGGTGCTGGTCATCGCCTGTCCGTGTGCCATGGGCTTGGCAACACCTACGGCATTGATGGTGGGAATTGGGAAAGCGGCTGAGAAGAATGTGCTCATCAAGGACGCAACAGCGCTGGAAAGTCTGCGTAAGGTTAATGCCATGGTCATCGACAAGACCGGCACACTGACCATTCCGAATCAGCAAATCGATTTTACCAAGGCCGATGACTTGCCCCTTGAAGCACGCGAAACGCTGAAGCCGAATGCCCGTGAGGCCATGCTCGAATTGCAAAACGAGGCTGGGGTGGAGGTCTATATGATGAGTGGCGACAAGGAAGAGGCCGCCAACTATTGGGCTCAGCAGGCGGGCATCCGCCATTATCAAAGTAAGGTGTTGCCCCAGGATAAAGAAGACTTGGTACGCAAGTTGCAGCGTGAGGGCAAGCAGGTGGCCATGGTGGGCGACGGTATCAATGACACGCAGGCCCTGGCGATGGCAGATGTGAGCATTGCCATGGGGCGGGGAACCGACGTGGCCATGGATGTGGCGCAGGTGACGATGATGGGCGATGACCTTCGGCGCTTGCCACAGGCCATCCATTTGAGCAAAAAAACGGTGTCGATGATTAGGCAGAATCTCTTTTGGGCCTTCATCTACAACATCGTTTGCATTCCTTTGGCGGCCGGTGTGCTGTATCTTTTCGGATTTAACTTTCAAATCACGCCCATGTGGGCCAGTGCTTTGATGGCCTTTTCGAGTGTGAGCGTGGTGCTCAACAGCTTGCGATTAAAGTATGTGAAGTAGTTAAAAGGTGCAAACAAGTGGGAAAAGAGAAGGGGTTGTTGGTGGTTGACCCTGCCTTCTTGTTTACCCTTGTACCGGTTGGTAGGATGGGTAAACGTTGATTTTCGTTTACCTTTCCGGCACGGGATAGTTGTATTGATCGAAGTAGCGGCTGTCTTGTTTGGGCATCCAGCCTCGTTCTACCGATAATTGCACGCTGAAAGAAGGGTTGAAGTTGTATTTCACCGCAGCACCAATGCGATTGCCCAGATTGCCCATATCGTACAACGGTAGTGGTGTGAAGCGAGTTTGGACGATGGACTTCTGCCCATAGAGATAAGCCTCCCAATGTTCATCAAAGCGATAGCCCAAGGCTGCCGTCAGTCCGGCATCACGGTATGAGGTGCGGCTCCATATAATGTTGTTGAGATAACCGCCCACGGCGAGCGACAGATTCTTGGTCAGGGGCATGGCATACATGGCCGACAGGTTCTGTGTGAACCCAGCTCCACGAGGTGCGTTCTTGCCCAAAAAAGCGAAAACAGATGCACCAAGGTTGACATTCAGACCGGGGTGAAGGTCCCAATTGTACCAACCCAGCCATCCGTAAGGGTACCAACGGAAAGGCAACACTTGCCCGTATGCGTTGATGGTGGGCAGATGCAGTGTGTCGGTAGCCGTGGTTTGCGTGGCTGGCAAATGCCTGTCAATGATAGGGTGGGCATAGGTTCCAGCCGTGTGAGGTTGAAGATTGGGGCCAGCATCAGTAGGTTTGGCTTGCACAGCGTCTGTTTTTTCGACCGTTGACCGAAATACTTGGCGACGCTCCTGCGCGCTGATGTTGATGCAAAACAGCCCAACCAACAATAGAATGTACATCTTTTTCATCTGCCACAAAGATAGGTTATCGTGCTAATATCGCAAAACTTTTAAGGGTAATTTTATTTTAATTATCAATTGTTATTTTGATTCTCTGCTTATTTATGCTATTTTTGCGACAATCTTTTAAATGATACGACAATGAAGAAAATAGGGTATATCGTGCTTGTCCTTTTATTGGGATCAGTCACAAACGTGTCGGCGCAGAGCCAAGATAAGAAAAAAGAGCCTTTTGATAAAAAGGTGTCGAAGTTTTTGAAGAAGACCAAGAAGGAGTTGGAGCAGGCCGGACACGAGCTTGGCGATGCCATTGGCTTTAACGACAGGATAGATGGAAAGTCTGACTTACTGAAAGTAAACGGGTCTTATTACATGCCCTTGTACAGCAAGGATCTGTATAAAGGCGAAGATGCGTTGACGTTTCGCAAGACCTGCACGCAGCAGTTTAGAAAGAAATACCCCAAGGTAAGCATCCAGTCGGTGGCCATTCCGCAGAAAGAATGGGTACTGGAGACGGTTGAGAAGGATGGCGAACTGGTGGGATATCAGCGTACGCTGCATTGTTTTATCATCGCCCGTGACGGTGATGAGGGGTATGTTAATGCCAAATTTACCTATCAGCAGTATAAAAATGTGGGACAGGAGTTTCAGAACGTGAAGGGCTGGTGGCCGAAATGGGAGCGTACCGACTTCATGACCAACTCGGTTTACGAACAACTTTTAAATCTATAAAAACTATGAATTTCTTAAAATCGCTGTTTGGAAGCAAGGTTGAAAACGAGGAAGAAAAGCGTCGGGAAGAAGAAAGGAAGAACTTTGAAACACTGAAATACGATGGTGTCAGAGCGCTACAGATTAACCAAATAGAACAAGCTCTGCGCTGTTTCAGTCACGCCTTGCAACTGCACGACGATCTGGAGACGCGTGATTACTATTCACAAGCATTGATACGTACCAACGACCTGCCTGGCGCCTACGCACAATTGCAGAAGCTGATGGAGGCAAAACCCGACAATTTGCAGATTTATCTTCGCATGGCCGACGTGGCATATATGATGGAAGATTATGTTGCCATGGGCAATGCCTGCGAGAAAGCCATGCTTGTTGACAGTGAAAATCCGCAAGTGTTGTATCGCTATGCCAAGGCCTGCATAGGTCGTGACGACCTTACCAACGCCATTGCCATGCTCACCAAGGCCATCATGTTGAACCCCAAAGCATACGAAGCCTATCTCTTGCGAGGCGAAACGCTGTTGGATTCGGGTGATTTGGACGCTGCGGATGAAGACGCCTCCCATCTGTTAAAACAGTTGGCAGACAATGAAGACGTGCTGGTTTTGAAGGCTCGCATCGAACAAAAGAAGGGCAACAAGGCTGAAGCGCTTACCTATTATAATAAGGTGATAGATGTAAATCCTTTCTCGATGGTTGCTTTTCAGGAACGAGGACCGCTCAGGATGGAGCTTGGTGATGAGCAAGGGGGTAGGGAAGATATTGAGATGGCCGAGAAGATGGCTGCTCAATTGGCTGCCGATCAAGCTCAAGGTGTTGCTGATGAGGATGTGGAGCAGAAGGTGAAACAGGCCTACAAGAATGTGGATGCATACGGTGTTTTCAGCAATTCTTGATACATCGTCTTCAAAAATATTAAAAATGTAAGCTATTTTAATGATTTCTTAGCAAAATGTTTGTTAGTTACAAATAAATCATCTACTTTTGTAATCGAATTAGGAAATATGAGAAAAATGTTGAATCAGTTACACACATCTTATTATTACTTCTATTTTTACTTTGCAAACACTTGTGAAGCGGAAGTTTGTGTGCCATAGTCAATTCAATAAATAACCCCATAAAAGCCTCGCTTCACAATATGTGAAAGCGGGGCTTTTCGCTTGTAGTGCCTCATCAAACAGATAAGGATATGAAGAGAAAGCAAAACAATTCTTTCTTTCACCATGAGGTCGGAAAGGCAAAGATAAAGAAGTTTGAATGATAAGTTCGTGGTCTAACTATAAAATCAACAACAAAATGAACATTCAACCTGCACAACGTGTGAACCAAATACAAGAATATTATTTCAGTAAGAAACTGAAAGAAGTAGCACAGCTACAAGCCTCGGGAAACGATATCATCTCACTTGCCATAGGTAGTCCTGATATGCCGCCTTCTCACCAAACGGTTCAAAAGCTTTGCGAAGTGGCCAACGACGTTTCTACACATGGCTATCAACCCACCTGTGGTACGCTAGAATTGCGCCAAGCCATGGCACGCTTTTACGAAAAGTGGTATGGCGTGAGGCTCAATCCACAAACCGAAATACAGCCACTTATTGGTAGTAAGGAGGGTATTTTGCACGTAACGCTGGCTTTTTGCAATCCTGGAGATGTCGTATTGGTTCCCAATCCGGGTTATCCTACATATACTTCGCTGAGTAAATTGTTGGGAGTACAGGTGCTCAATTATGACTTACGAGAGGAAAATGCATGGCAGCCCGACTTTGATGAGTTAGAACAAATGGATTTGACAAAGGTTCAACTGATGTGGACCAATTATCCTCACATGCCTACGGGCGGCAATGCGCAATTGGAGACCTATGAGAAATTAGTGGCATTTGCACAAAAACACAATATTGTGATTGTCAATGACAATCCTTATTCGTTCATACTTAACGACCGTCCATTGTCAATCATGCAAGTAGAGGGAGCCAAAGATTGCTGCATCGAGTTCAACTCTATGTCTAAAAGCTTTAATATGCCAGGGTGGAGAGTGGGCTTGTGCGCATCGAATACAACGTATATTTCATGGATTCTCAAGATAAAAAGCAACATAGACAGCGGCACTTTTCGTGGTATTCAGTTGGCTGCAGCTGAGGCATACAACACCAATGACGAAATGTGGCATTATATAAATAATGTGAAGGTGTACAAAGAGCGTCGCAAGATAGCTGAGAAGATCATGCAAGTCTTGGGCTGTAGCTACGATCATGCACAAGTGGGGATGTTTTTATGGGGGCGTATTCCTGCCAAATATAAGGATGCTGAGCAACTCACCGAACGTGTATTGCACAAGTCGAACGTTTTTATTACCCCTGGATTTATATTTGGTAGCAACGGAAAACGCTATATCAGAATATCACTTTGTGCCAAAGAAATAAAGATGAACGAAGCCTTGATACGCCTTCAGGCAATGGCATGGTAGTCGGCTATGATGTAGCAAAGTCTTCAAAATAACTGGGAGAATTTGAACAAAACGAGCAATTAGAAATATTTATACAGATAAAGTATTTACCTTTGCCATAGTGTCAAAGGTGATAGAAAATAGGAAAAATGAAATGGAAATAGAATTATTACCACTCAATTTACAAAGCGATGTAAAGCGACCCTTCGTCATTGCAGGGCCTTGTAGTGCCGAAACGGAGCAACAGGTCATGGAGACAGCATGGCAATTGAAAAAGAAAGGGTGCCATAATTTTAGGGCCGGTGTGTGGAAGCCCCGCACCAAACCCGGAGGTTTTGAGGGGAAAGGCGAGGAGGCTTTGCCGTGGTTGAAACGTGTGAAGGATGAAACGGGTATGCTTGTTTCTACAGAAGTGGCCATCCCAGAGCATGTAGAACTGTGCTTGAAGCATGACTTAGACATCCTTTGGATAGGGGCTCGCACCGCTGCCAACCCCTTTGCCATGCAGGCTTTGGCCGACTCGCTGCAGGGTGTGGATGTCCCTGTGCTTGTTAAAAACCCCGTCAATCCCGACTTGGAATTGTGGATTGGAGCCTTGGAACGTCTCAATAGAGCCGGCGTAAAGCGTTTAGGAGCCATTCATCGCGGTTTTTCAAGTTACGAAAAAACAATGTATCGAAATCTTCCGATGTGGCAAATCCCCATTGAACTGCGTCGCCGCATCCCCGAATTGCCCATCATTTGCGACCCAAGTCATATCGGCGGGCGCAGAGAGTTGATAGGTCCGCTTAGCCAACAAGCGATGGATTTGGGGTTCGATGGGCTTATCGTAGAGTCGCATTGTGATCCTGACAACGCCTGGAGCGATGCCAAACAGCAGGTAACCCCTGATGCCTTGGACATCATTCTGAGCATGCTGGTGATACGCGATGAACATACTACGACCGAAGGTCTGCGTAGTTTGCGCGCTCAGATTGACGAGTTGGATGATGAACTCATGGCCCTTTTGTCCAAGCGTCTTCGTGTTTGCCGAGAAATAGGGCAGTACAAGAAAGAACACAACATGACCGTGCTGCAGTCTAATCGATACAAAGAGATATTAGAGAAGCGAGGAAAGCAGGGCGAGCAGTGTGGCATCTCGGCTGAGAGTGTGGCCAACATCTTTGAAGAGATACACCAGGAGAGTGTGAGACAACAACTGAAAATCATTAATTCATAATATAGTTGACAGGTTTACGAGTTTACGAGTTTACAAGTTGACGAGGAGACAAGTAAATAGACTTATTGCTTATAAGACTATCAACTGGTGAACTTGTAAACTCGTAAACTTGTCAACTATATTATGAATGATGAATGATGAATTAAAACCAAGCTATGCGAATACTGATAATGGGTGCAGGCAAGATGGGAAGTTTCTTCCTTGACCTGCTCAGTTTCGACCATGAAACGGCCGTGTACGAGAAAGATCCAAAGCGAATGCGCTTCACATACAACTGTCAACGCTTCACCTCGATGGACGAGGTTCGAGCTTTTCAACCCGAACTGGTTATCAACGCCGTGACGGTGAAATACACCATTCCGGCTTTTGAGGAGGTGATGCCCTACCTGCCGACCAACTGTATATTGAGTGACATCAGCTCGGTGAAGACCGGTTTGAAGGCTTTTTATGAGCAGGCCGGTCACCCTTACGTTTCAACGCACCCCATGTTCGGACCCACTTTTGCCAACTTAAACCAGTTGAATGAGGAGAATGCCATTATCATCAGCGAGGGTGACTACATGGGACGCATCTTCTTCAAGGATCTGTACCAGCGCCTGGGGCTGCACATCTACGAGTACACGTTTGAGGAACACGACAAAACTGTGGCTTATTCGTTGAGCATTCCCTTCGTCAGTACGTTCGTCTTTGCGGCCGTGATGAAGCATCAAGATGCGCCTGGAACGACGTTCAAGCGGCACATGCGCATTGCCAAGGGTGTGTTGAACGAGGATGATTATCTCTTGCAGGAAATACTTTTCAATCCCTACACGCACGACCAAGTGTCGCAAATACGGGTAGAATTGAAAGAACTCCTGAACATCATTGACAACAAGGATGCGGAAGGGATGAAAAAATATCTTACTAAAATAAGGCAAAATATGAGAGAAGATTTGTAGCTTTGCAGCACAAATTAACTTAAAAGCTTAAATATATTGATATCATGTGGTTCTATCACGTTGTAGCTTTCATGACGGTGGCTATCTGGGGTTCTACCTTTATCTCCACCAAGGTGCTGATACAAAGCGGCATTTCGCCGGCTCAGGTGTACACGTTGCGTTTCTTGATAGCCTATGTGCTGATGTTGTTTTTTTTCCATAAGCATATTTTTGCCCGCACATGGAAAGATGAATTACTGATGGCAGGATTGGGTTTGACGGGCGGAACGGTGTTCTTCCTGGCACAAAATGTGGCGTTGGGTTACTCAACGGCCATGAACGTGTCGCTCATCGTGTGCTCGTGTCCTTTGTTCACCATGCTGCTTCACCGGATATGGTTTAGGGGCGAGCCGCTCGGCAAGTGGCAAATCATTGGCACGGCCTTCTCGTTTGTGGGCATGGCGGCTGTAGTGCTCAACGGTCAATTGGTGCTTAATCTTTCTCCACTCGGTGATTCGCTGGCTTTGCTGGCTTGTATCAGCTGGGCAGTGTATTCGCTATTGCTCAAAAAAGCCAACGAGAAATATCCTACCACCTTCATTACTCGAAAGGTATTTTTCTACGGACTGCTCACCGTGTTGCCTTATTATGCCTTTGAACCAGGGTTTCCAAGTGTCGAAACCTTGATGCAACCCAAGATATTGTACAACCTGCTGTTCTTGGGAGCGGTGGCTTCCATGCTCTGTTTCTGGCTGTGGACGTGGGTGATGTTGCGGCTGGGTGCATTGCAGGCAACCAATTATGTGTATGTGAATCCCGTGACCACCATCATTTTTGCCGCATGGATTCTGCACGAGGAGATAACGGTTTACTTCGTCGTGGGTACTGCGCTGATATTGACGGGCTTGTACCTGAGCAGCCGAAAGGGGCAGGTGCCCGCAGGAAAGACCGCCTGATGCTGCTGAGATGACGTATCTGCTGAGCTTGTTGCTGGGCGTGTTCACCGTGGTAGAGCTGAACTGCGAGAACCTTTTCGACTGCCGCCACGACAGTATGAAGCATGATGAGCAGTTCCTTCCTTCCTCTGATTATCATTGGACACCTCGCCGCTATTGGCAGAAAGTGAACCGCATCGGACAGACCATCCTATCTTGTGGCGAATCGGACGAAGGCTGGTCGCTGCCCGATTTAGTGGCCTTGTGCGAGGTGGAGAACGACAGTTGTTTGGTTGATTTGACCAAACGGTCGCTGTTGCGCAAGGCTCGGTATGAGTATGTGATGACCCATTCGCCCGACGAGCGGGGCATCGATGTGGCCTTGTTGTATTCTCCTTTCTCGTTTCAATTACTTCAATCTTATTCTATTCGCATCCATCCCATGAAAGAGATGCGCCCCACGCGTGATATCCTGTATGCGAAAGGACGTGTCAGTTTGCGAGATACGCTACACGTTTTTGTGGTACACGCACCCAGCAGGACAGCTGGTGAACGTCCTACGCGTGCCCATCGCCGACTGGTCATCAATCGGTTGTTGCAGTCGGTCGATTCGCTTCGTGCCTTGTCTGCCCATCCCCATGTCCTGCTGATGGGCGACTTCAACGACTATTCCAAGGATGAGAACATAAGACAGTTAACCGAGCACGGCCTTGTAGATGTTTCTCAGCAGGCTGTTGGCACGCACGGAGCCAGGGGGACGTACCGCTACCGCGGCGATTGGGGTAGCTTGGATCATATCATGGTGGATGAGCATACGGCGCAAAGGTTGGTGGAATGTCATGTGCACGATGCCCCCTTCTTGCTGAAAGAAGATGAAAAATACGGCGGAGTGCAGCCCCGGAGGAATTATTTGGGACCTCGCTATCAGAATGGTTTCAGTGACCATTTACCCTTGGTGGCCAGACTTCGATGGGACGACTGACAGCATCACCGCCCCTCTTTCTATGAAGGGTAGATGCCTGATGCACAGGCTGTTTGTTCTATCAGGTTGTAAAAAAAGCACATGGATGATGTGTGATGACCCTAAAAATTAGTATATTTGCAGACAACTCATGTTCTCGGTGCCGATTGGCACTGCAATGAAAATCATTAAATACCGATATTTATCATGAAGACAAACCGTAGAACGTTCTTGAAAACAATGGGGACAATTGGGCTTTTTTCGATTGTTCCGCGTAAAGTCTTGGGTGGGAATGGATTTATTTCACCCAGTGACCAGTTAACAAAAGGAATCATTGGTGTGGGAGGAATAGGCAAGTCGTCTTACCATTTCACGAGTTCCGAAGCCTGTAGATTAGTGTCAGTCTGTGATGTTGACCAAAAACATTTGCAGCAAGCCGTTGATTTAGGCAAGAAGAAATTTGGAACTACACTCACCACCTACCATGATTTCCGTGACTTAATTCGTGATCCCAACGTGGATATTGTGCACATTGCCACTCCACCTCATTGGCATGCATTGATGGCTGTTGAGGCAGCAAGGGCTGGAAAGGATGTTTGGTGCGAAAAACCCATGACCCGTACCATTGGAGAAGGTAGAAAGGTTGTAGAAGCCATGCAACGTTATAATCGTATATTTAGGTTGAATACATGGTTCAGGTTTACGGATACGTTCTATGGACTGGGCACAACCGTACAACCCTTGAAGAAGCTTGTGGAGAGTGGAATGTTGGGTTGGCCGTTGAAAGTTGTTGTGTCTGGTGCGACAGGCTTTACCTGGAAATTCTATTGGGTAGGCAAAGACAATCTGCAGCCACAACCAGTTCCACAAGAGTTGGATTATGACATGTGGTTAGGTCCAGCTCCTTTCAAGCCTTACAACGCCCATCGTGTACATCAAACGTTTAGGGGATATTGGGATTATGATGGCGGTGGACTCACTGACATGGGGCAGCATTACCTCGATCCCATCCAATATTTCTTAGGCAAGGACAACACCTCACCCGTAAAAGTGGAAGTGGATGCACCTCAGCAGCATTATGATGCGGTGGGAATCTGGCGTAAGATTACCTATACCTACGCTGATGGTTGCCAAATAGTGCTTGAGGGTGAAGGCTACGAAAGCAAGGGAAAGGTGCCGTATATCGAAGGTCCGAAGGGTAAGGTGTACAAAGGTTTTGAATGTACCATACCAGATGTGATGAACAAGTTGGCCGAATTTCCTGATCCGGAACCGCAGAACACTGACTTCCTGGATTGCATTCGCACCCGAAAGAAGTTTGCGCTCAACGAACTGAATGGTCACCATAGCTGCACATTGGTCAATATGGCAACCGTGGCTTTGCGCTTGAATCGCAAGGAATTGGCATTCGATCCCAAGACACAGTTGTTCATTGGGGATGATGCCGCCAATGCTTTGGTTAATCAACCCATGCGTAAAGGATGGAATTTCTAAGGTTCCTAGTTGATAAATGAATTGACAATCTAATCAATCAAATAAACATGAAAAAGCTTCAATATCATATACTTGTATTATTGCTCTTGTGTATATGCACCGTTGGTCATTCGCAAGGGACAGATCAAAGAAACAGAGTAGCCTCGACCATCATAGCCGATGGATTGGCACAGCTGCCCGCCAACAATGTAGGGACCTTCAACCAGGTAATGGAAGAGATGGCTCAAACAGGTGCGGATGGCATCAAGTCGTTGGTAGGGCTGTTCGGTCCAACCAACAAAGGTGCTAATGCTGCCTATGAATATGCTGTCAATGGCGTGGTAGACTATGTAACCCGACCCGATCAAGCCAATCTCCGGGCTGGTGTGAAAGAGGGTTTGATTCAGGCTTTGCGTACTTCTAAGGATCAGGTTTTGCAGGCTTTCTTGATCACGCAGATACAAAAACTCGCTACAGCAGCCGATGTTGCCGTGTTCGAGGCATATCTCAATGACAGCTACCTGCAGCCGTTTGCCATGAGTGCGCTGGCCACAACACCAGGTGTCGATCAATACTTGATAGGCTGGTTGCCCAAGTCGGACTTGCCAAAGCAGACACTGGCTCATCTCATCGCGACACGTCAGTTGGTTTCGCCCGCATTGGAACCGATGCTCTTGTCATGGATTCCCGGGGCAGATTCACAAACATTGAATGAAATTTACAAGGCTTTGGTGATCAATGGCTCTACGAAAGCCGCCAAAGTGTTGGGCAAACAGGCTAAATCAGTTGGTTATCAATACGAACCAACACATGCAACCGATGCCTACATGCAACTGCTAACCCGCCTGGCAGGCAATGACCCTAAATGGGTAGGCAAGGCTGCCAAGCAGTTGGTAAAGCAACAAAGACCAGCCATTCGTTGTGCCGCGTTGGAACTGTTGCTGAAGACTTCTGGTTCAAAAGCAACGTCAGAGGTGCTCAAGGCCTTGAAAGATAAGGATGTGCAATATCGGAATACAGCTTTGGCCATGGCTGAAGAATGCGCTGGAAATGGCATTTTCAAAACCGTTTCCAATCAGATTGACCGACTTTCGGTGCCTGCTCAGATAGACGTGGTTCGTTGGTTGGGCAACAATAGACAACAGAATTTTATAGAGGTTGTTCTCAAGAAGATGATGAGCAGCAACGATGAACTCTCCAATGCAGCCATTGATGCAGCCAGTCAGATAGGAGGACCACAGGCATTGCAAGGACTGATGGCATTGTTGGGTGGCCCGAAAGCCGACCAAGCACTACAGGCACTCAAGTCATTCAAAGGCTCTATCCAAGTCGAGGCCCTCAAGGCACTGGGCAATAGCAATGCGTCTGTACAGGCTCAAGCACTGAAATTAATTGCTGAACGCCGCATGTATCAGGCTTACGACGAGGTGTTGCGACTGACCTCTTCACAAAATGCCGTTGTAAAGACTGCCGCTTATGAAGCACTGGGTAGCATTTCTGACTATCAACATTTCGAACCTTTGTGCGAAATGTTGGAACGTGCCGATGCTGCAACGGCTCCACATTTACAGAAAGCCGCTTTGTATGCACTTCATCAGCAGTCGTCAGCAGATCAGTTTGCTGCCATTCAAAAACGATTGGCCAAAACCACTCGTCCGCAACTTTATTATCCTATGCTGGCTCAGGCAGGCAACCAACAGGCCATCCGTCAGCTGGTGGAAGAGTTCCAGAAGCCTTCTACGGCCGATGAGGCCTTCAATTCTCTGTTGAAAATTGACAACGAATCGGTGATAGACGTGCTTGACCAGATTGCATCAACAACGGCTACTCGAAAAGACCAGGCGTTGAAGCGTGCCTTGACCCTAACCAAACGTTCGTCACTGAATGGCATGGAAAGGTATTTGTTGTATCGTAGGGCCCTCGAAATGAACCCCTCTGTTTCGGTTGTCAACAGCTATCTGTCGGCACTGGGTAGCATTTATGAGCTGCCAGCATTAACGCTTGCCGCACAATATCTTGATAAGAAAGAGAATGCCTATCAGGCTGCAACCGTTGTGAAGACCATTATTGCTAAAAACAAAGCCTTGCAAGGTGGCGAAACCATCAAGACATGGCTCAACAAAGCCAAGGACATTTTCAGTGCCAAGACCGAAGATGCCGATGCTGGATATTCCATTGATGAAATCAAAGGATTGTTGGGCAAGTGGCAGTCGGATGGCTTTATGCAGGAAGTGGTTGACGGCAAGTGCAAGGGCAAGGCCTCTGTGGGCAGTGGCGACACTTTCGAAAACGTCGACCTGTATGTAGACTGGCGAACCAAGGGCAAAGGTATGCTGTATCTGCGCTCTATGCCTGAGGTTGTACTGGATGGCACTACGGGTGCACAGTTTGTGCATGCTGCCGACAGTAAGCTTGTGGCTGTTGAGCAGAATGCAAAGCCCGGTGAGTGGAATACGCTACATGTAAGGTTGGTCAACGACCGACTTTTGGTTGAATCGAATGGCCGTGTGGTTGCTGAGAATGTCATCATCAAGAACACCCCGACCCGTTTGCCAATCAAAACCGTGGGACAAATTTTCTTCATGGGTGGAGAAGAGGAGATGCAGATTCGTAATCTGATGATTCACAAACTGCCTTCTACCCCTGTCTTTACCTTGTCAAAAGAAGAGAAGGAAGAAGGTTACGAAGTGCTGTTCGATGGTCGTTCGCTCGACAAGTGGGAAGGAAATCTCATCAATTACGTTCCCGTGGATGGCAATATTTATGTAAGTGCCAAGTACGGAGCCGGTGGAAACCTCTATTCAAAGAAGAAGTATAGCGACTTTATCTACCGCTTTGAATTTAGTTTTGTGAAGCCAGGAGTCAACAATGGCATAGGCATTCGTACCAAGCACGGTGTTGATGCTGCCTACGATGGCATGGAGATTCAGGTGCTCGACCATGATGACCCCATCTACAAAGGCTTACATGACTATCAACAGCATGGTGCCGTTTATGGTATCATTGTGCCGAAACATGTCAAGTTCGGTCCTTTGGGAACCTGGAACGTTGAAGAAATTCGTGCCATTGGCGACCGCATCACCGTTACAGTGAATGGCGAGGTGATACTTGATGGCAATATTCGTGAAGCCTGTCAAGGCCACAATGTAGCCCCCGACGGTGGAAAGATGAATCCATATACGGTTGACAAGAAAAATCATCCCGGCCTGTTCAATAAGGATGGTTATATCAGCTTCTGCGGTCATGGTGAGGGTGTGAAGTTCCGCAATGTCCGCATTCTGGATTTAAGCAAGAACAAGAAAACGTCAAAATCAAGAACACGAAGAAGATAGTATTCGCTGTCAACGAAGACAAACAACAGCCGGTTCCGTGCATGTGTCATGGAACCGGCTTTCTTTTTCTCATTCCTCTGTCTGGCTGTGTACAAGCGAGTTCCCGATAGGTAGATGAGGAAATTTAAGAGTTTGTATTGTGTTGATATTCAAGTAATTTGATTCTCGCATCCAATCTCAATGTTATTGGATGCCAAACTCAATGTTATTGGATGCCAAACTCAATGCTATTGGATGCCAAACTCAATGACTTTGGAGGTTAAACTCTATGCTATTGAAAGCAAAGCCCTATGAGTGCTTGTCGAAGATGGAAAAACATACCGGTTTGTACGCTGGATATAATTTGTACAAAAGGACAATTTTTCCTTGATAATTTAAGCTAAATCACTTGGAGAATCGAAAAAATATATTACTTTTGCAAGAGGGGTGGAGGGTGCTTGTACGGAGTGTTTACGCCACGGCTGCCATCAGTTTGGCTGTTGTCAGTACCATCAAGTTATCGTCTCCCCAACATATTTATGAATACGCCTCACACATCATTCGCTGCGTTATTGTATGGTTCTTTTCCACATCGCAGTGAGGATTGGTTTCAACGATGCAGGCAAACAAGAAAATAATTATATAGAAACAACATAAAACAATGTTTGAGAATTTAAGTGATAGACTAGAAAAATCCTTTAAAATACTAAAAGGTGAAGGAAAGATTACCGAGATTAACGTTGCCGAAACATTAAAAGATGTGCGACGTGCATTGTTGGATGCTGACGTTAACTACAAGGTAGCCAAGAGTTTCACCGACCGGGTTAAGGAGAAGGCCTTGGGCATGAACGTGCTCACAGCCGTGAAACCGGGTCAGTTGATGGTGAAGATTGTACACGACGAGCTGGCAGAGCTCATGGGTGGTGAGGCAGTTGGACTACAGTTGGAATCCAAACCGGCCATCATTTTGATGTCGGGTTTGCAGGGATCAGGTAAGACTACGTTCTCAGGAAAGCTGGCCAATCTGCTCAAAAGCAAGCAACGGAAAAATCCTCTGTTGGTTGCTTGCGACGTGTACCGTCCCGCTGCCATCGAACAGCTGAAGGTTGTTGGTGGCCAGGTGGGTGTTGAGGTGTACAGTGAGCCCGACAACAAGGACGTGGTTGCCATTGCCAAACAAGCCATTCAGCAAGCCAAAGCCAAAGGCAATGACGTGGTAATCATCGATACGGCCGGTCGTTTGGCGGTTGATGAGGAGATGATGGATGAGATTGCACGGCTCAAAGACGCCGTTCATCCTGACGAAACCTTGTTCGTTGTTGATGCGATGACGGGACAAGATGCCGTGAATACCGCGAAAGAATTTAATGACCGACTCGATTTCAACGGCGTTGTACTCACCAAGTTGGACGGCGATACCCGTGGCGGTGCTGCGCTTTCCATTCGTACGGTGGTGACCAAACCTATTAAATTTGTGGGTACTGGCGAGAAGATGGAAGCCATCGACGTGTTCCATCCTTCGCGTATGGCCGACCGAATCTTAGGCATGGGCGACATCGTTTCTTTGGTAGAGCGTGCCCAGGAGCAGTTTGACGAGGAAGAAGCCAAGCGTCTGCAAAAGAAAATTCAAAAGAACAAGTTCGATTTCAACGACTTTCTCAACCAGATAGAGCAAATCAAGAAGATGGGTAACATCAAGGACTTGGCTGCCATGATACCAGGTGTGGGCAAGGCAATCAAGGACGTTGACATCGACAACGACTCGTTCAAAGGCATCGAGGCCATCATCAAGAGCATGACACCGAAAGAACGTACGAATCCTGAAATATTGAATACCTCACGCCGTCAGCGCATTGCCAAAGGTAGTGGAACGGACATTCAGGAGGTGAATCGATTGATCAAACAGTTCGACCAGACGCGCAAGATGATGAAGATGGTCACTGGCAACCGCATGGCTGGCATGATGAGCCGCATGAAAGGGATGCCAAAGATGAGATAATAAGTTAGAATAGAAGGAGGAAAAAACAGAAATGCAACTCATAGACGGTAAGGCTACGGCCGCTGCCATCAAGGCAGAAATAGCTGAAGAAGTGAAAACAATAGTCGCCCAGGGCGGCAAACAGCCTCACTTGGCGGCTGTGTTGGTGGGACACGATGGTGGCAGTGAAACGTATGTTAAGAACAAGGTGAAGGCTTGTGAACAATGCGGATTCAAGTCAACCTTGATCAGATTCGAGGACGATGTCACCGAAGAAGAACTTTTACAGTGTGTAGACAGACTGAACAAAGACGAAGATGTAGATGGTTTTATCGTGCAGTTGCCACTGCCCGAGCACATCGATGAACAGAAAATCATCATGGCTGTCGACTACAAAAAAGACGTAGATGGATTTCATCCCATCAACGTGGGACGCATGTCGATAGGACTTCCTTGCTTTATCTCGGCCACACCACTGGGAATCCTCACTCTGTTGCAATATTACAACATTGAGATGAGTGGGAAAAAATGTGTCGTTCTCGGTCGAAGCAACATCGTTGGCAAGCCCATGGCACAACTCATGATGCAAAAACAGTATGGCGATGCCACGGTGACGATATGCCACAGCAGTTCTAAGGGCTTGAAAGATGAGTGCCGACAGGCCGATATCATCATCGCAGCCGTTGGCAAACCTGACTTTGTTCGGGCCGATATGGTGAAAGAGGGGGCCGTAGTGATTGACGTGGGTACCACGCGCGTGCCCGACGCATCGCGTAAGAGTGGGTTCCGACTCAATGGCGATGTGAAGTTTGATGAGGTGTCGCCAAAGTGCAGTTACATCACACCTGTACCTGGTGGGGTTGGCCCCATGACGATATGTTCGCTGATGAAGAATACATTGGCGGCGGCAAAAAAGGAGTATTACAAATGACAGCAGAAGAATTCTACCAGCAAGGCAACCGCTATCGGCAGCAGGAAAACTGGCAGATGGCACTGAATTGCTATCTGGAGGCCATTGAGTTAGACCCCCAGTCGCCCGCCGTGGCAGCCAAACAAATGGTAGAAGATATTCTGGGCTTTTACAATAAGGATGCCTATAATCCTTAAACAACTAAAACATGATACAATGAGCAAGATGAAAGGAGCCATAGTTGTGAATACCGATCGCTGTAAAGGATGTTCACTCTGCGTGGTGGCATGTCCGCAAAAGGTGATCGAACTGGCTCAGAAACAAGTGAACACGCACGGATACAGATATGCGCAAGCCGTGAATCCAGATGATTGTGTGGGTTGTGCGGCATGTGGCATCGTTTGTCCGGATGGATGTATAACCGTTTATAGAAAACGAGTGGAGGCGTAACAAGATGGCAGCAGAACAAGAAATAACGTTGATGAAAGGGAACGAGGCTATTGCCAACGCAGCGATTCGTTGTGGTGCTGATGGCTATTTCGGCTATCCCATTACTCCCCAGAGCGAAATTATTGAGACGCTGGCAGTACTCAAACCGTGGGAAACCACGGGGATGGTGGTGCTGCAAGCCGAGAGTGAAGTGGCGTCTATCAATATGGTTTATGGTGGAGCTGGTGCCGGAAAACGCGTGTTGACGAGCTCTTCGTCACCAGGAATAGCGCTGATGCAGGAAGGTATCTCCTACATGGCGGGCGCCGAACTACCTGGCGTGTTTGTCAATGTGCAACGCGGTGGTCCCGGATTGGGAACCATTCAGCCTTCGCAGAGTGACTATTTTCAGGCAACAAGAGGTGGAGGAAACGGTGATTATCATGTCATTGTGTTGGCTCCTAACTCTGTTCAGGAGATGGCAGACTTTGTTGATTTGGCTTTCGAGTTGGCGTTCAAGTATCGCAACCCGGCCATGATTCTGAGTGATGGCGTGATAGGACAGATGATGGAAAAGGTGGTTCTACCTCCATTCAAGCCCCGTCGCACCGAAGAGGAGATTAAGAAAGAATGCCCATGGGCTACGGTTGGGCGGACAAAGAATCGCAAACCGAACATCATTACTTCGTTGGAACTCAAATCAGAAGTGATGGAAGAGCGTAACTTACATCTCCAAGAGAAGTATAACACCATTCAGGAGAAGGAAGTAAGATATGAAACACAGCAGATGGAAGACGCCGATTATATCATCGTAGCCTTTGGCAGTGCGGCTCGAATAGCTGAAAAAGCACTTGAATTGGCACGTGAAGAAGGGTTGAAGGTTGGCCTGTTCCGCCCGATAACCTTGTGGCCATTCCCGCAAAAAGAACTCGTTGAGGCTGCTCAAGGCAAAAAGGGTGTGCTGGTAGCAGAGATTAATGCAGGACAAATGGTGCAGGATGTGCGGTTAGCTATCAACAACACTGTCAAAGTAGAACATTTCGGACGTCTCGGTGGTATCGTCCCTGAACCGGAAGAGATCGTCAAAGCATTGAAGGAGGAACTGTAGGATGAACAATGATATCATATCTCCCGAGAACCTGGTTTATGCCAAACCTGAACTGATGAACGATACAACCATGCACTATTGTCCTGGTTGTTCGCACGGTGTCGTGCACAAATTGGTGGCCGAAGTCATTGCAGAAATGCAGATGGAGGAAAAGACTGTCGGCGTATGTCCAGTAGGTTGTGCGGTTTTTGCTTATCGTTACCTGGACATAGACTGGCAGGAAGCGCCGCATGGACGTGCTCCTGCGGTGGCAACGGCTGTGAAACGACTGTGGCCCGACCGTCTGGTTTTCACCTATCAGGGTGATGGTGACCTGGCATGTATAGGCACTGCCGAGTCGATTCATGCATTAAATAGAGGTGAAAACATCGTTATGATATTCATCAACAACGCCATCTATGGCATGACAGGCGGTCAAATGGCACCGACAACCCTTTTGGGTCAGAAGACTAGCACGTGTCCTTATGGACGCGATCCCAAACTACATGGCTATCCACTCAACATCACAGAGTTGGCTTCTAAGTTGGAAGGAACCTGCTACGTCACACGACAGAGTGTAGATACCGTTGCTTCCATCCGCCAAGCGAAGAAGGCTATCAAGAAAGCTTTCACTGCTTCGATGGAGGGAAAAGGGTCTTCACTTGTTGAAATGGTTAGCACATGCAACAGCGGATGGAAGGTTTCACCTGCTAAAGCCAATGAGTGGATGCGCGAAAACATGTTCGATAAATATCCAAAGGGCGACCTGAAAGACAATACAGGCCTATAACCAAACAGGAGGAAACAACGTATGAAGACAGAAATTATCATATCGGGCTTTGGCGGACAGGGCGTACTTTCCATGGGTAAGATCCTGGCTTATTCGGGCTTGATGGAAGAAAAAGAGGTGACATGGATGCCTGCTTACGGACCAGAGCAACGTGGTGGAACAGCCAATGTAACGGTCATTGTGAGCGACGAGCGCATTTCATCGCCCATATTAAGTAAATATGACGTAGCAATTGTGCTCAACCAGCCTTCGTTAGACAAGTTTCAACCGAAGATAAAGCCTGGTGGCATCTTGATATACGATGGTAATGGTATCGTCAATCCACCATCAAGGACGGATATACAGGTCTATCGTATCGATGCAATGGAACAGGCTGCCGAGATGAAGAACGCCAAAGTGTTTAACATGATCGTGCTGGGTGGACTCTTGAAGGTGTGTCCCGTGGTCAGTACTGATGGCCTACAGAAGGCTCTCTACAAATCTTTGCCAGAGCGACATCATCACATGATTCCGCTCAACATGCAGGCTGTTGACATGGGAATGAAACTCATTACTAAACAAAGATAACTTGATTTTTATAACTCTCTAATTTTTTTTCAGAGTTGGTCGTAGTGATTACGGCCAGCTCTTTTTACTTCTTCAACTTCGATACATTTGCCATTTTAGCACCATATTATTAGATTGGAAATGTAAAAAAATGAATACTATTTCTAAATATAAGTCAAGTATATGCTATAAAATGTCAAAATTATTCGCATTTCTTTGGAGGTTATCGTTTTTTTTTCTTACTTTGTCTGTACAAATAGGAAACGAAAACATTATAATTGATTAAATTTAAGGTAAATGAAAAAATTAGGATTACTTATTACCGCAGCTGCTATGGCAGCATCTGTTTCAGCACAAACTGTAACAGAAAGCAAGACATTTGACAACTTTTATATTGGTATTAACGGTGGAGTTGCAACCAAAACAACGGGAAACAGTTGGATGAAGAACTTGAATCCCAATGCAGGTCTTCGCATTGGTCGCAATTTTACGCCAGTTTTTGGTATGGCTGCAGAGAGCAATGCCTACTTCTCTAACAAGCCTCTCGCATCAACAGGCACGGCTGTACGCGCGCTCAACACCAGCTTGTTGGGTACTGTAAACCTCAGTAATTGGTTCGGTGGATATACTGGTGAGCCTCGTTCGTTCGAGTTGGTTGGTTTGTATGGCTTCGGTTGGGGTCACTTGTTTGGTAACACCGATGCTTACAAGAAGATGAATCACGACAACCTGATTTCCAAGGCTGCCGTTGACTTCGTGTTCAACTTGGGCACTGAGAAGGCATGGCAGTTCTATGTAGAACCAGCAATTGTATGGGCTTTGAACGGTGATGGTACACAACCCATTGAGTACAACATCAACAAGTCAGCAGTACAGTTGAACGCTGGTTTCGTTTACAAGTTCAAGAACTCTAACGGAACCAACAACTTCACCATCGCACAGCTTCGCGATCAGGCTGAAATTGATGGCTTGAATGCACAAATTAACAGTCTTCGCAGCGACTTGAATGGTAAAGATGCACAACTTTCTAACAAGGATCGTCAGATTTCTGATCTTCAGAAAGCACTTGAAGAGTGCAAAAACAAGAAGCCTGTATACGTGAAGCCAGCTACGGCAACCAACCTGCAACCAACGGTTCTCTTCCGTGTTGGCCAGAGCGTTGTAGACCGTTCTCAGATGCCAAACGTTGAGATGATTGCTAAATACATGAAGAATCATAAGGATTCTAAGATCACCATCAAGGGTTATGCTTCACCGGAAGGTCCTGCAGAGCTGAACCAACGTCTGTCAGAGAATCGTGCTAAGAATGTCAAGAACTTGCTCGTAGACAAGTATAAGATTGCTCCCAGCCGCTTGACAGTTGTTGGTATGGGCGTGACAGACAAGCTGTTCAAGGAATATGACTTCAATCGTGTGGCTACTTTCAATGACGATACAAGCGTTGAATAAGCAACCACAAGATTAAAATATCACCAAATCCCGATGTTCTTCTATAGCGCATCGGGATTTTTTAGTGCCCTGCCAACAGCCCTCGTTCTGCCTTTTTTCACCAATAAGATGAATGAGAAATGTCATTATAAACAGCGAATAAGTAAGGTAAATTACTTTCTTCGTCATCAAAGTAGATTATTTTGCGGATGATAAAATATTCGGGCATCCCATGGGGTTATATCTTATAGCAACCCCAATTTCGCGCCTAAGCCTAAGGGGTTTGTGAAACATCTACATCAACAACAACGTGAAAATGAATCTTTTAAATAAAGTAGGACGCTATTCCTTCCTGTCAGAACCCTTCCATTGCGACTTCTCACAACGGCTGTTCATTGCCCGTTTGGGAAATATTTTACTCAATGCCGCTGATTTCCACTCCAACGAACGTGGTTACGGCATGACCATTCTCCATCCGCTTCACAAAACTTGGGTGCTCTCTCGTCTGGCCATCGAGCTGGAAGAGATGCCCACGGCTTATCAAAAGTTCTACGTTGAAACGTGGGTGGAGGGTGTCATGAAATACTTTACCAACCGTAATTTTGCGGTGGTTGACGAAGGTGGACAAGTATTTGGCTATGGCCGTAGCGTTTGGGCCATGATTGATACAGACACACGCCAGCCCATCGACATCCAAGCTGTCAACGATGGAATTGTCAGTCAGTATGTTGAGGTAGAAAAATCATGCTCCATTGACAAGCCTTCTCGGGTGAAGATGACCGACGCTGCCCAACGGGTACGCACCATCAGCACTTGTTATAGTGATGTCGATATGAACGGACACATCAACAGCGTGAAGTACATTGAGCATGTCATGAATCTCTGGGACATGAATTTTCATCGCTCGCATCAGCTCAAGCGGATTGATGTGGCCTATGTCGCCGAGGCTTATGGCGGAGATGAATTGGCCTTTTATGTGGAGCAGACTGGTTCCGAAGAATACTGTGTGCGAATCACCAAATACGCAAAAGCAGCGCCTCAAGAAGTGGAAGTTTGTAGGTGTAAATTGCTCTTTGTTCAAGCACGCCGCTAAACTCAATGAGTTTGGTGTCCAAACCCATTGATATTGGCCACTAAACCCATTGACTTTGCACCCCAATCTCTATGCTATTGGTTTTGGCTCTCATGGGCTTTCGTTCAGAACATTGATGGGGATGTTCTGTTATTTTGATGTTTTCCGTGTCTTAATCTGACAGAATTTAGTATCTTTGCATTTGCAATTGGTTCTATACGGATAGAATGAAAAAGGGAATCAGGTGAAAGTCCTGAACAGTCCCGCTGCTGTGAGCAACCTTCAGCGCATGCGAACACAAAGCCACTGACAATTTTTCGGGAAGGCGTTTGCATGATGGGTTGCAAGTCAGAAGACCTGCCGTTGCAACATGTTCCTATTCGGACTCGAGGAAGACGAATAGATGAAATTTAATTGTAAAACTGTTTCATGCCAAGGTGTGTCATCACATTCGTGTTGTGCGCGTGTGTCTTGTCTGGTTTTTCGCAGAACGATTCGATACATGACCAGGTTCATGTGTTGGATACCGTTGTTGTATCCCGCCTGCGCAGCCATCGCTCCCTGCAGAGTACTACTCCGCTTCATACGCTCGGTCACAACGATTTGCAGCGCATGGGGGTATCCACGATGGCGGATGCCTTGCACCGTATACCGGGTATTACCTTGCGTGATTACGGTGGAGCTGGTGGCATGAAAACGGTGTCGGTGCGTGGTTTCGGCACACAGCACACGGGGGTGAGCTATGATGGTATCTTATTGAACAATAGTCAGAATGGCGAGATAGACCTCTCACACTATTCGTTGGATAATCTGGGCAGCCTGTCGTTGCTGGTAGGCGATAACGACCAGCTTTTCATTCCTGCGCGCAATGCCAGCGTACCCTCATTGTTGTTGTTGGAAACACGCTCCATGCTATTTGACGATGCTGCGCCGCACGTCACGTCACAGTTGCGTGTCGGCTCGTTTGGCTATGTGGGTCCGTTTGTTCGGTACGAGCAGAAACTGTCTTCCCGCATGGCACTCTCGGCCCTGGGTGAGTATGTGTATGCGGAGAACGACTATCCGTTCACCTTGCGTAACGTTTCAGTTGTAACTCGTGAGCGTCGCACCAACAGTAGGATGAATACTGGTCATGCTGAGCTGAATGCGTCGTGGCTTCCGGTATCCCATCATGAGTTGAAGGCGAAGGTGTATTATTACGACAACCGCCAGCAGTTGCCCGGCATAGTGAGGTATTATACCAACGAGAGTGATGAGACGTTGCACACGCAAAACTTTTTTGCGCAGGCGCAGTATGTGGTCACCAGCCTTCCCAAGTGGTCGTTCAAGTGGTTGGGAAAGTTCAATTGGTCATCGTCAAACTATCGCAATGGCAACTATCCAGATGGCGTGGTTGATGGGCATTACTGGCAGCGCGAGGCCTACACCTCGGCATGTGTCTTGTATGCTCCAAGCCGCCAATGGGCTTTCGATTATTCTGTTGATTACATCTTCAACAACCTCAACAGCTCTCGATTGTATGATGTGAAACCCTATCGCCAGGCACTGTTGCAAACGCTGTCGGCCACTTATCGTCAACAGCGTTTCAAGGTGTTGGCCCGCTTGTTGGGGTCGCTTTACTTCAATGGGGCCCGCAAAGGTGACGGATCCGATGACATGCGCCGCTTGTCACCCTCTGTTTCTCTATCGTATCAGTTGCTCCACCAGCCTGCCATGTATCTGCGCGCCTCGTATAAAAACATCTTCAGGGTTCCGACGTTCAATGAAAACTACTTCTACCATTATGGTAGCAAGGATTTGAAACCCGAGTTGACCGATCAGTTGAATATTGGACTCACCTTCCTGCATGACCAGTCGCCTTGGCGGATAGAGGCCTCACTCGACGGTTATCTCAACCATGTGAAAGACAAGATTGTGGCTGTGCCGTACAATATGTTTGTGTGGAGCAATATCAATGTAGGTAAGGTGCGTATCCTTGGGCTGGATGCCATGCTTCGTGCGGCTTGTCAGTTGGTGCCGCAACATGTGTTGCGGTACACGGGCAGTTATGGCTTTCAGCGTGCAGCCAACCGAACACTGAAAACGTCTCCTTACTATAACAACCAAATAGCCTATATGCCCCTGCACTCTGGCAGTATGTCGTTGGCCTATGAGAATCCTTGGGTTAACCTTACCGTGCATGCCTCGGGCGTGAGCAGTAACTGGAGCAACAACGAACACCATGACCAGAGCAAAATTGGAGGCTACATGGAATGGGGCGTCATGGCTGCCCGAACGTTCAAGGTGTGGCGCCATTCTTTGGCTGTAAGGGCTGATGTCAAGAATATTTTTAACCGACAATATGAGATTGTGGCCGGCTATCCGATGCCTGGCATCCAATATCAAATAACAATGAATTATCAATTTTAAAAAAACAATGAAGATGAAAAAGTATTTATTAAGTTTTGCCGTGTTGTTGATGGGCATGGCCATGTTCACGTCATGTAGTGACGATGAAGAGGATGTAACGCCTGGTCCTACTCCAATGAAGATGAAAACCACAGGCATTTATGTCATTAATCAAGGTAACGAGTATGCCAAGATTTCCGGCAGCATTACGGGCATTTCCACCAAGAACTGGAACGCAACCCAAAACTTCTTTGAGCTTGCCAACGGCCGAAAGCTGGGCATGACGCCCAATGATGCCATTATTTATGGCAGCCGCATGTACATTGCGGTATCTGCAGAAGGCACGGTAGAAGTGTTAGACAAGAACACCATGAAGTCGGTGAAACAAGTCAAGATTACCGACCTGCTGGGTAGTAAGGAAGGATATTACCCCCGCCATTTGGCAAGTGCCTATGGATGTGTGTATGTAACCACGTTTGGCGGCTATGTGGCAGCCATCGATACCGTATCATTGAGCTTGAAAAAGAAATACCAGGTAGGGTCTTATCCCGAAGGAATCACCGTGCATGGTAATACGTTGTATGTGGCTAATTCTGACTGGGGAAGAGGAAAAGGCAACTTATCTGAAATCAATCTGATCAACGGCACCGTGGCATCCATCAACGATCCGCTGGTTGTCAACCCCTCGAGCATCAAGGTTGTTTCCAAAGGTTTGTTTGTTCTCGACTCCGGTAAGTATGATAAGACAGGCAATCAGCAAGGTGCCGGCGTCATTCGGTTCATGTATGGAAAGGCTAAAAAGGTTGCCGATGCCACCATGATGGCCGTCATGAGCGTGAGTGGTAAGCCACACCGCATCTACACCATCAATGCTCCGTACACCAAACCGGCTACACCTGTTACATACCAGGTGTACGACATGCATACGGGTAAGACCAGTACGTTTATCAAAGAAGGGGTAGACTGTCCGGCTGCAATAGCGGTTGATCCCGTTTCGGGTTATGTGTACATTACGTCTTACAAGAAGAGTCCAGACACAGGCTTTGCTGATTATAGCACACCGGGCTATGTGAATATCTATGATGAGTCGGGTGTGTTGCTCAAAACATTACCCACCGGCGTTGGTCCAGGTGCCATTGTTTTTGACCATCATAACGTGATGCAGTAAGCTGAACGCTGCATCGTATACACTATAGTCTGTGAGCTTCATAGACGCGACATGCCACCTCGGTTGTAACACATCGGGGTGGCATTTTTCAGTTCGCAGCTTTTGCGTCTTCATGCATGAAGGCTGTAAAAGTTAGCATGGACGACCCATCGGTCAATTATTTTGGCTATCTTTGTAAAAGATTGGCTTCGCCTTAACATAGAAAGTAAACTTTCTCTGTCTTCGGCTTGCACTATCTTTGTAGAAGATTGGCTTCGCCTCAACAAAGAAAGTAATCTTTCTCTGTCTTCGGCTTGCACTATCTTTGCAGAAGATAGGCCGCACCTCAACATAGAAAGTGAACTTTCTCTGTGTTCGGCTTGCGCAATCTTTGTAATAAAGTAAACTTGAACAATCTTTCGATATGAAGAAAACAATCTTGATGAGCGTATGCCTGTGGTTGCTCGCTACCATGGGATATGCGCAAAGTGCGCCAAACATGGCAAATTACAGTGTGATTCCTTTGCCACGACAAATCAATATGGTGAAGAGTAAGGGCTTTGTGCTGACCCCTCAAACCCGAATTGTGTACCCAGCACGTGACAGTGTGCTGAAGAAAGATGCCCAATTGCTGGCATCTTACATCTTTGAACTCACGGGCTTGCAACTCAAAGTGGCGACCAGTGCCACAGATGCACACAACATTGAGTTGTGTACGGGACTGTCACATCTCAACAAGGAGGCGTACAGCATGCGTGTTTCCGCACAAAAAATAACCATTCAGGGGGCGTCGGCCGCTGGCACTTTTTATGGTATACAAACCTTGCGAAAGGCAATTCCCTTGAAGTGTAATATGGAGAAGGGAAGATGTGAGAAAGAGGATGGGAAGAGCAAGAAGTGCTGTTCAGCAACAGAACAGAAGGACTTGCTGCCTTATTCGTCAGGAATTGTGTTTCCAGCAGGTGAGATAATAGATTATCCGCAATATGCTTATCGGGGTGCCATGCTCGATGTGGCACGCCATTTCTTTGGGGTAGAAGCTGTCAAGACATTTATCGACATGCTTGCTTTGCACAACATCAATAATTTTCATTGGCATTTGACCGATGATCAGGGTTGGCGTATCGAGATAAAAAAATATCCATTGCTGACCCAGAAGGCTGCATTCCGACCCGAAACGGCTATCGGACACACAGACAAGAAGGATGGCAAACCCCATGGAGGTTATTATACGCAGCAACAAATCAAGGAGATAGTGCAGTATGCTGCCGAGCGTCACATCAACATCGTGCCCGAGATAGATATGCCAGGACACATGGTGGCAGCATTGGCAGCCTATCCGGAGCTGGGCTGTACGGGCGGACCGTACAGCGTACGCACAGAGTGGGGCATTGCAGAGGAGGTGCTTTGCGCCGGCAACGACAGCACTTTGCAGTTTGCCAAAGACGTGATTGCCGAGGTGATGCAGCTCTTTCCTGGTCCGTATATCAACATTGGCGGCGACGAATGTCCAAAGAAGTCGTGGCAAAACTGTGCAAAATGTCAGGCGAAGATTCAAAGTCTGGGACTTGTTACCGATGCACAGCACACCAAAGAGCAGCGTTTGCAAAGCTACTTTATGACCGAAATGACTAATTTTATCACTCAGCATGGGCGAAAAGTGTGTGGCTGGGACGAAATATTGGAAGGTGGTGTGGCGCCTAACGCAACGGTGTTGTCGTGGCGAGGCATTCAAGGAGCCGAACAGGCTGCCCGCTTGGGACACGATGCCATTATGTGTCCTACTTCGAACATGTATTTCGATTATTACCAAACCGAAGACAGAGCCAACGAGCCTGTGGCTTTCAATGCCTATCTGCCCATTGAGAAGGTGTATGCTTTCCAGCCTGTTCCTACGTCGCTGACGCCACAACAGGCAAAGCATATCATTGGTGTGCAAGCCAATCTGTGGACCGAACAGATAAAAACGCTATCGCATGTAGAATATATGATGTTGCCACGATTGGCAGCAGCGTGCGAGGTGCAGTGGTCGAGCGAGCAGGAGAAGGATTATGGCAGCTTCTTACAGCGGTTGCCTCACATGCTGCAACTCTACACAACTTGCGGCTATCGATATGCTGAACATTATTTCACGGTGAACACGGTGCTGACACCATCGCCCAAAGGGCAAGCCATGGAGGTGGCTCTCAGTGCACCGGGGAAGGCGAAAATCTATTATACCACTGATGGAAGTGAGCCAAATGAGCAAAGCAAACCGTACAAAAAGCCGTTTTGTCTCAAGCGATCTGCTACCATTAAAGCCATAGCTTATAGCGATAGTCTGCACAGTGATGTGACGAAAGAGCAAGTCATTGTTCACAAAGCCATGATGAAACCCGTTCGTTTTTGCACGCCACCCAACCATGCTTATCAAGGAAACAGTCCACAAGAGTTGGTGAATGGATTGCTGGGTAACACTTCGTTTCACTCTGGACGTTGGGTAGGATTCGTGGGAAACGATATGGACATCATCATCGATCTGCAACGCAGGATGCCCATTAGGAGTGTATCGGTGCGCACACTTACCGAACAATCCAACTGGATATTCCCCGACCGAGGCGTTTCGCTATTGGTGTCTGACGATGGAGAGCATTTCAAGGAGGTGTTTGCGGATACTAAACAATCGCTTCCACTCGTTGTGCCACCCAGTGTAAACACACAGAAGATAACGCTTGAAAACGTCAAAGCACGGTATCTACGCATCAAGGTGTTGTCCGAACACAGTATGCCCCAATGGCATTATGGTTATGGACAGCCCGCCTTCTTGTTCGTAGACGAGATAACGGTTGATTAAGAAAACCGTAGGAAGAGAGTTCATCGTGCATGGTCATGATGAACTTTTTCGATGAAAAGGATATGACATGACCAGATAAATGCGATTGATGACGGATAAAAGTTTTGCCCGCTGCAACTTTTATAGCTGTGCCATCGTCCTATAAACAGTTAGTAAATGGCCTCTTTTGGTAGGCCATGTAATCCTCTAAATTGTAAATGGTATGAAGAAAATACTTTGGTTGGCATGTGTTGTGGTATGCGTAGTGACACTCGCATCGTGTGTGAACGTCGTTAAAAGGAAGGATGGCGGAAAGAAAATCACAAAAAACGTGAAGGTGCAACCGTTTAAACGCATCAAGTTAGAAATGGCTTGTGAAGTGCATTTTGTGCAAGCTGATTCAGTGAGTGTCAAGATTGTAGGGCCAGAAAATGTGATTAAGCACATCAAGACCATTAGTGACGGAACGGAATTGACCATCCAACATACACGAAATAATGGGTGGAAAAACCTCCGTTCTTCCGATGACGTGAATATCTATCTTACTTCCCCTGACCTTATTTCGGTGTTGATGCGGGGCGCCGGTGATTTCAATATCGATCGACATCTGGATACAGATACCTTGATAATTCGATTGGAAGGGGCTGGTGATGTTGAGATAAAGGATCTGATTTGCGATGAGGTGAATGTGGAAATGAAAGGGGCCGGCGATATCGAACTCGACCAAGTGATTGCGTCTAAAGCCTCGTTAAAACTCAAAGGAGTAGGAGATGTCAAAGCTCATCTGGCAAAATGTGACTGGGCGCAATGTGAACTCGAAGGGGTTGGCGACATCGAACTGTCAGGAACGGTTAGGCATTTCAGACACAAGGTGAGAGGAACGGGCTCTATCAACACAGACGATTTGCAGATTCTTTCCAATCATTAGACCTGGAAGAAAAGCGAGCGTCTTGGGGTGGTGTCAATCTTTTTCGTGTTGTGAGGCTGTTGCTGTCGAATGCATTGCGGCTTCACGACAATGAAAGGAATATTTGAAATGCCACTTCCTTATTTCAAAAATATGTTTTATCTTTGTATCTATAAAGGCTCTTGAGGGGTCATTGTGCCAATGCGCAGCAAGATATTGACCAGTCATTGTCGACAAACGGATAAAACAGATACGAATGAAATATGCTGTTATCGCAGCGGGTGAGGGCTCACGTTTGAGCAAAGAGGGGATTAATGTCCCTAAGCCGTTGGTAAAAGTGCATGGAGAATCGTTGATTGACCGATTGATACGAATCTTCATGGAGCATGAAGCGGACGAAATCATCGTAATCTGCAACGAAGCCATGCCCGATGTTTATGCTCATTTGTGCGACCTCAAGGCAGATGGTTTGCAAGGCGTTCGTGTTCCCTTACGCCTACTGATGAAGCGTACACCCAGCTCAATGCACAGTCTGTATGCCATGAGCACATGGCTCAAGGGTTCACCTTTCTGTCTTACAACGGTAGACACGGTTTTCTTGGAACAAGCTTTCACCGATTACATTCGTACTTTTAAACATTCTGTCAATCATGGTGTTGATGCTTTGATGGGTGTGACTAGGTATGTGGATGATGAGAAACCACTCTATGTAGAAACTGACGCTGCGTACAATGTTTTGGGCTTTCATGATCAAAACCCTGGTCACCATACCTTCATCTCTGGTGGTGTTTATGGTCTGCACCCTCGTGTGTTGGACACCTTGGCTCACTGTATTGAGCGTGGCGAGCATCGCATGCGCAACTTTCAACGAGCATTGATTGCCGAACAATTGAAGGTTATGGCCTATGACATGGGGCGGGTGATGGACATCGATCACGCCTCTGACATCCCAAAGGCAGAGGAGTTCTTGCGAAATCCTGCGTCGTTGTTGAGCCAAACTCATTAAAACAGAATCATCGAAGGCTCGCAGTGCCTTCATCCAACGATATGAAAAATAAAATCATTGCTATCCGTCGTGACGTGAGATATTCACTGGACGCAGAACAAAAGGACCGCGAGATACTCGCTTCTGTCATCCAATGTCTGGGCGGTGACATTCCTATGATTGACGAAGCTCTACTCACAGATGAGCATAAGGCCGATGTTTATTTGTCGATGGGACGCCTGCCAGCAACGTTACAGTTCTTGCGTAAACGAGCCGAAGCGGGCGCTTTGGTGATAAATATGCCCATGGCTGTGGAAGCATGTGAGCGAAAGAATATTGTGAAGTTGATGCGAACGCACCATATTCCCATGCCTCCAGAGAAAGGAGAGCACGGCTATTGGCTCAAACGGGGTGACGCCTTGGCACAAAGAGATGGCGACGTGGTGTTTTGTCAAGACGAGGATGAGTTGAGAAAGCGGAAGGATGAATGGGAGAAACGCGGTATTCTAACTTGCGTGGAGAGTGCGAATGTTGAAGGCGACTTGGTGAAATTCTACTGCGTCGGCCATGACTTCTTCAGATGGTATCGGCTACATGCCTCAGAACAAGGGTACGATTTTGATGCGAAAGAGCTGCACCGCCATGCCTGTAGATTGGCTGATATCATCGGTATTGATGTCTTTGGCGGTGATTGTATCGTGAGCAAAGATGGTCATTTCTGCATCATTGATTTTAACGATTGGCCCAGTTTCTCTCCTTGTAGGGAGGAAGCAGCACTGGCCATTGCACAACTTTTAAAGGAAGTATGAGTAGGTTTCAAGAACTTTTGAGGGCTTCCATGAAGTCGAAGGATACGGAAGAGTGGCTTGATGTTCACTTCACACGCCCCGTGGGCTTGGTGTTTGCCTTGATGTGGAGACAACTTGGTGTGCATCCCAACGCCGTCACCATCCTCTCTATCTTTCTTGGAGCAGGAGCAGCTTATTGTTTTTATTTTACTGACCTGTGTCACAATCTGTGTGGTGTGATGCTGTTGCTCTTGGCCAATCTATGCGATAGCACCGACGGTCAGTTGGCTCGTCTCACTCATCAGCATACATTCATCGGGCGCATGCTTGATGGTTTCGCCAGTCAGTTGTGGTTTTTAGGCATCTATGTGGCCATTGCCATGCGTCTGCAGCATCAGCCAATGCCGTTCACCGATATTCATTGGGGTATGGGAAGTTGGGCTTTGGCGGCCGTTGCAGGAATCTTGTGTCATTCACAGCAAAGCTCCTTGGGCGATTATTACCGGCAAATTCATCTTTATTTTTTGAAGGGAAAAGAGGGGAGTGAGTTGGATCAATCGAAACAACAATACGACATTTACAAGTCGTTGGCAAAGAATGAATGGCTGAAAAGACTGTTTTACGTCAATTATGCCAACTATTGTCGAGGACAAGAACGGCGCACACCGGCGTTCCAACGATTCTTCCAAGCCTATCTTGGATATCCACAAGAGGATGTGAAGCAACGATTCTTGGCAGGAAGCCGACCACTCATGCCCTATGCCAACATTCTGACGTTTAATACACGCGCTATCTGTTTGTACGTTACTTGCCTGCTCAACTGTCCATGGGTGTACTTTGTCTTCGAGATAGTGGTTCTCCATGCGCTTTATATTTACATGCACAATCGACATGAAACCTTGTGTAAACTGCTTACGAACGATCTCGAAAAACGGGCCAAACAAATATAAATATGGTGATGAATACGGCAAAAAAAACATCTGACATCAAGGGATTGATACTTGATTTTGGTGGAACCATCGATACAAACGGCCAGCATTGGGGCAAGATGTTGTGGCATTCTTACCAACAGGAGGGGATGCCTGTGATAGAAGATGATTTTCGTGAGGCTTATGTTAATGGTGAACGCACGCTCGAGAAAAATCCATTGATTCGGGCAGATTATTCTCTCAAGAAGACAATAGATGTCAAGTTGCGGCTCGAGTTGGAACAGTTGTGCATCCTTGGTGCCTGGGATGCGGATGAGAATGAGCTGAAACGGATGCACCAACAACTGTCAAATCGGGTATATGAGCATGTCTCAGCCATCATTTATCGCAACAAAATGGTTCTCGAGAAGCTACGCCATCGATATCCGCTTGTGATGGTTACCAACTTTTATGGTAACATGAGGCAGGTTTTGAAGGAGTTTGAACTTGACGATTTGTTTGAAGATGTCATTGAATCAGCTGTGGTTAACATCCGAAAACCGGATGCCCGACTGTTCAAAATGGCACTTGATATTTTGCAAATGCCAGCTGCTAACGTTCTTGCTGTTGGTGACAGTTTCTACAAAGACATAGAACCCGCCTCTACAATAGGCTGCCAAACTGCTTGGTTGAAGGGTGAAGGATGGACGGATAAGCAATATGATGAAACGCTTCCAACCTATATATTATCTGATTTTCACGATTTATTGAAAATCTAATGTGCCTTTTTGATAAAGGTAAGTTCTTGTTTATCAACCCTGAAAGTGAGGATTTTTTACGGATGTAAGAAGATGTAACTTCCTTCAATTGTTACCTCTTCCTCGGCGATCAGCATTTCCAACGCTTCATCTAATTGGCGTCTTGCAATGGACAGTTGATGGAGTTCCGTCAGGTGATGCTTCTCCCCGTCGTTCAAAAAATGCTTGATTTGGTCTTGTGCTGGCTTTATTTTTTCTTCTGAAGTCTGGTCTGTATAATGTTCCAGACACACATCACAGCGCATACATTCCTGCACATCGGTCTCTCCGAAATAGCGTAAAAGCTGCTTACTTCTACACACCTCATCATTTTTGGCATAGTTGATGACCGACCGGACGCGCTTGGTGTATTCTTCTTTTCTTTGCTCGTATACCTCAGCAGGAATGATAAGCCGGTCAATCTCCTCGCGGTCACGGGTGTAAGTGATGAACGGCATCTTGCGTTGTGGTATGAAATGAACGATACGTCGCTGCGTCATTCCACGCAACAGCAGATACACTTGCTCTCTCGTCAGTTCGGTTTGCTGGGCCAAAAGGCCTTCATCAATGTAAACATAATCAGTGAACAATCCGCCGTAGTTGCGCAAAAGGGCCGTGAGGAGTTTCTCTTCATAAGGTGTGAGATGTTCCAATTTGTACAGCTCATTTCGTCCAATGAGGAACATAAGACGCGCGCTGGAGTCTGGATCAGTCTCATAAACGAGATAACCCGCGCGTGCCAATAGATGTAAGGCCGAATTGACAGGCACGGGAAAGTACTTGTATATCATGCAAAATTTGCCGATATCAAAGGTGAATGTGTGTCCTTTGCCACTGTGGATGCCTATTTCATAATAGAAAGCCAGACTCTGATAGACATTCTTGATATACTCCTTTTCCGGGAAGTTGTCCACTATTCGCTTGTCCAATTTGCGTTCATCGCCGCCATTGTAGAGCAAAACAGCGTAGGAACGGTTGCCATCTCGCCCTGCACGACCCGCCTCTTGGAAATAAGCTTCCAGCGAGTCAGGGCAGTCCATGTGCACCACGATGCGCACGTCGGGCTTGTCAATGCCCATTCCGAAGGCATTCGTGGCTACGATGACACGCACCACATCGTTTTGCCAAGCTGTCTGTCGTTCGTCTTTCACGGCGGGTTCAAGCCCTGCATGATAAAAGGTTGCAGTAATGTTATTAGCGTTCAGTATCTCTGCAATCTCCCTGGTACGCTTCCTACTTCGCACATAAACGATGGCGCAGCCACGCACAGAGTTGAGAATATGAACGAGTTCTTCATTCTTGTCCTGTGCATTGCGTACCACATAGGTCAGGTTTTTGCGCTCAAAGCTCATGTGGAACGCATTCTTCTCTTTGAACTCCAGCTTTTCTTGGATGTCTACAATAACCTTAGGAGTGGCTGTTGCGGTCAAAGCCAATAGGGGAGTGTCGGGCTTTTCCTTGCGGATGTTCGCTATTTGGAGATATGCTGGTCGGAAATCATAGCCCCACTGACTGATGCAGTGAGCCTCGTCGATGGTGATGAAGCTGACGTTCATGCGGCGCAACTTCATCAAAAACAGTTCTGAACCGATGCGTTCGGGCGAGATATACAATAACTTCACACCCCCGAAGATGCAATTATCGAGCGCCGTGGTAATCTCCCGTTGGCTCATTCCTGAATAGATAGCTGTGGCCTGTATGCCTTTTTCCCGAAGATGTTGCACCTGGTCTTTCATCAAGGCGATGAGCGGAGTCACCACGATGCACACGCCTTCCTGTGCCAGGGCCGGCACTTGGAAGGTAATAGACTTGCCTCCTCCGGTCGGCATCAGCCCCAGTGTGTCTTTTTGCTGCCCGATACTTTCGATGATATCACGTTGTATGCCACGAAAATCGGCATACCCCCAGTATTGGTGCAGTATGTTCAGGTATTTATCTTCGGCCTGCATGTCGTTAGAAATCCTGCTCCTCTTCTTCGATAGGACGTATATCTTCTATTTGCAATTGCACGGCATTGCGCTTGAATACGTTGTCCTCAAGCGTGTAGGCAATGTCAAAACCGCGCTTTGACTTGATGTATCGTGCCGACGCACTCTGTCCGAAGGCAATGCCGTTGACGATGTTACTCGACTTAGAATCAACCAACTCAAGCTTGATGTGCTCTTGTTCGCGCCCTACCACCTTACTGGTGCCGTAGTCGAACACGCCGAGTGTGCCGAAAAGAGGTTTAGAATTACCCGGTCCAAAGGGTGAGAATTTTTTCAAGTCAGCATGCAACCTTTTGGTGATGTCCTTGAAATCGATGATGGCATCGATGTCTAAGATAGGCTCAGTTTGTTCGGGTTCGATGTGTAGATCCACGTATTTCTGAAACCGTTCTCTGAATTTCTTGATGTCATCCCATCGCAAGGTCAAGCCGGCGGCGTAGGTGTGTCCGCCGAAATTGACAAGCAAATCTCGGCAACTCTTGATGGCCGAATAGACATCAAAGCCCGTTACACTGCGTGCTGAGCCTGTGGCGAACTCGCCGTCGCGTGTCAACACAACCGTTGGACGAAAGTAAATTTCGGTCAACCGCGATGCCACGATACCGATGACCCCTTTCTTCCAGTTCTCATCATACAGCACGATGGACGAATGATGCTTTTGGCTTTCCAGTTTGGCGACTATCAGGTTGGCCTCTTCAGTCATCTGTTTGTCAATGTCTTTGCGCTGTTCGTTGTATTCGTCGATGTGTTTTGCTTGTCTCAGTGCACTGGCAAAGTCTTTCTCAACCAAGAGGTCCACACTCTCCTTGCCATTCTCCATGCGTCCCGAAGCATTGATGCGTGGCCCAATTTTGAACACGATGTCACTCATGGAGATGTCCCTTCCATTAAGGTTGCAAATGTCTATGATGGCCTTCAAACCCACACTTGGGTTCTGGTTCAGTTGTTTCAGACCATGAAACGCCAGTATCCTGTTCTCGTCTGTCACGGGTACAATGTCGGCCGAGATGCTCACTGCGCAGAAATCGAGCAGTGGGATGAGCCGTGAAAAAGGAATGCTGTTGTTCTTGGCAAAGGCTTGCATGAACTTAAAGCCCACTCCACATCCCGACAGATGCTTGAAAGGATAGCTGTCGTCTGGGCGCTTTGGATTCAAGATAGCCACGGCGGGAGGCATCACTTCGTCAGGGACGTGATGGTCACAGATGATGAAATCAATTCCAAGGCTTTTGGCGTAGGCGATTTCGTCAATTGCCTTGATGCCGCAATCCAGAATAATAATCAGTTTAACACCCGTTTCCTGCGCATGGTCTATTCCCTTTTTGCTCACACCGTAGCCCTCATCGTAGCGATCGGGGATGTAATAATCAATGTTGGAATAGAATTGCTGCAGGAACTTATACACCAATGCGACGGCTGTACAGCCATCCACATCGTAATCACCATACACCATAATACGCTCTTTGCGTCCCATGGCGTCGTTCAATCTGTCTACGGCCAGGTCCATGTCTTTCATCAGGAATGGATTGATGAGGTCTGCCAGTTGTGGGCGAAAGAATCGCTTGGCGGCAGACTCCGTAGTGATGCCACGACGGATGAGCAATTGAGCGAGAAGGGGGCTGATGTTCAGTTTCTCTCCTAACTCATTGGCTGCCTTTGTTTCTTCTGATGTAGGTGGTACATAATTCCATTTGAAATGCATTTATATTGTTTTTTTATTTTGTCAAGTTGTACTCGCATGCGGCCATACGAGTGATGGCCTTCATAATAATGAAGACTTATTTGTGTGTAAAGTTACAAATAATTTACCGTAACTCATCGTAATTGTCACAAATAATTGCATCCTTCCCCAGGAATTCTTAAAAAAGTGTCTTGTAATGCCTGTTCTTCTTCCATGAAACTTTCCTGCTTTGTGCTTTTCGCTCCATGTTTTTACTGAAGAAATTAGTTGTCTGTCTATGTGCTGGTAGGAAAAAATAGGTTAATAAATGATATCTTTTCTTTTATAAGGTTGTAAAATACAAAATGACATATTACCTTTGCAAACAAGCTAAACACTATAGAGGTTGGAATCAGGATTTTCACATAGCCACTTACAGTCTTTCCCCAAATATTCTTTGGGGGTGGATGTGTTGCAAAGAAAAAACAACTTTATTTTTTCTTTTAATGCAAATTATTTGGTAGTTCCAAATAATTTTGTACTCACTCATATATATAATAGGTATACCTTCCCTTAAACCTTTTTCTGCGCATCATGTTTTAGTGCGCAGCGAATCTTTGTGTCTGTTAGAGGAAGGCAATTCGTGGCATCCTTATTGGTAGTATATTTAGAAATTAAAAGTCATATTAAAAAATTATTTTAGCGTTATGAGTAAAACAGAAACAAATGACGAACGTATAAAGGCGGCATACATTTGTCCTAATATAGTTTGCATTGCAGTAGAGTCCTCGCTTTGTGCCGGAAGTCCTTTTAATATTGGACATGATCCTGCTCTTCCCGGTGGACCAATTGAGGAAGATGAAGATGAAGTGGAAGAGGCCCTTATGTAGTATGAGGTCAAATCTGAAAAACTTTATGAGTAATCACCATTTTTTATGAATTAATTTTATAAGCGATTGATACAAATGAAAGCAAAATTATTTATCTCATTTGCAGCTTGCGTGGCTGCATCTGTGCTGATGAGTAGCTGTTCTAATGAAGAGAGCACACCTACTAACGATCAGCTTACTGCCTTTACAGGTGGTATCGTAACAGAGGCTCCTATGGAGCGTGTACAGATTGGTACAACTGAAATTTCAACAGTAGTTCCTGGTTTTCTCACTCGTACTTCTATGAATCGTGACGCCATCGGTGGTGAAGGAGCCTTTCTTTGGGAGCCTGGCGACAAGATCTATGTAGAGGACGATAAGAATAAGCTACAAAAGAGTAAGAATGCTGTCACAGAGACAGCTCCTCGCACAACATTCTTATTAGGTGGTTCTTACACCACTAAGGGTCAATACGATGTGTACTATTGTGGTACAAACACCAATGCTGGTGCAAAGAAAGTTGTTATTGCCGGCAATCAGACCCAAGAAGCCTTTAACAATACAAAGCATTTTGGTGCCGCTGGCGATTGCGGTGTAGCAACGGCAACGAAGGTTACAGCTGAAGGTAAGAGTGGTTATAGTTTCAACTTGAAGCACAAGGCAGCTTATCTTTGCTTCCTTCCCTTTATGTCTTCTCAGGAGGATCGCGCAAACTATAAGATCAAAAGCATAGAGATAACCTCTAAAGAAACCAATATCTCTGGTACTTATGATCTTAGCCAAGATGGTCTTTCCGGTACAGGTGATGCAAAGACAATTACACTGAATGTAGGTACTGATGGTCTTGTGCTTGCTGATCAAACTGTAAATGCTGAAAGTATTAAGAACTCACTTTATGTAGTGATAGCTCCCGGCAACCATAGATTGAACGTGAAATTCACAGTCTTCGACAAAAAGAATAATAAGGAATTGACACTGATCAAACACTATAAAACACATGCCTTTGATGCCAATAAGATTTGTGATATTCCCGTTAGTCTTGGCTATGCAGATTTTAACGCTGGACATGACGATACTGATGGCTCTTATGAATTAGAAGATACCGACGTTGCTTTTTATTACACCGGTCACGAATATTATGCGTGGGATGCTAAAGAGAACTATTGGTCTGGTCACGAGTGGGACGTTATTGATGACAAGAAAGACGTTTGGCAGCCAACAATTAATAATGGAGCTAACTCAAATTATCCTAAGGATTCAAAAGATCCTCGTTATTGTCACGATGGTAAGACTATTGAGCCAGCTACCCAAAACTCTCTCTTTGTTAATGAGCTTCCTAATGTTAACGAAATGACTTGGTACGCAATGAAGGGTGATGCTCATTGGGATGAAAGTACTCGGTGGTCAGTTTTCGGTAGGATTTACAGAGGCGGTATATGGTTGAAGAAGCTCAGCGTTATCGCTAAAGAACAAGGCAAGAGTCTTGCTGAGTTAAAGGAGAAAGATCCCGAGGGTACCGATTGGCGTACAACTTCCAATGACAAAGAAGTTATTGCTACAAAAGGCAAGCCTAAGAATAGTGAGATTGATAATTACTTCTTCCTCCCTGCGTTGGGCTATTACGAACTTAATAAATTATTAGTTTTTGGTACCAGCGCATACTATTGGACGTCCACTGGTGACGTATCTACGAAAAGGTACACGCAGGCCTACAGCCTGACATTCTATTTCGATGAAGAAACAAACGAGATAAAGTTGGCCGTGGGTCCCATACAACGTAAATATGGGTGTGTAGCGATGCCGTTCAAGTAGTCTCCTCCTCCCGATAGTTTTATTTTGAGCGGGCTCTTTCAAAGAGCCCGCTCATATTTTATCGCCTTTTGCGATCGATTTTTTAATTTCACTAAAGCCGTAAGAACATGTTGCTTTCTTCTTTTTTCTCACCAGAAACGTATGATGCAGTTTGCATCTATCTACATCGTGATGGTATGTTTTGAAAAGCTCATGAGCGCAGTGCTTATTTGTTTCTTCAAAGGGCTAAGGCAATAAAAAAAAAGAAAGACCGTTTTTCCATACAGGAAAAACGGTCTTTCTTATCGTGGTTTCAAGATCAACTTGAAGTATTTTTTAGATATTTAATTTCTTACGGATATTTGCAGGAACGGCATTCTTGTTTACCATGAAGTCCATCGTCTTGTAAGCTACAAAAGCCTTGGTCATGTACCAAATACCTTTGTACTTACCACTTTCGCCCCAAGAGTTCTTTACCATGTAATATTCTTTACCGTTTTGGTCCTTGGCAATACCAAAGATGTGCATGCCGTGGTCATCGGTTGTTTCCCAATTATCGAATGCTTCTTGGCGCATCTCTTGTGTAGGAACAACTTCAGGAGCATTGATACCTAATGAATCTGCTTTGGCTTTCTTTGAGGATTTGGACATTTTAACCCAGCGGTCAGCATCTGTTCCTGACAAATCGCGTGCTTTCTTCAAATCGTAAGCAATACCTAAACCATTGCGTGTAAATCCATCTTCAGAAACATCTCCGCCCCATGCTACGGTATAACCATTGTTGATAGCGTTATCAATGATGTTACAAATTTCTTCAATAGGAACGTTCCAGCTCAAAGGCCAACGCCAGTTGTCTTGAACTTCAACAGCAAATTGTGTCCAGAAGGGATGGTGTGTGTAGCTGGTGAAGTGTACATAGTCGTTCATGTCCAGTCCCAGACTTGCAGCAAACGATTGTGGCGTATAGGTTTTTCCATCGTATGTAAATGTTTCAGGAGTTTTGCCAAGGTAAGCATCAAGAATTCCTACCATTCCTTTTTTCCATGTAGAAGAAATTTTCTTTTGCTTACTTTTAGCTATTGTTTCAACATAAGGTGTCAGGAGTTCAAAGAATTCGCCAAAGTTAGCCAACGAGTCACCAGTCATTGTACCAGGCAATGGCATTGCTGTTTCGGGCACCATGCCATAGTGTTGCCAACAATAAACAGGGTCGTATGTGCTACCTCCTTGTGCAAAACTCACGTCACCGTGCATGCGTACAGCCTTTTCTGCTCGGTCTTGGTATGTCTTGTGTGCTACGAACATCTCGCATAGGTCGTACGTTTTCCCTGTTTTTTTCAAGATTTCGCTTTCCAAGAAGCTCAAGGTAGAGTAAGCCCAGCACGTACCGCTGCGGTTCTGATCCTTGATACTGGTAATCTTGTTTTGCTTAACAACGGTAAATACTGGCTTGTTGTTTTTGGGGGCAGTCTTTTTCTTAGCTGCCTGTGCGCCCGTTGCCATAATGGCTAAGAGGGCGAACATTAAAATTTTCTTCATGTTTTTGAATAGTTTTAATAAATTATTTAGTTGAATTGTTAGCCATAAATGCTTCTACATCTTTGGGATGATAGGGTATGCGGTCTTTTCCAAGGAAGCGGCATCCGTCTTTGGTAATTAGGATATCGTCTTCAATACGAATACCTCCAAAATCTTTGTACGTTTCCAACTTGTCAAAGTTCAGGAATTCTGCACAATGCCCGGAGGCCTTCCATTCGTCGATTAGTGCGGGAATGAAATAGATGCCCGGTTCGTCTGTTACCACGAAGCCTTCTTCTAAGCGGCGTCCCATGCGCAGGGCATTGGTGCCGAACTGTTCGAGATTGGGACGAGTTTCATCGTCAAATCCCACGTAGATTTGTCCCAAGGCTTCCATGTCGTGTACGTCCATGCCCATCATGTGACCCAGTCCGTGCGGCAAGAACATGGCATGAGCGCCAGCTCTAACAGCCTCTTCGGTGTCACCTTTCATCAGTCCCAGTTCTTTCAGGCGCTCTGTCATAAGCTTGCATACAGAGAAATGCACGTCTATGTACTTCACTCCTGGTTTTGCAACTTCGAGTGCATGGTCGTGGCAAGCCTCTACAATGCTGTAAATCTCCAGCTGTCGTTGGGTGTACTTGCCGTTCACGGGGAAGGTGCGGGTGTTGTCCGAACAATAATTGTTCACCGTTTCAGCTCCGGCATCACACAGTGCCAGCCTTCCAGCTTCAAGCTTGGCCAGTGAGGGATTGCCGTGCATGATTTCGCCGTGCTGTGAGAAGATGGTTGGGAAGCTCACCATGGCACCATACGAGTTGGCAATGCCGTCTACCTGACCGCCTACAAACTTCTCGGTTACGCCGGGTTTGGTGAGGCGCATGGCAGTGGTGTGCATCAGATAGCCAATCTTCGCCGCGCGTTCCAGTTCTTCAATCTCCTGCGGTTCCTTAGCAGAACGCATCTTAACGACGGCCTTGATGAGATCGAGTGAGGCGCTTTCTTTCTGCTGACTGGGATGAATGCCCAGCAAATCGTATATCTGCAACTTGATGTCGTGGCGGTAAGGCGGCAGAAAATGTATCTTGCGCTTGCTGCCGATGGCTGCGTTGCAAAGGGTCTTGAGATGCTTCATCGGGGCCGAGTTGTTCACTCCAACTTGTTCGGCCATGTCCTTGACGCTGTCTACAGAGCCAAACCAAACGATGTCTTCTATGTCGATGTCGTCGCCAATTAAGGTTTCGGTGTCGTTGTCAATGTCGATGACGCCCACCAGTCCGTCTCTGTTCTGTCCGAAATAATACAAAAACGATGAGTCTTGACGGAAAGGATGATAACCGTTAAAAGGTCCGTTGGCAGGCGATTCGTTGTTGCCAAACAGGATGATGATGCCTTGACCCACTTCTTTTTTCAGTTGGGCGCGGCGTCTTATGTAAGTTTGTTGATCGAACATGATAATAATTTTTGTTAGTGTAGTAATCTGTTGCGGCTTGTCATGGACGTTACAAAACAATGATTTGTCGTCCGCGACAACCTTAATCTCGGCAAAGATAATAAAAAGTGATTGAAAAATTGTAACTTTGTATTTCGAAGTTACGAAAAGAGTGTAATTTATTGGAAATGAGCGTAGGTTAATTGCTCTTGATAGTAATAGGTTACGATTTAGTTAGTTATCTACTGCATTATCTTTCTGCGCATTGCGTAACCTTCAAAGAACTCTTCCTATGCAAAAGTAGCTATTTAATTCGAGATTTTGATATAAACTCCCGTTTTTTATCCCCTCATTCATAAGATTTTTCCGTAAAAGCGGTTTTGTTTGTCGGAACACCATTGCCAAAAACGAGTTTTGAACAATCGTGTGCCGACTACCGCATAGCCGGAGAAAAGGGCATTGCCTCACGCCTAAACGATGTTTAGACTGATGACGCAATGCCCCTTTCTTTTGCGTCTATGCCAAGAGGTGCTTTTACGGGCTACCAGATGATTTTTCTTTTTTTGCTGTCCCTTTTGCCGGAAGCGGAAAGTGAATGCAGAGTGTGTCAGCCTGCCTCATGAATGAAACAGGCGGTCACACACAGCCGGACAAACCGGGAAGAATGATTGTTGCCGCCCGGCTGGACAAGTTCCGTCGGAACGGAAACAATCATACTTCCTTTGTCGTGGTTTGCCCTTTTCACGCTTCCGGTGATGTCTTTTTCTTTCAGACGGTTTCCTCTTTTTACGGATTTTCCCCTAAAGTTTTTTCTACCTAATCTGCCTCTGTTTTCGTTTACCTCCATTTTGCGCCTTTCAGTAAGCCGCATCAGTCAGTCATTTTCGTTCTGGGCGCAAAGGTAATTCCGGGATTGGACGGGAAAGCAAGGTCAAGCCTCCTGTTTTCTGCGGAAATCTCCAGCCCTTCGGGTAGTATTTCCCCGAAAAACCTTGCATTCCCTAATCCCTACCTTTTCAAGCACCCGAAACGAAAACGACCGATGCGACAGAAAGACGCATAAAAAAAATGTCGGATAAACGAGAGGCAGATAAGATAGTTTGAAACTCAACTCCCTCAGCTCTTGAATCCGCATAAAAAACAAAAAATTAAAAACAGCGAAGATATGACAGCAACGGCAAATTTCAGACAAGTGGCGCAATACATCGGGTTGGCGATATGCGGCTTGATGATGCGCACCGCCTTCGGGGTGTTCGGCATCCTTTGGGGCATCATCAGAGAGATTGTAAACGGAGTGTTCCGAGTGGCGATAGGTGTAATCGTGGCTATCCTTTCCACCATTGCCTACTTCGGCTTCATCCTTTGGTCATTAACTCTTTAACCCTTACCGACATGACAAAGAGAAACAGCAAGACGGTAGCGCAGCAGTGCAGATATTACGAGGTGGACAACATCTTCGTGTATATGGTGGAAACGTACATCAACGGCAATTTTGAAACGTTCCGAAGATTGTACCACGAACTAAACAAAGACGCACGGAGGGACTTCATGGACTTCCTTCTCAGCGAGGTAGAGCCGACCTATTGGAGAGAGATACTTAAACAGACAATCTAAAAACGACAGCGATATGAAAGGAACAGACCATTTCAAAAGAACGATACAAATGTATCTGGAACAGCGGGCGGAGGAAGATACGCTCTTTGCGAAGAAGTACCGCAACCCTGCCAAGAACATAGACGAGTGCGTGACCCACATTCTGAACCATGTGCAGAAAAGTGGTTGCAACGGCTTCACGGACGGAGAGATATTCGGGCAAGCCATCCACTACTATGAGGAAAACGAGATAGAGGTGGGCAAACCTATGAACTGCCAAGTGGTGGTGAACCATGTTGTGGAACTCACGGAAGAGGAAAAGGCGGAGGCACGTCAGAATGCAGTCCGCAGATACCAAGAGGAGGAACTCCGCAAGTTGCAGAACCGCAACAGACCGTCAGCGAGAAAAGAAAACCACCCCCAACCCTCATTATTTGATTTAGGCTTATGAAACCGAAGACCAAGATACAGAAAGAGGTGGCAAGACTTTCAGCCAACCTCCGCCCCATATCAACGACACAAATTGAATGGGCATACCGCCACTGCGTTGAACATATCGGCTACCGCACCAAGAAAGGGAACATTACCTGCTCCGACTGCGGTCACGAGTGGCACAGTGACAGTGGACTATGCGACACCCTTGAAGGTTGCACCTGTTCCCAATGCCATGCCAAACTCAAAGTGCAGGACACACGCAAACGTATCTACAAGGAAACGCAATATTTCAGCGTGATAACCATCTGCAAAGGCTATCAGGTAATCCGTGTGGCGCAGGTCAGATGCGAAAGCAGGAAAGGCGAGCCGATGCAATTCTACTGCCACGAGGTTGTGCAGCGTTGGATTTCACCCGACGGTAAGGTTACAGACATGGCGTTGCTCCGTGGCTTCACATTCTATTACTGCGATGTATGGGCATTGTGCAGCGCGATGGAGATAAGACCGCACAACAGCCTATACGATGATGTTGTGGCAAGAAGCTGTGCATATCCCAAAATGAGGGTATTACCTCAACTCAGACGTAACGGCTTCAAGGGCGATTTCCACGGCATTTCCCCCGTGCGTCTTTTCAAAGCCTTGCTTTCTGACCCAAGAATTGAAACCCTTATGAAAGGCGGTGAGATTGAGGTTATGAAACACTTTATTTTCAATGCCCGTACTGCCGATGAATGCTGGGCATCATATCTGATTGCCAAGCGTCACAAGTATCTGATAGACAACTTCTCCATGTGGTGCGACTATTTGCGTATGCTCAACAAACTCGGTCAAGACCTCCGCAACCCGAAGAACATCTGCCCCGAAGATTTCATGGCGGCACACGACAACGCAACCCGAAAGATTGAAACCATACACGAGAAGGAATGAGCAGAGCAACGCCGCCGCTGGGAGATTGAAAGGCGTGAGCGTGAGCAACAGCGGCAACTGCAAAGGGAAAAAGATGCGGAGGATTTCATCGCCAACAAATCCAAATTCTTCGGATTGGTAATCACGGACGAGGAAATAATCATCAAGGTGCTTGAAAGCATAGACGAGTATTACAGCGAGGGCAAGGCACAGAACATCTGCGTGTTCGGCAGTGAATACTACAAGAAAGCCGACACCCTCATACTCTCGGCAAGGATTGGCGGTGAGATAATTGAAACCGTAGAGGTGGATTTGCGGACACTCAAGGTGGTGCAGTGCCACGGCAAGTACAACCAAGACACCGAATACCACGAACGCATCATAGACCTTGTGAACAAGAACGCCAACCTTATCCGTGAGCGGATGAAAGCGGCATAGCATAAACCCTAAAACAACATTGATATGGAAGTAAGAATCGAAAGCATGATTTGTGTGTGGGATGATGCAATTCCCACGATGTTCATTGAATTTGTAAATCTCCTCACTCTCACAACGAGTGAGGAGGGATTGAGAAGGAGTGTGAAGGAGTTTGCCGAGAAGCACGAACTTGACAAGTTTTTCCTTTACGGCTTCGGCTCACACCATTTCTACCTGCATCAACGCTACACGAGCAACCCCGAAATGGTGATGAAGGACAGAGTTCTGTCAGTACATTTTTAATCATCTAAAAAGCAACATTATGGCAACACGAATGACCATCAACGGAGTAAGCACCTGTACGGAAGCAGGTACGGAGAAATATGAGCGTTTCCAATCGGGTATCGGCAGACGCAAGCGGACACTTGTGCAGTACGACTACCGCCATACGGACGGAGAACTGTTCGCTTGTGTCAAACCCACATTGGACGAGTGCCGAACCGCAAGGAACAAGTGGCTGAACGCAAAGCAGGGAAAGGAGGGCAACCGATGAACACGACCTATCAAACGCTGATAGTCAAATTCAGCGAACCTATCACGGCATTGGACGGTATCTTTGACGAAGCCCAAGCGTGGGGAACGAACACCCTCAAAGGGTGGATAGATGATTACGAAAGCACACGTTTCACCGCCACCGACAGCCATACGGCAGTCATCACGAGCGAGTATAATATGGAGTGTGTGAAAGAGTGGCTGCAACGACAGACACCCATTGCCGAGATGCGAGAATTTTGAACAAGTTGGCGGTGTCCGCACCGCCAACACTTAAAACCCTAAAACAACGGATATGATAGCACAGACGATATTACAGCAGATAGGCGGAAGACGCTTCACCGCCATGACGGGAAGCCGTGACTTCATAGATATGGGCAACGGCTTACGGATGAGCCTTGCAAGGAACAAGACAAGTGCCAACCGCCTTGACATCATCTATGATGCAGGGGCAGACCTCTACAATATGCGTTTCTACCGCAGGACATTCAGCAAAAAGACATTCGAGAGCAGAACAAAGGACATTGCCATACACGAGGGCATCTATTTTGATATGTTGGAGGAAATGTTCACGATGGTGACGGGACTTTACACACGCTTTTGAGTGGAGGGGCGGCGAGAGCCGCCCTACTTTCTTTCAGTGAGCATGATGGCGGACAAAGAAAGTAGCAAAGAAACCTTTGTTTCAATCGCTTGTTAGCGATATATAAAATATTATGAGTATCTTTGTAAAAGTATTGATACTCATAATCATAGTAATATTATGTGTGAATTAACAATAAGTCAAAAGCACATCATAACAGAACGAAATAATAGTAAAGGTGAATATCAGCCGGCGTTTATGCAGATTCGTATTCACAATTCTTTTGATGGAAACATCGATGAACTTGATGTCCCAACATTAGGAACTCTTGTTCATGAATACATCCACTTTCTTCAAAATGTATCAACTCCGTGGGGACTATATGATAGTATGGTTCGATATAATATAATGGCGGAAACATATGCTTTTGTAGAAAATGCTACATCTACTATCACTCTCCCATTAAATATTGATTATTCTCAAGGATTGAAGAATAAAATGGATATTGTAGAATGTGGAACAGGATATTGCCCACTTTCAGATACACGGAGAAATAATTTTAAAATAGATGTAAGTGAACGGATTTGCATCCATAGAAACTATAAAAAGGTAAATAATAGAAATTTACCAATAATAACATTAGATATCAGTTTTACGGATGGTTCAAAACAAACCATTGTTTTGGGTGCTAACATTATTAAGGAGAGTATGGCAGCATTGTATCAAATGCTCATAGATGAAACTGCAACTCATGAAGAATTTGACCTCCCATATAATTTAATTAAGATTATTGCAGAACAACATTTTTCTGCAATAGCATCTGATAATATAAAACTGATAACTATTTGCTATATATCTTTGTTTAGCCTTTCTCCTGCTGAAGTTCTAATAGATAACTTAGCATACGCGAATGAAAATCCGGATTTATCTGCAATAGAATTGTTTGAACGGTTCGTCAATGAAGATAAAATATACATCAAGGGAAAAGCAATGTCAGTTTGTGACTTTTTTGATACTCTTATAGACACATTCAAACAAGTCTTTTTTAAAAGTGTCCGAGTCGGAATCGATTATATTGGCGAAGTTTTGGAACGAATTCGTCCTGCCAAAGGATTTGTTCCTATCTTAACTTTGATTACTGATTACCAACCCTTATCTAAGGAACGAATTAAAACGTTAATAGATTTTTTAGGAATGCCTTATAGCTATACAGACAGTGGCGATTTTAATCCACACCTTCATCCTCAATAGATTCCGAAAAATTATCTGATGATATGTTGGCACTAATAGGGCACAATGCATTATTTTCATATTTAACGAGATTGCACAAATATGGTTATGTATGCCCATTGCATTCGTTTTGTGAAAAAGAAAAGTATGATAAAGATGAATGTTATGATGAACCTTGGAATGGGAAAATGTGCCCTATGACGATTATGGGAGATGTGATACATATTAAAGAGAAAGAAGTAAAAATTCAATTTTAACAAACCGGAAAACCTCCGATGAAGTTGTGGTTTCATCGGAGGTTCTTTTGTCTATTTACATTTATGGGATATACAACAGCGCAAACTCCGCTTTTCTCCGTTTGAGCAGCATGGCGTGGCGTTTACCCTTGTAGTTGCAGAAGGCGATATACTCACGGTAAATGTTCCTGTCGCCAGCTTCCAATTTCTTGATTAAGGTACTTTTGGGGAGTGTCTTGCTGCCTAACAGCTTCGCCGGTCCCACATTGTAAGCTAACGTGCCAAGCAAAGTCGAATCAACTCCGAATTTACGGAACATGGCGACAAATTTGCGCAGGTCTTTCCGCAAAAGTTCATCCGCGTCCCATTTTGTCATGGTTCGTGCTGAATACTTCTCGTTTGGCAAAAGTTTGTGACCCCAACCCACGTATGGATGGTGTTTTTCTGAGTGCCAGCCCTCAAAATAGCGACAGCATAAAAAAGCCCGTTCCATAAGTGGCAGACGGTAGATTGCCGCCTGCCCGTCCGTTTCCTCTTGGCGGCTGGTCCGTGCAGATACGGAACAGACCGCCAGAAGCGAACAGAGCATTATCATGAATACACGCATCATTTCAACAAGGGGCTGAAGTTGCCGATGGGAACGATGGTCAAACCGTCATCCTTTACATTCCGGTTGTTGAAGTCAAATTCCAACTCGAAGGAGTTGCCGAAGTTGTCCTCCACCACCACGATGAAGTTGTGTGCTTCTTCACCCTCCGCCGTGTAGTACAGACGGAACTTCCCGTTCTCCAGCAGGTAGCGGTCGTTGGGCAGGAAGGTGATGCCGTTGTCCATTTTCAACTTTCCTTCTCCCTCAAACTGAAAATAGCGGATAGTGTAAAGCGTGTTAGCGAAGTCGCCCTTCTTTTTCAGCTCACAGCGGATTTCCACCGTCTGCCCCTTTGTCACCTTGTTCGGCACGGGCATGACCTCCACCGTGAAGGGATAGGACTGTTGAATGTCCATGTCGTCGTCGCACGATACGAGGGTGAATGACACGGCGGCTATCAGGCATAACGCCACCGCCTTGAAGATGGATGTTCTCTTGTTTCTGTTGTTCAGTATGTTCATTGTTCTTCGATTTTTAGATGGTTGTTTTTAATTTTTCGTTGTCAGTTGCAGGTACTTGTTCAAGTCCTTGCAACCGTCATAGAGGGAGGAACGGTCGGTGACACGCTCCCCGTATCGCCCCACAAGTGCGGCAAGCGTCCGCCGTCCGGCTTCGTCACGGTCAAGGAAACAGTCGATGCGCCCGTAGCCGTCCAGCAATCCCGCCGCCTTCTCCACGTTGGCGACGGAGTTCAGCACAAGGCAGTCAGCGTTACCGGTTACGCCAAGCGTCACCGCAGAAAGGAAGTCCATGAAGCCCTCGAACACGAGGCATTCGTCAGCCGGAATTTCTTTAGCCATTACCAAAGACATATCTTTTGGCGGGATGCAACCCTTGAAATATCGGCTTCTGACTTCATAGCCACCTGCCATGTTCGGGAAGCCGACGGCAAAATACCGTTTCCCACGAACGCCGTAGTTAAGACGGCAACAGTGACGGGATGCGATGGCGTAAGGGATGCCCCGTTCTGCCAGATACTCCGTCAGCGGTGAACGAAACAACGGAACTGCCTCCACATCCTCAAAGACGGGTTCAATCGGCTTCGGGAGATAGGCGGGTTTTTCCCATCCGGTCACCGTCATGTTGGCGGCTTCCGCTATGAACTTCGCCTGCGTCCTAAAGTCATCGCTTTGCAGAAACTCCCCGGCAAGCGTGAAGATGTCGCCGCCCTTGCCCAAACCGAAGTCGTACCAGAGCTGTTTCGCCACGTTCACACGGAAAGAGGGTGTGCGCTCGCCCCTGTACGGGGCAAGATACCACAGCTCGTTACCGCTCCTTCTAACAGGCTCATGCCCCAGCCGTGCGAGAAAATCCGCAAGCGGCATCCTTCTGACAGCATCTATTTCCGTCCTTTCCATGCCCGTGTCAGTTGATGATGAACTTGATACCGACCCCGAACTGCGTGTGAAACTTCCGCGTGTCGCCACCCCAAAGGCAACGCTCCCGCAGATTGGCAAGCAGGGCTATACGGTCTGCCACGTAGCATTCCACATCGAGCGTCAGCGCGCCGCCGTAGATGAAGGCGTCCCGGTCGTGCAGCGTGGAGCCGTCATGCAGCATTTTCTTCCCCCAATTCACAGACTCATATCCGGCGAGAGCCGAAGCCCCAGCATAGACGAACACGATTTTTCGGGCGTCCGACAGTATCTTGAAGTAATATCCGCCATCCGCCGTGAACTGCGCCACGGGTATCTTGGTGTCCTTATAGGGGTTGTTCTTCAGGAGGTATTCGCCACCGAACACCCACTTGTTCCCCTTCTTCGTGTAAGTGGAGAGTGCCGCCCCGAAACTGTACCCGCCATCCTTGCCGCCGGGATTAAAGCCATCCGCCATATCCGCCCTCACCTCGATACCCTGCATTTTCGGCAGGCATCGCTGGGCGTGCGCCTGCCCCGTGAAAAGGGCAAGCGACGCGATGATTATTGCGATGTACTTTCTCATGGTCAGCGTACTTGAAGTTCGTTGATGGTACCCGCGCGTACCAAATCCTCGTTCTCAATCACGAAGGACTGGTGACGGCCGCCGTTCTTCTCGTTCAGTTCCACCACAAGGCATTTGTCGTCGGGGATGGTGAACTTAGCCATCGTGAAGACCGTGCGTTCACTTTTCTTGCCCGGCACGAGGGTGGCGTAGTTCTGCGCTCGGAGCGGCAGGATGATCTGCTCCTGCATGGCGGTACGCTTCGCCACCTTCTTGTCCACGATTTTCCATGTGATATAGTCCACATCGAAAGGCACGTTGCTCTGGTTCTTTATCTCCGTGTGGAAATAGAGCAATCCGTTATGCGTGTAGATGCCTTTGAGAAGATACTGGATGCCGAAACGCTTGCAGCCGATATGCTTCACCTCCCGTTTGTTCTGTTTGTGGATGGACTTCATGATAAGGCGCACCAGCATCGGGCTTTCGCTGCCCAGCTCTTTCAGATAGATTTCCTGCGCGTTGTTCGGGCGGTTCACCGTGCTGCCGTCATGGATGAAGTCGCACATCTCCACGTTGAGCAACAGCGGTTCGGCGGCGTACTTCACGTTGAAGGTGTAGAAACTGCCGTCTTCCGTGATGACGGACATATTCGTTTCGTTGGGAAAATTTCTCACGGTAGCCTTCACGCGGATGACGTTCTCCGCTCCGTCGGCTTTCCCGGCAATCAGGTCGGGCGAGCCTAAATCGACATAGCGCACCTCCGCCGGAAAGATGACGTGGACAGTCTTGTCGTAGGTCACTTCCAGACCGTGCGGCGGTATCATGCGGTCGAAGGTCAGCTTGCGTGACAGCCCGTGATACAGGTCGCCGTCCGCCTCCTTCTGCGGATAGACCTCCTTTGTCAAGGTCGGCTGTTCATTACTTCCGTTGGTTGTTTCAACGGTTACATTCTCCTGCGCGTGGGCAGATGCGATGCCCATAGCGAGGGCAAACATGATGATTACTTTTCTCATTACTTTTGGATTTTTAGTGGTAAATGTTTTTTTGATTGATTATTGTTTTCAGTCCTTTTCCTGATAGAGCATAACCCTGTACCCGGCTTTCAGATGCACCTTTACGGTTCGCATTTTCTTGGCTATGTACTGGCTTGTGCCTTGTATCAGCCCCTTGCCCAAGTCGGAGGCGAGCTGCGCCCCGGCATTGGTGGAGATGTTGATGCTGCTACCCAACGAACCTCCCATGTTGGCGGCGACCTCCCTGACGGCGTTCATCTCCATCGAGTTCGGGATGAAGATGCCGGGCTGTCCGTCCGTGTCATAGACCGCAAGCTCCACGGGGATAATCGTACCGTCATATTCCAGCGAGGTAATCTCGATGTCGAGCCGTTCCCCCTGTATCTTGCCCGTGCCGACCACCACCGCATTGCGGGGGATTGTCCTGCCCGCCACCGCCATAGGCTCCAGCAGGCGAAGCCTTACTGTCTGCCCATCCGTCACGCTCTGCGCCCCATGCACACACGCCGGTATGGTGTTCCGGTCCGATACCTCTGTAGTGCCGACAGCCGTGTTGAACCCCCGGTTGCGTTCCTGCGAGAAGGTGGCGACAAACTCCGCGTTGCTCATGGGCTGTGCAAGGAAGGAAACGATTTGGCGGGTCACTTGCCTTACGGGTGTCGCCGTGTTCTTCTTTCCCTTCTGCACGGTGGAAGGCTCTGCCGCCTGTTCCGGCTTTCCTCCGTTCTGACCGCCCATGTACTTTGCCGCCAGCTCATAGGACTTCTCCATAAGTGCCACCTGTTCGTCCATAGATGAAGTCCTGCCTTTTTCGCTTTCCAGTTCCGATTCCAGCGAGGCGATGCGCTCCAACAGCTCATCCATCTCGGCATTGTCGTTCTTCGGCTGTTCGTAGAAGTTGCCGAGGGTGGCGTTCAGGTCACGGTAGGCGGCAGCGGAGGATTGGATAGTCTGCGGTGCGGCAGGCTGTGCCTTTTCCTCCTTGCCGCCCGGATTGGCGAGGTCGAAGTTCGTTCCGTCCTCCGTTCCCGCTATCTCGCGGTCGAACATGTCGCTCAACTGCCCGATGGTACGGTTGCGGCTCTCCTGACGCTCTTCCATCTCCCCATGCTCGTAGGCTTTCAACTTGTCGCCGATAATCTGCTTGTTCGCCTTGTCAGCGTCGGGCATTTCGGTGTTGTATCCGTCCGTTCCCGGCGGTTGTTCCTTGCCGGAGGACGGGGCGAATATCAGCCACATCGCCCCAATGAAGACCAGCACCATAGCGGGCAACACGATCATCTTCTGCCGTTTCAGCCGCTGAGCCTCTGTCAGCGGTTCGCGCCCCTTTTTCGGCTTTCCCGTGTCGGGAGCGGCTTTGTTCTCTTTCGTCGGTTCATTCTTCGTCTGTTCCATATGAATAAGGTGTTAAGTGATTGTCTGTTTCCACCGGGGTCGGCAGTTCCACCCGTCCGGCGTGTCCCGTTTCCATGCGTGAGCCGTCGTTTCTGCCGATGTCATAGACGGCTCTGCCGAAGGTATAGAGGGCAAGCACCGCGAAGGCGGCGAGCATCCCCAGCATGATGCGGCGGCGTGTTTCCGGCGGCAAACCGTCCAAATACCCTTTGAGCCTTGCCACCAGCCGTTTCCGTTTGTCGTGGAGCTTCCAGTATGCGCCCCACATTGTTTTTCTGATACTTTTTACTTTCCGTTTCATAATCCGTTACCGTTTGATTGTCTGTAAATCCTTGTTCTCGATGATGGTGAAGCCCTCGATGGTGAAGCCATTGGGGTTGTCGTCCGACCGCGATGCGTTCAGCAGGCGGCAGGTAGTCACGAGGCTGCGCTCGGTGACGTTGCTCTGCCGGATGATTTTCTGCGTGGCGTAAGTCACGGCACGGTAGGGATAGGCGTTGAAGTCACACACCACGCTGTCCACCTTCAACACTTGGTTGATGTTCCCGGCGATGATGCGGTTGTAGTACCCCTTCTCGGCGAAGTCCGAATAATAGTGGTACACGCTCTTGTCTGCCAGCAGCAAGGCACGTTTTACGTTGTGTTCAATCGCGCTTTTTTCAGGTGACAGCGTGAAGAAAAGCTCGTGGAAGCGGCGCACATGCTCCCGTGCCTCCGCTGGACGGTTCTGCGACAGATCCTGCGACAGCGCAAGCATCAGCGATTTGCCGTTGTCCAACACATAGATTTTCTCCCGTTGCTTCTCCGCGAAACGGTAGGAGTTCCACACGCTCCACACCGTCACCACGGCGCACAGCGAGAGGAAGACGATACCGAACAGGCGTATCTGCCTGAACGATGATTCGATGTTTTTAAGTGACTTAAATTCCATTGTTGTTTATTCGTTTTTAATTGTCAGTTGATTATTTCAGCAGTTTCCCGGCACGTCCGACCACGTTTCCTGCGGCTGCACCCGCCACGCTGCCCGCCATGCTTCCGGCTCGTCCCGCCATCTGGTTCACGTTGCGACCGTAACCGCCCATGCCTCCGGCTTGGATAATCCAGCCGGCAACGGTGGGAATGGTGAAGTAGCCGATGATGCCGATGCAGAGGAACACGATATACACCCCGTCGCTCGAATCCAGCGAGAAGTTCGGGTCTGCCTGCATCCGCTCGATGTCGCTTTGCAGCATCAGCACCTGTATCTTCGCCAGTATGGTGCTGAACATGTCCGACACCGGAAGCCACAGATAGACCTGTATGTAGCGGCATATCCACTGCGTGAGCGTGCTTTGGAAACCGTCCCATACCGACAGGGCGAAGGCTATCGGACCGAGTATCGCCAGCACCACGAGAAAGAAGGTGCGGACGGTGTCTATCACGAGGGCGGCGGCTTGGAACAGCAGTTCCAGTATCTCGCGGAAGAAGTCGCGGATGCTCTTCTTCATATTGTACATTCCCCGGTCGATATACATTCCCGCCATCGTCACCATGTCGGAGGGCGACCAGCCGAGTTCCTCCAGTTGCTTGTCAAATTCCTCGTTGGACACGAGGTAGGCGGTTTCGGGGTTGCGCACCATCGCCTCGTATTCCAGCTTGTCCTTCTGCTCCCTGTATCGGTTCATGTCCAGCGTTTCCGCCTCCAGCATCTTTGCCGTGCCCTGTACAACGGGTGAGAGGATGCTGTTTATCGTGCCCAGCACCACAGTCGGGAAGAACATGATGCACAGACCGATGGCAAAAGGACGGAGCATCGGGAATACGTCTATCGGTTCGGCTCTCGCCAGCGACTGCCATACCCGGTAGGCGACGTAGAACAGCGCACCCAGCCCGGCGATGCCTTTCGCCACACCCGCCATGTCCCCACATAGCGGCATCATCTGCTCATAAAGTGAGCGTAAAATCTGATGAAGGTTATCGAACTCCATAGGCTTACCAGTATCTTTCGTTCATGTTCCCGTACAGCCCCATGATGCGGTCGAGGTCGTTCTTTTTCTTTGCACGCAGATAACTCACGGAGATGTTCTTGTTGGTGTAATAGCTCACAAGGTTGCGGTAACGCTTCATTTTGGAGTAGCAGCGTTCCACCACGTCCATGCGCTCCTTGTCGGTCATGGAGAGCGTGGTGATGTTCACCACATTCTTCAGTTCCGTCAACACTTCGTTGCTCTCTTCCAGCAGTTTCGTGTAACCGAAAGCGATTGCCGACAGCTCTTCTGGTCTGAAATTTCCATCACGGAGCATCCTTTGGAAACTGTTTACATAAATGTCGGTGATGTCGCCTACCATCAGGATGGTCTGCTGCACCTTGCGGGCGTCCTTGACGAGATTGTTCACCGATTTGAGGGCATCGTAATACTTTTTGCCCTGCTGATAGATTTTCACCGTTTCCTGAAAGTTGCTCACCATGTTCGTGGCAGTCTTGGAGGTATGGATGATGTTTTTGGAGGCATTGATGATACCCTGCGCCAGATTGCCCGGATCGCTTACGACCCACTGTGCGCTTGCCCTGCCTGCGAAAAGCAGGCACAGGCAGATAATCATTGTTATTCTTGTTCTCATGTTACTTTGGATTTTAGTGGTTGTTATTCTTCTGTCGGGTGTCCCGGCTGCGGTTTCACCCGCACATAGTCGCCGCCCGGCGAGAAGGTCAGCACGTCCGTGGCCTCGTTGTAGGACACGTCGATGCGGAAGCCGGTGTTCATGAACAGGTTGCCGTTTTCCTCCTGCAAGAGATAGGTTTCCGGTTTCAGCTTGCGGCGCAGACCGCTCCGGCGGAACACCGTCACCTTGTAGGCTTCGCCCTCCTTGTAGATAAGCACATCGGGCTTCCCCTCCACGCTCTCCCAGTTCCCGCACAGCATATCACGGAGGTTGTCGGCCACGTCGCAGGATTGCAGCATCATGACCGCCAATCCGATCAGACACTTGCTGACTTGCAGCATTTTCACTGTCTGTAAATTCATACGCATTTTTCTTTTTTCGTTGATAAATTCATTTTTAATTGTTGGTTGTTTCCTTGTTTCTCCGCTTCTCGGCAAGTTGCCGGATGGCGGCTTCGATGTCGCCGCCCAACTTCTCCGCCAGATGGTAAACCTCCACTTTCTCCGTTTCCTCGGTGGTGTACGCCAGATACTCTTCTGCACTGACCTCGGTGGCATAGACCGCCGATTGTGTGCCACCCAAGCCTATCCACACCTCTTTGTAGAGCCGTGAAGGGTTGTTCGCCATGTTGATGGAGAGTATCTGCGACTTCTCCTTTTCCGTCAGTCCGAGCAACGCCTGTATCTGGTCGAACTTGTTCATATATTTCCTTTGGTCAAGCAGGATTTTACAATCCGAGTTGTTGATGATGCTCTCTTTGACCACCGGAGAACTGATGATGTCGTCCACCTCCTGCGTCACCACGATTGCCTCGCCGTAATATTTTCTGACTGTCTTGTACATATAGCGCAGATATTCAGCCATGTTCGCTGAAGAGAGAGCCTTCCAAGCCTCTTCCACAATAAGCTGTTTCCGTACCCCTTTCAGTCGCCGCATCTTGTTGATGAAGGCTTCCATGATGATGATGGTCACGACGGGGAACAGTTCGCGGTTTTCCTTAATCGAATCTATCTCGAAGACAATGAACCGCTTGCCGAGCAGGTCGATGTTCTCCGTGGAGTTGAGCAGGAAGTCGTAGCGTCCGCCCCGGTAATACTGCCGCATGGTGGTGAGCATGTTGTCGATGTTGAAGTCGGACTTCTCCACCTTGATGTCACGCTGTGCCAGTTCCTTGCGGTAGTCGTCACGCATATACTCGTAGAAGGTGTTGAACGACGGCACGATGCTACGGTCGGATTGGATGCGCTCAATATAGGCACTCACGGCACTGCCCAGCTCGCCGCTCTCCGTCTTTGTCACCTTGTCGTCCTCCGACTTCCAGAGCGTCAGCAGCAGGGTCTTGATGCTGTCCTTCTTCTCCACGTCGAAGATGTAATCGTCGGTGTAGAACGGGTTGAAGCTGATGGGCTTATCTTCCGTGTAGGTGAAATACACACCGTCCGCTCCGCCTGTCTTGCGTCGGATCATGCCGCACAAGCCCTGATAGGAGTTTCCCGTGTCCACCAATACCACATGTGCGCCTTGCTCATAATATTGGCGCACGAGGTGGTTCATGAAGAAAGACTTGCCGCTGCCCGAAGGACCCAGCACGAACTTGTTGCGGTTGGTCGTGATACCCCGCTTCATCGGAAGGTCGCTGATGTCGAGGTGCAGCGGTTTCCCCGTGAGCCTGTCCACCATCTTGATGCCGAAGGGCGAGAGCGAGCTGCGGTAGTTGGTTTCCTCTGTGAACAGGCACACCGCCTGTTCGATGAAGGTGTGGAAACTCTCTTCCGCCGGGAAGTCCGCCGCATTGCCGGGTATCGCCGCCCAGTAGAGTGTCGGGCAGTCGATGGTGTTGTGGCGCGGCACGCATTCCATGCTTGCCAACTGGCTGCCCACGTCGTTCTTGATATGCTTCAGTTCCTCCGCATCGTCGCTCCACGCCATGACGTTGAAGTGTGCCCGTACCGAGGTCAGTCCGTAGGAATGGGCTTCGTTCAGGTATTGGTCTATCCACTCGCGGTTGATGCTGTTGCTCCTTGAATAGCGAGATAGCGACTGCATGTTACGGGCGGACTTCTCGAACTTCTGCAAGGTTTCCTCACTGTTGTCTATCAGCACATACTGGTTGTAGATATGGTTGCAGGAGAGCAGAAGCCCCACCGGGGAGGCGAATGACAGTCGGCAGTCACTCCGGTCGGTGGAGAGCTTCTCGTAACGGGTGTCGGTAGCCACCTTGCCCGGCAGGTCTTCCGCGTCGGAGAGGGTGTGCAGACACAGGCGGTTGTCGCCGATGCGCATCTCCCTTGCCGAAAGCTCGATGTCCTGCAAGGTGGTGTCACCTTCTGGCATGAGCGAGAAGTAGCGTTCAATAAGTCCCGCCTTACCCTCCGTCCCCACGATCTCGTCGGTGGAGAAGCGGCGCAGCCTGACAAGCCCGCTGTCGTTCATGATACGCTCGAACTGTTCGCAGGTTTCCAAGAACTTGGTCGTGGTTTCCCTGTCCAGCTCCATCGGGATGATATGTCCCCGGCACAGCGTGCTGAAATTGCTCTGCATCCGGTTACGCTCCTTTGTTGTCTTGGTCAGGTAGAGGTAGCAGGTGTGTTTCAGGTACGGACGCTCGTTGAAGTGACGCTCGAAAGAGCGGCTTAAAAAGCTCATGTCGTCCTTCTGAAGCTCCGGTTTGTAGCGTTCCTTGATGAACCAGTCCTGTTTGTGTACGACGGAGTAGTCCGGCAGCACCTTGATAGCCTTGCACCAGCAACTGTGTATCGCCTCGTACTCCGCACCCGTCACGGTGTAAAGTTCCGGTAGTTCCACCTCGAAAGCCACCGTGATGTCGGCGTCCTTTGAGATGATGCAGCCATGCTCCACCGCTAAAAGTGGGAACCTGTTTTCCAGTGTTGTCATTTTCGATGTATTCCTCATTGTCTTTCTTCCTTTCGTTGTCGTTTGAACAGACGGGTTATCCGCCGCCGGTTGATAAGGTATCGGGGATGGCTCCGTGCCGCTCCTAATTTCATCAGCCCGTGTTCGCCGTACCGGGCGTTCAGCGCGAAGGTCTGCCATACAAGGAGGGAGGACGATGCCGCGCCGAAGCCGATACATATCCACTGGTCGATACCGACCATGTAGAGGATGACGAACAGGACGAAGAGAGCCAGCAGACCTCCGCAGAAGATGAAGAGGTACTGTGCCTTCAAGCCCTTGAACTCTACCGGACGGCCGATACCCTTGTTGATTGGGTATTCAGCCATACATTATTTATTAAAGGAAGAATGAGCGCAGGATGGTGGCGGCAACAATCAGGAAGATGCACGCGCCGAACCACGAGGCGGCTGTCTTGCTGGTGTCGGGGTCGCCCGATGAAAACTTGCCGTACACTTTTACGCCCCCGATAAGCCCGACGACTGCACCGATGGCGTATATCAGTTTAGTTCCGGGGTCGAAATAAGAACTCACCATAGAGGTGGCTTCGTTGATGCCCGCGATGCCGTTTCCCTGCGCGAAAGCGGAGGCGGTTGCGGCGATGACAAGTGCCGCGGAGAGGATTGCTTTTCTGTTTTTCAAGATGTTCTTGTTCATAAACTGTTCTTGTTTTTTGCCGTCAAAAGGGTGGATGGTCCTTTGTCGGGCGGTTGATACTTTGTTTCTTTACTTTGGTTTTAGTGGATGCCCGTTTGTTTCCACGGACGTGGGCGTGTCCGTTGCGGATGGGGATGCGCCTTGCGTTTCCTCGCCGCGTGGGTTGATGTCATTCTTTCATGTTCATTTCTTTTATTGTTGTCATACATAGTTGCGAATGTCGAACTCCTCGATGTTGTCCGGCACGACGAACTCCTTTTCAGATTTCTTCAGCCGAATCTCGATAAGCCCCTTGATGCGGATGCCTATCTCCGAAGAGCCTTCCATCATTTTCTCGTACAACTCCGTGCCCTCCATGTCGGTGAACACCTTCGCCGCCTTTTCACGTTCCGCCTGTGTCGCGTCCGGGTTTTTGGCGGTCTTGCAGGCGTCGTCAATCTCGTCAAAGCTGCTGCCCGAAGCCCGTGGCGTGTCCGAGGCGTCCTCTTCCGGTTCGTCGTCCCCGTATCCCAGTTCCTCCGGCGGTATGCTCGTGAAGGTCTCATCGAGTTTTTCCTCCGGGACTTGTGCCGGGCGGGATGCGTTTCCCGTTTTTCCGTCGTCAAAAGTAGCCTCTTCCTCCGACAGCTCAATGCCTTTTTCCGAAGTGGCGGCTTCTTGCGTCGGTATGGCAGCGGTTGTCCGGGTGGATGCCATCCTGAAACGGCTCTCGCCGATGATGTCCGCCTTTTCCGCAGGGACTTCCTCGTGTGCCGCTATGCGTTTAGCCTCATTCCCGTCCAGTGACCGCCATAATCCGGCAATGCCCTTGAAGAAGCGGACAATCCGCGTGTCCATGATGCGCTCGTAAAGGAGCAGGAACAGGAACCAGAGGTTGCAGCCGACCGATACCGCCAGCAGAATGTCTGTCATGCTAATTGTGTAATTCATATCCTTCCGTTTTGGTTAGAATACTGAATTGTAATTTCGGGCATAAAGGCTCTTTATCGCATCCTCGCACTGGTTGAAATGGTACGTCAGCACATGGTCGATATAGGCGGACAGCGTAAGCCGGTCATGCCCGATTACACGGGTGATGCGCATGATACGCTCGTGGTACTCCGGGCGCACATACGCCATTTTCCCCTCACGTGCCTTTACTTCCGGGTCGCGGATGAACAGACGTTCATAGTCCTTCTCGCAGCATTTGTCGGTTACCGGGACAGGCGACAGTATTTCCACACTCGCCTGCACTTGGGCAAACATACCTCCGCAGTCTTGCTGTGGTCTTTTTTCATTCGGTGTCATTTCTTTTTCCATTTTCAAATCAGATCTTCACGTTGTTTCTTGTACAGTTCGTTGATTCTCTCCTTGTGCTGTTCCAGATGCTGGCGCAGCACGGTATCCACATATCCGCCTACTGAGATTTCCCCTCCGGCGATGTCGTTCACGATTCTGAGGATCTTGCCGTGGACGTCACGGCTGATATAGACACATTGGCGGGTCTTTATCTCGTTGCGGCGCAGGAACAGCTCGTTGTAGTCCTCGTCCTGCCTTTTCCGGCGTCCACTTTCCCTCTGCGCTTTTTCCCGTGTTACGGGTTGCACAGGAGATGGTTCCGGTGCGGCGGTGTCCTCTTCGGTCGGTGCAGCTGCGGGTACTTCCTGTGCGGGGCGCAGTGTCCCGTCCTGTGTGCGCCGCCCGATGGAGGCTAACAGCAGTTCCTCGTCGATGCCTTCCGTGTTCACTTTCCTGCTGCCCATGCTCACTGCGGTCTGATGATGTCGCTTATCTCTTCGGAAAACTCCCGGATGCCACTCCCTTTCAGCAGTGCCGTGTCCATCGGGAAGATGGTGGAGCGGAAAACGCTCTTGCGCTCTTCCGAAAGGTCACGGCGGAACTTCTTGCTGTCGGGCAAGCGGGTGGAAAGTACCGGAAAGCCCATTTCGGCTATCACTTCCTCGTAGATGCCGTACAAGTCGTTCCTCTCCCTGCCGTCCACCATCGTCCAGAACAGATGCAGCCCCTTTGTTTTCGCCTGTCCGGTAGTCATCAGCCTGTCGCGGAACATCGTGACGAATTTCAGGGTACTCTCCACGACAAAGCGGTCGGCACTCAGCGGAGTGAAGATGTAGTCCATCTGCGAGAGCGTCTTTATCACGCCGTTACTACGGAGCGTGCCGGGCATGTCGAAGAACACCACGTCGGGTTTCATGTCCTCAGTGGCAATCATCCTCTCGGCATCGTCGAGGGCGTTCACCGCATTGCTCTTGACGATGGTGTAGGCGTTCTTTTTGATCCGGCGGAAATGGTCGCAAGCGAGAGCCTTGAAGTAGGTGCTGCTGTCGATAAGCCCCATTTCGTGTTCGCGCAGCCCGTGGATGCTGTGCTGCGGGTCGTCGCAGTCCACGACGGCGACATTGTAGCCTTTCACGTTGTGCAGGTAGCTGGCGGCAAGTGCCGTGACAGTGGATTTGCCGATGCCACCTTTCTGTGTTGCGAATGCAACGAAGATTTCCTTACTCATAGTTCCATTTATTTTAATTGTTGAAGATTTCTTTTTCTATTTATATGCGGATTTGGTTGCTACATTATCCGCTTCAGTGAACAGACACACGGGCGGGTCATCGCGTATCCGGTTCTGTGGTGAAGCGGTGCGGCGAACAAGTGATGAATGACGACACTGCGTCATGAAGTCATTGAATCCGTACTTCACCGGATTGTCGGATAACCGGGGTTCCGACGGTTCGGGTATCCGCTTCGGCAAGTGTCCGAAGAAGCGGTTTTCCGGGTATTTGAATGTTCCGTTTCTCATATCTTCAAATCGTTGGTTCCTTGAATCATGCTGCAAATAAACAAGTATATTTTGGAACTTGTATCACTTCCCAAGCAATTGGCAGCACGTTGCGCCGGTTGGCAGTCATTGACCGGGTCAAGCGTCTGTCCGATACCGCTTTAAGGACGTAACTTTGCCCCCGGACAGCAGGGTTCGCCGATGGTGGCACAGCCGGAGTCCTGAAAGGTATCTTCCCATCCGTCCCCTGACGGATTTTTATGTTCACCTGAACATAGCAAGGTATGTTTTCAGCCGCTCAAAATATTTTGAGCATCCCGGAAAACGCCTTGCCCTTGCAGGGGGCGGGCTTTCCCTCCGAAGTCGGGAAGCCTTTCAAAACTGCGGTGCTGTAATCCGAAGCGGCGGCTTATGCCGTCAATCCGCTAAATCCAAAGTAATATGAAAGAGAAAAGGAAAAGCAAATCAGGGAGAAATCCCAAACTTGATCCGGCGGTGTACCGTTACACCGTCCGTTTCAATGAGGAGGAACACAACCGTTTCCTCGCCATGTTCGGAAAATCGGGTGTCTATGCACGGTCGGTTTTCCTCAAGGCGCACTTCTTCGGACAGCCGTTCAAGGTGCTTAAGGTGGACAAGACGCTGGTGGACTATTACACCAAACTGTCGGATTTTCATGCACAGTTCCGTGCCGTGGGTACGAATTACAACCAAGTCGTGAAGGAACTGAGGCTGCATTTTTCAGAGAAAAAGGCGATGGCGTTGCTCTACAAATTAGAGCAACACACCGTCGAACTCGTGAAACTGAGCCGCCGGATTGTGGAACTTTCAAGGGAAATGGAGGCGAAATGGTCGCAAAAATCAGTGTAGGAAACTCGTTGTACGGCGCGATTGCCTATAACGGGGAGAAGATTAACGAGGCGCAGGGGCGGTTGCTTACGACCAACCGCATCTACAATGACGGTTCGGGAAAGGTGGACATCAACAAGGCGATGGAGGGTTTTCTCACCTTCATGCCGCCACAGATGAAGGTGGAGAAGCCGGTGGTGCATATTTCGCTCAACCCGCATCCGGAGGATGCGTTGACCGATGCGGAATTGCAGGATATAGCCCGCGAGTATCTGGAAAAACTCGGTTTCGGCAACCAGCCTTATCTTGTTTTCAAGCACGAGGACATCGACCGCCACCACCTGCACATCGTGACGGTTCGGGTGGACGAGAACGGGAAATGTATCAGCGACAAGAACAACTACTATCGTAGCAAACAAATCACCCGTGAGCTGGAGAAGAAATACGGGCTGCACGATGCGGAGCGCAGGAACCGCCGTCTTGACACGCCGCTAAGCAAGGTGGACGCATCGGCAGGCGATGTGAAGAAACAGGTAGGCAACACCGTGAAAGCTCTGAACGGGCAGTACCGTTTCCAGACGATGGGCGAATACCGTGCGCTCCTTTCCATCTATAACCTGACGGTGGAGGAAGCGAGGGGTAACGTGCGCGGACGGGAATATCACGGGCTGGTCTATTCCGTCACGGACGGCAGGGGCAACAAGGTGGGCAACCCGTTCAAGTCCTCGCTCTTCGGGAAGTCCGCAGGCTATGAAGCCATGCAGAAGAAGTTTGTACGTTCCAGATCGGAGATTAAGGACAGGAAACTGGCAGACATGACGAAACGTACCGTTCTTTCCGTGCTGCAAGGCACTTATGACAAGGATAGGTTTGTTTCCCAACTTAAAGAGAAGGGCATCGACACCGTACTGCGCTACACGGAGGAAGGGCGCATCTACGGGGCTACCTTCATCGACCACCGCACGGGGAGTGTGCTGAACGGTTCGCGCATGGGCAAGGAGCTTTCGGCGAATGCCTTGCAGGAACACTTCACCCTGCCATACGCCGGACAACCGCCGATACCGTTATCCATCCCTATGGATGCTGCGGACAAGGCACACGGACAGACCGCATACGACCGTGAAGACGTATCGGGCGGAATGGGCTTGCTCACTCCCGAAGGTCCGGCGGTAGATGCCGAGGAAGAGGCTTTCATCCGGGCGATGAAGCGCAAAAAGAAGAAAAAGCGCAAGGGCTTGGGTTTGTAATCGGAGTATCAACAATTAAAAAATCAATGTATGTCACAACAAGAAGACGATTTGAGGGCATTGGCGAAAATCATGGATTTTCTGCGTGCCGTGAGTATCATTTTAGTGGTCATGAACGTGTACTGGTTCTGCTACGAAGCCATCCGGCTATGGGGCGTGAACATCGGTGTGGTGGACAAAATCCTTCTGAACTTCGACCGCACGGCGGGGCTGTTCCATTCCATTCTGTACACGAAACTGTTTGCCGTCCTGCTGCTTGCCCTGTCCTGTCTGGGTACGAAAGGGGTCAAGGGCGAGAAAATCACTTGGGGAAGAATATGGACGGCACTCGCCGCCGGATTCGTGCTGTTTTTCCTCAACTGGTGGATACTGGCTCTGCCGCTGCCGGTTGAAGCGGTGACGGGCTTGTATATCCTTACCATCGGCACGGGCTATGTCTGTCTTTTGATGGGCGGGCTGTGGATGAGCCGCCTGTTGAAACACAATCTGATGGAGGATGTTTTCAACAACGAGAATGAGAGTTTCATGCAGGAAACGAGGCTCATCGAAAGCGAGTATTCGGTCAATCTGCCCACACGCTTCTATTACAAAAAGCGTTGGAACAATGGCTGGATCAATGTGGTGAATCCCTTCCGTGCGTCCATCGTGTTGGGTACGCCGGGCAGCGGCAAGTCATACGCCGTGGTAAACAATTTTATCAAGCAACAGATTGAAAAGGGCTTCTCGATGTATGTATATGACTTCAAATTCAGTGACTTGTCCACCATAGCCTACAACCATTTGCTGAACCACCCGGAGGGCTACAAGGTGAAGCCGAAATTCTATGTGATCAATTTCGACGACCCGCGACGCTCACACCGTTGCAATCCCATACACCCGGATTTCATGGAGGATATTACGGACGCTTACGAGAGTGCCTACACGATAATGCTTAACCTCAATAAAACTTGGGTGCAAAAGCAGGGCGACTTCTTCGTGGAGTCACCTATCATTTTGTTTGCCAGCATTATCTGGTATCTCAAAATCTATCAGAACGGGAAGTATTGCACGTTTCCCCATGCCATCGAGTTTTTGAACCGCCGCTACGAGGATATTTTCCCGATACTGACCTCTTACCCGGAGCTGGAAAACTACCTTTCCCCGTTCATGGATGCTTGGCTCGGAGGGGCTGCGGAGCAGCTCATGGGGCAGATAGCGTCGGCGAAAATCCCGCTTTCGAGGATGATTTCCCCGCAGCTCTATTGGGTGATGTCGGACAGCGAGTTTACGCTGGACATCAACAATCCCGAAGAGCCGAAAATCCTATGCGTGGGCAACAATCCCGACCGTCAGAACATCTACGGGGCGGCTCTCGGATTGTATAACTCCCGTATCGTGAAACTCATCAACAAGAAGGGAATGCTGAAGTCATCGGTCATCATCGACGAGCTGCCCACGATATACTTCAAGGGGTTGGACAACCTTATAGCCACCGCCCGAAGCAACAAGGTTGCCGTGTGTCTGGGATTTCAGGATTTCAGCCAGCTGGTGCGCGACTACGGTGATAAGGAGGCGAAAGTGGTGATGAATACGGTCGGTAACATTTTCTCCGGGCAGGTGGTAGGTGAAACGGCAAAGACACTATCGGAACGGTTCGGTAAGGTGTTGCAGAAACGGCAGTCTATCTCCATCAACCGGCAGGATGTTTCCACCTCCATCAACACGCAGATGGATGCGCTCATTCCGCCGAGCAAGATTTCCGGTCTGACGCAGGGAATGTTTGTCGGTTCGGTGTCCGACAACTTCAACGAACGTATCGAACAGAAAATTTTTCACTGCGAGATTGTGGTGGATGCCGAGAAGGTGAAGCGGGAGGAACGTGCCTACAAGAAAATTCCGGTCATTACCGATTTCACGGACGAGGACGGCAACGACCGCATGAAAGAAACGGTGCAGGCGAACTACCGGCGTATCAAGGAAGAGGTGAAGCAGATTGTGCAGGAGGAACTGGAGCGCATCGCGGGCGATGATAACCTGAAATATCTGTTGCAGCAGAAGTAAATAAAAAAATGAAGAAAGGCTTACCATAAACCTTTCTTCATTTTTTTAGAACTTAAGCATTATCCATACTTACTAAGATTCCGTTTTCCAAAATTTTTTGCAATGGAATTTTCTTTAAGATTTCTTGATAAGTGCTATAGAAGTCATTATCAAGTCCTATATAAACAATATTGTCATGTAATTCTTCTATAACACTAATATGTGAATGCAATTTGCACTTTTTATCAGAACAATCTGATACGATACTTTTAATTCGTTCCAACTTATTTAATAAATCATCATATTGAGATAACCCTTTTGTAGTTGGTTGTATTTGATAATTAGTTTTCTTTGCCGGTTGTATATTATGTTCAGGATCTAATAATACTATGTGAAATATAGAAGAATCCCGATCAAAATAACCTACAATACGCCCCGTACTTTTTGTTATCGAAAATTGCATTATTGGAAAATCTGTCTCATTGTCCAATATTTCTTTTGGTAGCCAATCTAAATCTTTTCGTTGAATAGGAATGTTTTTAGCACTCCAATCTATTGGATGACATCTTAATGCAATACTACCTCTATTTTCTTCTAATACTTCTTGCGGTGTCATAGTACCCAAAGCACCTAATCTTTCAAGAAGCCCAATATGCCATCCCTTAGAACACTCTCCAATCTGAAAATTAGGTATCTGCTTAAAGTAAGAGAAGGAAAAAGTTATCTTCCTTCTCTTTAACTCATTTTCTTGTTCTTTGGTAACTAATGATTTGTTTCCGTATTTAGGAGAATCTGAATTAAGATTTAATAGTTTCCCATTTTTTCCCATAATACTCAATCATTAGTTCTGGAGTAATAACCTTGTCACAACGCTCATTTACATTTAAATCTCCACGTGTTTCAATCCAAGGCATCTCATTGTGGGACAATCGTTCTAATTCAGCACCGCTATATTTAAGATAATTCTCCAATATAAAGTCAATGAATTCAGCGTCTTCTGATGATAAACTCACATTGTGATTCATGCAATCATCAATATTGATTTCTGAATAGAGATATTTTGTAGAATTAAATCGATTGTAGATTTCTCGATTTACCGGACCATGAATCCATGCTTCAAACTCGCCGTCAAACATAGGTTTTTTATTGATACCATAAGACCATGCTTGAACATAATACAATAACTTCTGCAACTTTAAATTTATTAAAGACGCAAATCTATCTTCCGATTTTACTCGTAAGATAATGTAGTCTGTTATATCGTGTATTGAGTTCATCTGAATTATGACTATATCAATTTCAATGCAAAGTTAATATCTTTTTCTAATATAACAAAATAATGAATTGAATTGATGTGATTTATTCTAATGAATTTGTTTTTTATCTCCTCATACGATCCAACTCATCATCGCGCAGCATCCTCTCGTTCAATTTCTCCTGCATTCTGTCAAGGAAGTAGGTGCGGCTTTCGTTCTTCCGGCGTTTGATATCGGTGTAGAAACGGTAGCAGTCCTTCGACTCAACCCCGAATATCTTGTAAAGGAGCGGGGCAAGCTGTTTGAGCGGCATGTTGCCGTTGTTGATGCAGCCCATCTCGTCGATGCCGTAGATAAGTTCCACGAGGTCGATGGCATTGCCCGTCCATTGCAGGAGGCTGGTGGCGGTTTCTGTTGTGTTGTTGGCGGATATCAGTGGCGGCACTTGGGGCGTGGCAAGGAATTTCTGCATCTTCCTCACGAAAGACAGGGCCTTGCTGACATAGGCGGCAATCTCTCTCTTTTCTTCTGACAGGTTGCGCACGGGATGGTGCTGCAACTCGATTTCGATGTAGGCAAGCGCGATGACGGTAAGGTTCGCGTCCATGCTACCGTTACACAGTTCGATCACTTGGGTGGCAAAAGCCGTGTATGCCGTTTCCATATTGCAGTCACCGGCTTCGTTTATCAGGCGGAAAAAGTCGGTTTCCGCCAGCAAGAAATAATTCATGGTTCTGTCAATTTTGAAAATTACACTTTGTTTTCTGCGTGCGCACATGAATATAATTGGCAAAAAACGCGGCAGAAAATAAAAAATCCAACACTCAATTTTACAAAGTACTGGATTTCAGAGGTATAAAATTCAATATTTTTTCACAAGGACAAATTATCTCCGACTTAAATTGTTTGTAATCAGAACATTTATTCTATTCCTGAAAATAGAAATGTATGCTTGCCGCACATTTTGGCTATCTTGCTTTTTTATCAAGGATATAGATAATGCGACATACACCGTTGGAATAGCTTTTCAAGGAGGAAAGCGTCCAGTGTTGCTCTGGCAGAGCCGACTTAAAAAAATGTCGTCCGCTTCCGGATATGAAAGGAACGGTGTATAGTATGATTTCATCCACAGCGTGCATACGCAGTAGTCCGTTTATATAATCTGCCGTATCCAGTGTGGCTTCCGCGAGGTAACGGATGTTTGTGCCGTCTTTTCTCCATTCGTGCAGCATTGAAATGGAATAGTCCGGTGTCACACGGTAAAGGGCTTTCTTCCTGATTTCATCAAGACCGCAACGGTCAAGGCACAAATCCTGATGTGCTTTATCATATAACTCTGAAGAAAGACATCCGTCCATCGTCAGTACGGCGAGAATCTGAACTTTACCCATAATCGTTTCCTTTCGTTAGGCAAGGGTAAAAAAGTAGCGTGCAATTCACACTACCTTCAAGCGATGGCTCTGGTAAAGCCTTTACGGAGAGTACGTGAATGCACGCTATGCGTAAGCATAGCATAAGCATCACGCAATCGTCTCCGTAGTTCCAATTTACCAGATTTTCGCTTGAAACGCCTTGCGGTCTTATCCTATATGTTGGCGGCGAAAAGCTCCTGCCAATCGCCGTTTTTCTCAAATGTTATGCAAAGATAGCCAAATTCAGTGAATTACGGGCTATGATTGCTTGAATTTATATTTAAGTCCATACTCTTCAAGTTTGCTGTATAGTGTTGTCCTGCCTATGCCGAGCAGTTCTGCGGCGACACTCCGGTTGCCGTTTGCCTGTTTCAACGCACGCAATATCCGCTCCTTATCCTCCGCGTCATTGCGCAAGGCGAAGCTGACAGTAGAGGTCGGTTTCGTCACGGCAAGTTCCAGATGCTCTTTCATGACAACACCTTCCTGCGCCTGCAATACAGCACCCATAACTTTCTGCCGAAGTTCCCGCACGTTGCCCGGCCATGCGTGTGTCAGCAACGCTTTACGTGCTTCGGAACTGAACCCGCTCACGCTACACTCCAGCTCTCTGTTTGCCATATCACGGAAGAACTCTGCCAGCGGCATGATGTCTTCCTGACAGTCACGCAACGGAGGAACGGTTATCCCGAAGTCGTGCAGGCGGTACAGAAGATCCTGCCGAAAACGCTTTTCATTCACCGCTACTTCCAAATCTTCATTGGTAGCAGCGATGATGCGGACATTGAAATTCCGGTCTGCCTTGTCTCCGACCGGGCGATACCGCCTCTCCTGTATGGCGCGGAGCAACATCTGTTGGGTTTCCAACGCGAGGTTTCCTACCTCGTCCAGAAAAAGCGTGCCGCCTTCCGCCTCATGGAAATATCCTTTCTTGGCATTGTCCGCACCTGTAAACGCTCCCTTGACGTGTCCGAAGAAAGCCGACGGTGCAAGCTCTTTGGAGAGTGAACCGCAGTCCACCGCCACAAATGGCTTGCCTGCACGTTTGCTCTTGTCATGCAACAGATGGGCAATATGCTCCTTACCCGTGCCGTTCTCACCAAATATCATCACGCTCATGTCGGTGGCGGCTACCAGCCTTATCCGGTGCATGATTTTCTGAAAAGCGGAACCTTCACGGGCGAATACAGGCATACGGCGTTGTCCTGCCTGACGTTCTTTCAGTATGGAACGGATCAGGGGGACAAGTTTATCCTCCACAAGCTGTTTGGGAATATAGTCTATCGAGCCGAGTTTCATGCTTTCCACGGCGGTATTAACTTCGGCGTAGTCGGTCATAATGATGAAGGGCTGCATCTTTCCCTCCTTTCGCATCCAGCACAAAAGGTCTATGCCACTGCCGTCAGGCAGACGCAGGTCGGCAACCACGATATCATTATCTGTTGCCTGTTGCAGATGTTTCTTCGCGGTTGAGAGGTGGTAAGCCTTCATATTGCGGTAGCCCTCCCGTGACAGCATATTGCAGACATATTCGCAATACACGATGTTGTCTTCCACCACAATTATTTTTGTCTTATCCATCTTCGTATTTTCTCCTTTCCTCTTCTGCCAACCGTATTATTTCCACTCCCTTATCCAGCACAGCAGTCACGGCATGGCTTAACGCTTCACCATCCGGGAGAGCATCGCCACGAAGCAATCCGTAAAGTACATTCAGCGGTTGGTCGGCACGGAGCACCTCCCACGAACTGCGCAGGTGGTGGATCAGGGAATCCAGCTTTTGCAGGTCTTTTTCTTTTGCTGCATCCCGTACCGCCTGCATTTCCTTTTCTGTTTCAGTTATCAACTTTTCCAGCATGACGGCTTCATTGCCATAGGACAATAAGGCGGAAAAGTCCGGTTTCCCGTCCGGTGTCGCTTTTATGGCACACCTGTCGGAAACCTCCATCAGTTCCGATATGGAGAACGGCTTGAACAGGCATCCGGCAAAGCCTTTTGCCAATAGTTCCCCTTTGTTACAACTGCCCGAAGCGGTTGCCACAACCACCGGGATTGTTGGTGAATTGCCCACGTTGGACGAACGCAACAGTTCCAGCAATTCGAAACCGTTTATACCAGGCATATTCAAGTCTGTCAGCAACAGGCTGTATTCTTTCTGGCGTATCATTTCCATCAGTGCCGCAGCATCGGTGCAAGTGTCGCAGTGTATTCCTTCTTGGGAATACATCTCTTTCAGCATTAGAAGTAATACCTCATCATTGTCAATGGCGACAACATCATGGAATTTATTGTTATGATAAACAGGTGTATTGCTTGTATATCCAAGCTGTTCTTCAGCTTCCTGCATAGAAATTTCAACTGTGAAACGACTGCCTTTCCCTTTCTTGCTGTCCAAACGGATTGTTCCGCCAAGCATCGACACAATATTACGCATTATGGCAAGCCCAAGCCCGAAACCCTCCTTTGCAGCGGCATTTGATAGACGTTCAAACGCACCGAACGCTTGTTTCTGTTCCTCTTCTGTCATGCCTGTACCTGTATCTTCAATGACCAGTGTCAGAACTCCATTATCATATTCAGTAATCAAAGAAACACCGCCTTCTTCTGTGAACTTGACAGCGTTTGACAGCAGGTTATTCCCGATTTGTATTATTCGCTCTTTGTCGGTCAATACAATGGCATCGTGTCCAGTCTTCACGGACAAGGACAACCCTTTGTTCACGGCAACAGGCATGAACTCCGTTTCAAGTGTGTGCGTGATTGCAGAAATCCGGCAGGGTGACAGACGGGGCTGTTCCTTGCCGTTGTCCAGGCGGAAGAAGTCAAGCAAAGTGTTGAGCATATCCCGCATACGGTCGGAGGATTGCAGTATATTTTGGATATATTGCCCATTATTACCGCTATTGCATTCTTTCCGCAAAAGTTCGGTATAGCCGGTTATTGCCGTCAGTGGTGTACGCAACTCATGGGTAATAGTATATACCGCTTTCTTTCGGGAGGTTATGAGTATCTCATTTTGTTGCACGGACTGTTCCAATTGCTCGATCAAATCCGTTGTCTTGCGTTTGTATCGTTTAATGTTCTTTGCATCACGGTGTATGATGATATAGGAAATGACCAACAGCAAAAGAACAAATCCCATCAAGCCGCCTATCTGCATAAATGATTTTTTACGCATGGCTGTTATCTCGCTTTCTCTATTTTGTAAATCAGATTGCACCTTCTTTTCGATTTGGCAAATCAATCCTTGCAGTTGTCTGTTAAGTTCTGCATTACGGGCAGCAAGACTATCGGCTTGTTCTGACAATCGACGGCTCTGCGCATTCTGTTCGTTGACCATGTTTCTATTGGATGAACGGAGCGTAGTCGTTGTTGTCGTTGGCTTCGTTCCCTCTTTTTTGCCGAAGATGCTCAAGAAACCTTTTCGTTTTGGCTTTTTGGACTGTTCCTGCACACTTTTCTGCACAATAACCGGAATTTGATTGGCTATCTTCTTGTTAATAGATTGTTGTTCATCCATTAACCGGACTATCTGGAACATCTGTCGTTCCTTATCCTCTAAAAGACTGCGCACACTATCGATGCGCTCTGCTGGATAGGTGGCCTTGAAACGGCAAAGCATACTGTCCATTGCCATACGCCGTGCATGGTAATGCTCGATATCTTTATCGTTCCATTCCAGTATTGTTTCACCCAATAGAGAAAATTTTATCATTTGAATATTGATATTGTTTATTTCTTTTCGGAGCTCGTCTATTTTTTTATTGCCAAGTTCTAATGCTTCTATCTCCTGCCATTCATAGAGGCTATTATATGCCATACATCCGATAAGAATGGAGATAAGTATATATCCCAACTGTATTGCCTTATAGAAATTTCCTGACCGCTCCATTATTTTGATGACATTGATTTTTGGAACATGAATAAAAGTTTATCTTTTTCGTTCATGCGGATATTATCAGAATAACCGCCTTTTGTTATTTGATACCCGCATGGCTTAACCATAAAAATGCCTAAGCCCTTAGTGTATGAACTTACTTCTGATGCATAGTCTTTACTTGTATTTAATGGAACTTTCCCTTTAATATGACACCACTCATTATTGCAACTGATGTCTTCAATCTCAGACATCATTTTTTGCAAATCTGTAATAGCTTTGGAACTTGCCGCTTGGGGTATCTGCAACTCAAAATAGAGCATCGGTTCGAGAATGTCCACACCTGACTGTTGCAAGGCCAGCCTGAAGACATAAGGGGTCAGCTGTCTGAAATCAGCAGGTGTACTTACCGGGCTATAATACTCGGCTTGAGTAAAAGTTACTTTCAGATCAGTCACTTCCCATCCATGTAACCCGGATTGGCAAGACATACGAATCCCTTCAAAAACGGCATTTTGAAAAGAATGGTTCAGATAACCATAGGAGATGTCACTTTCGATTTGCAACCCTGTCCCTAACGGTAAGGGTTCAAGAGTCAGCCCTATTGTGGCCCAATAAGGGTTGGGCGGCACTTCGATCTGAATAATCTTATTGACCTTTTTTACAGGTCGTTCTTTGTATATAGTCTTGATCTCATCAAAATGGACCTTTACGGAAAATCGTTCTTCCAGCAATGTCTGTATGATTTCCTTTTGGGTTAAACCATATAACGAGATTTCCAATTCATCACTATATGAGTTTATGGAAAAGGACAAAGACGGGTCTTCAATCCACAATGTATTCAGAGCGGATATCACCTTGCTTCTCTCTTCGGGCCTGTCTGGCCGGACGGAGGATTTGAGAGCGGGATGCTGATGCGATAATCCTTGAATCAAACAAGGTTCAGCACCTAAATAATTTCCGATTCGAAAATCATCCATATCCTCTACAATCGCGATATCATTGGCGCCCACTTCATCAACATTTATCTCTCTGCCCTGATTGATAGTTTTTAGATTTTTAATCTTGATGAATTTTTCCGAATCGTTGATTCTTACAACGTCTCGAAGTCTCAGACTTCCGTCAATTATTTTTAGAAAACTTCTTTTATGTCCTTTGGGGTCATGCTCTATCTTATAAAGATAAGATGAAAGTCTGTTTGAGACCGATGCCGGAGGAAGTATAAAAGAAGTGATGGCGTCCAACAACTCATTGATACCGATATTGAACATTGCTGATCCATGTAGCACCGGATAGACTTTGGCTTTTGCCACAAGAGCGATTATCGTATTCCAATAATCAGCCGGTGAAATTTCGCTATCCGCCAAATATCGTTCTAATATATTGTCGTCATGGTTGCATACAAATTCTTTGTATTCTTCCTTTATATATGTTTGGGAGCAAACCGGATAAACCGATCCATCGACAACATTTTGCATAAACAGGACATCTTGAGACAGATTTGCTTTTATATCCAGATACAAACGCTCCAAATTCACACCGGCTCGGTCAATCTTATTGATAAATATAATTGTCGGGATTTGCAGCTTCTGTAAAGTATTGAACAGCAACTTTGTCTGCGCTTGTATGCCTTCCTTTGCGGATAAGATGAGGACTGCTCCATCAAGCATTTTGAATGTCCGCTCCACTTCCGCAATAAAATCCATGTGTCCCGGAGTGTCAATGATATTGCATTTCACACCATTCCAGATAATAGATGTCGTAGAAGCCCGAACAGTAATTCCTCTACGTTTCTCTATATCCATAGAGTCCGTTATGGTGTCACCATTATCCACACAGCCGCACTTTTCCGTTGCTCCACTGGCAAACAGCAGATTCTCGGTTACGGAAGTTTTTCCTGCATCAATGTGAGCAAGAATTCCTAAATTTATAATATTCATTTGGATTAAGCAATAATATACTACAATAGATGCATTGTCGAAACGCACCTTTTAATACCTCCTCGTAGCATATGAGAACTACAGGATTCCTAACTCGTATTAATATGTATATTATTACTGCCGCATAACGATTACAAAATTACACAAAAAAATATATCTAACAAAAGTAGGAGGATTTTTTAACTTTTTACCATAGACATTTTATTAGGGAAACGTAGGTTCAACTGGTAAGTACAAATAAGTAGAAATGTTTGAACAACACTGTTTTAGGAAGTTGAAAAATCAAGTTTCTCTCTCGGTATAGCGTTTATTTTGGCCAATATCTTCTTTAGTTTGGCATTTGAGTATTTCCCATTCGTGTTCTATTTAGCTCCTTATTATGAGTATGTAGCAAGTTGCTTATCAAATTCAGCCTCTTTGAGGGTCAAATATGGTTTTGCAAATGGTGACTGACAAGACATAAACAAGGTCAGCAGGATTTTTTACATAAATGGACATGAATGTATATAACCTAAAATAAGAATAAATTTTAATAAGGGCTGCCCAAAAAGAAAAAAATGCAGTTGCCATCCTACAGATACTTGCAGAAAGGATAAAATTTACTTTTAGACCTTTTGGGATAGCCCTTATTAATACTTCAGATAAAATTCCTAAGGTTATATTTTCAATCCTTTGAACCGGGTTTCCTCCTTGGCATACAGTCCCGGACGCCCGATTATGACATGGTTGGCAACGATACTATCCGCCGGACTGCGTATCTGCGGCGGTGCATTTTCGGGATATTGCGCCTGCCTGTTCCTCACATCTTCCGCTTCCGGCTTGACCTGTTGCCCTTCTTTCTCCTTTTCGGCGACTTCGGGCGTGGGCGGCGCAAGTTCCAGCTGTATTTTTCGGTCAAGGGCGGCAAGTTCGGATTTCAGCTGCTTCAGCTCGTCCTCCTTCTTCCACACCTTGCCCGCTATCTCCTGCAACTGCGGTATCTCCCTCTCCAGCACCTCGTTCTTCGCCTTGTACTGGTCGATAATGGAGGGTATCCTCTCCATCGCGTTCAGGAAGTTTCGGGCGGCAGCCATCGGATCAGCCATTGCCAGATGTCCGTTGTTATAGGTGTACTTGTAGTTCCCCTCTACCACGAAGCGGTTGTCGGTAAACTCCAATCCCTCTTTGAGTATCCTCTCGCTCACCACCTTTATCGGAAAACCGTACAGTTCTCCGACCTGTGTGTAAAGCCCGCCCGTAGTGGCGTTTTTCGCTATCTCCTGCAAACGCTTTCCGATAACCTTCTCATCGGCGGAATCCACACCGTCCACCTTTATTATATTAAGGCGGTTGCCCTCCCTGTCGGTCTGCGCCACCGAAAGGAAGCGGTTCCAGTCCTCCGTCATGGCATCTATGAAAGCCGTGTTGTTACGCAACTCGCCCGTCTTCGACTCTAACTTGAACTCCGAATCACGCTTGCCCTTGTTAAACGACTTGCGTTCCCCTTCGAGCGAGGCGATGCGCTTTTCAAGTTTCGCCTTGTCCAGCAGGTCGGTGTTGCCGGATAGCAACGCCATATATTCCGAAAAGTTCATGCCCGATTTCTCGTCCACTGCCCCCTCGTCGATGGTACGCGCCCCCATAGCACCGCTTTTGAGCTGGCTGATGAAAGTCTGCTTGCAGTGCAGGAGGTTGAACTTGTAGCTGTCCAGTGACTTCTCCACCGCGTAGATGATTACGTCCACGTTGTTCCCGGCGAAATGCTTGGCAATTTCGTTTCCGGCTCTAACTCCGCGTCCGTCACGCTGTTGCAGGTCGGACGGTCGCCACGGCGTATCGAGATGATGAATTGCCACACACCTTTTCTGTGCGTTCACACCCGTTCCGAGCATGGAGGTGGAGCCGAACAGAACACGCACCGTTCCGGCATTCATGGCGTCTATCACCGCCTTCCGAGCCTTGTCGGTCTTGCACTCCTGAATGAAGCGCACCTCGCTTGGCGGTATGCCGTAATCCTCCGTCAGCTTGCGCTTGATTTCCGAATAGACGTTCCACCCGTCGCCCGGCTGATATGTCCCCAAGTCCGAGAAAACGAACTGCGTGCCTTTCTGCGCGTCGTATTTTTGGTAATACTCCGCGATCATCTTGGCACAGTGGCTCGCCTTGTTATCGGGGTGGTCTTCATAATGCGGGTCTATCATGCGCATGTCGAGTGCCATCTTGCGCGCATAATCAGTTGTTAAGAATCAAGGGAAACAGAGGGAAAAGAAAGGAATGTAACTATTTGAAATAGTATCATTTAGCATTTTCTTACTATTTTAAGGGTAAGCGAAAACGAGCATCAAACGGCAGGAGTTCCGTTACCAAATCGTAACCCATCAAGGAAAAAGCAAAAAGGGGTTACGAATTGAAGGTAAACAACTGTATCATAGGTTTTTATTCTTCATCTTTCATTTTTCTGCATCGCTTGGGAATACTTGTTCATCTGTACCTTTGCAAACAAAGGAAATTTAGAAAAAACGACAGAAAAATGAAGGAAAACAAACTCAAAGTATCATTCTTCGTTCAGGCGAAACGAACCGACAAGAAAGGACTTGTGCCTGTCATTGGGCGCATCTCCGTTGGCAGAACCCATTCGGGCTTCTCCACCAAGTGTAAGACTCCGCTCGCTCTTTGGGACAGCCGTAAGCAACGGCTCATCGGCAAGAGCAGCATGGCTGTGTCCGTCAATCAGAAACTTGGTGAATGCACTGCACTTATCCACACACGCTTTCACGAACTCAGTGAAAGAGAAGAATCCTTTACAGCCACAGACGTGAGGGATGCCTATCAGGGGCAAATCCACCGCCAAACCCTGCTCTTGGAGAGTTTCGGGGAGTATCTCACACAGACAAAGGAGCGCATAGGCATCGACCGAGCCTTGAAGACGTTCAAACTTCGTACCTACCAGCTCTCCCTGCTCCGTGAGTATGTGCAGAAAAAGCATAAAGTAAGCGATATACCCCTTTCACAGTTGGATAAAGCATTTATCGAGGGATTCGAGTATTATCTCACCATCGAACGCAGACTGAAACGCAGCAGCATATCGAGTACCTTGTCTACTTTGCAGACCATTGTCCGCATAGCGGTAAAGAAAGGTGTGCTGGACTTCTATCCGTTCTTGGGCTACAGTTACGAGCGACCAAAGGGTGAACCGAGAAGCATTACGCAGGAAGAACTTGAGCGCATCATCAACTTGGAGATTGAATGGGAGAACTATCGTTTTGTCCGTGATTTGTTCGTCTTTTCTTGCTTTTCAGGGCTTGCCATCTCCGATGTCCGCAATCTGAGAGAGGAAAACATTGTCTTGGAAGAAGGCAAACTCTGCATCAAGGGCAGACGCATGAAGACCAAGACCCCGTATCGTGTACAGGTGCTTCCCCCTGCGCTGACTATCATGAATCGTTATAGAGGGATAAGGGCGGGCTTTGTCTTTGACGTGCCGACCACCGACATTGTCCTCAATGGTATGCACTACATACAACGAAACATCGGCATGGAAACTCCGCTAACCTTCCACATGGCTCGCCATACCTTTGCTTCGCTTATCACGCTCTCGGCAGGCGTTCCTATCGAAACGGTGAGCCGTATGCTCGGACACACCAACCTGAGAACGACACAGGTATATGCAGCGGTTTCCTCCGAAAGAATCCATCGGGATATGCAAGCGATACAGCAGCGAATACAAGATACATTCACCTTAAAACTTTGACATTATGGCACGAAGTACATTCAAGACACTCTTTTATATCAATCGCTCCAAAGAGAAAAAGAACGGCAGCTGCCCAATTATGGGGCGTATCACCATAGACGGAGAACAAGTACAATACAGCACGGGCAAGGAGATTGCTCCTGAACTTTGGGACAGCCATAAGGGACGGTGCAAGGGAACAGGTGAAGAAACAAAGGAAATCAACCGCTACTTGCAAACCAAAGAGGAACAAGCCAAAGGCAAATACCAAGAATTAGTTTGGCAACGTGGCTATATCACTGCCGAGTTGTTGAAACGTGAACTCATGGAAGAGGACAATCCCAAAGGCTTTCTTTTGGAGGAAGCCCGACTATTTATTGAGGAAAAGCGTCCATGCGTAGGACTGACGATTGCCAAGCCTACCTTTGCTAATTACATCTACGCCACACAACTCATAGAGGCTTATCTGCGTGAACGCTTAGGGCTGGAGGATATTCGCTACTCCCTGTTGGACTATGGCTTTATTGAGGGAATGGACTTCTATCTCAAATCAGAACGCAACCTCTCTCTTGCCACTATTCAGGTAGTGGTCATCTTCCTTAGAAAACTCATCGGCATAGGTCAGCAGAAGAAGTATATCCGCATTGATCCGTTTGCAGACTACAAAGCAGAACTTCCACACCGCACAAGGCGTTATCTCACTACGGAGGAGCTGCAACGAGTATTGCAAACGCCCATCATTGACAAACAGTTCGAGCGAGCAAGGCAACTCTTCATTTTCTGCGCCTTCACCGGTTTGGCTCGTGTGGATATGCAACGGCTCAAACCGAAGCATATCACCCATAATGCTGACGGCACGGAGGAAATACGCATCAAAAGGCAGAAAACGGATGTAGAGGCGATTATTCCGCTCCTGCCTATTGCCAAACAAATCCTTTCGCTCTATATCAAGGACAAGAAAGCGGACGACTTGATATTTCCCAATCTCACAATAAGGAAAGCATCCTTTGCGTGTGTGAACATCGGGCAGATATGCCGGATAGATAAGGGCTTGACCTTTCACATGGCTCGCCACACATTCTCAACCACGATATGCCTATCCAATGGTATTTCGATGGAAACGCTCAGCAAGATACTCGGACACAGCAATATAGGTACGACACAAATCTACGGAAAGATAACCGACCACAAGATACAGGAGGATATGACTGCACTCACAGACAGGGAGCATACTGTATTTGAAGGTTATTGTGAGTCGATAGCACGGCAGAACGTGCCACTGCAACACGCATAAAAAGGAAGTAATTACCAAACATTTATTATTCACGATTGAAAACCAAATGATTATGAAAAAGAACAACAAACAGGAACTTTCTTACTTTCGATTGAAATTAAGAAGTTACATGAGTGAGCATCACCCTGAGAGATTGAAAGATAAGGAGTTTATCACTGCACGGGCAGATATGGCTCTCACAGCTTACTGCGATGCCGTGACACAAGGTTTCACGCACCCCGAAGCGGAAAGCATGGCAAGCGAGGTTTTGTATCAAGGCTTGCACTTTTCCAAGTATGATACGCTTGTATCCGTGTTTGAGAATGAGTTTGAAAGGGAACTGCCTGCACCTCTCCCAGAGAAACTCGTACCTATATTGTTGTCGAATAAGGCTATTCAAGCCACATTCGACAAGTTCGGTTTGACGGACACATTTGCTTCTGACGAGCAATACGACCGTCTTTACACCGAACTCACAGGCACGATAGTGCTGCTTACCAAGAGCAATCATTTGCCAATAATCGGTCAGACGGAGAGGTAAGCCCAAAGGCGTTGTAAGCAAAGGCACACGCAAAGTCCCTGATGCCGTTTCTTATCGTGCAAAGGTACAACGGCAGCCAATCTGCCCTGACAAGGTCAAGTCCTGCGGATGGAGAGAAGAATCTCCACCGCAGGATTTTTCTTTTCAAGTTTGTATTGCCATTTTCAATATTCGTGCGGTCGTATTCATCTCTCCCAACCTTGCAGAGCAGGGCTGCCGTAAGAGAGTATAGGCACGACAAGAATACGGCATACTCAGGCTCTTTGGACGCAAGGCGTAACAGCCAACAATAGATAGGACTGACGATAATACGGACTATCTGTTGTTTGTACAATTTATTGTCATGACTATCTGTTGTCAAAACTATATATCGTCAAAACTATATATCGTCAAAACTATATATCGTCAAAATAATCTATCGATAAAACTATCTATCGATAGTTCTACATCTCGATTTGTCGAACTATCGAATTATCGATAAAACAACAAAATAATAAAAGGAAAGAGCCGGCACCTCATCTCATTACCGCAATAATGCAGACAGATTTCCTTTGCTTTTTCTCTTGTTTTCTCTATATTTCCCTGCTTTTCCTCATTTCTTGCAGCGGTGCTTCCGAGGGTTTACTTTTGCATTCGATAAGTACGGCAATGGACTGCATAACAGTTTGTTTGCCGAATAACAATAAAGTAATCAAAACAAAATCAAGGCAATGAAACTCATTATCATCGACCGCAAAGCGTGGGAGCGGCACTGCTCCGAATTTGCAGACTTTATCCACAGTATCGAACAACTCATCGGCAATCCGCCCGAAACGGACGAATGGCTCGACAATGAAGCCGTATGCCGCAGGCTCGGCATCAGCAAACGCACCCTGCAATCCTATCGCGACACGGGTAAAATACCCTTCTCCATCATTGGGCATAAATGCTATTATAAGGAGAGCGACATCGCAGAGTTACTGAACGCAAACAATGAATGAATTATGTCGGAGAATGAAATCATTACGCAGGAAGACCCTCAGATGCAGTTGTTTTCACAACTGATGGAAGGAATATTGAAGAAATTGGAGCGGTATTGCGCTACCGCCCGTCCGATGCTGGGCGGAGAGGTTTACCTCACTGGCGATGAGGTTTGCAGCCAATTACGGCTCAGCACACGCACGCTCCAAGAGTACAGAAACTTAGGAACGCTTCCTTTCTACAAAATCGGAGGGAAGATACTATACAAGCAGAGCGACATACAGACAATGCTTGAAAGGCATTATAATCCAATACCGCAAACAGGTAAGTTATGAGTTAAGTTAAGAAATCAGTCGCGACTTAAGTCAAATGGTCAATTGTGACTTTGGTCAAGAAATTAGTTTCGACCTAAGGTAAAATTAACTTTAGTGAAAAATATGTCAGCTCATAAAGTCAGTAAGTCAAGAGATTAGTCTAAACTTATCTCTTGACTTACTTCTTGAACTTTGAACTCTCGCACCCCAGAAAGGTTACTTTATGGAACATAACAAACTATCTCTTTCTTTATACTGGCAAGGTGTGTCTTTGTACCACAAATTGCCATTTGTACCACAAAGACCCTTGCCCCGAAAGGGGATTAAATCACTCCAAAGTCGTGATTAGAAAGCAATGAAAAAGCAGAAACAAAAGAAGCCAGACGGCAGATGTGCCACCTGCCCACGATGGGACAGATGGCACATTAGGATACCTAATTCCGAAGACCAGCAGAAGCTTATCAGACTCTACCGCAAGTCGGGAGCAAAGACAAAGAGCGACTTTGTCCGAGCAAGGCTTCTTGGTGAAACTTTTAAAGTCATCACGGAAGACCCTTCAAAAGAACCTTACTTAGAGAAACTATCAGAAATCGTTGCCTTGGCTCATAAGATAGGTATTCTGTACAACGAAGCCGTGAAAGTCCTCAATACTTATCATTCTGTCGCCACTGCGCAACAACTGCTCAGCAAACTCGAAACTTATTCCCAACTTCTTATCAGACTGCAACAGCATGCACTGTTTCTGACAAAATCCCTTAAGAATAAACAAGAATGAATACTGATAAATCATAATACCCAATATTCGTGCCGTACTGCGAATGCCCAATCCCTCTTTGGTCAGTTATCAATGTTAGGAAGAAAGGCTTTGTATGTTGTAGACTGTAATAAAACGGTTTTGACAATTCTTAAATCGGTAGCGTTGTTTACCTGTACTACTTTTACCACTTATGACAATATTGGTAGAGTGGCAATGCGGACATTGAAACTCAACTCCCAATCTGGAGCGTAAAGTGCGAAACGTTTTTGTAAGGTCATTTTATCTTTGTTTGGGGTTACAAAAATAGCAAAAGGCAGAGGATTTATCCTCGCCTTTATGCTTATTATGTACGCTCGGCATGAGCATTATCTAACGGGTGGAAGTCCCGAGTAAGCCCTAATAGCGGGAATTACATAGCCAAGAGCAAGGGTGTTCATCGTGAGATGAAATCTGAAGGAAGCTGGCGGCAAACATCTGACCTAACGAACAGAAACTTCATATAAGGCATATAACCATGGATAAGATTGCATAACAAATCAAAGTCCTATAGCTATTCGGAATGGTTGGTGGAGTTTCCTTGAGCTTAGCGAAAAAATGAAGTAGGTATAAGATGGAAAGATAATGTTCTTATCCGAGGAGGTCTCACGGACGTTTCAAATAGTTGTTTTTACGAAAGAAGCGGAGTAAAGCTTGCCGTGAGAAGTCAGCAGACGCCATAGTAGTGGAGTACTCGATAGCGCTCCATGAAGGGCTGAACCTATATATTAAACGATAGTAATTGAAACATACCTTATGAAGGCAAGAATGCAGAAAACATTATCCCAAGTTAATGGCTGTCCCCAAAGAGATAGGTCGGAAACCAAATGGTATGGGGGAGTGCAGACCTTCATGTGGATGTGCGAAGACAACATCGTGGAAGTACCATTTGACAAGGGACACCTCCTCGAGCAAATCCTTAGCCCTGCAAATCTCAACCGAGCCTACAAGGCTGTGATGAGAAACAAGGGATGTGGTGGTATCGACAAGATGTCATGTGAGCAGCTGCATCCATGGCTCTTAACCAATAAGGATGTGCTCATCTGTTCCTTGCTGGACGGCTCTTACCGTCCGAACCCAGTCAAGAGGGTAGAAATACCCAAAGACAACGGCAAGATGCGCCTTTTGGGAATACCTACAGTGGTAGACCGCTTGGTGCAACAAGCCATCAACCAAGTACTGACTCCCATCTATGAGAACCAATTCTCCACGACGAGCTACGGCTTCCGACCGAGAAGAGGATGCCATGACGCACTACGAGGAGCGCAAAGGATAATCAACGAAGGCTACATATATGTAGTAGACCTTGACCTTGAACGCTTCTTCGATACCGTGAGCCATAGCAAACTCATAGAAATCCTCGGTCGTACGATAAAAGACGGCAGAGTGGTCAGTCTTATACACAAATATCTCCGAAGTGGTGTAATGAACAAAGGCTTGTTTGAAGCGAGCGAGGAAGGAACTCCCCAAGGCGGACCGCTAAGTCCATTGTTGAGTAACATCATGCTCAATGAATTGGACAAAGAACTTGAACGCAGAGGGCTTCCCTTTGTACGTTATGCCGACGACTCGATGATATTCTGCAAGTCCAAAAGGGCTGCAATGCGAGTAAAGGAGAGTATAACCCGATTTATAGAGAAAACTCTATATCTCAAAGTCAACAAGGAAAAGACCGTAGTGTCGTATGTGCGCGGAGTGAAATACCTCGGCTACTCCTTTTATGTAATGAACGGCAAATGCCAACTCACGGTACACCCAAAGTCCAAAGCCAAGATGAAGTCAAGGCTAAAAGAACTGACAAGTCGCAGCAACGGATGGGGATATGCCAAGAGAAAGCAAAAGCTGAAAGAATACATAAGAGGTTGGGTAGGTTACTATCACCTTGCCAATATGAAACGTCTCTTACTTGACACAGATGAATGGTTAAGACGTAGAATTCGCATGTGTATATGGAAGGCTTGGAAGAAACCCAAGACAAAAGTGGCAAACCTCATCAAATGCGGTATCAATCAATACAAAGCATACGAATGGGGTAATACTCGCAAGGGTTATTGGCGAATAGCTGATAGTCCTATTTTAACAAGGGCGATAGATAACAATAAACTACGCTCAGCAGGTTATGCCACTTTAATGGGGTCGTATCTCGAATGGCACCCAAAATAGGAACCGCCGTATGCGGAACCGCATGTACGGTGGTGTGAGAGGTCGGTGAACACGAAAGTAGGAGATAAGCACCTATGATTAGTGTTTACCTCCTACTCGATTACTGACATTAATATCAACAGAAACTGTGTTTATTTACAGAGTCCACATTTTGAATTAGCAAGAAGTGCTTTTCCCACTGATCTACCATGCTACTCGAGTTAAACGTCCTTCTACTGGAGGTTCACCATACAGTCCTCTCTGAGAATTAATTTGGTTTTGTAATTGCAATCTTTCTTCCTCTGTCAACAACTTTCCATATTGGTTATAAACATTTTTATCTAGTTCCGTATAGTTGTCCTTGCGAGCAATATATGGAAGATAATGAGAGTTCAAAAATAGCTTATCTTGTGTTGACAGAGTATAGTTAATCGCTATATCAAGCCCAGTCTTAGTTGTTATTGTATTGGAACCGTTCTTTGAAAAGTCCTTAGATGAAGCTAATGTGATGGACGAGGTATCAAAGTTTCCCATAGTAGTATAATTACTTTTTATCTTGTCGAACGCAGACTTACAATTATCTTTTACATTCTCGAGATAAATCTTGACATAATTATCACGATCTGGCCTCTGTTGTTCGTTAAACATACCTGCAGCATTGCAGAAAGCGTGCAAGAAAAAGCGTTTAATCTCATTTGCATCTGCATTTTCAAGCCATGTAGGTACATTGATATATTGTTCACCGCCAACGAGACCATAACTTCCACTACCTTCTCTTCCTGCATCCATACGAACCGCTATGTTTGGTAGTTTTATATGGTATGGCTCAAAAAACTCTTGATCCTCAATAGAATTATAGAAACGCACATTTGTTTGCTCCTCTATTTCATCAATAGCAAGAATTGCACCGTCCTTTATCTTCATCGGCAGCTTTAGCATTTTTACCCTGAGCATGGTCCAATATTGCGCAGGATAAGAGCCCCATATCCCCATAGCTCTTGTTGACGCTGAGATACGGGGGTCGTCAAACACTCCCCAACATGCAGAGATACTAGGAGCAATGATGGATGACCAAGCATCCTTCTGAGGAATCTCTCCATAGGGAGAACCTGTACTCGCCAATAATACTTGCTGTTCTTGACTTAGAGTAGCTACATAAGCTACGTGTTCAACACTTTGAGATTCAACAGTGGGCGTTGCTTCCTCGTTTGAACACGAAGTAATCATTACTCCAGACAATGCTGTCATAATAATGATGATGGCAACATTGATTCGATTGTTTGTACGCATAGTTTTAAATTTATTTATTGTTGTTCATTTGCTCTACATTATGAAGAGCATTATTATACAGTTCAGACGAAATACCCAAAATCTCAGCATCATCTTTTGTAAGGTCAAGATAATATCGACCATTTGCAAAACGAACAAGATTATTCAGCATATTCCCTTTATCTATTTGACTCCGATATATGCTAATACTATCAAGCGGAGATAATCTACTGTCAATGGAAACACCTCTGTCACTGACATTAGGGTAAATATCATCATAACAAGATGTGAAGGAAATTGTCATCATTACCGCCAATAAAAAGAAAATAGATTTTTTCATTGCAATGTTATATTATGAGAGGTTAGAACATCTGAGAAATGAGCCTTCACTGTGTATGAAATTGACAATTTTCCTTGTGAATCAAGATATATATTGCCTTCGAGCTTGTTAGATTGCCTATCATATCTATCAAAGGTCACGTAGCCATCAATTGACGTTGTAAGTAGGTAATATTTACTATAATCAAAAAAAGCAGCAATTCCATTTATTCTTTCTCCGCTATTATTGACCTGACCCAAGAAATGCATGAGATGATAGTCGGTTGTTCTGTCTTCATCGTATTTCTCGTTTTTGGTTAAGAGGTATTCCTTATTTAGTACAGGAAAGTTTTCATTTTGGGGAATAATGAAGGCTCCTACTAATAAAACTTTATTGGTATCATTCCTCAAAGCAAATTGAAATGCAAAGATACTATCATTGACCACTCCCAACCTGTTAGAATTCGGCATAAGAGTGAGTGTGGGTTGGACAGGTAGAAATGCGTCCTGCAAGGAAAAATAATCTCTATAGTTGTCACCATTGATATTAGCTTGACAATAGACAGTCAATGCCCCATCTTTGTCTTGTTTACAACTTGCAAAAATGCTTAATGACAAGACTGCGAATATAATTTTAATCGTAGACATATTCAATGCTTATTTTAATGAAACTGTTACTGGGATAAATTGTATAAACTTGTCTTCGGGATTTAGCAACGCTATTGTATAAAGGCAACTTTTCCCTATTGGAGTATTACTTGTTATAAAATTCATTTCCTCTTGTGGCAGAATGTCTTTAATAGACATTTCTCCACGGGAAACTGGTATTGTATAAGTACTACTAAAGGGACTGTAAACAGTTGCTTTTGTAGAAGTCCATATGGCACTTTGATATTGATCTGGTAACGAAGCATCTCGAGTTAAGTAGATTTTTCCATATTTATAAGAATATGGTGTCCCATCATCTTTATACAGTTTTTGTGCTTTATCCATTAACAATCTATTATTAGAAGCATAAAACACATCCTTAGCTTCACACTTGATATTTTGAATAGGAGACTCATTACCGTTAAGGTCAACGACTTTAAGGTAGACTACGGCATTCTTACCATCTAATGGTACAAACACCGAAGGACTGTTGGTGTCTATCCAATATATATTTTGATTAGGAAACTTTACGCCCCATCTAAATGTTAATATCTCGTTTATTTTATCAATATCATTCTTGTATAATTCACCAAATGATTTTGCTTCTACCAAAAAGCCATTTGGTTCGTGACTTGAAGAGAGAATATAATTTGGCATTCCAACATAGACAGCTTTACTATAAGTGATGCCATTATATCTACATGAAATATAAAAAACGCCATTCTTCAATACAGTCAAGACACCATTCTGATCAATGGTTCCTATAGAGGGGTCTGTAACAGACCATGAAACACCATCAGATATGCCTTTTAGCATGTATTTGGCACCACTATAACCGAATGAGGGACCATCAATGACTTGCGTAATCTGTGACAATATCCAATTTTGAGCTTCTTTTGAGAAAACCATATGCTGTTTGGATGCTTCATTTGACTCCATGAACACATTGCCACCAAAAGCACTTTCTGAAGGACTGGGCATTTTCATAAAAGACTGGGTAGAAGTCGGATTTCTATGAGCCAATGCACTAGATGCAGGAATGAATGGAATTTTTCCAGATACACCATAAGCAGCATAAGCATAGCCTATATAAGGCACAAAGCCACCAACATTGTCACCCTTACTAGTAGAGAGGTAGTTTACAACAGAAGAAGGATATGTATCATACAAAAAATTACTATTATAGTATCCTTCGTATTTGAATACACTTTTCGTAATAGGTATAGTCCACAGGAAATCTTTTTCAAAAGATATTTTTATATTATTAACCCTTTGACCCACAGATGTTCCAGGTAGACATTCAAAAGTTAAATCGGCTGATGTTCTGCCAGGAAGTGCTGTTATTAATCCTAAGATTATATCTTCAAAACTAACGCCTAATGCAATCCCTGTAATAGGTGAAAATGCATCAACCCATGAAAAAGATCCTACATCGCCATTTGCGCTAATATAGCTTTTGGGCACATAGGCTGTGTTATAATCACTATTTGAAATACCAAGCATTTGGAATTGTTTCCCTCTGTCTCCATTTGGGAACCCAAGCTTATCTAATTCCTCCTGCCATTGAATGTGCAAGGAGTTGTTTAGATGTCCTGCAGCATCTATACTATTACAGAGCATCTGTTGAGCTGCTGTAGAAAAAGCCATTTTTTCTCCTAAACTCAACATATCGGAAACATCTACAAACTTGTTTATGAGTTTGTCAATAAGTTTTTTGTCATGTAAAAATTTCCTTATACCATAAAAACCATGTAAAAGTCCCATTGGGACATTTGCACCTAAATGTGGAGAATCATAGCTTACATATGTTCCAACATTGTGTTTCTCACTTTTATTCTCCATGGTTTTAAGTGCATATCTGGCTACTAATCCACCCATACTATGACCTACTAAAAGAGTAGGACTACTATTCTCATCAGACATATTATTTATTGTCTCAATTACCTTGATTAAAGTATAGGCATTTGCTTGGATATATTGTTCTGGGGTATTCCAATCTACATAAATAAAGTCGTAATCGTTATTCTTAACGAAATCATTCCAATCTTTATAGTATGCAGAAACGTATGAAAGACGATTTACCGTATTATTCCTTAACCGCGGGTCAAATCCCTCGACAAAAATAAAAGGCTTAGATATTTTTCCATTCCATCTTTTAGATGGAATTATAGTTACGTCTGCCTTTGTTGAAATTCCTCTATAAGCATCGCCCATTATAGAAAGTTGCATTGGTTGCGTGTATAGTGAAGCTCTAGTTTTGTTCAGATTATTGTCAACAATTACATCCAACCAGGTTGTACTTATACTTGCGTTTCCATCGGAAGCGATAATTTTGATTCTTATTTTATGACGTCCATTTTGTAATTTGGCATTAGCACTAGAATTATACACATCAATAAAACCTTTACCATAATCTACTTCAACTCTTCTAATGCCTGTATTTGTAAGAGCCAAATCTTTGTGATAGTAAAAGGTTATATTATTTGTGTTGCATACATTTTGTAGAATACTTCCTGCGGTTACATTCTTTACCTGAAAAGCTTTGGGATTATTACATTTTACAATTCCATTTGTATAAGTTATACTCCCATCCTTTAAAGCATTAGCTTTTATTTGGGCATAATCATAAGACAATGCACAGATGTTAATCCGCCCATCTTGAGAAGATTTGATTCTATTTTTGTATATTTTATCATACGTTTCAAAGGGATTTCCATATAAGTATGCCGACCTCAATGTTTCTACCAACCCCACATAAGTTTTCAAATCGCACTCTTGTTCAACGTTCTTACCATTAGTGGGACTGAATTTTGACAAACTTTCATACTCTTCTGCATAGTCCAATAAAAAACCCGTCGGTACAATCTTCCTATCGAGCTTACCAAACATCTGATCCAATTGCACTCTAAGGTCAGAGGGATTGCCTTTATTTACAAGACTTTGAGCCCACAAGATAGGAATGTTTAAGAGAATTAGGTAAATGAATGCACAAAAACGAACCCTGATAAGCTTTCGCTCATCATTCAATGACAAATGCTTGTTTACGTGTTTCATATAAAAGTTAACTTTGTGGTTTCTAGTATGTACAAACTTAGTATTTCAAATTGAACCTGCAAACTTTTTGTTGTATATTTATTAATATTTAACGATTCGTATGGCTATTGCTGAATAGTTACATATGGAAATGACAGGAAGAACAAGTGAAGAGAAAGTTGATATGGTATGAAATGTAAGAAACCAACAAAAATAAATGTCTGATTTTCATTGGATGGCACTGTCATATTTATTACCTTTGAAGCTGTAATACAAGGTTCTTTGAAACATTGCAGAATAAAGAAAGGGAAAGAAACTCGCTCGTTTCCAAGTCGTAACCCTTTTACCCTTTATTCATTCTTATTTTATTGGTTATCTGAAAGATACAAATTTATTGAATCTTTTGCGGGCGTAGTCGGTGGCGATAAGCATCTTCGCCTTTTCCTCCGTTTCCGAAAGCGGCAGCCTGCCCAGAAGTGTGGCATCGCCAGTCTTGGCGAACTGCATCAGCTTCTGTATGAAGTCCTCCTGCTCCGGCGTGGGCGGTATGTGGTGCAGTATCTCATTCTTGTTGGGACGGTCCACGCCCACATCCTCCGCCGTGCGGTAGTCCGTGATTTCATTATAGAAGGCGGCAAGCTCCGGCACTTTGATGAAGTAGCGGAAACGCTCCTTCTGCACCACGTTGTTCGTCACGTTGAACTCAAAATCCGTTGTCTTCTTGGCAAATATCGCCGACCACGCATCAAAACATCGAATGTCCTGCCGTTCCAGCTCCTTCGGGCGCAGGTACTTGAACAGCAGGTACAGCTCAGTCAGCGAGTTGCTGATAGTCGTGCCGGAGAGGAAGGTCGCCCCCAAGTCCTTGCCCGTGCGCTCCTGTATGGTGCGGATAGCAAAGAGCATGTTCAGTGCCTTCTGGCTTCCCTCGCTGTTCCCCAATCCCGCCACACGGTCGTGGCGCGTGTTGAACGTCAGATTTTTGAACTGGTGGCTCTCATCTATGAAGATGTGGTCGATGCCCATCTGCTTGAAATCCACCACGTCGTCCGTGCGTGACTTTATGGCATGTTCCACCTTCTCCAGCTTCGCTTCAAGGTTGTGTTTGCGCTTCTCCAGACCTTTCAGCATAGCCCGCGACACGTTCTTTCCCTGCTGCCGCAGCACTTCGAGGTTTTCCTCCACCGTGTCAAGCTCCGCTTGCAGGATGCGCTGCTGCAACTCCGGCGACTGCGGTATCTTGCCGAACTGGTCGTGCGACATAATGACACAATCGTAGTCGTTGTTCTTGATGTTGTTGAAGAAACGCACGCGGTTGGCGGTCGAAAAGTCTTTCTCCGAAGCGTACAGAATCCTCGCGTTGGGATATGCCGCTTGATAGGTGGCGGCAATCTCCGCAACATTGGCTTTCAGCCCGATAATCATCGGCTTGTGCGCCAAGTTCAGACGCTTCATTTCATGCGCGGCGATGCACATTATCAGCGTCTTGCCGGTTCCCACCTCGTGGTCACAAATTCCGCCGCCGTTCTGTTTCAGCATCCAGACGCAATCCATCTGCGAGGGATAGACGCTCCTGATGCCCCGGCTTGCCAGCCCTTTCAGATTGAGGTCGGGAAAAGTCTGATGCGAGCCGTCATACTTCGGGCGCACGAAACAGTTGAACTTGCGGTTATACATCGTCGTCAGCCGCTCCTTGAACTGTGGCGACTGCTCTTCGAGCCATTCGGAGAAGCCGTTTCGTATCTCGTCAATCTTGGCGTTGGCGAGCTGTATTCCCTCGCTGTCGCGCACCTTGATGTCGTTGCCATGCTCGTCCCTGCCGATGGACTTCATCATGTCGGGACAGGTGTTGTGCAGGGCGTGTTTCAGAAGGTGCATGCCGTCATAGTTACGGTAATACCCCTTCACCAGAAACTCGTCCGTGATTTTCATGGTGCGGTAGCCGCACGCCACCGAAAACTCGTCCATGCTTGCAGAGTAGGCGATTTTCACCTCCGTGTCGAACAGCCGGCTCATGTAGGCGGCATAGACACCCGTCGGAATCCAGCGTTCCCCGAAATTGAAATCAAGGTCTTCAAAAGCGATGCGCGGCGGTTCGGCATCTTTCAGAGCCTCCAACGCCTGCTTCACCTCCGGCATACGTTCACTTTCGGGGTTTTCGCCCATCCAAGCCTCTATGCGTTCCGCTTTCTCTATCACGTTTCCGGCAATAAAGCGGTCCTTAATCTCGTAACCGGTTACGAGCGGATTGTAATAGATGCGCCCTTGCAGGGCTGTGAGCAAATCCTCCGCCGTACTGTCGGTTATCTCCCGCATATAGTCGAGATCGACAGTGCCGAACTTGTTGAGCGACGCGGACAGTGCTTCTTCGGGTGAGCCGACGTTGGCATGGCTCTCCACGGAGAAGGAAACGGGACGCTCGAAGATGTCCGCCTTGACAAACTTCCCGTTCTCCGCCCGTTCCAGCGAAAGGATGTCACGCCCGCCCGCGTCCATCATCACTAACTTCACGTTCTGCTTGGCGTTGAGGTTGCCGTAGCGCATGACAAACTCATCGTAACAGGTGTTTAGATGCTCTCGCCACGGGACATTTGCTTCATGCAGGTTCGATTCATAGCGGTACAGCCGCTCGTAGGCGTCACGGAGTAAAACATACTGTAACGCCTTCTCCTTCTGGTAGCCTTTCAGGTCGAGCGGCTGGAATGTCGCCCCGTATGGCGTGATGTCCTTCAGGTAGCCGATGTTATGACGCCCCCTGTCAGCCACCAGCGACCCTTCGCGCAGGTGCATCTCCGGCGTGCGATGGTAGGCACGCGGCGTAAGGTCCGCGACTTCCTCCTTCGGCTTTTCCGGTTCGATGTCGGGAAAAAGGGAAGTAGCCACCGTTTCCGGTGGAGCATCGGTAACAGCAGGTGCGGCGACTGCTTCCGGCTGTGTTTCCTCCTGCCGGGGTTGTTCACGTGGTACTTCCGGCGTGATCGTCGCAACCGTTCTGTTTTCATGTTTTTCATTATGCTGCCTTGCCAGCTCCCGAAGTTCCTTCCTGCGCTCCGGCGTGAGTTCCATCATCATCTCGTAGAAGCCGTTGATGGGAGGATTGGTTTCCCAGTCCAGCTTTGCATAGATGTCGTCCGGGTCGGCAGGCTTGGCGGTGTTCTCCGCTTTCACCTCCTTATTCTCCATAGCGGGTTTTGCAGTTGGAGCTGTCGGTGTAACCGTGACTTTCGGTTTGGGCGGAGTGGACTTTGCCGTAACTGCCTTTTTCACCGTCTTTTTCTTTTTGGAGGTTTTCGGTTGGCTGACCTCTTCCGTCATCCCCCAGAGGTTGAGCAAGGAGAGCTGCACCCCGTCAGAATATTTCGGACGTGGCTCTATCTCCGGTTTTTCCTCAACGGGTTGCGGTTTTTCCGTCGGAGTTTCCACCGTCTGCGCCGAAGATACCGTTTCCAATTTTATAGCAGGACGCTCCGCCTCCTTTTGAACGGTAACCTTTTCTTCCGTTCCCGACTGCCAGATTGTTCCCGAATACAGACGCATGGCGAGCCTGTAATGGAAATCCTCGTTGAGCATCCGGCGCAAGTCCCCGGCGATACCTGCGGTCTTGCCCTCGTGCAGATAAACCATAGCGGGCTTCCCGTAGGGGTCAGTGTCAAGTTTCGACGTCGTATGCACGATGCGTTCCGGGTGGTGGATGAAATAGGCGTTGTCGGTCAGGTCGGTTTTCGTGTCCGTCTGTATCACGGTCATCAGCCGCTCGTCCTGCGACATTTCCTTCTTGCTGAGGTTCTTTTGCAGGACAATCAGGTCGCTGCCCACCTCCGTCCCCGCGTTGTCCGTGAACAGGTTGTTGGGCAGGCGTATCGCGGATACCAGATTGGCCTGACTGAACAGCTCGTTACGCACGGAGGTCTTGGTGCTATTCAATACCCCTTGCGAGGTGATGAACGCCACGATACCGCCGTCACGCACGGCATCCAGTCCTTTGAGAAAGAAATAGTTGTGGATGGTTTTCTGGGCGGAGCGTCTGCCGAAAGAGTCGCTCCGCTGAAACTCCGCGTCGAACACGGCAATGTCACCGAACGGAATGTTGGACACCGCCAAGTCGAAATAATTGTTGAACGGTCTTTCGATTTTCTCAAAACCGCAGGTGCGCATTTTCTGGTCGGGATAGAGATGCCTCAAGATTGTACCCGTGAGCAGATCCTTCTCGAAAGCCATCACATCCGCATTGGGGCTGTGCCGTAGCATGGAATCCACGAACACGCCGACACCTGCCGACGGTTCGAGCATACGGGCGGGGCGGACGCTGTAATCTGCCAGCACGTCCGCGATGGTGTCGGTTATCTCTTTGGGGGTGTAGAAAGCGGTCAGCACGGACGCTTTCAGCGAATCCACAAACCGCTTGTACTCTGTTTCGTCCTTGCTGTTCTCACGGATAAGCCTGTGCAGCTCCACCGTCGGGGCGAACAGTTCGAGGTCGGATTTCGCCCACCGGACGGCATCCGTCAGTTCCTTTGCAGGGTTGAGGATACATTTCAGACCGCCGAAACCGCAGTACCTTTGAAGTATGGCACGCTCTTCGGTTGTCGCTGTCCTGTTTTCCCTGTCAAGGATGAATGCCGTCCGTATCGCCTCGATGTTGTCCCGCAGTTTCTGTTTGCGGTTAAACGCCATATTCGTCTAAGTAAAGGACGGTTGCTCCCGTCAGCTCCGTGTAGAGCAGGTCGTAATCGGAAGACAGGGCGAAATTGTCATCCGAGAGGTCATAGACGGAGAACACGTTGCCGACAAGCGGCAGCAGTTTCAGGACAAAGGCTTCACGCTTCTCTTCCGGCACTTCATCGGCAAACTCGTTTTCCACGACTTCGCGGAGGATGGCGTAACGGGAATAATGCAGCCCGCGCAGCAGCGTGTCCATCGCCAGTTCCTGCGCACCATCGGCGGGATAGCCTTCAAGCCGTGCCCTCTCATACGTTTCGGCGGCACGGTCGGCCCGTTCCCGTATGAAAGCGGTGTCGTCAGCCTGTTCAAACTTGTTCGTGCGGAGATAGTCCAGCAGGTACAGACCGTAATAGGAAAAGTCGGTCTGACCCTCGTTTTTCTTCTTGTTGTTCATTACTTTGGATTTAGCGGATTGATAATTAACGGGATAATCGGTTGGAAAAAGGAAGAAAAAGGCACTCGGTATCCCTCCGAGTGCCACCACTAAATCCAAAGTATGAGTGTAATCCGGTATCGAAGAACAATTCATTACTCTGAACAAGTGGCAAAGTTAATACTATTTCTTCCGTCCTGAAAATTTCTTGCCCTTTTTAGCCTCCGGGAACACAAAAGTCGTGTTATATTCCCCGTCAAAGGCGACAACAGCATCGAAACTCTTGCCCTGTTTGCTCTTGAACCCTTTGAGCAGCTTGGTATGCCCTTCGGTGAGCAGGTCTTTGATTTCATCGTCGGACAGGGTGCGTCCCGCTTTCAGCCGGAACACGGGCAGTCCGCACTCCGTGTTGTCGCAGCGTACCACCTTGCCGTAGAACCGCATCCTGCCCGTGCCACACTTGGGACACGCGCAGCCGGAGTCACGGCTGCCGAAGAGCTTGTCGCACGAGAGCAGTTCGGAGGTTATCTCACGTGTGTACGCCTCTATCTCCTTGCGGAAGGTGTCGGCGGACAGTTCCCCGCGCTCGATACGCGCCAGCTCCTTTTCCCATTCGCCCGTCATGGCAACATCGGCGATGCGCATCGTCTTGACGACGGAATTGAGGGCAAGTCCTTTTTCGGTGGGAACAAGCGACTTCTTGCAGCGTTCCATGTAACCGCGCTTGAAAAGCGTTTCGATGATGGAGGCGCGTGTGGCGGGAGTACCGATGCCACAGTCCTTCATCGCCTGCCGCAGTGCGTCGTCCTCAATTTCCTTGCCCGCCGTTTCCATTGCCGAGAGCAGGGTGGCTTCGGTATGCAGCGGCTTGGGTTTGGTCTTTCCTTCGGTAATGGACGAGCCTTTCGGTGTCAGCGTGTCGCCTTCCTGCCAGCCGGGGATGGTAATTTCCTCTTTTTCCTCGCCATAGACGGCACGCCATCCGGTTTGCTTCACGACGCTGCCTTTTACGGTAAACTCCACTCCGGCACATTCCGCCGTGACAGTGGTCACATCCTTGACGCATTTCTCAGAGAATGCCTCGACCATGCGCCCGGCAATCATCTGATAGATGGTATTGTCCTCTTTGGAGAGGAAGAGCGGTTTCTCACCCGTGACGAGCAGGGCATGGTGGTCTGTCACCTTGCCGTCGTCCACGCTGCGGCGTGTCGGGGCGGCTTTTGCCCGCACCTTGTCTTTCCATTCGGGCTGTGTGCCGATGAAAGCGAGCAGTTTGGGAATTTCGGCAAACACGTCTTCGGGGATGTAGCGGCTTCCCGTTCTCGGATAGGTTATCAACTTCTTTTCGTAGAGTTTCTGCGCGATTTCAAGCGTCTGTTCCGCCGTGAAGCCGTGCTTGGCGTTGGCTTCTTTCTGGAGCGTGGTCAGGTCGTAGAGCAAGGGAGTTTCCTCCGTCTTCTCCTTGCGCTCGGCTTTCGTGACAGTGGCGCAACCTGCCGCCTTTACCTTATTATATAGTTCCATCGCCGGTTCTTTCTCTTTCCATTTCTCGGAGGATGAGAATTTCACGACTTCGCCGTCGCAACCGTCCGTTGCGATATGGAGCAGCCAGAATGCTTCGGACGTAAAGCGGCGGTTCTCCCAGTAGCGTTCACATACCATAGCCAACGTTGGTGTCTGCACCCGCCCCACGGAATACGTGCCGTGTCCGGCGGCGATGGATAACGCCTGTGTGCCGTTGATGCCCACGAGCCAGTCGGATTCGCTCCGCGCTTTGGCGGCGAGGTAGAGGTTGTCGTATTTGCTGCCGTCTTCGAGTTTCCGCAGTCCCTCACGGATAGCTTTGTCGGTGAGAGAGCTGATCCACAGGCGCACGAAAGGAGTGGTGCAACCCGTATAGTGGTAGAGGTAGCGGAAGATAAGCTCTCCCTCGCGTCCGGCATCGGTCGCCACGATGATATGTTCGCTTGTGTCGAACAGTCTTTTGATGACTTTTATCTGCGACACCACGCCGCTGTCGGGCTTGTAACCTTTCTCCGTCCTGACCTGACGGGGGACGAGCGTGAATGTGTCGGGAATAATCGGGAGGTTGTCACGGACAAATCCGCGCACGCCGTAGCCGTCGGGCATGGCAAGCTGAACGAGGTGTCCGAATGCCCATGTCACGGCATAGCCGCCTCCCTCGAAATATCCTTCCTCTCTCTTTGTCGCGCCCACGATGCGGGCGATTTCACGTGCCACGGAGGGCTTTTCTGCAATGATTGTCTTCATGTTTTCTTGCTTTTTTGTTGATACTTTGGATTTTATTTTGGATTCAGTGGCGGACACGGGATTACATTTTCATGCCTTTGTTGTTCTTCTTTTTCGGCTTCTCCTGCTGCTGTTGCTGGCGGTCGTCCTTCGGGGCGGTCTGACCTTTCTGCAAAGGCTCTTTCAGGTTCTTTGTCGCCTCGTTGGTTTTGCCCTCGTTGTTCACCGCCACCTGTGTGCGGCTCTCGTTGGACGGGGCGACCTGCTGGGCGTTGTCGGGGTTCGTTTCGTAGCGGTACGGGCGGCCCTTCTCCGGGTTGAACTTGATATACATCGTGGCATGGAAGCCCTGCTTGTCGGTCACGTTCTCCAGTTTCACGGCTTTACCCGCCACGTAGTCGGCTTTCTGCTTGTCGGTGAAGTTCACGCCGCTCCATTTGCTGATGGGGCGGATGCTGCCGTCCTCGTTCATCCACGTGTTGCGGCGTTGCTCCTTCTTGGTCTGTGCGGCATTTTCCCCGCCTTGCGCCTGACTTTTCGAGGTGTCACCTTTGGCTTCCTGCGTCTGTGCGGTACGGGGCGACCTTCCGGTTCCCGGCACGAACTCCACGCCGCGCTGCTCCACGTTCACTTGAAGGGTGGTGACGAACTTCCTGCCGTCGTTGCGCTCGATGAGCTTGTCGCGCACGGGCAGTCCGGCGCGGAGCATGTCCTGCTCCTGTTTGGTGATTTCCGTCTTGCCGATGCGCTCCGGGATGCGCACCTTGTTTGCCGGAATGTCCGTGATTTCATTCGTCTTGCGGTCGATGCTGATGTAGGAGGGGATGATTTCGCCCGTTTCCCTGTCCTCAATGTCCACGACCCTGCCGAGGTTGCCCGTTTCGCGCAGGTTCTTCCGGTCATCGTCGGAGAATTTGTGTTCCTTGTACTCATCTAACTTCTGCTCCTTGCGGATGAAGTGCGGCACGAGGCTGACATTTCCCTCACCGTCCTTCTTGAAGGAGAGGCGGGCGTCCAGCTCGAATGATTCGCCGCCGAAGGTGGGCTTGACCTTTACCAAGTCGGACTTGCCGTAGTGGAGCATCTTCGTAAGGTCTCCGGACTTTTCAAGGTCGTCACGCTTCACGCCCCATCTGTCCTCCAGCTCCTGCCAGTTGATTTTGCTCTCGTTGATGGGTTGGTAGCCCTGTCTGCCCTGCGTCTGTTGCGGGCTTTCCTGCTGTTCTTTCTGTTGTTCCATGTTTTCCTGTTTTTGAGGTTCTTGTTTCTCTGTCTTTTGTGCCGCCATCTCTTCCTGCACCTGCTGTTGATAAGGGAAGGTGTCGATTTTGTGCGGTGCAAGGATTTGTTTGTTCTGGTACGGATGCTGAAGCAGGTCTTTCATCACGCCAAGCATGGAATCCACTTGGTCTGCCGCGATGCGGTAGAAACCGAAGCGGCTGGGTTCCTTGCACTGCCGGAAGAAGTTCTTGAAGAAGTTGTCCAGCACGTCGCCTTGTCGGTCGAATTGCAGGAAACTCTGCGCGTTCTCAGCTTTCGCAGGGGTACGCTTGGGTGTGCCGTCTGCATTCAGCCCGGCTACCACGCTGATCTCGCCCGTCTTCTCATCACGGACTACCAGCACGTCCTTTTCGTCTTTTTTCTTTGCCATTTGAAAAATGTTTTAATGGGTTATTTATGAAAGAAATTATGGATACGAGCCTTGTAGAAGGCTATATCTTCTTTTTTGAAGTCCTTGATATGGTTGGAAAGGAATGTCAGCACATCCTCCTCGCTGTAATAGGTTTTCTTGCCCAGTGTCTTGTAGGGCAATGCGCCGACACTGCGGTAGCGTTGCAGTGTGCGCTTGCTTATCTGGAGCAGCATGCACAAATCCTGATTGTCGAAAAGGCGGATGCTTTCCGTGATAGTAGGCTGTTTCCCCTCAGCCTTCATCGCCAGCAGCAGTTCGTCCTGACGGTCGAGCCGTTCCATCAGCTTCTGCATCCAGCCCTCGAAGTTGTTTCGTGTGAGCAGTTCCATGACCTATGTCCTCCTTCCTTTTGGTTTGCCGCCAGTGCGCAGCGTGTGGTTGCGTTTCAATTCCTGCGGTGTCGCCGCGTCCTCGTTGACGGCACACGCTTCAAGCAGGCGGTCTATTTCCGACTGCCGGTAGCGGCATTTACCGCGAAGCACGACATAACCGATGCGTTGCTCGCTGCGCATACGCTGGAGGGTGCGGGTACTCACGTTAAGCAGGTGCGCCGCCTCGCGTGTGGTGAGCAACCTGTCGGGCGATGCCGCTTTCTTGTCGCCGGAGGCGGCACGGACGTGTGCCGCAATCTCCGCTATCTGTTCCGTCAATGACCGGAAGGCGGAACTTTCCATCGTTATCACTTTCATATTCAGTCCTTTCTTTTTGTTTCTGCAGCAAAAATCGGCAATAAACAAAAGGGGCTTTAACAACTCACTACGTGACTCACGTAAGATTTTTACGGAAGATGGCTCCGTAACCCGGTCAAACGGCGCAACAGGCAGCCTTTCAGCGGAAAACGGCACGTGTTCAGGACCGTACCGTTACCTTTGCGGGCAAACCGATAATTGCATGAATATGGAAATAGTATCTATCGAGAAAAAGACTTTCGAGATGATGGTGGCGGCATTCGGCGCACTCTCGGAGAAGGTCGCCGCCCTGAGGCGCAAAAGCGACACGAGGCGCATGGAAAGATGGCTCACGGGCGAGGAAGTCTGTAGGCAGTTGAGAATAAGTTCGCGCACGTTGCAGACGCTGCGCGACAGGCGGCTTATCGGCTACTCGCAGATAAACCGCAGGTTTTATTACAAGCCGGAGGAGGTGAAGCGGCTGATACCGCTTATCGGCACGCTCTATCCGCACGGCAGATGATTTGATTTATTCACCCACTGAATCCGAAGTTATGATGAACGAGAACAACGATGTTTTTACGATGGAAGACGAGCCGATAGCCTCTGTGGTGCAGGATATGCGCAAAGGCTCGAAATGGCTGTCCGCCTTTCTGGAAAGTTACCGTCCTCTGCTGGACGGGGAACGTTACCTGACGGACGGCGAGGTGGCGGAACTGCTCCGCGTAAGCCGACGCACATTGCAGGAATACCGCAACAACCGCGTGTTGCCCTTCATACTTTTGGGAGGGAAGGTGCTTTACCCGGAAACGGGGCTGCGTGAAGTGCTGGAAGCAAATTACCGCAAGCCGCTGGAGTGAGCGCGGTTGGCAAGAAAAAAGGAAACGGGCGACACTTTTTGTGGTGCTGCCCGTTTCCTTGTCTTATGTGGTATGCGCAATCAGCAGTACCCGGCTTTTCCGTTCTGTATGAACATCACGTATGCCTGCCGTTTCTCTTTGGCGAGAGCTTTTCCCACCAGCCATGTGCGGAACAGGTGGGTGTTGTAGGTGTTCAGCCGGAAGGCGACGGGGATGATGATTTCAAGCGCGTACACATCTGCGTACAGTCCGTTTTCAAGTTGCATGTAGCGGCACACCTCGTAGTCGTTAAGCACGTCCGACTTGCGGATGGCTTTGATGGCGGCGTTCACTGCCGGGACGGTCGTATGGAACAGTCCGGCGATTTCGGTGGCGGTCATCCACACGTCGTTACCGGTTACGCTGACCGCCTTGTCCTCTATGATGATTATGTCACGTTTCATGGCTTCTCTTTTTTAGATGGTGCAACCTGCAAATTCCTCAACACTGTTCAACCTTGCGGCAAGGTTCTTCATGTCCTGATTGAGTTTTTCTTTGGTTATCTTCGCGTAAATCTGCGTCGTCTTTATGCTCTTGTGTCCGAGCATGGAGCTGACGGTTTCGATAGGTACGCCATTAGAGAGAAATACCGTCGTGGCTGCCGTGTGGCGGCTCTGATGCCACGTGATATGCTTGGTGATGCCGCAACGCTTGGCGACGGCACGGATACCGGCAAGGCACGTGTTATAATGCGGGACGGGGAATATCTTGCCGTTCTCGCACAGCCCACGGTATTTGCCGATTATGCGGTTGGCGATGTCAAGCAGGCGGATGTTGGACACCACGCCCGTTTTCTGGCGGTTGATGTTTATCCACTCGTGTTCGTCGAAGTAGGTGCGGATATTCTCTTCCGTGAGGTTGCGCATATCCGAGAACGACAACCCGGTGAAAGCGCAGAACAGGTAGAGGTCACGGTACAGTTCCTGTTTGGCGTTTTTCAGTTTCCCGTCCATCAGCAGGCGTATTTCCTCTTTGGTCAGAAAACTGCGTGTTGTTTCCTCCTTCTTGATTTCATACTCGCGGAACGGGTCGCGTGTCAGCCACTCGTTGTTGATGGCGATGAACACCATCGTCCGTAGCGGGCAGACGTACAGCCACACGGTATTGGTGCAGCAGTGTTTGTCCGTGCGCAGGAACATCTCGAAGTCGGAGATGAAAGCGGGGGTAAGCTCTTTCAGTGCGATGTCCTTCACATGGTAGCGGATGTCGAGGAACTCTTGCAGGTGCTTGTAAACGATACGGTACTTTTCCAGTGTACCTTTTGCTTTCATGCCTGCTTCCACCTGTTTCTCATAGTCCTCATTGTGACGACGGTACACCTGCATCAGCGTGTGGTAGCGGTGTTCCAGTCCGAGAAAAGCGTTCTTCACCTTCTCAGCCGTGACGAAGTTGTCACGTTCCATGATTTCCTGATAGTGCCTATTGATGCGCACCCGCATCTTGTCAAGCATACGGTTCGTTTCGAGTGCCGCCGCGCTTCTGCCTGTGACACGTCCACCTTTGGTGTCCCACAGTTTCGGATCGACTGTCAGCTTGCAGCTGAACTGCGTCTGGCTGCCGTCCACCGTGATGCGTCCCATGACGGGTACTGTCCCGTCCTTTTTCACTACCTGACGCTTGAGGTAATAGATTACTGAAAATGTACTCTTCATCGTCCTTAATTTTTTGGTTTCAAAATTAGTTGGTGAAGAGTCCGGTGTCGGTACGCAAAACGGGGAGGAACGGAGCAATCTTTTTCCGTAACCGAAATTTTTGCGTGAGTTATCGGTAACTCACTATTCCTTAACGTATTGTTTCGCTATCCGTACCCGTTTGTCGCATTTTCGGGCATGGTTACGAACAAGTAACGTTGCGGCGTCAGGATTTGGCTTCGGCAGGGATTGTAATGGCTTCACGAATTATCGCCACTTCAACTAAAACCCTTGTAACTCAATTCTATCACTATAACTTTCCGCATTTCACTTTTTTGTAGTAACTTTGTGGCAATAAATAACTTGTTTTTATGCATATTGAGAGGAATACAGGACTGGTGTTGGAAGGTGGCGGCATGCGTGGCGTGTTTACCAGTGGTGTTCTGGATGCTTTCATGAAGCATGGTGTATATTTCCGTTATGTCGTCGCCGTGTCGGCCGGTGCGTGTAACGGCATGTCGTACATCAGCAGGCAACCGCGCAGGGCGCGCTTGTCTAACATCGACTTTTTGACTCAATATGGTTACATTGGTTGGCGACATTTACTCAGACAGGGTTGCATCTTTGATCAAGAATTGTTGTACGATAAATTTCCAAACGAATACCTGCCATTCGATTTCGATACGTTTTTTCAGTGGTCAGCGACCTTCGAAATGGTGACTACCAACTGTCTGACGGGACAAGCGGAATACCTCACGGAGTCGAAAGACCGGCAACGTTCGCTGGACATTGTGCGCGCTTCGAGCAGTTTGCCGTATGTTAGCAAGATTGTGATGGTAGACGGCATCCCCATGCTCGATGGCGGCATCGTCGACTCTATTCCTGTGATGCGGGCCATAGAGACGGGGCATCCGCAGAACGTGGTGATTTTGACGCGCAACAAAGGCTACCGCAGTAAGGAACGCGACCGTAAGATACCTCCTTTTGTTTATAAGAAATATCCCCGTCTGCGCGTGGCCTTGAGCCGCCGAGTGGCCGCTTACAACGAGCAACTGGAACTGGTGGAGCGGCTCGAGGAGTTGGGGAAGGTTGTGTGTATCAGGCCCCAAAGACCCATGGAGGTGGGACGAATGGAGAAAGATATCGGCCGGCTGGAGCGGTTGTATCAAGAGGGCTTCATGCTGGGCAATGCCTTCTGCGAAACCCTATTATGATGCTTTTCTATACCGACTATCGCTTAAGGACGATGGTGACCTCGGTAGATTGATTTGATTTGCTGTGGCTTCGAATCGCAAACTCATAGACTTTGGCGTCCAATCTCATTGACATTGCCGTGTAAAAGCATTGAGTTTGGCACCCAAAGTCAATGGTTTTGCTGGGAATGTCGCATCTTGTTGATAAACAATATCTTATGCTGTTGCTTCAAGATGCTGTTCGTGTGTCGTTTCTTCTTGGATGATGTATTTAGGTGAGGGACCGTACTTGTTGGGCTGGGGTTTCCCATCCAGCAAGCAAAGCACGAACGTTACCAGACCGGTGACCATGACAACGATTAGCGAGATGATGAAGATGGGGTCGGTGAACATGCCCATGCTGGCTTCTGGATTGGCATTGACACTCATCAATTCTTCGCCAATGCCTGTTCCATAAATATACAGTGTGTAAACAACTGTTGATGCATAGTTTGCGTAAACCCACCATTTGCTGGCACCACGGTCTTGCAATCGGCGCACGGTAATGGCAAGGGCAAGTGATAAGACAGCAAGGTCACAGATGGCGGCAGCCAGTAGTGGCAGGAAAGCCTTACAGATATTGGTTAGGATGAAATAGCATACCATGTAGGCTAACATAAACCACCAGAAGTCTGAACGACGTGTGCGGCCATGGAAGTCGAAAAGTCGGTTGCATCCTTTTCTTACAGCTTCCGGAAATGAGGGTTGTGGTTTCTCAATAAATTTAGTCATAGGTTTTAAAGATAATATAGTTTTAATAGTTTGTCAATCATGTATTTGAGGATTGTGGGGCGTGTCTTCCAGCAGGTCGGGGCGCAGCCTGCGGGTGCGTTCCAGGGCCTGTTCCATTTCCCAGTTCTTGATTTTTGCCTCGTTGCCACTGAGCAATATCTCGGGAACCTTCCATCCTTTGTAGTCGGCCGGGCGTGTGTAGATGGGGGCGGAGAGCATGTTGTCTTGGAACGAGTCGCTCAGTGCGCTCTGCTCATCGCTGATTACTCCTGGGACAAGGCGTATGATGGCATCGGCCATCACAGCCGCAGCCAGCTCGCCACCCGTTAAGACGTAGTCGCCAATGCTAATCTCGCGAGTGATTAGATGGTCGCGAATGCGCTGGTCTATGCCTTTGTAGTGGCCGCAAAGAATGATGATGTTGCCCTTCATGGATAGGTCGTTGGCCACCTGTTGGTTGAATTGTTCACCGTCGGGCGACGTGAAAATCACCTCATCGTATTCCCTTTCGGCTTTCAAGGCGGTGATACAGCGGTCAATAGGCTCGCACTGCATCACCATACCGGCAAAGCCTCCGTACGGATAGTCGTCCACGCGTCGCCACTTGTCGGTGGTGTAATCGCGCAAATGGTGTAGGTGTATCTCGGCTAATCCCTTCTTTTGTGCTCGCAATAGAATGGATTCGTTGACGAATCCCTCGAGCATTTCGGGCAAAACTGTAATGATGTCTATTCGCATATTGTGACAAAAGTAAGAAAAAAGCGTTAATGTTAATGACACTAATTCCTTAAATAATGTGAAATAAGTGAATGATAGAAAGATTGAAAAGACGTGAAAAATGTTTTTTCTTCATGTGTTCCATGCGTGCGAACAACCCTTGATTGATGGGATGGAATGGTGCACAGAGGTAATCGTTTGCAGGTGTATTTGCAAACAAATGCTATGATTTGTGAAAAAATAGGGCATGAAACTCCATCGGTTTTCGTAACTTTGCGGCCGACAATATATCACAAAACACGATTTTATCGATATGAAAACAAAAATCATCACCATGCTTTTGGCGGGTCTAAGCCTGTCGGCAGTAGCGCAAAACGTACAGTTTCATTACGATTTAGGCCACAACATCTACAGCGAGTTGAGTGGGCGTCCGTCGGTAACAACAACCGTGGAAATGTTCAAAGCAGACAAGTGGGGAAGTACTTACATGTTCACTGACCTCGACTACCAGCGTGATGGCGTGGCTGGTGCTTATTGGGAGATATCCCGTGAGTTCAATCTGACGCCCAACAAGCAATGGGCCGCACACGTTGAGTATAACGGTGGACTGTCTTCTAATGAGAAAACTTGGAACGCAACCCGCTTTCAACATGCTGCATTGCTGGGTGGTGCGTGGAATTGGCACAACGACAATTTCTCTAAAACCTTCTCGGTGCAATTGTTGTATAAGCAGTTTTTCAAGAGTAGGCACATGGGTGCGAAGGCTTTCAGCAGTGTGCAACTCACGGAAGTGTGGGGTGTTAACTTCGCCAATAACCTGATGTCGTTCAGCGGATTTTGTGATCTTTGGTACAATTCGAATGTAAACGGTAATTTCATCTTTTTGTCTGAACCTCAGTTGTGGGTCAACCTTAATGCCATCAAGGGTTGGGAAGGGGTTAACCTGAGCATCGGTTCAGAAGTGGAACTCAGCAATAATTTCGTTTGGAATGACCATGGAAAGAACAATAAGTTTTACGCCATTCCAACTTTAGCTGCAAAGTGGACGTTCTAATTGACATCCATTATCCCGCAACATGCGTCCTGTTTGTGCTGATTCATCAAGGTGTTTGACGTGATGAACCCAGTAGTCAAAGCGACGGATGTTGCGGGATGAAAAAGAAAAAACTCAGGTGAATTGTTCCCTGAATTGATCTTCTGATATAATCTCTATCCCCAATTCTTTTGCTTTTTTATTCTTTCCGGAGGTAGAGTTCACATTATTATTAATAAGGTAGTTGGTCGATTTACTCACGCTTCCTGTCACATGTCCGCCTTGATTTTCGATATAAGCCTTGAGCTCAGCGCGGTTTTTGTAGTGATGTACGTCGCCTGTGATGACGAAAGTGAGGCCTTCGCACCTCGCACCTGTAGGCTGTGTGGACGGCTGTTCAACGTTTAACGTCTTCAACAGGTCATCAACCACGTTTCTGTTTGCTTCCACTTGGAACCATTTCACAACCGAAGCCGATGTTTCCGGACCAATTCCGGGGATGTTGGCAAATGCCTCTGGCGTGTCAGCCTCAATGGCTTTGCTAATGAGTTCGTGCAAAGAGTAAGCGTCCAGCAGGCGTTTGCAAGCGTCAACACCACACATGGGAATGGTCAAGGCATAGAGGAATTTGCGCGCTTCCACAGTCCTTGACTTTTCAATGGAGCGCATCATGTTGCCCGCTGACTTGTTTCCAAATCCTTCCAATGATGCGATTTGTTGGGCATAATTGGGTAAACGGTAGATGTCAGCGTAGGTGTTGAGCCATCCTAAGTTAATGAATTTGGCCAACGTTTGCTCAGAAATGCCATCGATGTCCATGCCGTTTTTCGACACAAAGCGATTGAATTTCTTCAATTGTTTGGCCGGACAAGCCTCGTTAGTGCAGTGAAGGGTGCGCGTACCGCTTGCCTTGCTGATGTCGATGCGTGTTTGATGATGGCAAACGGGGCATTCGTGCGGTATTTCCAACGCTCCAACAGTTTGCACAACCTTAATCACTTTCGGGATAATTTTATTGGCCTTGATCACCGACAGCACGCTGCCTGGTCCGCCAATGCCCAACCTTTCGCACTCACTGATATTGCACAGCGAAGCCTTTTTCACGGTTGTTCCCTCCAATTCTACTGGCTTGAACACCGCAACGGGTGAGATAGTAGACGCTGCGCACGACCATTCAATGTACTCAAGTTCGGTTGTAGCCGCTTCATCCTCCCACTTAAAGGCCAGTCCGGCGCGTGTGGCATGATGGCCAGTGATAGAGCCTGTGGCAGCAAAGGCCGTGTCGTCGAACGTGATAACCAAGCCATCTACGGGGAAGGGACATTGGTTGTGGGTCACCAGGTTGGTCCATTGTTCAATGGCTTGGTTCACGTTGTGGATGGAAGGGTCGCTGATGCGTTCGTGTTTCACCACGTTGAAGCCCATTTCTCTAAGCCAATCCAAGCGTTCTCCCCAAGAGTTTATCGCCTCATCGGTGAACACCAGCGTGAACGGAATCCATTGTATTTTGCGCCGTTTCACCTCTTCAACATCCTTCAGCGTGAGCGATCCCGATGCGAGGTTGCGCGGGTTGGCGTATGCTTCGTCTGCTTCCATGTTGAATACTTCAAAGTCTGCATACGAAATCACAGCCTCTCCGCGAATCACTAGATGTCCACTGTTCTTGATAGTAGCAGGAATTCCCTGGATGGCAGGAGCCAGATGGGTGATGTTGGTGCCCACGTGTCCGTTGCCACGCGTTACTACTTTGGTGAGTTTCCCATCGTCATAAGTCACCACGAGGGTCAAACCGTCCAGTTTCCACGACAGCCATATCGGTCGTTCTTCAGCCCATTTTACCAGTTCTTCGGGCTTCTTGGTCTTCGCCAGTGACAGCATTGGAAACTCGTGCGCCTCTTTCTGTCCGGTGATTGTGCCGTCAGAAACATTCGTGGTGGGACTGTCTGGCAGCACCAATCCACTTTCTTGTTCCAGTCGTTTCAGCTCATCGAACTTGGCATCCCATTCAAAGTCGGTCATCGACTCTGTGCGTCCACTATAATAATTGTCTGATGCACGGTTGAGTTCTTCAACCAACTGCTGCATCTTTTGCCGTAAGTCGTTTGTCATCAGATTGTTTTTGTCTTGAGAATTTCTATCAGTTTTCTGTCGGCCTCCGTCCATTTCAGGTCATTCAACTCATCTATGGTGAGCCATTTGTAGTCCAAGTGTTCCAACATCTTGAACTCTCCGTCGCCGCCTTTGCAAAGGTAAGCCGTGAGATGCATGTTGAAATCGGGATAGTGGAATTCCACTGTACCCACTTTTTTGCCCACAAATACATCCCAATCCATCTCTTCCTTGATTTCTCTCACCAGTGCTTCGTGGTCAGATTCTCCCTCTTCAACCTTTCCACCAGGAAACTCCCAGTGTTCTGAAATGTACGCATAGTGCGAGCGTCCCCGCTGCATGCACAAGTATTTGTCGCCGTCTTTGATGATGGCAGCTACCACACGATATGTCTTTTCTTCCATCTTTCCTTGGTTTTTATTTTGCTTCAAATGTACAAATAATTATTGATAATGTTGTAATTTTGCAGAAAATAGGCTGCACCTTAACATAGAAAGTGAACTTTCTCTGTTTTCGGTTTGCACTATTTTTGCAAACTATAAAACGATAATTATGGCTATAGTAATAGGAATTGACGTAGGAATCAGTACGACAAAGATTGTGGGAATTAATGATGATGGCACCGTGGTGGCCCCCATTCGCATCAAGGCTACCGACCCGGTGACCTCGCTCTATGGTGCGTTTGGCAAGTATTTGCACGACAACAAGATTTCTCTTGGCGAGGTAGAGCAGGTGATGCTCACCGGTGTTGGTGCGGCTTACGTTGACGACCCCGTGTATGGATTGCCCACCGCCAAGGCAGAAGAGTTTATCTGCAATGGTCTTGGGGCACAGTTTGAGACCGAGTTGGACGACATGATCGTTGTGAGTATGGGCACCGGAACCAGTCTTATCCAGTGTTTGGGCGATGACATTCGCCATATTGGGGGCATGGGATTGGGAGGCGGAACGCTCATTGGATTGTCGCGCATCATGCTCAAGACAGACGATATCAAGCAGATTTCCATGCTGGCCATGCAAGGTGAAGGTTCGAATATCGATGTGCGCATCGGCGACATCAGTCCCAATCCGCTGCCCAACCTGCCCAAAACCGCCACTGCCTCACTCTTTGGCAACGCCAAGAGCAACGCCTCGCGCGAAGATATTGCACTGGGCATCATCACCATGGTGCTACAAACCATCGGAAGCAGCACCATCCTGGCCTCGTTGGGCACGGGCATCAAGGACTATGTTCTCATCGGCAACCTCACGCTTCTACCTCAGTGTAAGTCCATATTCGGTGGCATGGAGAAGTTGTATGGCGTGAATTTCATCATTCCCAAGTACAGTGAATTCTGCACAGCCATTGGTGCTGCACTGTGTTTTATCGATAAAAAACGGAAATAAGCCATCGGTCTTACACGCTGTCGGATAGGGAATCAGGCTTGTTCATGGATGTAATTTTTCTTGACAACAAGCTTGCTTATTTTGGACGTATTTGCGAACAATGCAGACATTGGGCGCAAATACGCCAAATATGAGCGATTTTTGTATGTAGTTGATATATAAAGAATTACATCTGTATATAATCCTTGTTCCATCTTTTTTTACCCATTTTTTAGCCAAAAGCATTGCTTTTGGCCGCCAATTCACATGACTTTGCAGCGCAAAAGCATGTTGGTAGGTCGCCAAAGTGCTGCATTTTTTGGTGAAAAATCATTGTTTTTGCGCAAAAACTAGATGTTTCTATCCAAATTACTCCTTGTTTGCATCCTTCCTGCCTATTGATTTTTTCTAGATTGAAAGATTTGAAGAGCCGTTTTATGGGCGTTTATTAGACAAAAAACTTAACATCTTGCGTTGTGACAAAGTGCTGACCCGTTTCATCTGGTTCAGTGCATAAAACGCTGTGTTCGACATTCAATAAAATTATAAAGAGCGACATCAGGATAACGATTAATTCTCGTTTTAACCTTTTTATCTTATACAATCGTACAAAAAGGACATATTTAAAGTATAAAGGGTAAGAACAGTTACCGCAAAATATTGTATTTTTGCAAACATAACTAACACAAAGTATATGAAACAACGAATCATGATGCTGCTGTTGTCTGCCGTTGCCGTGCAAGGCTTTGCCCAGCTTACGTTGGAACGTTGCCATGAGCTGGCACGCACACAGTATCCCGTCATCAAGCAATACGAGTTGGTCAAGCAAAGCAAGAACTACACGGTTTCCAATGCTTCAAAGGCCTATTTGCCACAAGTGAAGGTCAGTTTGGGAGCCAATGGGTTCACCGATCCGATCGATTTTTCTGAACAAATGAAGGCTACGGGCATGGCAGATATGAAAAACTACCTGCTCAATGGCAGCGTACAGGTTAATCAGGTGATTTATGATGGAGGTGGCATCTCCGCTCGTAAGCAGCTGGCTAAGGCACAAGCCGAAGTTGACGAAAACCAGTTGAATGTGCGTTTGTATGACATCAACCAGCGAGTAGACCAGCTATATTTCGGCATTCTGATGCTGGATGAACAGCTCAAACAGGTTAAACTCTTACAGAACGACTTGCAGTTGAGCCGCAATACCGTTGAAGCCATGTTGAAAGGTGGCGTTGCTAACCAGTCTGATTTGGATGCAGTGGCTGTAGAACAGGTTCGTGCCGAGCAGCAAGAGGGCAGTCTTCGTGCCTCACGACGCTCGTATGCGCGGATGTTGGGACTGTTCATCGGACAGGAGGTGGATGAGAAAACCCAACTGGCGAAGCCTGCCATGCCGGAAGTTTTGCCAGACAGCACGTCGCATCGTCCCGAATTGTCGTATTTCGCAGCGCAGTCAAAATTGCTCGATACGCAGCGCAAGGCTTTGAACAGTCAGCTCAATCCCACGATAAGCGCTTTCGCCATGGGCATGTATCATAACAAAGTGATGGACATCATGCGTCCGGGTATGATTGCGGGTGGCATTACGTTGTCATGGAACGTGGCACCTTTTTATACGCGTAAGAACGATTTGAGGAATCTGGAAACCAAGAAAAGGCAGATTGAAAGTGAGCGTGAAACTTTCCTTTTCAACACACGTTTGCAAAACCAGCAGTCGGCAGGGGTGGTGTATGACCTGCGCAAAAAGCTGGAACAAGACACGCGCATCATCACTTTGCGTGAGCGCATCCATGATACGTCGGTGAAAAAGGTGCAAAATGGTATTGAGAGCATCAACGAAATGCTGCGCGACGTCAATGCGGTGAGCGAGGCACGGCAGCAGAAAACCATTCACGAAATACAGCTCTTGCAAGCAATTTATCAACTCAAAAACATCAATAATAACTGATATGAAAACGATGAAGATAGTGATGGTCGGACTTGTTGGCATCTTGTCAGCATGTTCGTCACACGAGAATAAATACGATGCGACTGGTCTTTTTGAAGCTACAGAGGTTGTTGTGTCGGCCGAACAAAATGGCAGACTACTCCAACTGGGGGTTGCCGAAGGTTCTGAAGTGAGTAAAGGACAGCAGGTAGGCTTGATAGATACGGTTCAATTGACCTTGAAAGCTCGCCAGGTAGGGGCCAACTCCAAGTCGATTGCCAATCAGAAACCGGATGTAAACGCGCAGATAGCCGTGCTCAGACAGCAGCTCAAGCAGGCCGAACAAGAGCGACAACGATTTGAAGGACTGGTGAATGATGGGGCTGCCAACCGCAAACAACTGGACGATGCCACATCGGCCGTTCGGGTGTTGAAACGTCAATTGGCTGCACAGCAATCTTCTTTGAACAATAGTACGCGTGCACTGAATTCACAAATCAGTGCGAACGACATCCAAAAATATCAGGTACTTGACCAGTTGAAGAAGTGTCATGTCACCTCACCGCTCACGGGTACCGTGCTTGAGAAATATGCCGAAGAAGGCGAGTTCGCCTCCATCGGTAAGCCATTGTTCAAAGTTGCTGATACCAAGAACCTCTTTTTGCGCGCCTATCTCACCAGTCGGCAGTTGGAAAAGGTGAAGATTGGGCAGCAAGTGACAGTCTTTAGCGATTACGGAGATGACACCAGCAAGGAGTATAAGGGAAAGGTGGTTTGGATATCACCACGCTCAGAATTCACCCCCAAAACCATCTTGACCGATGACGAACGTGCCGATCAGGTGTATGCCGTGAAGATTGCCGTGCAAAATGACGGTCACATCAAGATTGGTATGTATGGTGGGATGAAGTTGTAAGATAATAATGAACGCGATAGAAGTAAGTCATATCACCAAACATTACGATGATGTCCAGGCGCTGGATGATGTTTCTTTCAGCGTGAAGCAAGGAGAAGTGTTCGGACTTATTGGTCCAGATGGTGCCGGCAAGACATCTCTGTTTCGCATTATGGCATCACTTTTGCTGGCCGATGCAGGCACTGTAAGTGTTGAAGGCTATGACGTGGTGAGCCAATATAAGGAAATTCGCCAGCGAGTTGGTTACATGCCGGGTAAGTTTTCGTTGTATCAAGACTTGACAGTAGAGGAGAATCTCCAGTTTTTTGCTGATCTTTTTGGCACCACCATCGCTGCTGGATATGATGGAATCAAAGCCATTTACTCGCAGATAGAGCCTTTCAAAAATCGGAAGGCGGGTGCGTTGTCGGGTGGTATGAAGCAGAAATTGGCTCTTTCTTGTGCGCTTGTCCATCAACCAAGCGTATTGTTTTTGGATGAACCCACCACGGGTGTCGATCCTGTTTCGCGCAAAGAATTGTGGCAGATGCTGGGAATGCTGAAGGAAAGGAATATCACCATTGTGGCCGCAACGCCCTACTTGGACGAGATTCGCTGCTGTGAGCGGGTGGCTTTTCTGGACAATGGACGGGTGAGAGCCATCGATGGCCCCGATGAAATCTTAACGCAATTTGCCGAAATCTTCAATCCTGAGGGTCTGAAGCATGAGGATAAGTCTGCCCAGGTGCAGCAAGGAATAGCGGAAGAGGGTCAGCAAGAGAAGGCGGAAGACGTGATACAGGTTGAACATTTGGTTAAGGCTTTTGGGACGTTCCATGCCGTTGACGACATTTCTTTCAGCGTTCATCGTGGCGAAATCTTTGGCTTTTTAGGTGCAAATGGTGCTGGAAAGACCACTGCCATGCACATGCTCACGGGATTGAACAAGCCCACAAGCGGCAAAGGGAAGGTGGCTGGATTTGACATACGCAAGCATTCGGAGCAGATTAAGAAGCACATTGGCTACATGAGTCAACGCTTTTCCCTGTATGAAGACATGACCGTGGCTCAGAACATCAAGCTTTTTGGCGGTATCTATGGCATGAGTAAACAAGCCATTGCCACCAAGATGGACGACATGCTCAAGCAGTTGCATTTCGAGGCTCATCGCAATTCGCTGGTCAATTCGCTGCCATTGGGGTGGAAACAGAAACTCGCGTTCTCGGTAAGTATCTTCCACGAACCTGAAGTGGTGTTCCTTGATGAGCCTACTGGGGGTGTGGATCCAGCCACAAGACGACAGTTTTGGGAACTCATTTATGCCGCTTCGGCCCGCGGTATCACCGTCTTTGTCACCACGCACTATATGGATGAGGCCGAATATTGTGACCGAATCTCCATCATGGTGGATGGAAAAATTCGTGCCATGGGTACACCTGACGAGCTGAAACGCACATACCGATGCAACGACATGGACGAGGTGTTTACGCTGTTGGCACGCCAAGCCACCCGTGGAGAATAATGTTTAGTGATAAAAAGAATGAATCAGTTTAACTCATTTGTCATCAAAGAAACGAAACATATCATGAGAGATCGGCGCACCATGCTGATTCTCTTTGGCATGCCGGTGGTGATGATGCTCGTTTTTGGCTTCGCCATCACGACCGACATCAAGGATGTGAAGGTGGCTATTGTCACTTCTTCGATGGATAGTCGTACGCAACAGGTGGTAAACAGTCTGGATGCGTCGGGCAATTTCATCGTCACTCATACGGTGGGGACGACGAAAGAGGCCAAACAACTGCTGTCAGACAACAAGGTGAACATGGCCATCGCCTTCTCTCCCGATTTCGGAAACAATCGGTATAGCGGTCAGGCTGGCGTTCAATTTATCGCTGATTACACGGATCCGAACATCGCTGAACAGCAGGTGTCGTATGCCCAACAAATCGTGATGGACGAACTGACGAGGGAAATGCATGGAGAAAGCAGGCCTGCCGTCAACACCCAACTGCTGTATAATCCACAAATGAAGAGTGCATACAACTTTGTTCCTGGCACCATGGGTATGCTCATGATGCTTATTTGCGCCATGATGACCTCGGTGAGCATTGTCCGTGAGAAAGAAAGAGGTACGATGGAGGTGCTCCTGGTATCGCCCGTCAAGCCGCTGTACATCATGATAGCCAAGGCTGTGCCTTACTTTGTGCTGTCCATTATGATACTCATCAGCATCCTACTCATCTCGAAGTTTGTCCTGGCCGTGCCCATTGCGGGCAACGTGGCACTCATCTTTGGTGTTTCGTTGCTGTACATCTTGCTGTCGTTGGCTTTGGGATTGCTCATCAGTGTGGTTGCCAACACGCAAGTAGTGGCCTTACTAATGTCGGGTATGTTGCTCATGATGCCAAGCACGATGCTCTCTGGAATGATTTATCCCATCGAGAGTATGCCGGCCATTCTGCGTTATCTCTCGGCTATCATCCCAGCCAGATGGTATGTGTCGGCCATGAAGAAACTGATGATTATGGGCGTTGACGTGCAGATGGTGTACCAAGAACTGGCCGTACTCACTGCCATGGCTGTGGTATTGTTAGCCGTTGCGTTGAAGAAATTTAAAATCAGACTGTCATGACACTGTCCTATCTCATTGAAAAAGAATTCATCCAGATTCGGCACAATCCATTCATACCCAAGCTGATACTGTTCTTTCCAATCGCCATCATGCTGGTGTTTCCGTGGATTACGAGTATGGAGGTGAAGAACATCTACATCACCGTGGTTGACAACGATCACAGTACGCTGTCGCAACGCTTGGTACAGCGCATCCAATCATCGCCCTATTTCAAGTTCTCGGGAATGGCTCAAACCAATAAAGAGGCCATGCAGGCCATCGAAAGGAATGATGCCGACGTGGTACTCACCATTCCTCACTACTACGAACGCGACCATGTGAACGGCCAACAGCCACAGGTACTCATCTCTGCCAATGCCGTGAATGGTACCAAGGGCGGCATGGGATCGGCATATTTGGCCCAGATTGTGAACCAAAATTTACAGGACGGACAAGTCAGACCGATGGAGTCTCCGTTCTCAACCGTGGCACTGTTCAATCCTCACAAGAGCTACAAGCTGTTCATGATTCCTGCCCTGATGTCGTTGGTGATTATTATGTTGTGTGGTTTTCTCTTGGCCTTGAACATTGTCAGCGAAAAAGAAGCCGGCACGATTGAGCAGATGAACGTAACGCCTGTGAGCAAACTCCAGTTTATTCTTTCCAAGATGATTCCCTATTGGCTCATATCCGCAGTCGTCATCATAGAGTGTATCTTCCTGGCTTGGCTGGTTTTTGGCATTTTTCCGGCAGGCAACATCGTGTTGATATTCCTGTTGTCCATGCTCCTGGCCTTGATATTCAGCGGCATCGGACTCATCATTTCCAACTACAGTGATGCCATGCAGGAAGCCATGTTCGTGATGTTTTTCATCATCATGTTTGTCATGATGCTCAGCGGACTGTTCACTCCCGTGTCCAGTATGCCCGATTGGGCGCAAAAGTTGACGCTGGCTAACCCCGTGACCTACTTCATTGAGGGCATGCGAACGGTGTTTATTCGAGGGGGCAACTTGGCTTCCATCGCCCAAGACCTGCTCATCTTGCTTCTGTTCGCCATCGTCATCGATGTGTGGGCGGTGTTCAGTTATAAGAAAATTCAGTAAACGTTTGTCCCATCATCCATTTGGATGTCAAAAATAACGGCAGTAGTTGAAACGCTTAACTGGGACCGATGACGTTCGCATACATGAGAAATGAAATAGATGGATGACATACTTTCATCCGCCAACGTTATTCGTTTAAGTAGAGAGAAGTGGGTGGAAGATGGCGCATGTCGTTGACTTTTTTTACCAAATAATACCCCAAAAACGGCACTTCAAATCTTTCAATCTAGAAAAATTCAATAGGCAAACAGGATGCAAATAAGAGATAATCGTGGCTGAAAATGCGAATTTCACCTTCAGCGCGTAGCTTTTATTAGCTTATATGCATCACTTTGGTGCTCAATTGACATGCTCTTGCTTTGCAAAAGCATGTAGATTGTAGCCTTAAAGCAATGCTTTTAATGAAGAAAAGCTTGAAAAACAACGCCCTGAGTGTGATTGTTAACCATAACGTATTGGCTCACAGGTATATCTGAAAACCGCTTCATATTTGGCTTATTTACAACGAAACGATTGTCGTTTGTAAATAAGCCAAATATGAAGCGGTTGCTTGTCAAGAATATTCACACCCATGATACCGCTGGAGTAGGATGCTCACAGCGTGACATGGTGATCAATTTGCTATGCTACAGCAAATGAGTCTCGCCAATAAAGAATAGGAGTGCGTAACCCAATATCATGCTGATGATACCCACTGTCAAGCCCACCTTGAGCATGTCGTTCTGCTTGACCAGTCCTGTTGAATAGGCGATGGCGTTTGGTGGCGTTGAAATAGGTAAGCACATGGCTGAAGAAGCTGCGATGGCAATACCGATGAGTATCGTAGATGTGCCGCCAATGGAATTGAGGGTGTCGCCCATGCCTGCACAGACAACGCTCAAAATTGGAACCAACAAGGCTGCTGTTGCGGTGTTGGAGATGAAGTTGGACAAGAAATAGCAAATCAATCCCGACAAAATCAGTATGATTACCGGACTGAATTCCTTGAAAGGAATGCTCTCGATGGCGCGGTCAGCTAAGCCAGATCCGTTCATGCCGAGGCCTAAAGCGAATCCGCCGGCCACCATCCAGATGACACTCCAGTTGATTTCTTGCAAATCTTTACCAGTAATGACGCCCGTAATCGCGAAAATTCCCATAGGTACCATGGCCACGGTGTTAGAGTCCATGCCGGTAATCTTGCCCGGGATGAGCCAGAGAAGAATGGTGAGGATGAAGGTTCCGCTTACTACCCACATGCGCCATCCACTATGTATGTGTCCTTTGATTTCCAACTCAATGGTCTTCTGTGTAAAGGGGAAGAACTTCAAGATGATGCGCCACGAAATGAACAGCAGGATGATGACCAATGGAAACATGAAGGCCATCCAGTTACCAAAGCCGATACCCATGTTCAGTCCTTCAGGGTCGTTGAGGGCTTGTAGTGCAATTGCGTTCGGTGGTGTGCCGATAGGCGTGGCCATACCGCCAAGGTTGGCTGCTACAGGGATGCTCATAGTCAGTGCGATGCGCCCCTTACCGTTGGGTGGAAGGGCTGCGAATACAGGGGTGAGGAAGGTGAGCATCATGGCTGCCGTGGCGGTATTGCTGACAAACATGGAGAAAACACCGGTGATGAGGAGGAATCCTAAAAGTACATTCTCACTCTTGCGTCCGAACGGTTTGATAAGGTTACGAGCCAAAAGAACATCCAGTCCCGATTTTGTCGCTGCGATGGCAAGGATAAATCCGCCCAAAAACAGGATGATGACGGGGTTGGCAAAGGTGGCCATAATCTCCTTTGATTTGAGCAAGGTGCCGAATACTTCATTCTCTTCGCCCTTGAACATTGATAAACTGTTATTGGAAACAGTTAAGCACATCACGGTGATGATGGCTAATGAGGTGGCCCACGAAGGCACGGCTTCGGTAATCCACGACAGGGTGGCGAATACAAAAATGGCGATGATTCGCTGTTGAATGACGGTCAATCCATCGATGCCGAAGGTGTCAATGGGTAGGTTCCACACGATAGCGGTCACGGCTATGATTCCTAAGAAGGTAAACAGCTTCTTGGTATTTAGCTGACCGCTCATAACATTTTCTTTTTCTTCTTCCATGGCTAATTGAGTGTTTAGTTATAGTTAGATTGGGCAAAGATATGATTTTTTTGGAATAAACAAAAATTATGACATAATAATAGTAGAAAAACATCCTTTTTCCTTTTCGTATGACAGGCGAACATGGCGGTGGGAAGATGAAAAATCGTGGCACTTCCATGTAGTTTTTGTTTAATAATTTTGTATTTTTGTATCCTATTTTATCAGGACATGTTGCATGATGTATAGAACAGAAAGGCATGAAGAATAAATTTATTTTGCGTTGGTTTGGAGCTTTTGTCCTCTTCACGGTCATCTTGTTGGCGGGTTGCCGTCATGGTAGTGGGTCGAAAAGTTCGGGCGATGGGGAGCCATTGGCATTCAAGTATGCCCAACATATTAAGGTGGTGAAGCATCAACTGTTTACGGTTGTCACACTCGTTGACCCGTGGCGTGAGGGGAAAACGTTGCATACTTATGTGCTGGTGGATAGGAAAGATTCGGCTCGGGTGGATCATTTGCCCGAAGGAACGCTGGTTTATACGCCTTTAATGCGCAGCGTTGTCTTCACGACAGCTCACTGCAAACTGCTTGAATATTTAGGTTGTTTGAATCAAATTGTTGGCGTTGCCGACTTGAAATACATCCTGATACCCTCCATTCATGAGCGGGTACGATTGGGAAAGATTGTGGATTGTGGTGAAGGCATGGCACCCCAGTTAGAAAAAATCATCGAATTGAAGCCGCAGGCGTTGTTCTTGTCACCTTTTGAGAACAGCGGTGGTTATGGAAAGTTGGCGCAATTGGGAACGCCCATCATCGAGATGGCCGATTATATGGAAACTTCTCCGTTGGGCAGAGCCGAGTGGATGAAGTTTTATGGCATGTTGTTCGGTCAGGAAAAGCGTGCCGATTCGCTATTTAATGTCGTGGATAGTCTTTACCAGGGGCTGAAGACGACGGCCCAAGCGTGGCACATTGGACGTTCAATCTTGACGGAACGCAAGACGGGTAGCGTGTGGTACTGCCCCGGAGGGATGAGTACGATGGGGCAAATGATAGCCGATGCCAACGGAACCTATGCCTTTTCGGACGACAAGCATAGCGGTAGTCTGCCTTTATCGTTTGAAGAAGTGTTGGAAAAGGCTGGAGATAGTGACGTTTGGGCATTCAAATTCAACGGCGAAAGGCTCATGACGAAGAAGGATTTGTTGGCCGAATATCATGGATATGATGGCTTGAAAGCGTTCAAGATGGGGCAGATTTATCAGTGTAATGGCAGTGTAAAACCTTATTTTGAGGAGACTCCTTTTCGTCCTGACTTATTATTAAGGGATCTTATCATCATGTTACATCCCGAAGCAACGGCCTTAGGTCCATTGAGATACTATGAGAAAATAGAACAATAGGTGTGACATGGACGACTCGGCATCACGCTTTCAGTTGTAAAGTATCGTGCACAGACACAAAAAAGACAATCCGCATGGACTGTCTTTTTGTAGTTATTTGATGGCACAGGCAGGTGATATCAGCTTACTGTCTGTGTCTTTTGTTATTAATAGGCGGCTTCAAACTCCTTCAAGAAGCGCAGGTCATTCTCTGAGAACATGCGCAAATCGCTTACACGATACTTCAGATTGGTGATGCGTTCCACGCCCATTCCGAAGGCATAGCCACTATATACCTTACTATCAATGCCGCAAGATTCCAGTACGTTGGGGTCAACCATGCCGCAACCGAGTATCTCTACCCAACCCGTGTGCTTGCAAAACGCACAACCATCACCACCACAAATGAAACAAGAGATATCCATTTCGGCACTTGGCTCAGTGAAAGGGAAATAGCTGGGGCGCAGTCTGATGTCGGTATCTGGGCCGAACATCTCACGTGCAAAGGTCAACAATACTTGTTTGAGGTCAGTAAACGACACGTTCTTATCAATATATAGACCCTCTACTTGATGGAAGAAGCAGTGCGCGCGGGCCGAGATGGCCTCGTTGCGATACACTCTTCCCGGGCAGATGATGCGGATGGGAGGTTGATGGGTCTCCATATAGTGCGACTGGTCACCTGATGTATGTGAGCGCAGCAATATGTTTTTGGTCACATCATTGGGATGTTTGCTCACGAAGAACGTGTCTTGCATGTCGCGGGCAGGATGATCTGACGCAAAATTGAGCTTGGTAAAAACGTGCAAGTCGTCATCAATCTCTGGTCCATCAGCCAACACAAAGCCCATGCGTTGGAAGATATCGCAGATTTGATTCTTCACGATAGTCAGTGGATGTCGTGTCCCCAAGCGGATAGGATAGGGTGTACGAGTCAAGTCAATGTCATCAGAAGCATCGGCGGTAGTCTGTACTTCCTCTTTCAAGGCATTGATTTTGTCCAACGCCATCTGCTTCAATTCATTGATTTTCATGCCTACTGTTTTCTTCTCATCAGCGGCCACGTTGCGGAAATCGGCCATCAAAGCATTGATTTCACCTTTCTTACTGAGGTATTTCAGGCGCAACCGTTCAACTTCTTCCGCGTTCTTGGCTGAAAGATTGCTTACTTCGTGCAGAAGCTCATCTATTTTATCAAGTATCATACTTTATAATAATTTCCTACTGCAAAGGTACTATTTTTTAAGTTAAAAAGAAGACTTATATCAAAATTAAGTCGTAATTTTGCATAAAATAGGCTGCACCTTACCAAAATAAGTAAACTTCTTTTGGATTCGGTTTGCGCTATTTTTCCATAAGATAGGCATCGCCTCAACAAAGAAAGCAAACTTCCTTTGTCTTCGGCTTGCACTATCTTTGCATAAAATAGACTGCACCTTCGTCCAGAAATGTCGTGTATAGATAGGAATTTGAAGGGGTATGTTAGAAAAAAATGAGAGGATTTTATAAGTAAAAGCGTTCGTATGAGAAAATTTACTTTCTTCGTTTTGGCATTGATGATGTTGATATCGGTCCTGTTTTCCACAACGGGATGTGTTGATAAAAAGCCTCAAGCCGTTGATACCTTGGCGGTTGATTCCATTGAAGAGGATAGTGTTGACGAGGATACGCTGTCAAACATGATTGCTGAATCGCCCATGTCGAAGTCAGCCGACGAGCTGTTTGACGACTTTATCTTTAATTTTGCCGCGAATAGAAAGCTGCAGCTCAAGCGTGTGAAGTTTCCACTTCCTGTGATGAAGCATGGAGAACAGACCGATGAAATCAAGAAAGAGCAGTGGAAGATGGACTACTTTTTCATGAAACAAGGCTATTTTACGCTCATTTTTGACAACCTCAAACAGATGGAAGTGATGAAAGACACGTCGGTAAACCAGGTGACTGTTGAAAAGATATTGTTCAAAAACAAAACCGTCAAGCAGTATGTTTTCAACCGAATCAATGGTGAGTTCATGCTAACTTCGATTGTTTACCAGCCAATACACGAGAGTGTCAACGGCTCTTTTTTGCAGTTTTACCAACGATTTGCTGTCGACAGTGCTTTTCAGGTGCGTAGTATGAACGAAACAGTTGAGTTCACAGCTCCCGATCCCGATGATGATTTTGGTACCATCACGGGTTCTATTGTTCCCGAACAGTGGTCGGCGTTCAAGCCACCCATCATCCCCCAAGGAACTATCTACAATATAGTTTATGGTCAGAAGCATAAGCGAGGGAATCAAAAAATCTTTGTTGTGCGTGGCATCGCTACCGATTTGGAGAATATCATGGTGTTCCGTCGCCAGAAGTCTGAATGGAAATTGATGAAATTTAATAGCTGATAGAGTAGGGATGAGAGATATACGCAACCATAGTCTGCTGCATCACAACACGTTTGGCATAGACGTTTCGTGCCGTCGCTTCATCGAGTTTAATACGAAAGCCGAACTTCTCGAAGCACTTTCACGGCTCACCGAGGCCGATTATCCCATCATGCCATTGGGAAAAGGCAGCAACCTGTTGTTGACAAAAGATTTTGATGGCACCGTTTTGTGTTCGAACATCCGTTCGATTGACATTGCGATCAACAACCATCAGGCTGTCATCAAGAGCGGCAGTGGCGTGGTGTGGGACGATTTAGTCGCCACTTGTGTTGAGCAAGGAGCTTACGGTCTGGAAAATCTCTCTTTAATTCCTGGCACGGTAGGCGCTGCGGCAGTGCAGAACATCGGCGCTTACGGCAGCGAGGTCAACCATTTTATCCACTCCATAATGGCTGTAGAAATCGCCACGGGGCATGAGGTAAAGTTCGCTCGCGCTGATTGTCAATACGCCTACCGATACAGTAAGTTCAAGGATGAGTGGAAAAATAGGTTTGTCATCACCCATGTTGAGTTCCGTTTCGACTGCACTTACCGTCCTCATTTAGATTATGGTAACATTCGAGCAGCATTGCAGCGGCAGGGAATAGAACACCCCACGCCACAGCAATTGCGCCAAACCATCATTGCCATTCGCCAGGCCAAACTGCCCGATCCACAGGTGCAAGGCAATGCAGGAAGCTTTTTTATGAACCCCATTGTTGACCGAAAGGTGTATGAACGCTTGGCCATGCAATATCCTCAGATGCCCCATTATACCATAGATGATGAACATGAGAAGATTCCAGCCGGCTGGTTGATTGACCAATGTGGGTGGAAAGGCCGTTCCATGGGGGCCGCCGGCGTGCACGACAAGCAGGCACTTGTGCTGGTGAATCGTGGTGGAGCCACCGGAAGCGATATTGTAAAATTGTGTGAGGCCATACGGCATGATGTCTTCCAACGCTTCGACATCATCATCAAACCGGAGGTAAACATCTTATGAGATTAACATTCTTGGGTACTGGCACGTCGGGTGGCGTCCCTTCTTTGGGATGTCATTGTGCGGTATGTGAGAGCACTGACCCACATGATAAGCGTTTGCGAACGGCTGCTTTGCTGGAAACGCAAACAACGAGGATTCTCATTGACTGTGGCCCTGACATCCGTCAGCAACTCATGCCCTTTACCTTTACTCCGTTGGATGGTGTGTTGCTCACGCATGTTCATTATGATCATGTGGCCGGCATCGACGATTTGCGACCCTTCTGCGTGTTCGGTTCCGTACATGTTTTTGCTGACCAACAAACGGTAGATCAGCTGCATCAGACCATGCCTTATTGTTTTACGGAGAAACTTTATCCCGGTGTGCCACGGCTCGACTTAACCCCTGTGGTCCCACATCAACCCCTAATCGTGGGGGATGTCGAGGTGTTGCCTTTCCAGGTGATGCATGACAAGCTGCCCATCTTAGGCTATCGGTTTGGTAGCCTGGCCTATATCACGGACATGAAGACCATCGATGATGCCGAATATGCCTATCTTGAAGGCATCGACACGCTCGTTGTGAATGCGCTGAGGTATCAGCCGCAACACCATTCGCACATGACGGTAGATGAAGCAGTGGCGTTTGCCAAGCGCATTGGAGCCCACCGTACCTATTTTGTACACATGAACCACGACGTGGGTTTTCATGAAGAAGTGAACAAACAGCTGCCCGCTGGCATGCAATTGGCTTATGATGGATTGCAGATAGATGTGTAAAAAGTACGTCGTTTGCACTCGTCAACAATTTATGGGCAAATTGTGTCTTCTTGTCAAAAATACCTTTAGTTCGATTAAAAATAGTTATAAAAAGTCCAAATTCATGGCCAAATCTTGCAAATACGATATCATTTCGTATCTTTGCAATGTGTTTTTCATAGTATTAGATTTAAGGTTAATAAGATTGAGAGTACGGCGGTACTCTTTTTTTTTTGCTCATAAATCATTAAAATTACGACACATACCTTGCTCGTTGGCAGCATGAACACAGCTTTCCAGCAGCAACTGTCAGTGCCTGCCACCCCGAAACCAATACAGAAGTCACACCATTTTGAAAGCTCTACTTTATCACTCACCGTATCGTCATGAATAAGATTTCGGAAAAAAGTGCAGATAAATTTTCTTGACAACCAACCTCTTTATGCTTGGCGAATTTGCAAACAACTCCGCCTCTAGTCGCAAATACGCCCAAAATGAGCGATTTTTATATATCATTCATACACAGGTATTTACAAATTTGTGATGCTGTTTAGTATCAACTTAACAAGTCTTTTTATTCCAAAAGCAATGCTTTTAGGGTGCAATATGCATGCTTTTGCTGTTCAAAAGCATGTTGGTAGGTAGTCAAAGTGCTGCATGTAAGCGTGTAAAGCCTATACTTTTGTGAGAAAATTTGATTTTTTGGGCTCCAAAATCTCTGTTCTGCATCCTCCAAGCCTATCGTTTTTTTCTAGTTTGAAAGTTTGCAGATGCCGTTTTAGGGGCGAAAATCGTTGAATAAACACAACAAAATCGCAACTCGCAGTCAAGTGCTCAATCAGAATTAACATTGTCATAAGGTGCGTTTTCCCTTGTTCCTTTTCAGGAGAGGTTCATCTGGTAAGCTAACAATCAACAACAAAAATGGGGAATGTAGTCGTCAACTCAGTTTATGAATGGAAACTTGTTGTTGAGGTTCAGACTTACGATTGATAAAGAGTCTGTCGATGTTTTTGGATAGTAATGGTAGTAGGGTGTGAAAAAATGACAACCGTCAATAGGTTGTCATCGTTTAGTTTCTGAAAAAAATTATCTTCTTTTCTTGAATTTTCTGTACAATTTCCAGGCCAACAGCACGCCGTCGAAGATGCCAGTCCCAGTGTTCATCAACCCCGATATACGTTTTGAGGGCAGCTTTGATGTCAGTGTAGCCGGCTTGTTGAACATGCTGTTCCAAAGATGCCGCATGCCTTCGTCATCCTTCCTGATGCTTTTCAAAATCTGGTCTTTGCGTATCCTGATTTCACTAAGCGACTTATATTGTGCGGGAGCGTTATTATCTGTATTGTTTGTCATGTCACTTCTCCATTAATAGGCTTGCCAGGAATCTGACAAGTGGTCGCTCTATCCACTGTTTGCGGAAGAGGAAGAACAACAAAAAGATGAATAAATAGCCTCCGGCCACAATCAGGAAGCCTATGGGCAGCCCCACATGAGGTTCGAGTGCGTATGCTGCTGCGAACGACACGTAGATGAGTGCCAATATCATGATGATGGAAAGCGCTGCGACCAAGGTGATGACTGTGATGAGCCGTACCACCTTCTCAATCACATCGAGCTTCACATATTCTGTTTGAAGCCCGATGTAATGTTTGCATATATCGACCAAACGGCCGATGGTCTCAACGTTCTGATCGTTTGAAAACATATACTAATGTTTACTCTACGATGTCTGATGCAGCCTCCTTGATGTCGTCAACCAAATTGTCAACATCTTTTTTTGACAGTTTGATGTCGTGTTTCTTGCAGAAATCATCAACCGTGTCAGAAATTTTGTTACGTGTCCTCTTACCCTCTTGTGGAGCTATCAATAACCCAACCACTGCACCTGCGATGGCGCCACCTAAGAATGCGCCGATATAACCTACTGTTCTCATTGTTCTATTCTTTTTAAATTGTTATTAAATTAGTTGTTTATAACGTTATAAGCGTTCGATACTCTCGAACTATCGCAAATATAAGAAAAGTTTTGCAGATAGATAGTTAATGTATTGCATATTTTTGTTAAAAAACATGAGTTTTGTGCATTTAACAAACTTTATGCGGCCCTTTTGTTCCATTTTAGCGGATATTTTGTACCTTCGCCAGGTATAATGAATCAACAGGTTTAATTAATAATATCTTACAGAATTATGAAAAAAAGTATTGTTTTGTGCGCGGGCTTGTGTATAGCACTGGCTTTTACCGGTTGTAAATCAAGCGAGAGCGCTTATAAGAAAGCATACGAAAAGGCAAAGGCACAGGAATCTGTACAGACTTCGGCTCAGACCGAGGCTCCGGTGGTTGCTCCTTTGACCCCAGCCCCTGTAACACAGACGCAGGTTGTAGATAATGTTGACAACGCAACAGTACGTACCGAGGACGTGACCGTGGTGAGCGGCAGTGGCTTGAGCGCATTCAGCGTTGTTGTAGGTTCGTTCGGATTGAAGGCCAACGCAGAGGGATTGCAGCGTACGTTGCAGTCAGCCGGCTATGGAGCACAAATCGCTTACAATTCTGCTCGCAATATGTACCGCGTTGTTGCCACAACCCATGCCGACAAGGCCTCGGCCGTAGCATCGCGCAACCAGTTCCGTTCAAAGTATCCTGACGCTTGGTTGCTGTACAAGAAATAAGAGGATGATGGTAAATGGTGTGAGCTAAAGAGGTGCTGGTAAGTGCCAGCAAAAGATAGTTACGCACGAGTTCACCAACAAGGGTTTGATTTTGTTACTCAGATTCGATTCGGGTGAACTCCCAGTTAACTCCCGCTCCAATACCATTTACAGATACTATGCGTATCCTTTCGATAGATTACGGAAAGAAACGTACGGGCATAGCAGTTACCGACCCATTGCAAATCATTGCCAATGGATTGGCAACTGTTTCTACATCTACACTCTTCGATTATCTCAAAGACTATGTAGCGCGCGAGGAGGTGGAACGGATTGTCATTGGAAAGCCCATGCAGACCAATGGCAAGCCCAGTGAGAACATGGCTCGGGTGGAGCAGTTTGTAAACCGATGGCGAAAGGCCATGCCACAGATTCCCATCGAATATTACGACGAGCGTTTTACGTCCGTGCTGGCTCATAAGGCCATGCTCGCAAGTGGCATCGGCAAGAAAGCCCGGCAAAATAAAGCATTGGTAGACGAGATATCTGCTACCATCATTCTGCAAAGTTATATGGAGTCGAAACGACTAAGGTAAACGACGTTGTAACAGGTTTGATATGTGTTTGCATGGACATGGCTGCGAGTAGGCAAGTTCATGGTTCGGTCATAAATAGGAAACAGGAATCCATCACCTTGTCAGCCACAGAACGATCACCTCGTCAACCATCAACTTGTAAACTATCACCTCGTAAACTCGTCAACTTGTAAACTTGTAAACTAAAAAATAGATATTACCTATATATATATATGGTCAACCCGTGCTTCGCAAAGTGGCACAGGACATCACGCCCGAGTATGAAGGATTGGGACAGTTGATACAAGACATGTTTGAAACACTTGATTCGTCAGATGGTATTGGCCTAGCCGCACCGCAGATAGGAAAATCCATCCGCGTGGTAGTTATCGACCTCAACGTGTTGAGTGACGACTTTCCCGAATACAAAGATTTCAGGCGTGCATACATCAATCCGCATATCATAGAGATTGACGAGAACGCACCCAAGGAGTCGATGGACGAGGGATGCCTCTCCATTCCCGGCATTCATGAAGCTGTTTCGAGAACCACACGCATTCATGTGCAGTACATGGATGAAGACTTTACACCGCATGATGAATGGATAGAGGGCTACTTGGCTCGTGTGATGCAGCATGAGTTCGACCATCTGGACGGTAAAATGTTCGTTGATCGCATCTCGCCGTTCCGTAAACAAATGATCAAAAACAAATTGAAGGGTATGACGCAGGGCAAGTACGAGTGTCACTACCGCACCAAACCCGTTCGCAAATAAGGCGTCAACAGTGTACCTGCCCGCTAAAATGGGTGCACAAGTAGAAGGTATGTATCGGCATGTAGTCATCATATTCATGGCTTGTTTGTCGCTCGTAGCACGGGCGCAATACAATATCGACAAGCTGCTTAGGAATGGTCAGGTGGCCCTTCACTATGAAGACTATGTGCTGTCGATACAATATTTCAACCAAATTATTGCCTTAAAACCCTATCTTTATGAGCCATGGCAATACCGAGCCGTGGCAAAATTCTATTTGGATGACTTTACAGGTGCCGAAGCTGACATCTCTAAAGCCATCGAACTGAACCCTTACATCCATCAGTTTTTTGATTTAAGGGCCATCACCAAGATCAGACAAGAGCGTTATGATGAGGCTATCGCCGACTATAATCGGGCCATCAGGCTGCAACCCAGACAACAAAGTTATTGGTTTAATCGGGCAGTCTGCTTGATGAACGAGAAGAAATACGACGAGGCGTTGCTGCAAACAGATACTATCGTGCAGAAATGGGCTAACGCAGCCAATGCCTATTCACTGAAAGCCGAAATTTATTTGCATCAGAAAGATACCACGCAAGCAGCCAAATCTTTGGACAAGAGTTTGAAGATAGACCCTTACGATGGCAACACTTGGACCACACGCGCCTATATCAGTCTGGCTCGAAGAAAGTGGAAGGATGCGGACGAGGAACTTTCTCGGGCCATTCATCTGAAGCCCAACGTGGCCAACAACTATGTGAACCGCGCCTTGGCCCGACTTAATTACAACAATCTTCGTGGGGCAATGGCCGATTATGACCTGGCACTCGATTTGGCACCGAACGACTTTTTGGCGCACTACAATCGGGGATTGCTGCGTATGCAGCTGGGTGATGACAACCGGGCGATAGAAGATTTCGACTTTGTTATCAAGATGGAGCCGAAAAACGTGATGGCCATTTTTAACCGAGCACTGCTACACGACAGGACTGGCGACTTGCACTCGGCCATTCGTGACTATTCGGCAGTGATAGATCAGTTCCCTAATTTCTGGACAGGATTATCCTATCGTGCCAATTGTTATCGCCGGTTGGGCATGACGGCAAAAGCCGAAATGGACGAATTTCGTATCTTCAAGGCGCAGATGGACAAGCGCAGTGGCGTTCAAAAGCGCTGGAGCAACAACAAATTGAAGGCCATGCGTAAGCGCAGCGAGATTGATCCAGAGAAATATAATCAAATCGTCGTGGCCGACGAGAACACGGTAGAGCGCGAATACGAGAGTGAGTATCGGGGACAAATCCAGCATCGCAAGGTGGATGTCGCACGCATGCCGATGTTCGAAGTGTCGTATCTGCCGTACCATAATGGCATGAATACCTATCAGGCATTCAACAAAGAAATAGAAGAGTTTAATGATCTTCACCCCCTGAAATATCCACTTAACATCACTTGTAATCCCGCCCAGCTGACCGAAGAGCAGTCAAAGGCGTTTCTTTCTCTCATTGATCAGCTGTCGGCTTCTATCCAAGATGCGAAGGATATGAAGGCTGTGCATGCTTGGTTGTTGCAACGTGCCGTAGCATATAGCGTTACTCAGAACTTTGACGAGGCTATCAACGACCTGAATGTTTATCTCGATCAAGACAGTTCTTCGGCTATTGCCTACTGGCAGAGAGCCGTATGTCAGTTCATGATGAATGATTTTAACGCCTCTCATGGTGTTGACATCCAGTTGAAAGCAGCCAAGACGCTCGATGATTTCAATCAAGCCATCAAGCTGGATGGCCAGAATGCCTACCTATATTATAACCGCGGCAACTTCCATGCGGCACGCAAAGACTATCAGTTGGCTATCGATGATTATACCAAGGCCATCGAACTGGACAGTCGATTGGCTGAGGCTTATTACAACCGAGGAATCATTCGGTTGGAAAACACCCATACCAAAAATGCCGGAATCGCTGACTTGAGTAAGGCGGGAGAACTCGGTATTTACGACGCTTATGGCGTTATCAAACGAAAAACGGCGAAAAAATAAGCTGTCGTATTAGGTTTCAGCTATGTTTCCCCTTTGGTATCAAACTCCTTTTTTATAGGAATAAACAAACCAAATCGTTGTTTTATCTCAAAATAAAGCATTACTTTTGTGTCGATTAAGATAAATAAACTAATTTGTTATGGTTAAAATCACATTTCCAGATGGCTCTGTACGTGAGTACGAAAAGGGCGTAACTGGGTTACAAATCGCCGAGAGCATCTCACCGGCTCTCGCTCGCAACGTTGTATCTTGCGGTGTTAATGGTGAGACAGTTGAGTTGAATAGGCCCATCAACGAAGATGCTACCATCGCATTGTATCGCTTTGAGGACGAAGAAGGCAAGCATACTTTTTGGCATTCTTCGGCTCATTTGTTGGCAGAAGCATTGAAAGAACTGTATCCAGGTATTCAGTTTGGCTTTGGTCCTGCGATAGAAAACGGGTTCTTCTATGATGTTCAGACGGCCGATGGCACTCCTATCTCAGAGAATGACTTCCCTAAGATTGAACAAAAAATGATGGAACTGGCCAAGAAAAACCAGCCAATCGTTCGACGTGAGCTTTCCAAGGCCGACGCTGTTAATGAGTTTACGGCAGACGGACAGACGTACAAGGTTGAACACATTGTTGAAGATTTGGAAGATGGAAACATCTCTACCTATACGCAAGGCAATTTCACAGACCTTTGTCGTGGGCCGCATTTGATGTCCACTGGTTTGATTAAGGCTGTTAAAATAACAAGTGTTGCAGGTGCTTTCTGGCGTGGTGACGCCAAAAACACGCAGCTCACCCGAATTTATGGCATTACCTTCCCCAAGAAGAAGATGCTGGATGAGTACCTGTTGATGCTGGAAGAAGCCAAGAAACGTGACCATCGCAAGATTGGAAAGGAAATGGAACTCTTCATGTTCTCTGACCGTGTGGGCAAGGGTATGCCTATTTGGTTGCCAAAAGGAACAGAACTTCGTTTGCGTTTGCAAGAGATGTTGCGCAAAATACAGAAGCGTTTTGGCTATCAAGAGGTCATCACTCCGCATATTGGCAGTAAGAATTTGTATGTCACCAGTGGACACTATGCTCACTATGGTAAGGACTCTTTCCAACCTATCCATACACCTGAGGATGACGAGGAGTACATGTTGAAGCCCATGAACTGTCCGCATCACTGTGAAGTGTTTGCGTGCAAACCTCGTTCGTACAAAGACCTTCCACTGCGTATCGCTGAGTTTGGTACGGTTTACCGTTACGAGAAAAGCGGCGAACTGCATGGACTAACGCGCGTTCGTTCGTTCACACAAGACGATGCGCACATCTTCTGTCGTCCTGATCAGGTTAAGAATGAATTCCTTCGCGTGATGGATATCATCCAAGCCGTATTCACTATTTTCAATTTCGATAACTTTGAAGCGCAGATTAGTCTGCGCGATCCTAACGATAAAGAGAAATACATCGGTTCTGATGAGGTGTGGGCAGAAAGTGAACAGGCCATCATCGAGGCTTGCAAGGAGAAGGGCTTGGATGCTAAGGTGGCCTATGGTGAAGCTGCATTCTACGGACCTAAGCTCGACTTCATGGTGAAAGATGCCATTGGAAGACGCTGGCAGTTGGGTACCATTCAGGTGGATTACAACCTGCCACAACGTTTCAAACTTGAATATACGGCGGAAGACAACACCAAACAGACACCAGTGATGGTACACCGAGCACCATTTGGTTCGCTTGAGCGATTCACGGCTGTGCTCATTGAGCATACAGCTGGGCACTTCCCCTTGTGGCTTACACCCGAGCAGGTGGCCATTCTTCCTATCTCAGAGAAGTTTAATGGGTATGCTCAGCAAGTAGTTAAGTACTTCACGGAGCAAGATATTCGGGCTACCATCGATGACCGTAACGAGAAAATAGGCCGTAAAATTCGCGACAACGAGTTGAAACGCGTGCCTTACATGGTTATTGTTGGAGAGAAAGAAGCTGCTGAAGGACTTGTATCCATGCGTAAACAGGGTGGCGGTGAACAAGCTACCATGAAGATGGAAGACTTCGCTGCGCGCATAAACAATGAAGTGTCCGAAATGCTTGAGGCAACCAATATCCATCCAAAAGATTAAAAATTGCCTTGAAATGTCTGTGGACTGGGTTGACGAGAACACAAGAATATAACCTTTGAAAGGAGGTAATTTCCTTGTTTTCTCGTCAATTTGTATATATAACTACAATAAAAACTCATCTAAATATTTTGCTAATTGTGGTAAAATCAGTAACTTTGCAGCCGTTTAGCGAAAGTAAAAACATTAATATAGTTGAATGAAGAATGACAAATTAAGTAATCAGTACCGCGTGAATGAACAGATTCGCGTAAGGGAAGTGCGTGTTGTAGGTGACGATGGATCGCAGGTAATGCCGACAAAGAAAGCTCTGGATTTAGCTCGTCAGCAAGGAGTTGACCTCGTTGAAATATCTCCTAAAGCCCAACCGCCAGTTTGTCGTTTGGTCGACTATAGTAAGTTTCTCTACCAACAGAAAAAGCGTGCTAAGGAAATGAAGCAGAAGCAAGTGAAGGTAGAGGTGAAGGAAATACGTTTCGGGCCGCAGACTGACGAGCACGACTATCAGTTTAAGCTGAAACATGCACAAGGGTTTCTCAATGAAGGCAACAAGGTTCGCGCCTATGTCTTCTTCCGTGGACGCTCCATTTTGTTTAAAGAGCAGGGAGAAGTGTTGCTTCTTCGCTTCGCTAACGACTTGGAAGAATACGGAAAAGTTGAGCAGATGCCGAAGCTGGAGGGCAAGAAAATGTTCTTGTATCTTGCGCCTAAAAAAGTTGGTGTAGAGAAGAAAAGCCAGCAAAAGCGTGACCGTGAACAGGCAATAGCTGAAGCTAAGGCCGCTAAAAAGGTTGTTCCTACTGACGGTACGTCCGCAGATGACAAACCAAAGGGAGGCTTGTTCGACAATGCCAAGAATGGTTCGGATGCATTGAAGAAACTCCAAAACGAAGAATAAACATTGGAATGTGCGTAACGTCTTGGTATATACGTTGCCACAGAAGTAAATAAATAACCATTTAAAATTAACAAAAAATGCCAAAATTAAAGACAAACTCCGGTGCGAAGAAGAGATTCAGCTTTACCGGAACTGGTAAGATTAAGCGTAATCATGCTTACCATAGTCATATCTTGACTAAGAAAACAAAGAAACAAAAGAGAAACTTAGTAGGTTACACCCTCGTTGACTCTGCAAATGTTAAGCAGGTTCGCGACTTGCTCAACTTGCGTTAATTAACTTTTAGTCAAACAATTTAAAAGGAGAAAAACTATGCCAAGATCAGTAAATCATGTAGCATCAAAAGCAAGAAGGACCCGAATACTGAAGCAGACTAAAGGTTATTTCGGAGCAAGAAAGAATGTTTGGACCGTAGCTAAGAATACCTGGGAAAAGGGACTTACCTACGCTTACCGCGACCGTCGTAACAAGAAGCGCACTTTCCGATCACTGTGGATACAGCGTATCAATGCTGCTGCGCGCTTGGAAGGTATGAGCTATTCAACCTTGATGGGCGCTTTGAACAAAGCAGGTATTGAAATCAACCGTAAAGTTCTCGCAGATCTCGCTGTTAATAACCCTGAAGCATTCAAGGCTATCGTAGACAAAGTGAAGTAAAGCGAATTGAAATTAACAACATAAAAAGAGTTGCATCTCATTTGAGGTGCAACTTTTTTTTGGTGCCATGCCACCAACTTCAACTGTCATTGCAACAGAAATTAATTAGGAGGGGCTGCTCGTACGAGAGCGATTGGGTTACCAGTGTGGATGTTTGCGAACATCCTGCGTGCGTTGGTCAGCACTGGAGAGACAAAGTAAGATGTCGCCTTCTTCCAGTGGCAACTGTCCATTGGGGACCAAAACGGTCTTCCCGCGTTTCACCATCATGACGAGCGTGCCCTGCGGAACATCCATCTGCGAGAGCAAGTTGCCGTTTTCGAGCATGGCCTCTGTGAGTGTCACCTCGCGCAACTTCGACCCCAACTCTTCTGGTATCTCCACCCCAAACTCGTTTCCAGTTTTCTCTTCGGGCATGTCAAGGTTGAGTTTCTTGGCCGAGAGCGAGATGGTGGTACCCTGGATGGTAAGCGACAGCAGTGTGATGAAGAACACAATGTTGAACAAGATGTCAGCACCCTCCACGCCATTGATTAGCGGATAAGTGGCAAAGATAATGGGAACGGCGCCGCGTAGGCCCACCCAAGAGAGGAAGGCCTTGGCCTTGAAGGGTATGTTGCGATAGGGCAGCAAGCAGAAATATACGCTCAGCGGTCGTGCAACAAGCATCATGAAGACGGCAATGGCCAGAGCGAACAGGCTCACGCCAATGAGTTCGGACGGATTGACCAGCAGACCGAGCGTGAGGAACAGTACAATTTGCAGCAGCCAGGTAAGGCCTTCCATAAAGGTAGTCATCTCGCGGCGATACGACAGACGGCAGTTGCCCACCACAAGTCCTGCGATATACACCGCCAGGTAGCCGTTTCCGTTCAGCATGTCGGTCAGGGTGAAGGTGATGAACACCATGCTCAGCAGCAAAACAGGATAGAGTGATGGGTTCGGCAGGTTGATACGATTGGCCAGCCACACGGCCAATCGACCCGCACCGTAGCCCAACGCGCTGCCCAGCACGAATTGTTCGGCCACATCGAACAACAGGTCTGTGAAAGAAAGTTCGCCTCCCGACAGTGCCACATTCATCAGTGCGATGGTGAGCATGTAGGCCATAGGATCGTTGCTACCGCTCTCCAGCTCAAGCATTGGCCGCAACTTGTATTTCAGACCGATGCGTTGTGTGCGCAGCAGACTGAAGACCGATGCCGAGTCGGTGGATGACATGGTGGCCGCCAGCAGCATCGACACGATAAGCGACAGCCTGATATCCATCCCGGCCCACTGTGAGAGGGCAAAGATAAACCCGCCAGTGAGGACGGTGGTCATAATGACACCCAGTGTCGAGAGCAGCACACCTGGGCCGATAATGGGCTTGATTTCTTTGAATTTGGTGTCCATTCCTCCTGAAAAGAGAATGACGCTCAAGGCTATCATACCAATCATCTGCGTGTCTTTCGGGCTGTCGAATGTCAAGCCGAGTCCCTCGTTGCCAAAGCCCATGCCGGTAAAAAGGAACAGCAGCAGGGTGGGGATGCCGAACCGATAGCCCGTCTTGCTGATGAGAATGCTGACCAGCACGAGGAACGAACCAAAGAGAAATATGTTTTCTGTAGTAAAGGTAATCATAGTGCGTTAAGCAAATAGTTTAAATGTATATCATCTTGTGAACGACTTCCCACGATGGAAGCTTCCGTTCATCATCTGCAAACTTACATAAAATTATTAATTTATATGTCTGATTGAGCAAGAAAAGCGCTTCTTCCTCATACGAATGTCATGAATAACTCATGCCATGAAAACATGCTTCCCATGTATCGTAGTTGTCATTTCCTGTACATGTCAGCCTGATTGTCATTTTTTTTTCGTATATTTGCAAGTGGTTATCATGAAATAACCATTGTTCACGCTATTTTATTTACAACCAGAAATATATTTTATTTTAATATGATTCTTACACTCATTGTACTTCTTGTTACAGTCATCATGTTTGTCGTTGGTCGTCTGCGTGCCGATATTGTGGCCTTGTGCGCCCTGTCAGTATTGCTTTTAGCTGGTATTCTAACGCCTGAAGAGGCCCTCTCTGGCTTTTCTTCCAAGGTAGTCATCATGATGATTGGTTTGTTTGTGGTGGGCGGTGCCATTCTGCAAACAGGTTTGGCCAAGGTGGCCAGCCAGCGCATCATACGCTTATCCAAGGGCAATGATATCAAACTTTTCTTGTTGGTCATTCTCACCACTTCTTTCATCGGCGCCTTTGTCAGCAACACTGGCACGGTGGCACTGATGATGCCCATCGTGGTGAGCATGGCGGCACAATCGAATACCAGTCCCGGCAAGCTGCTTATGCCACTGGCCTTTGCCAGTAGTCTGGGCGGAATGCTCACGCTCATTGGTACGCCGCCTAACCTTGTCATTCAGGAAGCACTCACCGACGCAGGTTTTGAACCATTGTCGTTCTTCTCGTTCTTTCCCGTTGGCATCGTATGTATTGCCTTAGGTATCATAGTGCTGTTGCCGCTGAGCCGTATATTCCTTGGCAAGGACAAGAAAGAAGGAAGGCGCAGGAAGTCCAAGAGCAAGAGCATGGACGAACTGGTGTCCGAATATAAGTTGCAAAGCTATACGGAGGCTTATCGCATTGGCAGTCATTCGCCACTGGTGGGAAAGACGGTAGCCCAGCTTGACCTGCGCAACAAGTATGGACTGTCGATTATCGAAATCAGGAAAGAACTAACCAATACCAATCGTATTATGCGGCAGGTTAAGCAAAATGTGCCAAAGCCATCTACCGTGCTGCGCGTTGGTAACCTGCTGTACCTTGCAGGTGACACCGACAAGATGGAAGCCTTTGCTGCAGAAAATGGGTTGGCTAAGCTCGATGACAGTTCGGTTGACTTCTATGACATTGGTATGGCCGAGTTGGTATTGATGCCTAATTCACGCATCAACGGCATACGTCTCAAGGATTCGGGCATTGGCGAACAATACAACATCAATGTGGTGGGAATCCGCCGCCATGGCGATTATATGTTGAAGAACCTCTCCGATCAGAAGCTATTGGCTGGTGACGTGCTGCTGGTACAAGGCTTGTGGAGCAACATCGACAAGTTGGACATGGCTGAAAGCGACTGGGTGGTGTTGGGCAGGCCCATTGAACAAGCCAGCAAGGTAACGCTCAACTACAAGGCACCTGTTGCTGCGCTCATCATGTTGCTGATGGTATGCATGATGGTGTTCGACTTTATTCCCGTAGAACCGGTTACTGCTGTTATCGTGGCGGGATTGCTTATGGTGCTCACAGGTTGTTTCCGAAATGTCGAGGCGGCCTACAAAACCATCAAGTGGGAGAGCATCGTACTCATCGCTGCCATGATGCCCATGTCCATTGCCTTGGAGAAGACGGGCGTTTCGACTCTTATATCCAGCTCGCTGGTCAATGCCTTCGGTAACATGGGTCCCATGGTGCTGCTGGCAGGTGTTTACTACACCACCACACTCTTAACCATGTTCATCAGCAACACCGCTACGGCCGTGCTCATGGCACCTATCGCCATGTCGGCCGCCTCACAGGTAGGAGTAAGCCCATACGCATTCCTTTTTGCCGTGACGCTGGGCGCCAGCATGTGTTTTGCCTCGCCATTTTCCACGCCACCCAATGCGCTGGTGATGAAAGCCGGGCAATACCAGTTCATGGACTATATCAAGGTAGGCTTGCCTCTTCAGTTGCTCATCGGTTTGGTGATGACGTTTGTGCTGCCCTTGCTGTTCCCGTTCTAAAGACTCTGCATGCTTTTCATGAGGCATGTTTAACCCTCATAACGCCCAATTTTATTGTTTTGACAACAGCATGGGCAAATGGGTTTGAAAGGTTGTGTGTGGAAATCACGATGCTCAACTATGATGAATTTTCTTGACAACGAACCTCTTCATATTTGGCGTATTTCCCAACAACCTTTTCAGTCGTTGCAAATACGGCCAGCATGCGAAGGTTTTGTAAGTGGTTTTGATACAATTAGTTGCAGATATGATTGTTTCTATGCCACTTTTTTCATGCACTTTTAAGCCAAAAGCATTGCTTTAGGGGTGCAATTATCATGCTTTTGTCCTGTTAACCCATGCCTATTGACCGCCAATAAGATGCATTAGTGCGCATGAAAGCATTACTTTATTGGTAAAAATAGAATTTTCTGACCCACCAATCATTCGATTTGCACCCTGTTTGCCTATCATTTTTTTCTAGATGATCAACATTGATGAGCTGTTTTAGGCCCCTTTTTCGGGTAAAATTTTCAACATTTTCTGCGTTCTGATGTGATTCATAACATTTTGCTTTGATGAATAATGGTGTTGCATTCAGTATGACCATTGATTGTTGCGAGGTTGACTGACTATGAAAAAAATACAGCAGGTGGCTATTGGATTTGCTGACAGACTGGGCGTGCGCCTCTACATTATTCTCTTGACTGATTCACAAGAGGCTACATTTGTTGCCGTATTAGCATAGGATATTAAGGTGAGAACGACTTTTCTTGTAAATTTATATGGATAAATAAGATTGTTTTGTAAATTTGCAAACAATCAAATTCAAATTATTTTTTATGCTGAAATCATCTAATCTACGACATATCTTCTTGTCAACGCTCATGTTAGGAACTGCCACTTTGTGGGCCCAAGGTCCCAACCGCACGGGAACCTATTACGAAAGTACGAATGGAAAAACGGGTGCAGCGTTGAAGACAGCCTTTTTTCACGTCATTTCCGGTTCCATTCACGGTTCTTACGATGGTCTGTGGGCGATTTACCGTACGTCCGATCGGCGTGCTGACGGCAAACTTTACGACATCTATTCCAACACTACCAATTATATCATTGGCAGTAGTGCGCAAGGACATCAATATTCAGGTGAAGGCGACGGCTACAACCGAGAGCACACGGTGCCTCAGAGTTGGTTCTTTAAAGCCAAGCCGATGAAGTATGACGCTCATCACATCCTGCCCTCAGATGGCTATGTGAACAATCGAAGAAGCAATTTTCCTTATGGCGAAACTAAGGGTGAGAAGTACCAGTCGAACAATGGATTCAGCAAACTTGGAACGTGTACTTTGCCAGGTTACGGTGGAACGGTGTTTGAACCCAACGATGAATACAAGGGCGATTTGGCTCGAATTTATTTCTACATGATTACTTGTTATGAGAGTAATGTGTCAAAATGGTCGAGCGGAAGTGGAGGTGCCAACATCTTTTCGGGAAATGCCTACAAGCCGTTGGTCAAGTGGCAGATGGACATGCTACTGCGTTGGGCGAAGAAAGATCCTGTGAGTGACAAGGAGATCAATCGCAATGAGGCGGTGGCAAAAGCTCAAGGCAACAGAAATCCGTTTGTAGATTATCCGGGGTTGGAGGATTATATTTGGGGCGATTCTGTGAATGTAGCCTTTAGTTATGATCATTACCGCAGCGGAGGTAGCGTCGTGGTGCCTGATCCTACACCCGACCCAACACCCCAACCGGGTGTGGATGGCGTGGTTTTCAATGAGTCGTTTGCATCGGGCAAGGGGATGTTCACTGTCGACAACAAGAAATTGTCAAACGGGATGACTTACGTTTGGTTCAGTTATGCGAAAGACAACGTGCAGTGTATGAAGGCATCTGCCTATGTCTATAGCGCAAACCAGGCTGCTGAAAGTTGGTTGATATCGCCTGTCATCGATTTAACTGCGTATGAAAAAGCACAAATGAGTTTTGAACAGGCTTGCAACTTTTTAAAGAGTTACAAAAATAGGGGAGGAGAATTCTTGTCTGTGATGGTTCAAGAGGTAGGACAATCGACATGGACGAAGGTGAATGTTGAGATTCCTGGACTTGAAAATTGGAAGTTTGTACAGACCAATCCCATCAATTTGAGTGCCTATGCTGGCAAGAAAATACAAGTGGCTTTCGTCTACAAGAGTACCACTTCGTGTGCGCCAACCTGGGAAATCAGAAACTTGAAGGTGACAGGAAGTGTGCCTACGGGCATCTCCCGAGTAATTACCGATTGGAATAAGCTGGACCCAGCGGCACCGATGTTTGATTTGTTTGGGCACCGGGTGCGCAGGAATTACAGAGGAGTGGTGATTCAACATGGCAGAAAACATCTCAAGAAATAACGGCATTTAGTTGAGATAAATGGTGTGATACTGCTGAAAAAAATGTATATTAGCAGAAAAATTGGAGGCTTTCATGAGAAATGAGTTCCTTTTATGTAGTGTGTTTGCTCTTCTGGTGGGATGCTCATCAAGCCGTTTGACATCACAGCAGAAGGACGTGAAGTTGGCCTGGACGGCGCAAAAGGTTCACGAGGCCATTGAAAATAAAAAGATGGCAGTGGATATCAATTATGTCATTCCTTTCCGTGGGGGTATGAAACATCTGGACTACGGGTATGGCATCCGCATGTCTGGCGACACGCTTTATTCATATCTTCCCTACTATGGGCGTGCCTACAATATTCCATACGGGGGCGGAAAGGCCTTGGTGTTCGACGCTCCTATTCAAGATTATGCTGTCAGTAGCCCTAAAAAAGGGTTGACAAAAATGGACATCTATGTAGAAAACGATGAAGATCGTTATGCGTATATGATGGAAATTTTTGATAACGGACAGGTTAACCTGCTGGTAAGGGCGCAAAAACGTGAACAAATCTTGTTCAGAGGAAAACTCGTCATCAAGGATGAAAAGGAACAATAGTAGATGCATCGCCCTTCTTGCAGCCTGCGTTGGATGGGCATGGACTGGTGGCATGGTGACAGATACCTTGTCCTATGATTTAATTTCTCTTTAAACAATCGTGTCAATCCATAGCTGTTTAAATCATGACCAACCCACGCTCACATTCCTATCGGCACCACCATCATCGCCATCACCACCACGGTTCAAGGTGGAAGAGAAGACTAAAGGCCATGGCTATTGTGGTTTCTTTTTTGTTTTTTGTGTTCTGTTCGGTGGTTATCTTTTTCCCAGAGCAGTACAGAAGTTTTCTTTCAGGTTTGCAAACTACGGCTTGGCAAAGCGGTTTGCTGCCTCATCCCCGGAGCAAATATCATTATGACGGTATCGATGTTTCGCATCATCAAGGACTTATCGATTGGCCTTTGGTGGCCAGCGACACGTGCATTCAGTTTGTATACATCAAGGCTACCGAGGGCAGTACGCACGTCGATACGTTATATCAGTACAATATACGAGAGGCTAAGCGTGCGGGATTGTTGGTTGGGTCGTATCATTTTTTGACCTCTTCCAGTTCTATGCGTTCACAATTCAACAACTTTATCACCCAAGTTGACAGTACATCTCAGCATCTTTTGCCGATGGTTGATGTGGAATGGTCGGGGGTAAAAGGGTGGAATAAGCGTCAAATACAGGATAGTTTGACTGTTTTTGTAGGGTTGGTCAAGCAACATTACGGTTCGTATCCGCTACTTTATGCCGACAGTCGTTTCTATAATGCCCATCTTTCGCCCCGTTTTGATAAGCTGCCCCTATTCATTGCCCATTATAGTGATGAGGCTCCCGTGGTGAATGGCGCTCATCGGCACTATATATGGCAACGCGATCAGCATGGATGGGTGAGTGGTATCAATCGTGAAGTGGATTTGGATGCGTTTGCATCCGGCACGACAATCACCGATATCCTGCTGCCATTAAAATCGAATGAATAATGACTTCTGGCAAGAAAATGATTTTCTAAAAGGTTAAAACCAGTCTGCCGAAGCCATTCATTGTGGTTTATGCTCGAATGGAATAATAGTATTTATCTTGATAATGATAGGAGTGGGGAGGATTTATAGTAGCTCCAATTCCACCGGACAGTGGTCGCTTCCTAAAATCTCTGTATGTATTTTGGCGTCAACGAGTCGTTCTTTGAGCCGTTCTGAAATGAGAAAATAGTCGATACGCCAGCCGGCATTCTTTTCTCTTGCGCGAAATCTGTACGACCACCACGAGTATGTTACTTGCTCAGGATAGAGATGACGAAAGGTATCTACAAAGCCATTGTTAAGCAAAATCGTCATCTTTTCACGCTCTTCGTCTGTAAAACCGGCGTTACGGCGATTGGTCTTGGGGTTCTTCAGGTCGATTTCTTCATGGGCAACGTTCAGATCTCCGCAGATAATCACTGGTTTGATGGCATCCAACTGCATAACGTAAGCTCGGAAATCGTCTTCCCATTGCATGCGATAGTCAAGTCGGCGAAGCTCATCTTGCGAGTTGGGAACATAGACGGTGATGAGGAAAAAGTCATCCATCTCCATGGTTATCACCCGTCCTTCGTGGTCGTGTTCGTCTATTCCCAAGCCATACGTCACGTTCAGTGGTGTATGTTTGGTGTAGATGGCGGTACCCGAATAGCCTTTCTTGTCGGCATAGTTCCAGTACGATTGATAGCCTTCGAACTGCAAGTCCAATTGGCCTGCCTGCATTTTGGTTTCTTGCAGGCAAAAAAAGTCAGCGTCCAAATGATGGAATGATGCTTCAAAATCCTTCTTCACACAGGCCCGCAGCCCGTTAACGTTCCATGAGATAAACTTCATATACTTAGCTTAGTCGTGAATAATTGTGTTTGGCAATCCTCAAGTTGCCATCTTATGTAAACCTTGAGAAGGCCGAATTGTCGTCCAATTGCTTGTTGATAGTGAGGAAACGAATCAATGCAGTAGGACAAATGCCAAACACTATTGGTGAAAATTTATTTATATTCTCTTTGATTCCCCTCGCAGAAGATTCATGAACTCCTCACGGGTTTTGGCTTGATTGAAGGCACCACTGAATGCACTGGTAGTGGTGATAGAGTTTTGTTTCTCTACTCCGCGCATCTGCATGCACATGTGTTTAGCCTCAATCACTACCATCACTCCTAAGGGTTTGAGTGCACTTTGGATGCAATCTCCAATTTGTTGCGTCAAACGTTCCTGCACTTGCAGACGGTGACTGTATATGTCAACCACGCGAGCTATTTTGCTTAATCCGGTGATGTGGCCGTTGGGGATGTAGGCTACATGCACTTTTCCATAGAAAGGCAGCATGTGGTGCTCGCACATGGAGAAGAAATCAATGTCTTTGACGATGACCATTTGATTGTATTTCTCATCAAACAGCGCATCGAGAAGCACTTGTTTGGGGTCTTGTGCGTATCCTCTTGTCAGCACTTGCATGGCTTTTGCCACGCGCATGGGAGTCTTCTGTAGGCCTTCGCGCTGTGGGTCTTCGCCGAGAAGTGATAATATTTTTTCGTAATGTGAGGCCAGTTCGTCCAGGCCTTCACGAAATTCAGTATCTGAATTCATTTGTTTCTTCGTTCCTATTGTTTAATATTGTACAGTAATTTTGCCGCGTACAATGCTGGCTTGTTTATACCCAAGACCTTTCACTTGCTTGAGAATGTGAGCCGCTTCTTCATAACTTCGATAATTACCTACGCGACAGATCCACCTTGGAGAATAGAAATGAACGTAAACTGGCTCATTAGGAAACGTCTGTTTGATGATGTCTCTGGCGGCTTCTGCTCGTTGTCTGTCGGCTCGTGAGTTGCCTCCAGCATAGACTTGCACACGGTATCCATTGATCTTATACCCCTTCCGCATCACTTTTTTGCGCAAGTCGATGGTGGGAATCTCCATCTCATTGGTCGAAGTCTCTTCGTTTTGCAGTCGTTTATCTTCATGTCTAGCCGTGGAATCATGTTTCGTTTCAGCTCCCTCTTTAGGTTTCTGACCATTCTTCTCCGCCGGGTTTGTTGTGACTGCAGGTGTGTTTTGATTCTTTGTTACTGCAACATTCTTTACGTCTTGCGCTTTGTTATCAATCCTGCCAGTCTGTGTTGTAGCGGTTTTCGCTTTTCCGTTAACCAATTCGTCGATATCCTTACTCTGGCTAACTTTGACAGATGCTTTTCCTGGCTCCTTCTTCTGAAGATGCTCAAGGAAAGTCTGTGCATCAGCAAATGTTACTGAACAAATGATGATGATGAATAAAGTGACGAATTTCTTCATTTTTCTTTGGTGTTAATTCAAAAATGTCGAGTGAGCCAAAGGCTCACTATTGGATGGGCCTTGCCTCACTCAACATGTGTGGAGTCTTATTTCTTCCAAGCATCAATAATGCCCTTGAAGTCGGCACATTTGAGTGATGCGCCACCAATCAGACCGCCATCGATGTTTTCTTTAGCGAACAATTCTGGCGCATTGCTGGCTTTGCAGCTGCCTCCGTACAAGATAGTGGTGTCCTGAGCCACCTCGTTACCATACTTCTCAGCAACGATTGAACGAATATAGGCATGAATCTCTTCTGCCTGATCGGCTGTTGCAGTCTTTCCAGTACCAATAGCCCAGATGGGTTCGTAGGCGATAATGATGTTCTTGAACTCTTCTTCAGAAAGGTTAAATACAGAACCTTCGAGTTCTGCCTTCACCACTTCGTTCTGCTTGTTGGCCTCGCGCTCTTCCAAAGTCTCGCCAATGCAGAAGATAACCTTCAGCCCATTCTTCAATGCCAACTGCACTTTCTCCTTCAAGATTTCTGGAGTTTCCTTGTAATATTGACGTCTTTCAGAGTGTCCCAGAATGACATATTGTGCTCCGGTGCTCTTTACCATCTCTGCAGAAACCTCACCTGTGTAGGCTCCTTTTTCCTTATCGGCACAGTTCTCAGCACCCAGACCCACTAAGTTTTTATCCAATACGTCTGCAACACATGCCAAGTGAATGAACGGTGTGCAGATGATAACGCCGCAGTTGGGCTTTTCAGCTACTAATGCTTCATTGATTTCTTTTGCCAAAGCAACACCTTCTTGCAGGTTCAGATTCATCTTCCAGTTACCTGCTACGATTTTCTTTCTCATTTTACTATTCTTTTTTAAGAGTTGATTTATTATCTTTTTCTTTCTTTTGATAGCGTTCTTCTTTCTTTTTCTTGAACTTCAACCACTGGCTCCAGGCCCAAAGACGGTCGGCAATGGTCAGCAACATCAATGGCAGGATGAACCACAAGAAGATTTCTGCTATCCTGGTTGACACGCTGTTGACAGGCATTTGCCCAATCACTTCTTCGTTCAGCGGCCGTTGCATGTCCGCTTCTTTCGGCAAGTCGTTGTGGCTCCATTTCCTAATGATGGTTCCTTTTTTCAGTAAAAGCAACCCAGGATTACTTCTGATGATGGTCTTCAGCGTGGTTTCGTCAGTCATGTAGAACGGATATTCGGCACCCGTCAGATCCTGCCAACGCTTGATGTGCGGCTCGGTGCTTGACGTGAGGCAATAAAAAGGATAATTGTACGTCTGTGCATACTCGTAAATCCTGTCAATATCGCCAAAGTTTGAGTCGTCTGCATATTCCAGATGAGGCGAGATGAGCAAGAAGGTGTAACTCGTATCGTTCAACACCTCCTGGGTGAGGTCATCTCCCTGCTGGGTTTGTATGCTGAAGTCGTGTATGGGAGGCACATACCCTTGCGCCGTCTGAACAGTCTTACTGTCCACGAAAGTCCAAGTAGAGTCTGGGTAATTGTCCAGTGTAAACTCCTTCGTCACGCCATTTTTTTTCAGCAAGAATGTTGTTTCAAACTTGGGTTGCTCTGCTCCTTCGGGAATCACCATACCCTGTTGGATGTTGGCTCCCACGTGATAAGGCCTGAAATCGAACAGCGGCAGCTTGTACAGGCAATACAGACTGGACACGATAATGAAGAAGATGGTATAGTTGAACACAATCCATTGGTTGGGTCTTGATATGAAACGCCACATGCGTGTCGGCCAAATGGCCAAGACAATGGCACAACCCAGTAGCACAATGTTCTTCAACAATGTCTCCGTATTGCTCAGTTTGATGGCGTCACCAAAGCACCCACAGTCGCTGATGGGATTGGCGATGGCCAACCACAGCGTCACTACTGTCATGATTGCCATGAAAACCAGCGTGATTTTCGACACCACTCGCCGCCTGATAGCCAGCAGGATGAACACGCCCAAGCAGAATTCCAAAGCTGACAAAACTACCGAAGCTCCCAACGTCATCCAGTCGGGAATCATGCCTTGCCTTGCCAATGCTTCCAGATAGTCTTCTATCTTGTATTGTGTCCCCAGCGGGTCAATTGCCTTGACATATCCCGAAAGGATGAATGTCACCCCCAGGAGCAGGCGGCAAACGTTGGTCGATATCGTCTTGAGTTTATTCACTGAGCCTGATAACACCGAAGACAGCGTAGTTGATAATGTCCATCAAATTGGAGTCGATGCCCTCAGAAACGAGTGCCTGTCCATGGATGTCTTCCAGTTCTTTGATTCGTTGTATCTTTGTCAAGATAAAGTCTGTGTAGCTGCTCACCCGCATCGAGCGCCATGCCTCATCGTAGTCGTGGTTCTTTTTCACCATCAGTGTGAGCGCTTCGCTCGCATGTTGGTCGTACAACGCCATGGCCTGCTCGGTGTTGATGTCTATTTCGTCAACGAACCCCTTCTCCAGTTGAATCAGCCCCACGATGCCATAGTTAATCAAGGCCATGAATTCAGGGCGGATGCCTTCGTCTATCATGGCTTGTTTTTTGATTTCCAACGAGCGTATGCGCTTGGCTTTGATGAACAGCTGGTCTGTCAATGACGACGGACGCAGAATGCGCCACGACGCACTGTAATCGTGAAGTTTCTTCTCAAAGAGCGTGCGACATTCGGTCAGCACCTTCTTGAACTGCTCTTCTGTCTTCGTATTGTTCATATTTATTGTTTGCAAAATTAGTCAATTCTCATGAAATATCCAAAGGAAGTGGATGTCGATTTTTTGCCGACAAATCTGCGCTGAATAGGTTGATAGGTTAACAACGAAAAAAAATGAAGAATCGCTTTGCGGGGTTATCTCTCGCCAGTCGTTCTTCATTCTCTATCTTCTGCGCAACCCTCCAGGTTGCATGACGTATCTGAAACCTGTGCTACAGACCTTGTTTCTGCCGCATCCTAATCATTCGCACCACGCCGCACATGGCCTCATAGCGCGCCTTCAGCGAGTCGCGTTCCACCCTCATCATGTTGGCTTTGTACAGATTCGATTCCATGGGGATGCTTCTCAAGACGGTTTGTAGTGCCGAGTCGGTCTTGGCAATGTCGGCCTGTGCCTGCTTCAAGGAAGCGTTTTGCCAAATGTGCAGGGCTTCCTTGCGGCTCTCTATGGCTTTGGGAAACCGCATGCGCAGTGCCATGATGGAGTCGAGTGCTTCATTATAGCAACCATCCTTATATAAGGTCTTAATCTGGGAGAGCAATCTTGCTGCTTTTTCGTCTTCAGATGGTGTGCACGAACAGATGAGAAGCGTGCACAGAATCAACCACATATATTTCTTCATGTCGCAAAAATACGATTTTTCTCTTTCATAGCACCCAAAACATGGCTAATTTTTAGTAACTTTGCAGCCACTTAAGAAGTTTTATAGTTTCAACATGCGTAATCTCTCCAATGCCGACTTGGCTCATCTCCTTGATCAACCTATCTTTCATCACCTATCCGCTGTGGCCGATGACTTGCAGCTGGAATGCTATGTAGTGGGTGGCTATGTTCGCGACCTTTTTCTCGAACGACCGTCCAACGACATCGACGTGGTGGTGGTGGGCAGCGGCATCAAAGTGGCAGAGGCCTTGAAGCAGCGGCTGGGTAAGCAAGCTCATCTGTCGGTATTTCGCAATTTTGGAACGGCGCAAGTGAAGTATCGGGGACAGGAAGTGGAGTTCGTGGGCGCCCGAAAAGAAAGCTACAACCACGATTCACGCAAGCCCGTGGTGGAGGATGGCACCTTGGAGGACGACCAAAACCGACGTGATTTCACCATCAACGCCATGGCTGTCTGCCTCAACGAGGCGAGGTTTGGCGAGCTGGTCGATCCCTTTGACGGTCTTTTAGACTTGGAAGACGGCATCATTCGCACGCCGCTCGACCCCGACATCACTTTCTCTGACGATCCATTGCGCATGATGCGCTGCGTGCGTTTCGCCACACAATTGAAATTTTTCATCGAGGACGAAACCTTTGAGGCATTGCAGCGCAACCGGGAACGCATCAAGATTGTCAGTGGGGAACGTATCGCCGACGAGCTGAACAAAATCATGATGACCGACCACCCCAGTCGGGGATTCGTAGAACTGCATCGCTGTGGATTGCTCGAACTCATCTTGCCCGAGTTCACCCTCATGGACATCGTGGAAACAAGGAACGGCCGAGCGCATAAAAACAATTTCTATCATACCCTGGAAGTGGTTGATAACATTTGCCAACATACCGACAACTTGTGGCTTCGGTGGGCGGCTTTGTTCCATGACATCGGAAAACCACGCAGCAAAAGGTGGGACGTTCAGGCCGGATGGACGTTCCATAACCATAATTACATTGGATCCAAGATGATTCCAGGCATCTTCAGACGGCTAAAATTTCCCATGGACAGCAAGATGAAGTATGTGCAAAAAATGGTTGATATGCACATGCGTCCCATCGCCATCGCCGATGAAGAGGTGACCGACAGTGCCGTTCGTCGCTTGATGAACGATGCCGGTGACGACATCGACGGCCTCATGACGCTGTGCGAAGCCGACATTACCAGTAAAAACGCACAGCGTAAACAGCGGTTTTTGGACAACTTTCGTATGGTACGCGAGAAGCTGGATGACCTGAAAGAACGCGACTACAAGCGGCTGTTGCAGCCTTGCATCGACGGAAACGAAATCATGGAGATGTTCCACTTGCAGCCATCGCGCGAGGTGGGGACGTTGAAGCAGACCTTGAAAGACGCGGTGCTTGATAACAAGGTGCCGAACGAACGCGAACCGTTGATGGCTCTTTTGATTGAAAAAGCCAAAAAAATGGGGTTGGACGTACCTCAAAAATAGGAGTAAAAAAATCACGGTTTTGTCAATATTTTTGGTTATTTCAAAACTTGCATTCTAGAGATAATCCAGCCATTTATAGCTTCAAAAATCACTTTCTGATGCCCTTGTCTGGCAAAAAGCATTGACTTTGGTCTTCTATAGCATGCTTTTTGCCCCTGAAAAGCATGTCCGTTGCTGGTCAAACGCAATGCTCTTGGCGTACAATTTGGCTGCTTTTGAGGTGTCGTTGATAGGGTATATTTATGTAATTGGATGAGTGTGAAGCATATACAAAATTCGCATATTTTCGACCACCGAGGCACTTGCTTGCAAATACGCGAGTATTTGAGCGGGTTTGCAAGATTTTTCAACATCCCAGGCAACCCGTTTTTGACATCTTGGTTGGGGTAAGATGGCGTCGATGCCGAGGCACATTTTCATCTTTCTCCAATCCGTTTGATGTGCGTGTTTTTGCATTTTTGCTCCAAGGATGAATGTTTGCATCCGCTTGATGTAAATCCTCTATTTTCGTTATTTGCAGATAATATATGTTAAATGTAAGTGGTATTGATGCCAAAGTGAGAAAAAATCATGTAATTTTGCATGGCAAAAACTTATAAACTTGCAATAGTTTTCGATTAGGTTCTAATCGTATGTTTTTTTGAGAAAGAATGAAAAATAATAGATTATATAAAGGTATGAGACAAAAAAGTATGTTTTTGTTTGCAGCCATGGCTGCACTCTTGGTTTCGTGTGGCGGTAAACCCAGCATGAAATTCGGTGACAACGAATATCCTGTCACGCAAATCAAGTCGACGGGTTCTACAACCCAGACCACTTATCCAGCCGTGATCAAGGGTATTCAAGATGTTGAGATTCGGCCGAAGGTGTCGGGATTCATTACAAAACTGAACGTGAAAGAGGGCCAAACAGTAGGCAAGGGCCAGGTGTTGTTCGTGATAGACAACAGTACTTATCAGGCATCGGTTCGCCAAGCGCAGGCTGCCGTGAACTCAGCCAAGTCGCAACTCAACACCGCTAAGTTGACCTACGAGAACAGTGAGCAGTTGTTCAAGAGCAATGTCATTGGCCAATACGAATTACAATCAGCTCAAAATACTTACGCAACGGCACAGGCAGCGGTGGCTCAGGCACAAGCTGCACTGGCTTCGGCGAAGGAGATGCTGAGTTTCTGCTATGTGAAGAGTCCGGCGGCAGGTGTCGTTGGCAGCCTTCCTTTCAAGGTGGGGGCCTTGGTCAGCGCTTCAAGTCCCACGCCGTTGACCACCGTTTCCAACAACAGCACCATGGAGGTTTACTTCTCCATGACTGAGAAAGATGTGCTGGAAATGACCAAGACATCGGGCAACGTGTCGGCTGTCATCGCATCGATGCCAGCGGTAAAATTGCAGATGGCCGATGGCACGATTTACAACCAGCCTGGTAAGGTGGTGAAGATGAGTGGTGTGATAGACCAAGCCACTGGTACCTTGACGTTGATAGCTCACTTCAAAAATCCTAATCGGTTGTTGAAGAGTGGCGGATCGGGCTCTATCGTCGTACCACGGGTAAGCAACCACGCCATCGTTATTCCGCAGTCGTATGCAACTGAGGTGCAGGATAAGATTTTTGTTTATACGGTTGGCAAGGACAACAAGGTCAAGTACACGGAAATTAAGGTAGCTCCGCAAAACGATGGACAAAACTATATCGTGACAGAGGGACTGAAAGTGGGCGACCGCATCGTTACCAATGGCATCACAAAGTTGAGCGATGGCATGGAAATCAAGCCCATCACGCAGGCGCAGTACGCCAAGAAGATAGCCGATGCTGAGAAACTTGGCGAGATTCAGGGTGACTACGGAAAGATGAAAGAGGCTTTTAAATAAAGGTGCATTTGATGGGTTGGGGTGAGAACCAGCCTATCATGAATGCTGAAAAGTAAGCGAGAAAACAACAACGAATTATGACATTTACAAAATTTATCAAGCGACCGGTATTGTCAACGGTAATCTCCGTGGTCATCGTGATCTTGGGATTCATCGGACTGACCACGCTTCCCATCGAGCAATATCCGGATATAGCGCCACCTACCATTTCGGTATGGACCACTTACATCGGCGCAGATGCTGAAACGGTGAAGAACTCTGTGCTCGCTCCCCTTGAGGAAAGCATCAACGGTGTGGAGAACATGGAGTACATGACCTCGCAGGCTACCAACGCTGGTGCGGCGCAGATTACCATTTATTTCCGTCAGGGAACCAACCCTGACATGTGTGCCGTTAACGTGCAAAACCGCGTTTCGCAGGCTCAGGCGTTGCTGCCGGCAGAGGTGAACCGCGTGGGTGTAACCGTATCTAAGCGTCAAACCTCGCAGGTGTTGATGTACACGCTGACGTCAGAGGGTGGCAAATACGATGATAGGTTTTTAACCAACTACAACAATATCAACATCATTCCGGCCATCAAGCGTGTTCGAGGCGTGGGTGACGTGCAGAGCCCAGGTATGAAGACCTACTCCATGCGTATCTGGTTGAAGCCTGATGTGATGAAACAGTATGGCTTGATGCCATCTGATATCGCTGGCGCGTTGGCCGAACAAAACGTGGAAGCTGCTCCTGGTTCGTTCGGTGAACAGAGCAACATGGCCTACGAGTATGTGATGCGCTATAAAGGTCGTCTGAAAACGGCCGACGAGTTTGGCAACATTATCTTGCACAGTACGCAGACGGGACAGACCCTGAAGTTGAAAGATGTGGCAAAGATAGAACTTGGCGGATTGACTTATGCCGTGAGCATGCGCAACAACAACCAACCATCGTCCATGGGTATGGTTCAACAAATTGCGGGTTCGAACGCCAATGACATTGCTAAAGCGGTGAAAGCTGAATTGGAGAATCAGGCAAAGAACTTCCCGCCGGGCATGGAATACAAGATTAACTATGATGTGACCGAGTTCCTTTATGCTTCTATCGCAGAGGTTCTCAAGACATTGGTCATAACCTTGCTGCTGGTGTTCTTGGTGGTTTACATCTTTTTACAGGACTTCCGTTCTACCTTGATTCCGCTGATTGCCGTGCCGGTGTCACTGATAGGAACCTTCTTCTTCTTGCAATTGTTCGGATTCTCCATCAACTTGCTCACGCTGTCGGCCCTCTTGCTGGCGATAGCCATTGTGGTTGACGATGCCATCGTGGTGGTTGAGGCCGTTCATGCCAAGTTGGATTTGGGATATAAGAGTGCTTTGACGGCCAGCATTGATGCGATGAACGAAATTGCGGGCGCCATTATTTCCATCACGTTGGTGATGGCTGCGGTGTTCGTTCCGGTGTCGTTCATCGGTGGAACATCAGGAACGTTCTACCGAGAGTTTGGTGTGACCATGGCGGTGTCAATCATCATATCGGCCCTGAACGCCTTAACGCTCTCGCCAGCATTGTGTGCCATCTTCCTGAAACCAAAGAATGAGGATGGAACCGAGCGTAAGATGAGTAGGATAGACCGTTTTCATGCGTCGTTTAATACCAGTTATGAGAAGGTCTTGGGTAAATACAAAAATCGATTGCAAAAGCTGGTTAGGAAGCCTGTTCTCACAGGAGTCTTCATCTTGGTGGGTGCAATAGCCTTGCTCTTGACCATGAAAACAACCAAGACAGGATTGGTTCCGGATGAAGATACGGGTACGCTGTTCTGTACGGTGTCTATGCCTCCGGCAACAAGTGCGGTGCGCACGCAGCAGGTGATCGACCAGGTTGATGCCATGTTGGCCAGCAATCCGGCCATTCAGAGCCGCGAACAGCTGCAAGGATACAACTTCATTGCCGGGCAAGGGTCTGACCAAGCTACCTTTATTATCAAGTTGAAGCCTTTCAGTGAGCGTAACATGGGACAAAGTGCCATGGCGGTATTAGGCATGATATACAAGCAGACTGCTCAGATTAAGGATGCTCAAATCTTGGCATTCGCACCTCCTATGATTCCTGGTTTCGCCTTGAGCAACGGCGTTTCCTTGGTGTTGCAGGACAAAACGGGTGGCGATTTGAATAAATTCTTCCAAGTAACCAAGGCTTATTTGGCCGAATTGAACAAGCGTCCGGAGATACAAATGGCCATGACCTCGTACAATCCAAACTATCCTCAGTATCTGATTGATGTGGATGTGGCTAAATGCAAGCAGGCAGGCATATCTCCTGCCACCGTCTTGAGTACGCTTCAGGGGTATTACGGTGGCATGTACGCCTCTAACTTCAATGCATACGGCAAGCTGTATCGTGTCATGATTCAGGGTGATGTTTCCAGTCGTGAGCGTCCAGAGGGTCTGAATGACATCTATGTCCGTACACCTGGCGGCATGGCACCCGTGCAAAGTTTCATTTCGATGAAGCGTGTTTTCGGCCCATCAAACATCAATCGGTTCAACATGTTTACGAGTATCAACGTTCAGGTAACGCTGAATAGCGGTTATTCTACAGGTGAAGCCATTCAAGCCATCAAGGAAGTTGCCGCGACAGACCTGCCTCAAGGCTACGGATACGACTTCTCTGGCTTGTCAAGGTCAGAGAGTGAATCGAGCAATGCCACTGGCATGATATTTGTATTATGCTTCTTGTTCGTGTATTTGATATTGGCAGCGCAGTACGAAAGCTACCTGTTGCCCTTCGCAGTTATCCTCTCTATCCCGTTTGGATTGGCTGGTGCTTTCCTCTTTACGCAGTTGTTTGGACACAACAATGACATCTACATGCAGATTTCTCTGATTATGTTGATTGGTTTGTTGGCCAAGAATGCCATTTTGATTGTGCAGTTCGCCCTTGAAAGACGACGCACGGGTATGGCTATTACATGGTCTGCCATTCTCGGATCGGGTGCTCGTTTGCGCCCCATCTTGATGACTTCGTTGGCCATGGTCATCGGTTTGTTGCCAATGATGTTTGCCATGGGCGTGGGAAAGAATGGTAATCAAACTCTGGGGGCGGCCGCTGTAGGAGGTATGTTGATTGGTACGCTCTGTCAGTTGTTTGTTGTTCCAGGTTTGTTTGTCATCTTCCAGGCATTGCAAGAGAGATTCACACCGATTAAGTTTGATGATGAAGAGAACTCTGAAGCAGAGGCTGAACTGCAGCAATACGCGCGCCGTCCGGTAGGAATCACAGTAGATGAGAATAATAAAGAATAGTGATGAAAATACAAAATATAATGATTATGGGACTTGCAGCATTGGCGTTAACCAGCTGCAAGAGCCTCTATGGAACGTATCAACGCCCCAATGTGAACACCAAGGGAATCGTTCGTGATTCGCTTTCGATGACAGATACGTTGGTTGTGACGGACACAACGAGCTTTGGTAACATGCCTTGGCGCAGTGTGTTCACCGACCCACAATTGCAAACGCATATAGGAAGGGCGTTGACTAACAATGTGGATCTGCTGAATGCTGCGCTGAACGTGAAGATGGCTGAAGCACAATTGAAGGCAGCCAGGTTGTCTTTTCTGCCTTCTTTCACCTTTGCTCCCCAGGGAACCATTGCTTCTTGGGATGGTGGAAAGGCCATTTCAACTTATCAATTGCCCATTGCTGCCAGCTGGAATGTTGATTTGTTTGGCAATTTGCTCAGTCAGAAACGTGCCGCACAGGTAGCGTTGTTGGCCACAAAGGACTATCAGACGTTGGTTAAAGCCAATATCATCAGCGGGGTAGCGAATATGTATTATACCCTTTTGATGCTCGACAAACAGCTCGAAATCGTCAACAACATGCACGAATTGACCAAGGAAACGTGGGACAAGATGAAGGTATTGAAAGATCTTGGACGCGGTATTCGGTCGACAGGTGTGCAGAGTGCCGAAGCAAACTACTATGCAGTGGAGGCCAAAAAGACCGATTTGGTGCGCCAGATACGTGAAACGGAGAACGCTTTGTCGCTCTTGATGGGACAACCGGCACAGAGTATCTCGCGCGGAAGGCTTGAGAATCAGGCTCTGCCCGCGAACTTATCTACCGGCATCGGCATCCAGTTGCTGGCCAATCGTCCCGACGTTCATGCGGCAGAGATGCAATTAGCCGAATGTTTCTATGGCGTAGAAACCGCTCGAAGCCGTTTTTATCCAAGTCTGACGATTGCTCCTACCGGCATGTTTACCAACAGTGCGGGAGCTGCGGTCATCAATCCTGGCAAATGGATGCTGTCGGCTGTCGGCAGTTTGGTGCAGCCTATCTTCCAAAAAGGAAAGATTATTGCAGGACTACGCGTTGCTGAAGCCCAATATGAAAAGGCCTATAACACGTGGCAGAACAGCATATTGAAGGCTGGAAATGAAGTGAGTAACGCACTTGTGCTTTACCATTCGTCAGATGAAAAGAGCAAGATTGAGGCTAAACAGATACAAACTCTGCAACAAAATGTGGAGGATACCAAGCTTCTTTTAAGTCAGTCGAGCAGTACATACCTTGAGGTAATCACTGCTCAGCAAACCCTTCTCAATGCGCAGATGGCTAAGATTACGGACGATTTTCACAAGATGCAGGCCGTTGTAAACCTCTATCAGGCCCTCGGCGGCGGCGTGAAAGAATAGGGTAGGATGGTTGATAAGTTGACAAGGAAGGACCAATCAGGCAAAATAGACCTATGAAATAAGGTCCGACCCATATGATATACCAACTCATCAACTAATAAACTATAAACTAAAAAACTAAAAATTATGGCATACGATATCAGTGAGAAAGCGGAAATATCTCCCAAAGCGAAGATTGGAAACAATTGTAAAATCTACCCATTTGTCTATATCGAAGAAGATGTTGTGATAGGAGACAACTGTGTGATTTATCCCTTTGTCAGCATTTTGAAGGGAACTCGCCTGGGATCTAACAACACCGTGCATCAATGTTCGGTGATGGGAGCCCTTCCGCAGGACTTTGAATTCAAGGGAGAAGACACCGAGTTGATTATCGGAAACAACAACATCATTCGTGAAAATGTCGTCATCAATCGGGCAACCCATGCGGGAGGACAGACCGTCATCGGCCATGACAACTTCTTGATGGAGGGAGCTCACATCTCACATGACACCAAAGTGGGTAATCAATGTGTATTTGGATATGGAACAAAGATTGCCGGTGACTGTGAAATTGGCAACGGCGTGATTTTCAGTTCGAGTGTCATCGAGAATGCGAACACCCGAGTTGGCGACTACGCCATGATACAAGCTGGTACCACGTTCTATAAAGACGTTCCGCCATACATCATTGCCGGCGGTGTGCCAGTAAGCTATGGAGGTCCCAATAAGACGATGTTGGAAACGTATGGCATCACAGAAAAGGTTCAGAGTCACATAGCCAATGCGTATCGCCTGATATTCCATGGCCAAACAAGTGTGTTCGATGCGGTGCTGCAAGTAAAGGAACAAGTTCCCAGCAGTCCTGAAATTGAAAACATCATACGGTTCATTCAGGCTACAAAAGCAGGAATCATCGGTAAACTTTAGTTCGCACCGAACACATTTATATATAGAATAGGATAGGTTGGCACAAAAGCTTTCCTATCCTTTTTTAATGATGTCAACAAAATACTTGTGTACGCTTACGTCCTCATCCAGCTCGGGATGGAAGGCCGTAACCAGCTGATGACCTTGCCGAGCGGCGACAATGTGGCCGTTAACCGTTGCCAATGCCTCGGCCTCGCCATATACTTGATTGATATAAGGGGCACGGATAAAGGTCATGGGGATATCGTTTTCAATGCCTTCGAATGAGGATACGGTACGAAAACTGCCCAACTGTCTGCCATAGGCGTTGCGGCAAACGTCAATATCCATCGTGGAAATGCGTGAAGCTGCTTGCCCATTCTCTTGCTTTGCCAGCAGGATAAGTCCTGCGCAAGTGCCAAATACCGGCAATCCCTCATTGATTTCTCGCTGTATGGGTGTCAGTAAATCGAGGTCATGCAGCAACTTCACCACCGTAGTGCTCTCTCCGCCAGGAATAATCAGACCGTCTTTCGGCTGCTGCCAGTCGTCTTTGTTCCTCACTTCAAACGTGTCTACGCCCAAAGAACGGAGCATTCGTTCGTGTTCGACGAATGCTCCTTGTAATGCCAATATAGCTATTTTCATCTGTTTACTTTCCTCTTTCGGCCATCAGCACTTCAATCTCGTGTTCGTTGATGCCCACCATGGCTTCACCAAGGTCTTCTGACAGCTCGGCCAACCGCTTCGCATCGTTGTAGTTGGTCACAGCTTGTACGATGGCAGCTGCGCGCTTGGCTGGATTGCCCGATTTGAATATGCCCGAACCCACGAACACTCCTTCAGCTCCAAGTTGCATCATCAATGCGGCATCGGCAGGAGTTGCTACGCCACCAGCGGCAAAGTTCACCACTGGCAGCTTGCCGTTTTCGTGTACATACTGCACCAGTTCGTAGGGAACCTGCAATTGTTTGGCGGCCTCGTACAGCTCATCTTCAGCCATAGAGGTAAGTCTTCTGATTTCAGCCTGCATCATGCGCATGTGCGTCACAGCCTGAACCACGTCGCCCGTACCTGGTTCTCCCTTGGTTCTAATCATGGTTGCGCCTTCAGCGATGCGTCTGAGCGCCTCACCAAGGTTCTTTGCACCGCACACAAAAGGTACGTCAAACTTGGTCTTGTCAATGTGATAGACATTGTCTGCGGGCGAGAGTACCTCGCTCTCATCGATGTAATCAATCTCAATGGCCTGCAAAATCTGGGCTTCAACGAAGTGTCCAATGCGGCATTTGGCCATCACTGGTATGCTTACGGCCTTCTGAATGCCCTTGATCATGTGCGGGTCGCTCATGCGCGAAACGCCACCTGCCGCGCGAATGTCGGCCGGTATGCGTTCGAGAGCCATCACCGCACAGGCTCCGGCTTGTTCTGCGATACGTGCTTGCTCGGGTGTTGTAACGTCCATGATGACGCCTCCCTTGAGCATTTGTGCTAAATTACGATTCAGTGTTTGTCTTTCAGTTGTTTTCATTTTATTTGTTTTTGTCGGTAAATACTAGGTGTTGAGTTTCCCATCTTCTTGAAAAACTTCGTGAAATGCGACTGTGAGTTGAACCCCAGCGCATACGCTATCTCTTGAACGGTCTTGCTGGTGGTGTCCAACAAGAACTTGCTTTCGTGAAAAACGTGTTCATCGATGAGGGTCTTCGGCGTTTTCTGCACGATGCGTTTGGTCACCTGTCCCAGGTAACGGGGACTCACGTTCAGCATGTCGGCATAGAACCGCACATCATTGTTGGTGGCATAATGTGTCGATACGGCTTTCATGAACGCGTTGAGCAGCTCGCTTCCCCGTCCTTTCAGTTCGCCCATCTCGCTCATCTGCTGATGAATGTAAGCGTTGCCTCTGCTGATGGCCTCTCTGAAATCATCCGTTTCGCCCAGAAAATAGGCGATGGCCGAGGTCAGGTTGCTGCCCAATCCGTGTGCGTTGGTTTGCCAAAGGGTGGGCGAGGGCTCCACGTGTATGTCGCCATCTTGCTGCCATGCGATGAAATCGTGGTCGTCGCCGCTGTGCAACAGCACGGCCCGGCACCCCATGTTCAACAGCTTTCTCATGCCGTTGACGATGTCGTCGTGGGTCTTGAGCGGACTGTTCAGCAAGTAGGCTGCGTCGTTTTGCTTCAAGATAACCAGCGAGCATAGCGGCAACAGCTTGGTCTTGACGCTGTCAATCATCTCTGGTGGCATCAGCAGGTCGCCCTGGCTTGACGTCACCACCGGGTCGTAGATGAGTTTCAGTGGTTGGCGTTTCGCCAAAATGCTCACCACGTTCTCCAGCGTCTTTACGTTGCGAACCATACCAACTTTCACCACCGAGGGCTTGATGTCATCGACAAGCGCTTCCACCTGTTCTGCCACGATGTCGGCCGGGATGTCGTAAAAGCGCTGGATGCCAAGCGTGTTCTGCATGGTGATTGACGTGATGACCGACACGGCATATCCGCCCAAGGACGTAATGACCTTGATGTCGGCCTGGATTCCGGCGCCCCCAGAACCGTCAGAACCGGTGATTGTCAATATCGTGTTGCGCTGTTTCATGCTATGTCGGCCCCTGATGGCGTGGCACCATGTGCGCCGTTTGTTAGATACAAAGGAAAACAAAAAAAGCGAGTTGTACAAATATTGTTCTCATTATGACAATGAAAAGGTTGTTTTGTGCAAGTCGTAACCCTGCGAGCAAGATGAAATTTTCTTGACAAAGCCTTCTTCATAACTCGCGTATTCGCAGCCTCACGCCCCTTTGCTCACAAATACGGCCAGGATTTCGCATGTTTGTAAGACGCTTGTGTTCAGCGGGTTATCTGTTTTGTCAAGGCTTCTTACTTTCTATAGCTATGCTTTTACTTTCCAATAGCATAGCTTTTGCCCGTCAAACACATTGCTTTAATCGGTCAATGGCATGGCTATTTTCGATAAAAAGTGCATAAAAGTGGAGAAAAAGCATATAGATTGGCCCTAAAAGTGCATGAACACCCTGCCAAAACTCTCGTCACTGCATCTGAATCACCCTGTTCTTTTTCTAGAAGAAGCGTTCGTGAAGTGTTAAAAATCGGTTGGTTTTCTTGACAAAATCAAGTTTTAGAAAATTATAAATCAGCAGGGTTAAATCGTCTTGTCGATAACCAAATTTGCTCATCCGTGCTGTTCTTGGCAAAATGGATCAATGGAAAACATGGGCTGGTAGAGCGGCAATACAGGTCAATGGTAGTCAATAGAAGGGGTGGATCAGAACTTTCAGCAAAGAATGATTGATAGCTTAAATGACAGTTCCGGAAACACGATGAAGACAGTATGGGCATAGCTTGCGTCTACCCCTGTATTCCTCCTTCACAGAAATGGACGTTAATTGTAGTTAAACCGTTGCTATATCGCTGTTTTTTTTGTTCCTTTGCAACAAATTTGGTGTATTATATCCGTATCGGAATGGGAAAAAAACGAAATAGAACCAGTAGTCATCGTGGGCTACAGGCCGTTACTCTTTGTATTAGCACAGCCTTGGTGCTTATTTTATTGGGATTGGTTGTGTTTTCAACGCTCACCGGCAGGAATCTTTCTTCGTATGTCAAGGAGAATTTGGTGGTGCAGCTGATTTTGGAAAATGACATGACAAATCCTGAAGCTCAGAAGATTTGTGCCGACATCAAGAAGCGACCTTATATCAAACGCTTGGATTATATTAGTAAAGAGCAGGCCCTCAAGGAGATTACGGCGGCCATGGGAAGTGACCCTTCCGAGTTTACCGATGGTGAGAACCCATGTCCTGCCTCCATCGAGGTGACACTCAGGTCGAATTATGCCAATAATGATTCGTTGAAATGGATTACCGACGAATTGAAGAAATATCCCAAAGTCAATCAGATTAATTATCAGAAAGAGCTGATAGACAGCGTCAACCGCAACCTGGCTAAGACGGGTTTGGTGATGTTGGTGTTAGCCATTTTGCTGACTATCGTATCATTCTCGCTGATTAACAATACCGTTCGGCTGGACATCTACGCACGGCGATTCTCCATACACACCATGAAACTCGTGGGTGCCTCATGGAGCTTCATCCGCCGACCGTTTGTCAACCGTGCGATATGGATAGGTTTGATAGCCGGCTTGATAGCTAATACCGTGCTGGCTGCATGTATCTATGGTTTGTATATCTCTGAACCTGACATCTTGAGCGTTGTGACATGGCGTGACATGGCCGTTACAGCGGCCGTGGTGTTCTTGTTCGGCATCATCATTACGGCCATCTGCGCACATATTTCCGTGAACAAGTTTTTGCGGATGAAGGCTGGTGAATTGTATAACATCTAAATAAATAAACTCGCAATCATATCGTCATGCACAGGATATGCGATATTCTGACGCATGGCAAAATCAATCAATAAGATGGATAGAAGAAACTTCGCATTCGACAAGGTCAACTTCATATTGTTGGCTGTCGGTATGATGATTGTCATCATTGGCTTCCTCCTGATGAGTGGAGGAGGCTCTACAGAAACGACATACAATCCGGACATCTTCAGCGTTCGCCGCATCAAGGTGGCTCCGGTGGTATGTTTCATTGGCTTTGTGTCAATGATTTATGCCATTGTTCGTAGGCCCAAGGATCAGCATATTGAAGAATAAATGAGCATTATAGAAACCATCATTCTTGCAATCGTTGAGGGGTTGACAGAATTTTTGCCCGTGTCTTCAACGGGACACATGATTATCACGCGCGACTTGTTGGGCATGGAGGCCAACGATCCGTTTATCAATGCCTTCATTGTCATCATTCAGTTTGGTGCCATCCTGTCGGTTGTGACGCTCTACTGGAAGCGATTCTTCCGGCTCGACCACACACCTGCACCGGCAGAAAGTACGCCAGTCAGGGCTTTCTTGCACAAATGGGACTTTTACTGGAAGCTGTTAGTAGCCTTCATACCAGCCGCTGTCATCGGATTGCTGGCTAACCATCTGATTGAAAAGATGTTGGGAAGCGTCGTGGTGGTTGCGGTGATGTTGGTGATTGGTGGTGTTTTCATGTTGTTTTGCGACCGCCTGTTCAATCATGGAAGCGAATCAACGCCGCTGACAGAGAAGAGAGCTTTGCGGGTAGGACTGTTCCAATGCATTGCCATGATACCAGGTGTCTCGCGATCGATGGCCACCATCGTGGGTGGAATGGCGCAAGGACTGACGCGCAAACGTGCGGCCGAGTTCTCGTTCTTTTTGGCTGTGCCCACCATGTTCGCCGCTACCTGTCTTGATGTGTTTAAGTTAATCAAGAATGGAGGTGTGGAAGCCTTGTCCGCACATGTGCCCACTTTGCTGCTGGGCAGTGGTGTTGCCTTCGTCGTAGCGTTGCTGGCCATGAAATGGTTTGTGGCTTTCCTCACCAAATATGGCTTCAAAGCCTTTGGCGTATATCGCATCATTGTCGGCGGTGCCATCTTGATTTGGCTGATGATGGGACATCAGTTGGCGATGGTGGATTAGCTGACAAGTTGACGAGTTAACCAGTTGACGAGCAGATAGTTCATACATCATGAGTACATCACTCGTAAACAAACAAAAAACAACTCACAAACTCAAATACTTGTAAACTCATCAACTTATTAACTCCCAAACTCATCAACTTAAAAACTCATTAACTCATAAACTCAAAGCAACCACACCGTGAACTTTTATACAGGAGAAATATTTGCCATTGACAAGCCTTATGGCATGACCAGCTTTGGTGCTTTGGCCCATGTGCGGTATGTCATATCTCGCAAGCTGGGCATCAAACGAATAAAAATAGGTCATGCCGGCACGTTGGATCCATTAGCCACGGGGGTGTTGGTGTTGTGTACAGGGAAAGCAACCAAGCAAATTGAGCAGTTGCAGGCACACGATAAGGAATATACTTGCACGCTCCAGTTGGGGGCAACCACTGCGAGTTACGATAAAGAACACGAGGTTAATCAGACATTCCCAACCGAACACATCACACGCGAGCGTATTGATGAGGCACTGAAACAGTTTGTTGGCGACATTCAACAAACCCCACCAACCTTCAGTGCGTGCAAGGTAGACGGCGAACGGTCATACAATTTGCGTCGCGCAGGCGAGGAAGTGGTGCTCAAACCGAAAAGCGTCAGAATTGACGAGATAGAGGTGATGGATTTTGACCCAACGACCATGCTGCTCCAGTTGCGTGTCGTTTGTGGTAAAGGAACGTATATCAGAGCCCTGGCTCGTGACCTGGGACGCGCTTTGGACAGTGGGGCATACCTCACAGCACTGCGCCGGACCCGAGTGGGGGCTATCAAAGTAGAAAACAGTATTAACTTCGACCACTTCAAGGAGTGGTTGGATCAACAAGAAATAGACGAAAAACACCAATAAATGAAACTATCACAATTCAAATTCAATTTACCGGAAGAGCTTGTTGCTCTGTATCCTCATAGTGTTTACCATGAGATAGTGGATGACAAAGGAGAAAAGCATCTCTCCCGAATGACGCGTCGTGACGAATCTCGATTGATGGTCTTGCATCGTAAGTCACAGACTATTGATATGTTCCAGAAGAACAAAAAGGGCAAACCTGTAGAGGGGCAGTATTTGGAGTTCCGTCATGTACTCGACTATTTTGATGAAGGTGACACGTTCATCTTCAATGATACAAAAGTATTTCCTGCCCGCTTGTATGGAACAAAGGAAAAAACGGATGCTAAGATAGAGGTCTTTCTCTTACGCGAGCTCAATCGTGAAATGCGCCTGTGGGACGTGTTGGTAGAGCCTGCACGTAAGATACGCATTGGTAACAAGTTGTTCTTTGATGAAAGCGGAACCATGGTTGCTGAGGTAATCGATAACACCACGAGCCGTGGGCGAACGCTTCGTTTTCTTTATGACTGTCCTCATGAGGAGTTCAAGCGAGAACTTTTTGCGCTCGGTGAGGCACCCTTGCCTCGTTATATCCTCAACCAGCGTGAGGTTCCGCATGCCGATGCGCACGACATGGAAGATTTCCAAACCATCTTCGCCAAGAATGAAGGAGCCGTAACTGCCGCCGCTACTGGTCTGCATGTCAGCCGGGAGATGATGAAACGGATGGAGATCAAGGGCATTCACTTTGCTTATATCACCCTGCATTGTGGCCTCAGTGCGTTCAATAACATTGAGGTGGAAGACCTGACGAAGCATAAGATGGACTCTGAGCCGATGAAGATAGATGCTCAGGCCTGCAAGATTGTCAACAAAGCAAAGCAAGAAGGGCATCGTGTTTGTGCCGTTGGGACAAGCGTTGTCAAGGCAACTGAAACGGCTGTCGGTACAGATGGCTTGCTGAAAGAGTATGATGGCTGGACCAGCAAGTTCATCTTCCCACCATACGACTTTGGCCTGGCTGATACGATGATTGCCAATTTCTATCACAGTATGTCGCCTTTGCTCATGGAAACAGCTGCGTTTGGTGGATATGAGCTGGTGATGGAAGCCTACAACCTGGCCGTGAAGCATGGTTATAAGTTTGGGTGTTACGGCGATTCACTCTTGATTTTGGACGATTGATAGCTGTTATAGGCGCGCAAAATGACTAAAGAGCATATCGTTTACCTCGCACTTGGTGCCAATCTGGGTGACAGGCGGCGAGCCATTCGCCAAGCTATTGTAAGAATAGCAGAACAGATTGGTCCCGTAGAACGCCAATCTTCGCTCTACGAAACACAGCCATGGGGATTCTCATCGCCCCATGCTTTCATCAATGCTTGCATCTGTTGTCGCACCACCATGAGTCCGATTCAGGTATTAAGAGCAACCCAGAGAATCGAGAAAGAGATGGGGCGAGTAGAGAAGACACACGATGAAGTTTACCAAGACCGCTGCATTGACATCGACATCTTGTTGTTTGACCATCTCAACATCCAAACACCCGAACTCACGATTCCACATCCATTGATGCATGAGCGCGAGTTTGTGATGGTTCCTTTGCGTGAGATACTCAAAGAAGGAGAATAAACAAAAGTAGGAGAAAACAAAAGTTGTTTCCTCCTACTCCATTCCTTAAGCTAAATAGCACGTTACGTTTTATCGACGCAAGCCAAGAGCCTTGATGATAGCACGATAACGCTCAATGTCATTATCATACAGATAATCGAGCAAAGAACGACGCTTACCTACCAATTTGGTCAATGAACGTGCAGTGTTATGATCTTTACGGTGCTTCTTAAGGTGCTCCGTCAAGTGGGAAATACGGTATGAGAACAATGCTATCTGGCTCTCAGCAGAACCAGTATCAGAGTTAGACTTTCCGTACTGTCCAAAGATCTCTTCTTTTTTTGCTTTGTCTAAATACATAGAACTTTGTTGTTAAAAAATAAAAATGTTGTGCAATAATGCGGTTGCAAAGGTAATGCTTTTAATGTACATTTCATCATTGCTCTTTCATATTTTGTCAGCTTTGAGTCGTTTTTTAACATTTAATAAGTTCTTTTCTCTCGTTTTCTGTCCATCGATGTCTATTAAGGTATAAAAAAATTAGTTGATAGTTTATAATTACGAATAGTGCATTGCAAATTATAAATTAAAAGCATTACCTTTGCAGTCGTAAAAGTTTAAGGTAACAGAAAATGCAAGACATTAGAAATATTGCCATCATTGCACACGTAGACCACGGAAAAACCACGTTGGTAGACAAGATGATGTTGGCAGGAAAATTGTTCCGTGACGGACAGGATAACAGTGGACAGGTATTGGATGCTAATGATTTGGAGCGCGAACGTGGCATCACCATTCTTTCTAAAAACGTTTCTATCAATTGGAAAGGAGTCAAAATCAACATCATAGACACTCCGGGTCACTCCGATTTTGGTGGTGAGGTAGAGCGCGTGCTCAATATGGCGGATGGTTGTATTTTGCTCGTTGACGCGTTCGAAGGTCCCATGCCGCAAACTCGTTTCGTGTTGCAAAAAGCCTTGGAGATAGGCTTAAAACCCATCGTTGTGGTGAACAAGGTGGACAAACCCAACTGTAGACCCGAGGAAGTGTACGAGATGGTGTTCGATTTGATGTTCTCATTGAACGCCACCGAAGACCAGTTGGACTTCCCTGTTGTGTATGGTTCGGCCAAAAACGGATGGATGTCAGAGGATTGGAAGAAACCAACGGACAATATAGAATATTTACTTGACAAGATTGTAGAGGTGATACCGGCGCCCAAGCAGTTGGAGGGTACTCCGCAAATGCTGATTACCAGTCTCGACTACTCCAACTACACAGGACGTATTGCCGTTGGAAGGGTACATCGAGGCGTACTTGCCAGTGGCATGAATGTAACCATTAGCCACCGCGATGGCAGTCAGGAAAAGACCAAGATCAAAGAACTTCATACTTTTGAAGGCATGGGTCACGCCAAGACCGACCAAGTGGGTAGCGGTGATATCTGTGCTGTCATTGGTCTGGATCGTTTCGAAATAGGCGACACTATCTGTGACTATGAGAATCCAGAGCCATTACCTCCCATCGCCATTGATGAGCCTACGATGAGCATGCTGTTCACCATTAACGATTCACCTTTATTTGGTAAGGAGGGAAAGTATGTTACTTCGCGCCACATCAACGACCGTTTGGAAAAAGAGTTGGAGAAAAATCTGGCTCTCCGTGTGCGTCCTTTCGAGGATGCAACCGATAAGTGGATTGTCAGTGGACGTGGCGTTCTCCACCTCAGTGTGTTGGTTGAAACGATGCGCCGCGAGGGATATGAGTTGCAGGTGGGGCAGCCGCAGGTGATTTTCAAAGAGATAAACGGCGAAAAATATGAGCCAATTGAGGAACTCACCATCAATGTTCCCGAAGAATTTTCCAGCAAAATGATTGACATGGTAACTCGTCGAAAGGGCGAAATGACCTCCATGGAGAGCCAAGGCGACCGTACGAACATCGAGTTCGACATTCCATCGCGTGGTATCATGGGACTTCGTACCAATGTGCTGACAGCCTCTCAGGGTGAAGCCATCATGGCGCACCGTTTCAAAGAGTATCAGCCATATAAGGGAGAAATCACAAGACGAGTGAACGGCAGCATGATTGCCATGGAGACGGGTACGGCATATGCTTATTCCATTGATAAACTTCAAGACCGTGGTAAGTTCTTCATCGATCCAGGAGAGGAAGTTTATGCTGGTGAAGTGGTAGGCGAACATGTTCACGACAACGACTTGGTAATCAATGTAACCAAGGCCAAGCAGCTTACTAACGTGCGTGCCAGCGGTTCGGATGATAAGGCACGAGTGATTCCCAAGGTGGTGATGAGCTTGGAAGAGTGTTTGGAGTATATCAAAGCCGACGAACTGTTGGAAGTTACTCCCAAGAGCATGCGCATGCGAAAGATAACGCTCGACCATACTGAACGCAAGCGCTTGAATAAAGATTGATTGTTCATGTAGCCTTATAAACAAAAAAATCCTTGTCCCATGGGGCAAGGATTTTTTGTTCACACTCGGCAGTCCAACCCGTTGTCAGGCTGCGGTGTTTCTTATCTGAATCGAGAGTTTTTCCCTCAGTTCCATTCGTATGTTATCCAACCTATTTGAGGAGGCTTTTCAAAGTCATTGCTTTTGGGTGTCAAACTCAATCACTTTGGATGGCAAACTCAATGCTTTTGGATGCTAAACTCATTGCTTTTGCCATCCCATCTTCATGCTTATTGAAAAGAATGTCGCATTATCGCTGTCCGATCCAATAAGAGGAGGTAAATAAACATCTATCTCCCTCGCAGTTTTAACGTGGGTTCTATAAATATTTTTTCAACACGTTAATCCACACTTCATATCCCTTTTCTGTTAGATGCAAGCCATCGTATGTTAGTTCTTGGCGCATGATATCTGTGCCTGGCTCAGTAAATAGCGGGAAGAGATTGATGTAAGTAACGTGGTTTTGCTTTGCCCATGCCTCTAATCTCGCATTGATTTCGGGTATTTGTTCAGTCTTACCCACCAGTCGCTTCCATCTGCCTGTTGATTCGCGGATAGGAAGCATACTCTGTAGATAGAGCTTGGTTTGTGGCGATTCGCGTCGGATGCGTTCCGTCAGTCGTATAATCATGTTGGCAATGCTGTCGGTGCTAAGGTCGTGGCTCACATCGTTTACCCCAACCATCAAGAATATCTTGGCAGGATGTGCGGGCAAAATGGTGTGCAACCGGTCGTAAATGCCTGTGGCTACATCGCCACTGATGCCGCGGTTGATGACCTTTTTGTTACCCAACTTAGCTGCCCAATCTTTGCCACCTTCCGTAATGCTGTTTCCCAACATCACGATGTTGTTTTTCTGTATGGCAGGTTCGCCTTCGAATTGCAGCATGCGTTGGTAGTAATGCTCATGGTACAAAGGTTCCTCATTGGTGATGCTTGCTGCAACAGCGTTAGCCACCAAGGCCCGCAAACGTACGGTGTTGCCCTTGTCATGCGGATGGACGCAGTTGGTAAGCAGGATGATGGAAAGGTCGTTTACCGGGTCTATCACGATAGAGGTACCCGTATATCCCGTATGTCCGTAGGTCTCGTTGCTCAACAGATCGCCTTTGTTCGAGGCGTATGGCGACGACACGTCCCATCCTAAGCTGCGTCCAAAGTCTTTCAGGCTTGATGGAATGGTGCGCATGGCATGGATGGTGTTGGGTGACAGGATGCGTTTGCCGTTCCACGAACCGCCGTTTTGCAGCATGGCACAAAGCACAGCCAGGTCGGAAGCTGTAGAAAACAAGCCCGCATTGCCCGATATCCCCGCGTTCATGACGCGTGCCAAAGGGTCGTGAACCTGCCCTTTGAGCACTTGTCCGTTGGCTTGTTGCTCGGTAGGGGCGAGGGGATAAGCGGCAGCATCGTTTCTTTTGCCCCATCGTGGCTCATCGGTGTTCGTCCAATTTCCCTTTTTATCTTGTGCGCAGGGTATGAAATCAGTGTGGTTCATACCTAAAGGAATGAAAATGTTTTCAGCACAAAAGGTTCTTAACGATTGATGGGTAATGTGTTCAATAATGCGTTGCAAGGTGATATAGTTTAGACAACTATACCGCATGTCCGTTCCTGGTTTGTATTGTCGCTGGCATTGGTCGATGTAACGTGCCAACACTTGTTGCTTGTCAGCACCGCGCTCGCTGCTCAATTGTTTGACGGGCGCGTAGGGTGGCAGGCCTGATGTATGCGTCAGCAGATTGCTGATGCGTATGGTCGTGGTGTCATTTTGTTTGCTGTTCCAACTTTGAAAGTGGGGCAGATACATCTTGACAGCATCCCCAGTGCGCAACAATCCCCGCTCAATGAGGAGCATGGTAGCCATCGTTGTAGCCACTGGTTTGGTACACGAGGCCAGGTCAAAAACCGTGTTCGTGGTCATGGGTTCCACCGTCGGAATGAGCTGGCGGTTGCCGTAGGCTTTGAGATAGGCCATTTTGCCATGTCTAACCACCGCTAACACAGCTCCGGGAATTTGCTTCTCACGGATGGCTTGGTTGATAACGCTGTCAGCATTTTGCAGACGCAGCCTGTTCATGCCTACTTGTTCGGGGTAGACTACCGGGATATCGTTGGCCCTGATGGAGGAAAGCATCCCCACCATCAAGAGCAACAGAAAGCTCATTCGTTTCATCGTTGATATGTTTTTAAGTTAAGGGTGGTCATCATTCGTCTTTCGTGGGTAGTTTTGTTTCTTGCAACACCTTTTCTACCGAGCCGTGAAGCAGCAGCAGACTTTTGGCTTTGCCATAGTCTAACCCCAGCAAGTCGACCAGCATGCGCGTGCCACGGTCTACAAGTTTTTGGTTGGTCAGCTGCATGTTGACCATCTTGTTGCCCTTCACGCGTCCTAATTGTATCATGACAGCGGTACTAATCATGTTGAGAATCATCTTTTGTCCCGTACCCGATTTCATGCGCGAGCTACCGGTGACATACTCCGGTCCTACAATCATTTCGATGGCGATGTCCGACTCGGCTGCCATTGGCGAATCCGGATTGCTGGTGATGCAGGCTGTCAGAATACCATGTTCGCGTGCGTCGCGCAGTGCGCCCACAACGTATGGCGTCGTACCCGATGCGGCAATACCAATCACGGTATCATTGCTGTTGATGTTATGCTCTGCCAGTTCGTTCCAACCATGTTCCTCATCGTCTTCTGCCGCTTCAACCGCATTGCGCAAAGCCGTGTCGCCACCAGCAATCAGTCCGATGACTAATGTTTTTGAAACGCCGAAGGTAGGCGGTAGTTCAGAAGCATCCAACACGCCTAAACGGCCACTGGTTCCAGCTCCCATGTAGAAAATGCGTCCGCCTTGTTTCATCCTTGGTACAATCAGCTTCACCAACTTGGCGATTTGTGGAATGGTTTTTTGTACGGCCAACGCCACCTTTTGATCTTCGGTGTTGATGTCTTGTAAAAGTTCTTCTACCGACTTATGTTCCAAGTCGTTGTACAGCGAAGCTTCTTCGGTTATCTTCTTAAAGCTCATGACGTATCCTCCTGTTTTTATAATGTGTGGTATTTGAGCAGTCCCTCCATGGGGGCTTTGCTGATGGTTCCTATCTTTACGCCCAATGCCTGTGCGGCTTCGGTTAGTTCCGATTGATAGACAAGGGCGATGGTGCCAATGCAATTCATGGGATACTCATGGTAATCGTATTGCATGACGTTGCGGCGGATAAAATCAGAGAAAGCGTTTACCAGCAGCGCGTGCACGGCTTTGTGTGTTTTATGCTGCTCCAAGAATACGTTTAGGCTGGCTAAATAACGACTTGGAAATGGTTTGCGGTAAACATTTTCAATAATGTCGGCCATGTTGGTGTTGAACTGTGCGAAAAATTCCGCTTTGAGTTGATCATCCAACTGGTTTTTTAAAAGGTCGCTCACCAATCGTTTACCTAAGTTGGCGCCACTCCCTTCGTCGCCAAGGATAAAGCCAAGGGCAGGCACTTGCCACGCTATTTGCTTGCCATCGTAAAAACATGAGTTCGACCCAGTGCCCAAGATGCAGGCAATGCCGGGCTCTTTCCCGCACAAAGCGCGTGCCGCAGCCAAGAGGTCTGAGTTTACTTCAACCTTTTGGTCTACCGTGAGCACCTGTCGTAGGGCATTTTCAACTACCGAAACCTTTTCGGGTATGCAGCCAGCTCCATAGAAGAAGATGTTGGAAAAATGTTTGGTGGGCAGGTGAGGCAGAAGGTTTTCTGTGATTTCAGCTACCATTTCGTCGGTTGATTGAAAGACAGGATTCATCCCTTTTGTGGTGATGACCTTTCCCAATTGATTGTCTTCAACGACCGCCCAATCTGTTTTTGTCGAGCCACTGTCGGCTATCAAATATATGTTTTGTTTCATGTCGTGCAGTAATTTTATAATTTAATGAATATACGTTTCTTGTAGAGAATGTAGCCAAGACCCCAAAGTATCGTGATGATGAGCAGGGCATGGGCCAGCGACCCAAAGTTTTGTCCCAGCAAAGGTGAAAAAACATCACGGTAAAGAAAACCCGTGATTGAGGTTGGCTCATCGCCGAATGGGAACTGGAACGAGCCAAACAAGATGGCAATCACACCACTCATCACATATAAGAAAAGTGGATTCATGCCAAATACTTCAAAAAAGCGGCACCAACGCTTATATCCTTTTACGTCGATGAGCCATATTAACAGGGCTAAAAGCGTTGAGGCCAATCCACAACTTGTCAGTACAAAGGTGGGTGACCATATCTTTTTGTTGAGCGGACATCCATAAGCAAGCAACAAACCGCTGAAGGTGAGGATGGTTCCAGCAATGAACAGCGGAACGATGTTGTGCAAAATAAGGCCTGTCTTGGGATCGTTCTGCGTGGTGGCAGTGACGGTTTTTTGTTTACTAAAAGCCAGTTTTCCAATCAAAAAGCCAATGAGGGTGTGGGCAATGGCTGGAAATGTACTTAACAATCCTTCGGGATCGATGCCATTGTCGTGGTACATGTGCGCATCGGTAAGAACGGCTCGGTCGACAATGGACAGGATATTTGTTTCATCATACGCAAAACCGTTGCCGCAAAACAATAAGATGGTATAGCCTATCAACAAGGTGATGACGATGCTGAGCAAGTAACGATGACGCACGGTGATGGCCAACAGGGCTGTGATGCCATAACAAATGGCTAACCGTGCCAACACGCCTGACAACCGAATGGTGTCGAACGACCATACGGTATGCCATATTTGCTGACCTAAAGTGGCATCTTCTAATGGGAAAGCCCAACGATAGCAGAAGCGTGAAAACCACCCAACGAATATGCCTACGAGGTAGAGTAGCAGCGTGCGGCGTATAATTTTGTAAACCGTTTGGCGGTTGCACGCAAACTGATACTTCTGCATGGAAATGAAAATACACATTCCCATGACAAACATGAAGAAAGGAAACACCAAGTCAGTGGGTGTCATTCCGTTCCATTCAGCATGCTCGAGGGGGGCGAAGATGTGTGCCCAGCTGCCTGGATTGTTCACGAGTATCATGCCAGCGATGGTGATGCCTCGTAGGATGTCGATGGCTAAGATGCGTTTACTCTGTGGTTTTTGTGTAACATTCATTGCGCAATATGATTTTAACGATATAGATAATATTTCTTTGACAGTTGTTTAAAAGCCTTCACGTCCTTGTTCCAATAAGGTGCAATATCCTCCCAGCGGTTGCGTTTCATGAAGCGTTCGCGTATTTGTTTAGAGCCACAAACTTTGTCGAACATGGAGAAACGGGCCTGATTGGCATGCTCCATCACTGAGTGTTCGGGATATAAACGAGCTATTTCTTGCATAAATACAAATTGAATGGGGGTGAGTTGAACTATCTTATAGTTCGTGATATGTATCTGAACGCCTTGCAGTTGCTCGCCTTTCCCTACGCTATAAAACGGACTAAGATGAATGGGACGGAACGTAACGCCCGGTAATCGATGGGCATTCATGGCCTTGGCAAGTTCTTCGGCCTTAATCCAAGGGGCAGCAAACAACTGGAATGGAAGGGTGTAACCAACACCAATAGAGAGATAACCAAACTCACCAACAATGCCGGTTGTTGGATAATACCAGGCAGTAATGGCTTGTGGAATGTGTGGAGACGATGCTATCCACGGCAAGTTTGTGTCTTCGTACGTCATTTTTCGTTTCCAACGTTTCATCTTGATGACCGTTAGTTTGCATTGAACGCCATGCTTCAACATACGCTCGCCATTGAGCATCTGCGCCAATTCGCCACAAGTAAGTCCGTAGATATAGGGAATGCGAAACTGACTGACAAACGACATGCAATCATCTTCCACCAAATTGCCTTCAATGTGCAGACCGCCAAGTGGGTTGGGGCGGTCGAGAACGATGAATTCGATGCCGTTTTCGGCGGCCGCTTCCATGGCCAACCCCATGGTGCTGATAAAGGTAAACGAGCGTGCCCCAATGTCTTGAATGTCGTACACCAAGGCATCGATGCCACGAAGCATCTCTTTGGTGGGCTTTCGTGTCTTGCCATAGAGGGAGAAGATGGGCAAACCTGTTTTCTCATCTTTTTGGTCTTGCACCTTGGCACCTGCATAGATGTCGCCTCGCACACCATGTTCTGGTCCATAGAGCGCTACCAGTTTGACACCAGGTGCATCGTGCAAGATGTCGATGGTCGACTTCAAATAGCGGTTAACACCCGTTGGATTGGTGATAAGACCAATGCGCTTGCCTTGCAACTGTTTGAAATTTTGACGTTCTAACACGTCAATACCAGTTAATACTTGTTTGTTTCTTGCCGGTAAAACGGTGGCAATGAGACAAAGCATGAAGGCAAGTAAAAATAGTTTTTTGAAAGAATTATTTAACATTTTCAGGATCTTTACGTCCATAATGAGGGTCAACTTTGATAATTAATGTAACCATGACGGTTGCCAAGCAGCAGGCAATGACCAACCAGAAGAAGTGTTCGTAACCCAACCACTCTTGCAGATAACCGGCAAACATGCCAGGAATCATCATGCTCAGTGCCATGAATGCCGTGCAAATGGCATAGTGGGCGGTCTTAAATTCGCCTTCAGAGAAATACATCATGTACAACATGTAGGCAGTGAAACCAAATCCATAGCCAAATTGTTCGACGGCCACGCAAGCACTGATGATAATAATGTTGTGAGGAAGGAACATACTAAGGTACACAAAGGTAAAGCAGGGAAGCGTCATGCAGGCAGCCATTGGCCAAAACGACTTCTTGAGTCCCCAGTTGGAAGCCGCAATACCACCGATGATGCCACCAATGGTCAGTGCAATAACACCAATGGTTCCATAGACCAACCCCACCTCTTGGGTGCTCATAGCCAATCCTCCGTCAGCACTGTTATCTACTAAAAAAGGCACAGCCATCTTGAGTAAGAAGGCTTCGGGCAAACGATACAGCAACATGAAAGCAATGGCAATCCACAGTCCGGGCTTCTTGAAATAGGTTGCAAAGGTACGTCCGAACTCTGAAACGATGTCTTTAGCATGCACACCTGTGGCACCTACTTTTCCTTTGTCCTGTTGGGGATAAGGAATAAAGAAGGTGTGATAAATGGTAATGATGGTGAACAAAACGCTTGTAATGCCCAAGGTAATCATCCACGACAACGGAATGTTGCCCGTGTGCAGCTCTAAATATCCAGCAACGAACACCAAAACGCCTTGTCCGAAGATAGAGGCAAAGCGATAGAATGTACTCCTGATGCCGACGAAGAACGATTGCTGCGAAGGATTGAGAGCCAACATATAGAATCCGTCAGCCGCGATGTCGTGGGTTGCAGATGCAAACGCTGTGATGATAAACAGCACTAACGTAAGTGTAAACATGCTGACTGGTGTGTTGCCCGAAGCGATGATGTCGGGTGAAGGATGTGGCAGAGTAAACGTCAGCAAAATGAAAGCCAAACTCATGAGGGCTTGCATCATCACAATCCACCAACGTTTGGTGCGCAGAATGTCGACAAACGGACTCCACAGGGGTTTGATGACCCACGGCAGATACAACAAACTGGTAAACATGGCCATGTCACCATTGGGTACACCCATCTTGGTAAACATAATGACCGATATGTTGTTAACGATAAAATAGGGGATGCCCTCGGCAAAATAGAGCGTGGGTATCCATGCCCAAGGACTGATGTTAGATGTTATATGTTTCATTCTTTTTCTCTGTTTTAATACAGCTTCTATGTACGGAGTAAAACATTGGGTTTTCAATCTCATTGAGTTTGTGCCTTAATCTCATTGAGTTTGAGCCTTAATCTCATTGAGTTTGCACCTTAATCTCATTGAGTTTGTAACGCATAGATTCTATCATTCTATAACTACTTGATATTCAGTATAAAATTAGCTGTTCTTATTCTGTTTTTTGTTTGTTAAGAACCATACGAGCTTGTAACTCCCAAGTGCGGATTCGGTCTTTATAGATGTTGTTGGCGTTTACTTGCTCTATGTTCAAGGCCGCATCCGAATTGCCGCCCCAACGACGGCACAGATAAAGCACATCGTAGATACGTCCTATCTGATAATGGCGCGAAATATTCAGTCCCATGGCGTAGTCTTCACCATAACTTGTGTTGGGGAATCCAATTTCTCGTGCAATAGGGGTGTAGAAAGCACGAGGAGCACCTAGCCCATTGATACGCAGTGCGTTGTTTCTTCCATTTTCAGGCGTCCACTCTCTGTGGTCAATCACCCCTGGAGGGAGCGTGTTCAGGTCGAAATCGGTCATGCGATAAGTGCCAATCACCATGGCGCATTGTTGCTGGTAAAAGGCGTCTACGATGGTTTGTAGGGTGTGTTCGTCTGAATACAAATCGTCGCTGTCCAACTGAACGGCGAACTTTCCGCAGTTGGCATGATGCAAACCATAGTTCCAGCAGCCACCAATACCGAGGTCGGTGCGTTGGGGAACGAGGTGAATGACACGCTCATCACCCTTGTGTTGGTCAATGATTTCGGAAGTGCCATCATCCGAATGATTGTCAATCACGATGAGATTAAACTTGAAGTTGGTTTGTTGGTGCAAGACAGATTGTATGGCAGCCTCGATGGTGCCAACCCTATTCTTGACAGGAATGATGACCGATGCCTCATATTCGAATGGGATAAGGTTGAAATCTACCTCTTTGAACACAGGCTCGAGATAGCCTCCAACAGCTTTCAGATGCTCGGTACACGCCCTTTCCATTTCTTTTTGGCGTTCTTGGTTGCGTGGATCAACATAGTCGAACTGCTTTTCACCACTCTTTCGGTTGTCCTCTTCAATCTCTGTATACAGGTATTCGTTGACGTGTACCAACTGGTGGTGCCTACTCAGACAAAGGCGTAGAGCATACAGTGCGGCGTGCTGATAGTGGTTTTTGAGGTTGAGAACACCAGTTTTGAATGCGGCAGTATTGAAAAACAACAGCGAACCGAAGTTAAAGTCATCGCGTAAAGACCCCAATTGATAATCAATAACAGGCGAATTGATACGCTTTTGAGCTTTAATCTGATAGTGATCAGCATACAAGAGCGCAGCCTGGGTGTCTTCGGCAAGCTGTATCAATCGTTGTAATGCTCTGTAATGCAGGCTCAAGGGTGTGTCCTTGGTAAGCAAAAGGATATATGGGGCGGTAGCCTCTTTGGCTATTTGCTGCAAGGTATTGGATTGGTACAAGCTCTCTTTGAGCGCATGAATATTGATAAGAGATGTAAAATCTTCAAACGCAGCACACAGTTGCTGGTATTGCTCCTCGTTGATGAAAGGTAAAAAACAATCTATCTTCTTCATTATTTCATTTTATTAGATGTGATGAGTATTATCGATATTGTAGTAAGCATAGTTCTCCACTGGCAGCTGTCACCAACAGTTGTCGGCGCCCAACAGGTACTACGGTGTTGATGAGTGAGTTGCCTATTTTGTGTTTCCATCTGATTTCTCCTGTTTTCGCCTGTAAAGCGAATATCAAACCATCTTTGGTGCTACCTAAAACCACATCGCCCTGTTCGGCCATCATGGAGGTAGCGTGTTCGTAACCAAACTGTAAATTGGCTCTCCATAGTTGTTTGGGTTGTTCAGAGGTGGCGCTGTAGCACACCACACTGTCTTGCATTGTCTTGGCATAGATGCGCGTTTGGTCTGCTGATAGGCCAATCGTTTCTCGTACTTTCGACTGATAGGTGCGCCAGATGGTTGCACCCGTTGTTAAATCGATGGCCGTGAGGGCTCGTTCGGGATCTACAATAAAAACGCGGTTCTGCGTGGCAACAGGCCAAACAGCTGCTGGTGAGAAGTGCATTCGAGTGAGATTGCCCGTCCATCGCCAGTTCTCATGACCGTTCTTTTGATTCAGCGAGTAAAGTGTGTTGTCCCATGCACCGAAGATAACTTGATCGTTTGTAACCAAAGGCTTTGTTTCTACATATCCTTTTACGTTGTTATAGGTCCACACTACTTTTCCGTTTTGAATGTCAATGGCACGGAAAATGTGGTCACTGCTACCGATATATGCGATGCCTTGCTGTATGGTAACGGCTCCCAACACAGGTGCTTCGGCCTGAACGCGCCATTTTAAACTGCCGTTTTTGGCATCAATGCCGTAGATGTACTGGTCGGCTGAGCCAAAAACAACAATCCCATTTTCAACCGCAGGCGTTCCCACAATACGGTTTCCCGACTGGTATGCCCACAGTTTTTTACCCGTTTTCAAGTTGTATGCCGTTAGTATGCCAGCATCGTCGCCCACAAAAACTCTGTTTCCCTCAACGACAGGCGAACTATAGATGGCGGTACCCGTCTGTACGCACCATTTTCTTTTAACGTTTGGGTAGGTCTTGTTGACTGAGAAGTCAGGATACCTGTCGGCTTTCTGGTCGTGGTTGAACAGCTGTTGGGTTAAAGAGTAGGCGCATATTAGCTGTTTCTTTTCTCCAATTCGTTGCTGGTAAACGATGATAGAGTCTGGAGAAACTTCATAAATGCCATATCCTGGCAGTGCGTCTTTATCGCGAAGATTGGATCGGATAAGTACGCCAGGAATTCCATCGTAAGTGGACTGTTTGTTTCTGTGATAATGGCCACCAACGAAAAGACGTATGTTATAAGGCTTTATAGCATCGGTCAGCTCATACCAGTTGTCTACATCGCCTTCTAAAATAGGGTAGTGGGTAACCAATATCACCGGTTGTTTCTTGTCCTTGATGGTTGATTGAATCCACGATATATCTTGCGGTTTCACATGACCGAATGCCATGCGCATGAAAGGACCTGTATTGAAACCTATGAACTGAATGCCTTTATGGAAAAATGAGAAGCGTTCGCCACCGAATATCTTGGCAAACATGGTGCATCCTGATTCGCTCCACTTGGTTTCATGATTGCCCATCACGGTATAATAAGGATAGCGTAAAAGGTCTAAACACTGCTTCACTTTGTGTAGCGTTGCATTGTCGCCCTCCTCGGTAAGGTCGCCCGTAACGAGAACAAAGTCAAGACTGTCCGTTGCATTAATCTGAGCAATGGATCGAAGTAGGTCTTCGGTTGGATTGGGATTGTTTTCACTGAGGTGAATATCTGTCAGTTGAGCAAAGCGGAAAGTTCCTATTTGTGCTTGTACCTGTACACAGAAGGCAAGTGCTAATATACTGTATATAAAGGTTTGTATTCTCTTCATAATCATCGGTATAATTTGTAATGGGATTTATTGTTTAAAGAACTGTATGATTTCTGCCATCAGCTTTTCTCTGTTGGTAGCATCCAATATCGACTCGAATGGCACGCCCATGACAAACGTCTTGTAGTCACTGCGGTATGCCACTGCCGCACTAAAGTTGTTTTCGGGATAGCGCATCACGGTATAGGCGTTGTCGCAAGCAGGTTCAATAGCGTCTGGCGATTCTACAATATAGGTTTTAGGTCCCAACGTATGCGCGTAGTTGTAGGCAGCTGGTGCGAGATTGACTGGCGATTTTACGGTCGACAAGCGTCCTGTGACGGCCGCTCTACTGTTGCGCCACTTGTACTTCAGTACGTTAGTTGCAAAGAAAATGTCTTCTTTTTGTGGCTTTGCCAATTTGTTATTCCATAGATCGCTGCCTACATAAGCCCCCGATACGAATATGGATGTGCCTTGTTGGGTGTAAGCAGTGAGTATTTGTTGCATTTCGGGCGTGAAGATTTTGTAACGCAAAGGATATATTTTGCCGTTGCCTAACTTTGTCTGTCGCTGTTTTCCCAAGATGATGTCAATCCATTGGATGTCTTTCTCAACACGGTTGAAGCGCTCTCGGCTACACGATTCGAACGAACAACCAGCCTTTAAGATGGCATCTCCGTGCAGGGCGATGTAATCGAATGTGTTGCCTGCAATGACTGTTGTCTCTTCATTTCCGTGACTGTCGCCAAAGCCACCCGAATCATCATCGAGCCATGGGAGCGACCTGTTGAACTCTTTTTGGCTGCCTACATAACTGATATCCACCATATATGGCACCCCATGGTCTTCATTGTCCAAGAATCCGGCATATAAAGTATCCAACGGAGCGGGTGCAACAAAATCGGCAGGAGCTGACACTCGGTCGAATCCGTTTACCACCAAAGCCTTCTTAGCGTCTGCTTTTCCGCTGCGTCCTACGGCCACAATCTCGGATGGAAAGCTCACACCGCCCTCGTTCATCGCCACAACTTTGTAGCTGCACACCATGTCTTTGGGTACGTCTGCCACATATTTACATTGTTTTACCACTTTTCCATGGTCAAACTCTCCATTTCCATAGCGCGTATAAACAATGTAGCGGTCGGGTTTTGCCGTGGGTTCAAGCGTGTCTTCAACAGCTTGCCAAGTGAGTTCCACCTGCCCCTTATCCGTTAAATGAGCTGCCATGTGACTCACGGGGAGCGGTGTAACCACGTATTTTTGTTGATGTTGTTTGCACGAAAAGCGCAGCATGGCTTTGTAGATGGCACGACTTACTGCAAATCGGAAACGAGGATCAAGTCCATAACGCATGTCTGCGAAGTTTTGATGCGACAGCAATTCCAACAACATGGCTGGCACCCGTGGAGTTCGTGCCTCATAATAAGAACCATTTCTGTTGCCCCTGCTGTGCCACGTTGGGTCAAATTGTGCCCGTATGTCATGTAATATGCTGTTATGAATGGTTTCGGCATATTCCTTACAAAGCTGTCGCGAGGCCCCATTGGCAAACACACTGTCATACGATTGCGTGAAGTAAATGCCCAAAGTACCAATGGTACTGTCGTTCTTGGTGACACCCGCATCGGAGTGAAAGGCCAAAGACATTTCTATAGGGATGTTCAAACCTCTGCCGCTGGGATAGCTTTCTGACCCTCCTGCCAGCCAGTTCACCCATTCGCCACGCGCTTGATAATCGTCTTTGTAATCGTCTTTTCCCGCTGTAGGACTGTAGATGCTGTCGGGTACGCCTGCCCATTGCATCCAGTAGCGTGCTGCTTCGGTGAAACGAGGGTAGGTACTTATTTCTGGTCTGCCGACATTGCCCATTCCGCCACCTATTTTAATAGCATCGGCTGTCACCACTTCGCCTGCTTTGTCTGTCTTGTTACTGAGGACGATGCGCTGACTCTTGCCTAAATTCTTGTCAAAAGCGAATTTTCCAAGATAAATCCAAGTTCCTCCACCCATTTGTTGATTGACCTTAAATTCGCTGATTCCTCCCCGATGATAAACGGTATAACGGGCTGCATTGGTGCTTCCAGGCACGGTATGATAGGCTACATAAACAGCGTATTCGCCTGTTTCGTCAATCTGAGGAACCCATTCAGCCGTGCTTTCTGCTCCTTTTTTTATCGAGGTCACCATGCGATAACTACCTTCTGTAAATGGGTTTTGAAAGTCGGTGTAAGTCTTTCGGAGGTAAGCGAAGCCCTTTCCTATGCCGTTTTTCCAACTTTCTTTTCCGTTGTATTCGCTATATTTCGACTTTGGTTGAAAGCTGTTGCCGTCATTGTCCACGATGGCTTCAAAGCTGTTCCAATCCCTTTCGCGCGGAATCAGCACGTTGGCTCCCGCTTGTTCGAGCATGGGAACTAAGAAAGGTAGCACATAACTCTGCGTATATAGGTCTTCAACGGTTTGTAAGAGGCGGCATCTCTGCCACTCCCAGCGGTCTAATTTGGCTTCGTAGTATCGTCCATGACTTTGCCACATCGCAATATGGCGGTTTGACAGACCGTATTTTGGGCGGTTGTGCGATGTCAGTTCTTGCACTAACGGTGTTTGGCAAGTTGGCGCAAAGACCGCAGGTCTATTTTGAGCATGTATGCCAATGGTGAACAGCATACAGCTGATGTGAGCAGTAAGTATCGCAATTGCTTTCATATAGATGTACCAATGTTTGGGTTTGTTTTATCGTTATTTTCGTCGAATCAACAAGCAAAGTCCTAAGAAGGTAAACAATGCGTTGAAGATAAGTATCTCGTAACTAAACTGATAGCCATTGAACCATTGCATGGAGTGTTTGTCTAATATCAAACAAAGCACAGGCGCAGCGATAGCCACCCATGGCACATAGCGGTCGTGTACTTGTTGTTTCATAATGATGCCAAAGGCGAACATTCCTAAGAGGGGGCCGTAGGTGTAGCTGGCAAGGGTGTAGACGGCATCTACCACACTGGTGCTGTTCAGGATGTTGATGGCGATGATGACCACTCCCATCAGGATAGCCATTCCAAGGTGTACACGTTGCCGCATGCGTTTCACACGGTTCTCGCTCAGCGAGTGGCCACCTAAGATGTCGATTGTGAACGAGGTGGTAAGTGCAGTCAGGGCTGCTCCGGCAGCATTGTAGGCCGATGATGCCAAACCGACGATGAATAAGATGCCGACAATCATGGGGAGATAAGGCCCTGTGGCGATGGCTGGGAACAGTTTGTCGCCTGTTTCTGACATTCCATGCTGTGCTGCGAAGAGGTACAGCAGCACGCCAAGCATCAAGAAAGCGGAAACCACGACAAACTGAAGAATGATGCTGAAAATCATGTTCTTTTGTGATTCCTTGCTGTTGCGGCAACTCAAGTTGCGTTGCATCATATCTTGGTCAAGTCCGTTGGTGGCAATCATCGTGAAGATGCCCGCCAAGAATTGTTTGAAGAAAAACTGCTTATCGTTGGGATCATCAAAAAACAACATTTTACTCATGTTGCTTTGTCCAATCGCATGGAAGGTTCCGCTAAGCGAAAGCCCCATGTCTCGGGCGATGAAGTAAATACAGAGCGCCACCGAAATGATTAAACAACAGGTTTTGATGACATCTGCCCAAATCACCGATTTTACCCCTCCGCGATGGGTGTACAGCCACACGAAGCCCACAGAGATGAAAACATTGACAATGAACGGAATGCCCAGGGGCTCGAAAGCCAGCATCTGTAAGATAAAACACACCAGGAACAGGCGCACCGCCGCTCCCAACATCTTACTGATGAAGAAGAACCAAGCTCCCGTATGATAAGCCTTCAAGCCGAATCGGTTGCTCAGATATTCGTACACCGAGGTGAGCTTCATGCGGTAGAACAGTGGGGTTAAGACAAAGGCGATGATGAGTTGGCCGACGATAAACCCCATGACTAATTGCAAATAGCCAAACCCACTCTTGTTCACCATGCCTGGAACCGACACGTAGGTTACACCCGAAATGCTGGCGCCAATCATGGCAAAGGCAACAACATACCATTTAGATTGTCGACTGCCCGAAAAGAAATCAGAGTTGGCTGTCGTTGATTTTCTAAACGACACGGCGAGTTGTAGGATGAAATAGATGCCTACGGTGATGAGAATGATGATGGCGTTCATGAGGAAAGGATGGTTTTAGTTCATTCGCTTATTCTTGGTAAAGTAGATAGGGCCGCCGTTGTAGCTTGAATTGTTCAACGTCTTTCTGCCACTTAGCTTTGATGGTATCAGCGTTACAGCCATTCATGATCATCTCTCTGATGTAGCCTACACCTGCCAGTTTTTCAAAGAAAGGCGTGAAGAACTTGCTGCCTATGTTTAGATTGCGATATGCGTTGATAACATACGACAGGTCTATTCCTCGCCGCTGTATGAGCTCGGTGTCTGCGTTGCTTAGGTCAACGCCATGACACGTTCTCCCCAATTGCGGCGGATTCTTGGCACCAGCCACGCTTTGCGGCATGAAACTGTAGCCGTACCCTATCATGTCAGGATGGCCGTACTGCTGAAAAGGCTTTGATGTGCCTCGTCCCAGACTCACATTCGTTCCCTCGAAGAAACATGTACTTGGGTAGAGATACACCGCCTGCATGTTGGGAAGGTTGGGCGAAGGTGTGATGGGTAGCTCATATCGTGTCTGGTGCGTGTAGTTCTTGCAGGGGATGACAGTGAGCTTGCATTGGCGGTGATTGCTCAGCCACCCTTCTCCGTTGATCATTCGCGCCAATTCGCCCAAGGTCATTCCGTGAACGATGGGGATGGGTAGGGCACCCACGCCCGATTTGTACTTCATGTCCAGGATGGGGCCGTCTACATAAAAGCCATTCGGATTGGGACGATCTAAAACCAATACCGGCGTCTTTACCTCCGCACAAGCGTCCATCAGTTTGAGCATGGATATATAATAGGTGTAGAACCGCAGTCCTACGTCTTGTATGTCCACCACCAAGATGTCGGCACTTTTGAGAACTTGCAGGCTCGCTTTTCCCTTCTTTCCGTTGTATAACGAATAGATTGGAACGCCAGTTTGCGCATCCACGGAGTTGGTGACATGCTCACCGGCATCGGCTGTTCCCCTGAATCCGTGCTCGGGCGATATCACGCCAATGACCTTCATTCGGTAGTTGACCATGATATCCAACAAGTGCTGATTACCCACCATGCCGGTATGGTTGGAGAACAAAACGATTTTTTTACCCTTTAGAAGCGGGAAGTAAAGATGAGTTTGCTCCGCTCCGGTAACGACGTGTGATGTTGAGCACCAGCAGGTGGTGCTGAAAGAGCCTAAAAGCAGCAGTAGGGCAATCAGTTTTTTCATGTACTATGTTGATTTTTAGTTATGAGCAAAGATAGGTTATTTTTTTAGAATTAGAAATATAAAATCAGGAATATTCACTATAATTTGTATGATTTAACGCTTGATACCAAATGAGAACCGTTCCGAAACGGTTTCAGTGGTTTTGCAAACAGCAAGTGGAGCGATTAGAAATAATCACGGATTGCCCCTAATTTCCTCTGTTTCATGATGATGGAACCATGTCATTTGTTTGCTTGTTGCATTCGTGTTTGCCCCTCCCGTCAATTTCTATTAACTTTTGCTTCTACTCCAAGGCTGGCTTTTGTTTGTAACCCAACTGCTGTATGGCAACCGGGATTGTTCGCCAAATAATAAAAAGAGGCTGTTCTCGGTATCGTTTACATGAAGGAGAGCGATGATGAAGGCAAATTGAAAAAATCTTTGTAACTTTGTGGCTTCATGTAGCAAACTAATTAAAAGCGCGATGAATTTGATAGCAGTGAGCGGTTCTGATCAAACAGAATGGGCTTTTGTTGAGCAAGGCGAGTTGGTTGACTTGCAAAAAACCGAAGGCCTGAATCCGTATTTTCAAACCCGCAGAGAGATGAGCAGGAGCATTCGGTTGGGTTTGGGCGAAGCCTACTTCAAGCGAAAGTTAGGTCACGTCTATTTTTATGGGGCCGGCTGTAGTGGTGAGGATAGGAAGAGAATGGTGGGTCACTCCTTGGTTGCACAGTTTAAGACACCCGTCATGGTGGAGAGCGACTTGCTGGGTGCCACCCGTTCCATGTGCATGGACTCGGCTGGTATCGTGTGCATTTTAGGTACGGGATCCAACTCGTGCTTCTATGATGGTACTCACATTGTTAAAAATGTGCGTGCCGGTGGTTATATCTTGGGAGATGAAGGCAGCGCATCTTCTATTGGGCGCACTTTTCTTTCGGATGTACTGAAAGAGTTGGCTCCTTCTGAACTGATTTCTACTTTTTATTTTAAGCGTCAAACGACAGCCCATGAAGTGATGCGCACTGTTTACGACAAGCCACTTCCACATTATTATTTATCCTCGGTAGCAACCTTTTTGGCCGATTACCAACACATGGAATATGTGCGAGATTTGGTGACTGATAATTTTAAACGTTTCCTTACGCGTAATTTGTTCCAGTATGCGTACCATCAATATCCCGTGTATTTTACAGGAAAAACGGCCATGACCTTTGCACCCTTGTTGCGAGCTGTTTGTCGTGAGGCAGGTTTTGAGCCTGAAATGGTTAGTGACCATATTATTGAGGGACTGATGAAATATCACGCTACGCATCTGTTGTCTGAATAGGGAACTTGATGCATCCTGTTGTTTGGACTATCTATTTGGTTACAAAGAAAAGTCACACTTCCCGTTCTCGTGTTGACATTTTTCTTGACAAACACCCTCTCATATTTCGCTTATTTTTCAGCAACGCTCCGTATCTTTCAAATAATGAAAATATAGAGCAAAAACGTTCTCTTTTGACAGACAGGTAGTTACGGGTTTTGTGCGTTTCTTCCGTACCTCATGTTCGTTTGATTTCACGTTTAAAGCATGCTTTTAGTCGCCTTACTAGCATGCTGTAAGACTCTAAACCCATGTGTTTTGCCAGGCAAAAGCATGTTGATAATCACCTTTACTCCATGCTATTGCTCAAATAGACCTTTTATATTGCATTCGTAGGGAATGATTGTCGCATGTTTGCCTATTGTTTTTTTTCTATTTCATCGATTTGTAAGTAGACTTTTTTTGTCATTTATATTGACAAGTAAACACCTGTTCATGAAGAATTAGGTGTATTATCTTGCCCTTTTAGTGTAAAATTAAACATTATTTATAAGTTAGAAACACAAATTAATCTAAATAAAGTTTGTATTTTAATGATATATCGCTATATTTGTGCCGTAGAAGTAATTACTATGATTAGGTGAGCCAGATTAACCTCTCTACCACTTCTAAGCTAAAACCTTTTTTTGCAAACAATATTCAAGTAGAAATATATTATTAACTTAAATTTTGGGTCTATGAAAACAAAAAATTATCTATGTGCGATACTTACGGTCGCAGGTAGTGCTTTTGCGTCCCAACCGATGTTGGCATCAGCAAGTGAGCTGAATTTGCCTGGTGTGATGATGCAGCAGCAAGCCGTTCGTGGTATCGTAGTTGATGCCCATGGCGAACCTATTGTGGGTGCCACGGTTGTTGTGGTTGGTAAAACGTCGTCAGGTACGATTACGGATTTAAATGGTCGTTTTACACTTTCTGTGAATGCTGGTACTAAGCTTCAAATTTCTTACGTAGGGTACAAGACGGTAACGCTTCGAGCAAGTGACAACATGCAAGTAAAGCTTGAGGAAGATGCCGGACAGCTTTCAGAAGTAGTCGTAGTGGGTTATGGTACACAGAAGAAAGCCAACTTGACGGGCGCTGTGGCCAGTGTTGATCTCGACAAATCCTTGAGCAGTCGTCCTATAGCCGATGTAGGCCGTGGATTGCAAGGAGCAGTTCCGGGTTTGAATATTAGAATACCAACCGGTGAAGTTGGTTCGGAGCCTTTGATTAAGATTCGCGGACAAGTAGCTTCTTATCTGGGAGCCAGCAATCCACTTATACTCTTGGATAATGTAGAAATCCCAAGTATTCAGATGGTGAATCCTGATGATATCGAGTCGATTTCTGTGTTAAAAGATGCTGCTTCAGCCTCTATTTATGGTTCTAAAGCTGCTTTCGGTGTAGTTTTAATTACGACCAAGAGTGGTTCCAAGAAAGACAAGTTTGAAGTAAATTATTCGAACAACTTCTCTTGGCAAGATCCAGTTAGGAAAATAGAAATGGCAGGAATTGACGGTTTGAGGTACACTCTTGATGCACACAAGAACCGTCAGAGTCCAATGCCTGCCGGAGGTTTTTGGCGTGTCAGCGATGAGAGTTTTGAAAAGATATTACAATGGCAGGAAAAGTATGGCGGTTCTGTTAAGTGGAACGATCCAGTTGTGTATGGTCGTGACTGGATGTTTGATGGCGTAAACAAATACGGCTACCGTATTTACGACGGCGTAAAAGCCATGGTGCGTTCCTGGGCTCCGACACAAACACACAACCTTTCATTTTCGGGTAAGTCAGGTAAAACGTCTTACAACATTGGTCTGGGTTATTTGGGTCAGAACGGAATGTCAAAAGCTGCGAAAATTGATGATTTTAAACGTTACAATGCTTCGATTAGCATCAATTCAGAAATCAACAAATATCTGTCAATTAGAGCAAGTTCTATCTATTCGGATCGCAACAAACGCTATCCTGGTGTGGGAACAACAATAGCCGACCCATGGCTTTATTTATATAGATGGAGTGCCTTGATGCCTATTGGCGTTACTGAAAATGGTCACAATTTGCGTGAGGCTGCCTATGAAATGGGTGCAGCCAATACTGATAATTTGGAAAATAAATATTACAATGTCAATTTGGGACTTACTTTGAACTTTACCAAAAACTGGAATTTCAAGTTTGATTATACTTATGATAATCAATTTTCAGAAACAAATGCTTCTGTAGTACAGTGTGAAGCAGGCCTAACGTGGTACGGTCCTACACCTCTTTCTATTGACGGACAACCTGTGTTTGTTGATGAAGATGGCAATGTTTCGCCAGAAGGAACTATGCGAGCATACACTTTCCCGTATCAAAAATATTATCCCGTTGGGAATAATAGTTATATTAAGAGTCAGAATAGTACAACAAATAGACATACATTTAATTCCTATACAACCTATAATTTGCGTTTTGGAGCAAATAAAGAGCACGCTTTTAAGTTTATGGCAGGTATGAATTCTGTGGCGAGTAAAAGTAAATGGTTACAAGGAAAGAAAAATGATCTGATAGATATTCGTAATCCACAGTTTCCATTGGCCACAGGTGACCAATTTGCTTCTGGGAGCAATTCATGGAGTGGATTGTTAGGGTTCTTTGGTCGAATCAACTATAATTATGCAGATAGGTATCTTTTGGAGGGCAACATACGCCGCGATGGTTCTTCAAAATTCCCCAGTCATTTAAGATGGGAATGGTTCCCCTCGTTCTCTGCAGGATGGGTGTTTAGTAACGAAGCTTTCATGGAATCGATTTCAAAGGTGTTTTCTTTTGGAAAATTGAGAGCTTCATGGGGTAGTATTGGTGATCAAACAGTTTCGAACACACTTTACAGATCAACTTTAGGGGCAGGTGTGTCGAATTGGCTTGGTATTGAAAATCATAAGAGAAATAGTTTCGGAACACCAACATTGATTGATAAAGATATTTCTTGGCAACGAATTGAAACATTGGATTTCGGCTTAGATTTACGCTTCTTTAAAAATGAGTTAGGAATAACTTTTGATTGGTATCAGCGTTATACGAAAGATATGATTATACCCGGCGAAAGTCTTTCCGTTACATTGGGAACTGGTGCACCGCGAGGAAACTATGGTGACTTGAGAACCAGAGGATGGGAATTGTCATTAGATTATAGACATCGGTTTGCAAATGGCTTAGGTATTAATATGACAGCCATGGTTTTTGACTCCTATACAGACATTACCAAAGGTGCAGATCATTTGATTGCATGGGAAAACAGATCTATTTGGAATGATTTTTCAACGGGCAGACGTTACGGTGACATCTATGGATTGGTTACGGATCGTTTGTTCCAAAAAGATGATTTCGTTTATGATGATGCAGGAAATCTTGTTAAAACAAATGTCATATATAAAGGAACTATCCGTAAGACGAATAAGCAAACATCTAAATATCCAGTATATCAGGTACAATATGAAAACGGCGATAAGTTGATGTTTGCCCCTGGTGATGTCAAGTTTGTCGATCTGGATCATGATGGCTACATTACTACAGGTGCATCAACCAATGGAGATCATGGAGATTTGACGGTTATTGGTAATTCTAGACCTCGCTATGAATACAGTTTCAGGTTGGGATTGGATTATAAAGGTTTCGACTTTTCCATCTTCTGTCAAGGTATTGCCAAACGTAAGATTTGGGGAAGTGGTCAGCTGGCCATACCAGGATTTAATGCTAAGGAAGGTGCTATGCCGAAAACATTTGCAACAGAATATTGGACACCTGAACGCACAGATGCTTTCTATCCAAGAGCTTGGGATTTAGGTAATTCAAACTCTGGCTTCGGTATGCAAGTTCAAAGCAAGTATCTCTTGAACATGGCATACCTGAGAATTAAGAACATCAACATGGGATATTCTTTACCCAAGAATTTGCTATCGAAGTTATATTTAACTAAAGCAAGAGTATATGTTTCTTTAGAGAATTTCTTTACTTTTGACAAGTTGAGAGGTTTGCCAATTGATCCTGAAGCCATCTCTGGTTACTCTATGTTTAGCAGTTCATACAATCTATCACGTACAGGAACAGGAACACCTTTGTTCAAATCAGTTTCTTGCGGTATTCAATTATCCTTTTAATTAAAGCAATTATGAGACGATATAAATTTTTATTATTCATCATATTTACGGCTATATTTACGAGTTGTAGTGACATATTGGATCGTCCATCACTTACAACAGCCGAAGATGATACATTTTGGAATAGTGAGCAAAAGGTGCGCTTGTATGCGAATTCATTTTATGCCAATTTCTTTGTGGGATATGGAAGCGGATGGACAACTCCATATACACCCATGAATTATAATTTTAATGATGATGCGGTTATATTGGGAATACAACCTCAATTCGGTAGAGTTGTCCCAACCAGTTTAGGAAGTACATCTGCTGATATGATGTGGAAAAGTGATTTTGCTGGACCAACATGGAATTTTTATTGGATAAGAAAAGCTAATGTGATGATTGATCGCATAGCAAGAGATATGGGAAGCGTGCTCACTGCCAATGCGTACAATCATTGGATGGGAATAGCCCGATTCTATAGAGGTTTGGAATATGCACGTTTGGTGAATGTATTTGGTGATGTGCCTTATTATAGCCATGAGGTGGCCAATACTGACTATGATGAATTGTATAAAGACCGCACACCACGCAATGAAGTGATGGACTCTGTTTACAATGACTTTATTTATGCCATGCAAAATGTGCGACTGAATGACGGAGAAATGTACGTGAATCGCTATGTTGTTGCTTCGTTTGTGTCAAGATGGGCACTTTTTGAAGGCAGTTGGCAGAAATATTACTATCATAATGACGAAAGAGCAAGCAAGTTTTTCCAACTGGCTATAGAAGCTGGAGATATGGTGATTAATAGCGGTAAATATGACATTACATTAGATTTCCGAACATTATTTGGTTCTACCGACCTTACCAAAGCAAAAGATTGCATCCTTTATAGAAGATATGATGCAGCACAGGGCGTAACACATAGTATTACTTCTAATTGTAATATGAATTCTCCAATAGCTGAGGGTCCTAATTTGAACTTAATTAAGTCATTTCTTTGCATAGACGGTAAAGATTATCAATCTTCTGACGTAGAAAATGCTAAAAATTTCTCCATGGAGAACATGATAAAAACTCGTGATTCTCGATTTGAGGCGTCGTTTTTTGATAAGCCCACACCAATGGCATTGAGTTCTTATCTCTATGTTGTAAAGTTTATACCAAGAGAAGGACTGAATTATCTCAAAGATGGAGGTACCCCTGCTCAAGAGTATCAAGGTGTTAAGAATGTAACAGGATATCCTGTGATGAGATATGCTGAAGTTTTGTTGAACTGGATAGAAGCAAAAGCGGAATATGCCACAGTAGGTGGTCCAGCAGTAATGCAAAGCGACATCGATATTTCTATCAATAAGATTCGCAACCGTCCGTTAGCAAAGGAAGCCATCGCCAAAGGCGTAAAGAAAACTGCGCCCATGAAATTGACAGAACTTAACGTAGATCCCAACAGAGATACATCGGTTTCGCCGTTGTTGTGGGAAATCCGTCGCGAACGCAGAATGGAATTTGCTTTTGAATATGCTCGTATTATTGATCTTCGCCGTTGGGGAAAATTGAACTATATGGATACTGATGCCAACGAAGAATTATTGATGGGTACTTGGGTTAACTTCCCCAAGGAAGCAAAAGATGAATTAAAAGCTGGTAATGTTGGAAAAATTCGAGTTGTGAAAAAAGATGGAAAACAAATTGCTTATGACGGGAAAAACGGAAATGAAATGGTAGGTTTTTATTATCGTATACAAAATCGTGGCAGATTGCCATTCTTAGGTGTACCTAATATGAATCCATATTTGGCTCCAATTAGTACAAATCAAATTGAAAGCTATAAAAATAGGGGCTATCAGCTGACACAAACTGAAGGCTGGCCTTCAACAGCGAACTAACATTTTTTGTATTTTAATAAAATAAGAAACTATGATGAAATATATTAATAATATAGGACTGATGGTCGTAGCGTTGCTTTGCTGTTATGTTTTTACAGCTTGCGACGAGGACTATCCGGCAAGTACGGTTGATCCTTATGAAACCGAATTGCTTGCCATCAAAATCTTGAATGCCGGACCTGATGGAAACAGAGTGGTCGAAGGAACGATAGATGAAGAAAATAAGATGATTAATTTCCCGAGGCTTGAAGTAGAATCAAACTTTTCTGCTTTGCGGGTAGAAGCAACTTTATCACAAGGAGCGCATCTAAAAGATTCTGTATTTGATTTCTCTATGGATGAACTCGATACCTATAAAACGCTTATCCTCAGGGTGATAAATCAAAAGCGCTACAAAGATTATTTCATGAAGATAAGAAAGAAGGTTCCTGTGTTTGGTGCAGACTTTGAAAAGCCTTCTGTTTACAACTTCTCTGGAGACAAAGTTTACGACAGCTATAAATCTTTGTTAACGCGCTGTGCCGACTTTGACGGAGAGTATGTATTGGTAGTCACAAGAAGTGAAACGAAACCTCATTTGTTGAAACTTTCTGACTTGAAGGAAGGAAAAATCAATCCAATTAAATTGGATTTAACAGGTGTGTCAGGTGGAACATTCCCCTACAATACAGGAGCCCTTTCGGGTGGACATATCTATCTTGCTTCACTTTCGGGTGGTCATGCTTCACCACTTAAGATTTACTATTATGAAACTCCTACCTCTGCACCAGAGCTGATAGCAGATATTAATGTTGGAAAAATCGAGGGTGCTGGTAACCGTCATGGTGACGCGATGACATTGAATCTGGATGAAAGCGGTAACGGATACATTTTCTTCCCAGACAATGGCGCCAAAGAAGTTCTTCGATTTACCGTTAAGAATTTCAAAACTATCAGCGACCCGATGGTTATTCCTCACAAAATGGATGTGACTACCTTTAACAGCATCCATAGAATTGAGAATTCTTCTGACTATCTGTGGGCTGGTATTCGTACTCCGATTATGTTGACCGATGCCAATTTGACCGTTAATTACTCGATGAAGAAAGATAACTTCCCACTAGAGTCGATTGCGCCTCGCATCTTTACGTTTAACAAATCACGCTATTTGATTACCTGTACAGCTGGTTTGGGAGGTTCAACTAAAGCAACACCGACATTATCCGTCTACGATATTTCAAAAGGCAATACTGTTAAGGAAGCGTTAGAGATATTTGATAAGGGCGATAATCACAATCCAGTGTATTCATTTATACTCGGCGGTTCTGGTAATGGTGCTCCTGGCACACACACAAATTACTATATCGAAAAAGATGCGAATGGCAAAGATGCCAAACTGTATATATTTGCTTCTCGAGCCAATTCTGGATTTGTTATCAGCGAATTCCCAGTAAAAGTAGCTGAGGACGATTAATATATTACGACCAGATAGAAATGAAAAGAATAAATAGATTTATATTTTTTGCCTTTATTGTGATGTTTCTCTTTTCGTGTAACGAAGAGAGAGACGATCACAACAAGGGCAAAACCCCGCCTCCTACACCTTCGGGACCGACTGCAGAGCAACCTATTGTTCCACGAAAGGAACTGAGAGGTGTATGGATGGCAACGGTTTGGGGACTTGATTGGCCTATGGGGAAGTATGATCAGGCTTCCCAGAAAGAATTATACTTGAAATATTTAGACCTTTTTAAGGACAACAATATCAATGCCGTATTCTTCCAAGTAAGAGGAATGGCTGATGCCTACTACGCTTCACAATATGAACCATGGAGTAAGAGCATCACTGGACAGGCAGGTGTTGCTCCTGGGTATGATATTTTGAGATTCTTAATTGAAGAAGCGCATAAGCGAAACATTGCTTTTCATGCATGGATCAATCCTTATCGCATATCGACACGCACAGGCAGTGATACATCTTTTCCGAAGTTAGATTCGAAGATTCCTGCAAATCTTGTGAAAGACTATAACAAAATTCGCATTTATAATCCCGCTCTCCCTGCAGCTCAGGATCGTATCGTGAATATTGTTAAGGAATTGATTACCAAATACAACGTTGACGGTGTTCACATGGACGATTATTTCTACCCGTATCTTTCAAGCGGAGAAGGCATGAATGACCAAAACGAATATGCAACGTATGGTCGGGCTTTTAATTCGATTGAAGAATTTCGTAGAGATAATGTCAATAAGGTTGTGAAAAAGCTTCATGACATGATCAAGAATACCAATCCGAACTTGGTGTTTTCCATTGGTCCTGGAGGGAACATTGAGAATAATATGAATTTGATGTTTGCTGATGTTGCAAAATGGTCAAAAGAAGGTTGGGTAGACGTGATTATCCCTCAACTATATTTCCATACAGGCAATTCAATCTATAATTTTGATAAGGGATTGGCTCGTTGGAGCAATATGATTACCAAGTCTAAATTGGTGATTGGATATGGAATATATAAGTTTGGAGACAGCAAGCAAGGCTCCGCTTACATGAACTCTTCTGAGTTGACTAAGCAGATGCGTCTTGCGGATGAAGATCCTAAAGTGATGGGTGGACTCTTTTATAGTGCTAAATATCTCTTTTCGAATCCTGTAAACATCATGGGTGCCATCAAGCAGCGCTACAAAGAGCCGGTAGTAATGCCGTACTTGCTGGTTGAAAAACCCACTTTGCCCAATGCACCTAAGAATCTCACAATAATGAATGACATTCTTCATTGGGATGCTGTTTCGGGTTGCTATTATGCCGTTTATTTGAGTACAGGAACGAAACGAATGGCAAAACTGGTAGTCACGACGAAGGATAACAGTGTAAAACTGTCACGACCAGGGACCTATTTTGTGACGGCAGTTAATGAAAAAAACAACGCCGAAAGCAAAATTTCTGATTTGATAAAATATGGAAACTAATCGGGGCCATATTTAATAAGGTGGAATGAATCGAACTGTCTGGCAGAAATGCAGGATAAAGGATTCGGCATTTTGATGTCAACAGCTCGATTGCTTCCATTGAAATCTAATGCTAAAGTAATGTTTTTTAGATGGAATATATAGATGATAAAAAGAGGAAGGTAGTTTAGACTGTCGACAAAAATCTGTTTTCATCTATATATTTCATTCTAAAGGATAACAACCAATGGTCATAAAATGAACAACGTACCATTGATTTTGATCTCTATTGTTTAACTATTATCTGTCTATTATGAAAAGAAAAATGCTACTAATTTGTATCATCTGTCTACCCTTCATCGGGCAAGCGCAGGTGTTGAAGGTAGGATCGATGAAGAAGATCGACCTTCCTAATGGGCCTACAAAAACAGTTGTCGGGCTAAGTCCTGTGGGAGATTATATCCTTTTGTCTACAGCTTCCAACAACGGTCTTGTAAAGTTCGATTTAAGTACAGGGAAAACTCAGAAATTGACATCAGGAAAAGGAACAGGATTTAACGTTAAAATTTCCAATGATGGAAAACAAATTCTTTATCCTGAGAGTAGTTATTCCAAGAATAATTTGCGTCGCGTGAGTTTGAACGCTATTGATTTATCTACAGGTAAGACGCAACAACTTGTGAAACCTTCGCGCAACCTGCAAGGTTATTCAATTGGTGGTGCAACTGTTTCGGTTGTTAAAGACAATAAACAAAAGCTAACTCGTCTGCAACCCAATGCCGTCAAGCGTTTTGAGATGCCTACGTTGTCTGTTAAAAATCGTCAATTGTTGATTACTAAAGGCGGAAAGACACAAGTTTTCTCCCCCAATGGAAAGCAATTCAGCTACATTTGGCCTTCTGTTTCGCCTGATGGAACCAAAGCCCTCTACTATGTATGTGGTGTTGGCGCCTTTGTTTGCGACTTGAATGGTTCAAATCTCAAATCTCTGGGTACACTGCGTGCTCCTCGTTGGTACAATAACGATGTTATAATTGGTATGAACGATCAAGATGACGGTGAGTATGTTTATGCCTCTTCTATCGTAGCCAAATCATTAAGCGGACAAGAGCAAGTCTTAACTGATGACTCTGTAATCGCCATGTACCCCTATACAACGTTGAAAGGTGATAAAATCGTCTTCTCTACTCCTGCAGGAGAGGCATATATGATTGACATTAACATTAACAATTGATAAAGTACAATGCTATGAAGAAATATATTTTACTCACATTATCATTGCTCTTTGCATCTGTTGCCCTTCAAGCAAGAAACGGCGACAATGATGTTCGTATTTATTTGAATGCGGGGCATGGCAGCTGGGGGCCCAACGACAGGCCAATGGCAACAATTCCGTATCCGGCAAATCCAGAAACAGGTCGTCCAGATACGCTTGGCTTTTATGAAACAAACACCAACTTATGGAAAATCCTGAAGTTGGGTAAAACGCTGGAAAAGATGGGTGTGAAAAAAGAGAATATTCTTTATTCCAGAACCCTCAATGGGCCTTATCCTTATGTGAAAGGTGCACCCGATGAAGAGAAATACAATCGTAATTTGTCGGAAATATGTGCTGAAGTTGAAGCAAATAATATGGATATGTTTATCTCCATTCACTCAAATGCAGCAGCAGACGGCTCACTTACTAACTATCCTTTGTTCCTTTATCGTGGACAAGATGGTAAAGGAAACGACTGGTCACCTGGAAGTTATGATATGTGTAAAGCATGTTGGGAACCGCATTTCACAAACGACATTGATATATACAGCTATTACAGCAAGACCCAGATGAATATTCGAGGCGACTCTACATTCTATGGAGGAGCTTGGGTTAGTCCAGTTACAGGGAAAAAAGGTTATCTGGGCGTACTTCGTCATGGTGTTCCCGGTTTCTTGCTCGAAGGTTATTTCCATACTTACCAGCCTGCTCGTCACCGTGCCCTCAATCCTGACTATTGTGGACAAGAAGGTATACGCGTAGCACGCGGCGTGTGTGATTACTTTAACCTCACACCTGAAAAAACAGGTTATATCATGGGAACAGTGAAGGATATGCACGAGAAAATCGTTCACCAACTGTTCAACTATGCGCCAAATACAAACGATCAATGGTTGCCACTCAATGGTGCAGAAGTCACCCTTTTGAAAGATGGAAATCAGGTAGGAGCCTACAAAGTTGATAATAACTACAACGGAGTTTTTGTTTTCGAAGGACTTGCCCCTGGCGATTATACACTTTCTGTAAAAGCAGATGGTTACAAAGAGCTGACAGAAGAGTATAAAAAAGCAATCAAAGTTGAGGCTAATCAGACGTCATACGCCAAACTTTTGCTTGAATCAGAAAGCTATGTGCCACCTGCAATTGTTTATGAAAACTATCCCGAACCTAATTTAAAGAGTTATATAGGCGTTCCTGATAAAATAGAGTTCTCCAATTCTTCGAAAGCCTATGAAGATATTACTGGAAAAATGCAGCGTGCCATTGTTAGAGGTGATTCTACGATTATCTTATCAAACAATAATGGCGAGCCAGTGATCAGTCTGATCAATAACAAGACAAACGAGTTTGTTAAAAAACTCAGCATCAATGGTATTGCAGCGGCCGAACCTGATAATGATGGGTTCAAATCGCGTTTGAGCGATATCGCTTTCACAGCTGATGGAAAGCTTGTTGGTGTAAATAGTGAGGAATGCCAATTTAATGACGGCCAAGTCAGAGAAGGCTCTACCCGAGGAGAAATCTTCGTTTATAAGTGGGATGATTTTGATGCAGATCCCGCCGTATGGGTATCCACCAAATCTTCAGCCAACTATTATAATGCCATTGTTGGCCGTACGCTGGCTGTCAGCGGTCCGTCTAACGACTGTCATGTGTTCATGTCTGCCGCTAATTATTGGGGTGATAAACATATCAAGCGCTTCATCGATCTGAACATTGTTGACAATCAGATTGCAAGTACGGTGTTTACTGAAAAAGATATTAAATCAACAGCTCCAAGTCCAGTTAACAAATTGGCTACAGGATTAGAAGTTCTTCTTCAGGTTTCACCATTGGCAGACGATCAATATGTCATTGACGGAACCGAATTCCTGCCTGTTGAGTTCAAGCCAGCTAAAACAGTTAACGTCAATAGCGAAGTACTTGGTCAGCTTTCCGATCAAGATAATTTAGTAGGACAGGCGGCAACTGGTGTTTCATTCTTTAAGTATGCTCATCATTCTATGATGGTAACTCCATTTGTTACGGATGGAAAAGTTGGCGGCTTGCGTCTCTACGATATTACTGACGGTATTGATAAAGCCAAACTCATTCAAACAAATACTGAATTGCCAGAAGCACTTCCAGCAACAACCGATATGGGTACAGGATCAAGTGTTGATGGACAAGACATCAATTTGTATCTCATCGTAGGCAATGTGATTACCACATTTACTACGAAAGGTATCGAACAGCCTGCCGTTAAACGTATTATGGCTTACGATTTGAAGGGCGAACAGTTGCCTGACAACTCATATAAGTTCACTTTCACTTCAAACGACAAGGCGCAATCTGCACAATTGGTATTCACTGATGCGGCAACAGGCGAGGAAGTTGGAACTGCCGACGTTCCTGATGTTAAACAAGGAAGCAATACTATTACCTTAGCAGCCGATCAATTGCCAGGGCAATCGGGCCAAAAGCTTAATTGGGCTGTAAGGTTAACAGGTTCTGCGGTTGCAAATATCAGTCGTTTAACCTCGAATGATGCATCGATGCAATATCCAAAGACCGTATTTGTGGCTGTTGACAACTCACCTGAATCCGATTATTTCGGTCGCTTCTATGTCAATGCATATTCTATTGGTATGTATGCATACAATCCTGATTGGACACGTATCAATGAAAATCCTTATATAGGGAAAGAAGCCAAGTGGGGTTCACAGTACCGTTTGGGTGTTGATTCTAAGGGAACTGTCTATATCTCTGATTGGAGTGACGATCATTCCGGCGTATATCTGATGAATCCTGCCGATCTTGAAGGTGAATACACTCAATTCTTTGTTGGCGAACGCAATAGCGACGGTCTATTTGTTAATAATGGCGTTAATGTCGGTTCATCATCTCCAGGTTTGTGTGTTTACGGTACTGGAGCTGATACGAAGCTGTTCGTTTCCTTGGAAGACTTTGGAAAGGATGTCGGAGTTTATAATATCGGTAACGAAGATGGTACGATAGCATCAACGTGGGATAAAGCTCCAAGTCAAATTTTCAAGGTTGGCAGATACGAAATCAATGGAAACTGTAATCTCGTTGGTGGACTCGACGGTGGTGTTTGGGTTGCCCAGTACCGAGGTGCTGGAAATAACACGAAGGGTGTACCGTCTTTGATTTACGTTAATCATAATGGTGAAATCGTATTCAACTCAGGTACACAGGAATTTGCACCCCTGTTGAATGGTTCAGCTAAAGCGGGATTTGCCGTCAATAAAGATAACTCGTTGTTGGTGATCAGTGATGGTACAAACGTACTCCAATTCTTTGACATCACATGGAACGACGGAGTACCTACGCTAACACCGAAATATTCGTATAAGGCTTCACTCACGGGTACTGGCATTCAGCAAATGGCATTCGATTATGCTGGCAATTTGGTGATTGGTCATCAGGGCGTATCGATTTTCTCTATACCTACCGAGAAGAATGTAACTACGGTTCCGGCAAAGAAATCGCTTGTTATCAACGCAACAACAGGCATCAACGAAGTAGCAGTTGCACCTCGATTGAGAATTTCACCGAATCCGACAACCGGACGCATTCGCATTGAAACGTCAGAGGTTATTAAGTCTGTACGCGTATACAGTGTTTCGGGCACATTGGTTGCCGAAGGCTTCAATGCCGATATGGATTTGAGTCGTCTGCCCAATGGCATCTATATTGTTAAGGTCAACAACTTCAATGGTGTTCGAATCATTAAGCGATAATCGTTGAATAAAGAAAGAATACTTTCAGCCGGTTGATAATCATTGAAAAGTTCAATTGAGCAATCGGGTATCGGCAAAAGTTATTTAAGCATTACAATCTGCAGGCATGTCTAAGGATATGGCCTGCAGATTTTTTTTTCATGGCTTCTATGTATCTATCTATCATTAGCTGCTTTTGTGTGGTGTGGTCGCTTTTACCACCAAGGCCTTTTTGTGACTGAATAATTGCATCACAATGGGTGTTGTCCAGCGAAGAACGGAAAGTCTTGTCATCGTTTTCATGAGGGGAGCGATGGTGAGGGCAAATTGAAAAAATCTTTGTAACTTTGTGGCTTCATGTAGCAAAACTAAGTAAAAGCACGATGAATTTGATAGCAGTGAGCGGTTCTGATCAAACAGAATGGGCTTTTGTTGAGCAAGACGAGTTGGTTGATTTGCAAATAACCGAAGGCCTGAATCCGTATTTTCAAACCCGCAGAGAGATGAGCAGGAGCATTCGGTTGGGTTTGGGCGAAGCCTACTTCAAGCGAAAGCTGGGACACGTCTATTTTTATGGGGCCGGCTGTAATGGCGAGGATCGAAAGAAAATGGTGGGTCAGTCCTTAGTTGCACAGTTTAAGACACCGGTCACAGTAGAGAGCGACTTGCTGGGTGCCACTCGTTCCATGTGCATGGATTTGGCGGGCATCGTGTGTATTCTGGGCACGGGATCCAATTCTTGCTTCTATGATGGTGCTAACATCGTTAAGAATGTGCGTGCCGGCGGCTATATCCTGGGAGATGAAGGCAGCGCGTCGTCTATTGGACGCGCTTTTCTTTCGGATGTATTGAAAGAGTTGGCACCTTCTGACCTGATCTCGTCTTTTTATTTTAAGCACCAAACGACAGCCCATGAAGTGATGCGCACTGTTTATGATAAGCCGCTTCCACATTATTATTTATCCTCAATAGCAACCTTTTTGACCGATTATCAACACATGGAATATGTGCGAGATTTGGTGACTGATAATTTTAAACTTTTCTTAACGCGCAATTTGTTCCAGTATGCGTACCATCAATATCCCGTGTATTTTACAGGAAAAACGGCTGTGACCTTTGCGCCTTTGTTGCGAGCAGTTTGTCGTGAGGCGGGTTTCGAACCTGAAATGATTAACGATCATGTGGTTGAGGGACTGATGAAATATCACGCCACGCATCTGTTGACTAACCAGGGAACTTGATGCATCATGTTGCTTGTACTATCTATTTGGTTACGAAGAAAAATCACACTTCCCGTTCTCGTGATGACATTTTTCTTGACAAACACCCTCTCAAATTTCGCTTATTTTTCAGCAACGCTCCGTATCTTTCAAATAATGAAAATATGGAGCAAAAACGTTCTCTTCTGACAGACAGGTGGTTACGGGTTTTGTGCGTTACTTCCGTACCTCATGTTCGTTTGATTTCACGTTTAAAGCATGCTTTTAGCCCCCTTACCAGCATGCTATAAGCCTCTTAACCCATGTGTTTTGCTAGGAAAAAGCATGTTGATAACCACCTTTACCCCAAATCGGTCATTAGGATTTCTCTGTGTCGTACGGCAAAGAGAAATCCTTTAATTTTTTCCATATGGACAAGAATGATTGTCGTGTTTTTAGTGATCTGGCCAAATATAGGATATGCTTGTCTTTTGTTCTCCCCAGATAGGCTGGCGTTGATAGCAATTCGTACCGAATTGTCTTCAGAAATTTCTTCTTGTTGGAATTAATCAGCGCATGTCTGAA
>NZ_ADEG01000038.1 GCF_000177075.1 Hoylesella buccalis ATCC 35310
TCTGACGATAGACATGGTGAAGATACAAATTAAATCTGAGAGTCCCACTCCTTTTGGGGGATTATTTTCAATCATGGAGCAATTTGACTCCACAATATCTTATAGAAATTCTGAATTATTATCTAATAACTTCCTATCTCCTTTGTTAAGTCAAGAATGCAATAAGGGAGATAAGCTATTCACCCATAAGTAGTCCATAACAAAATATGAGTCAATACAGATAATATATACACTTGACAAAACAAGCAGGAAAGTATAGTGTGATACGGATGTTAAAAAGAGACTTTGTTCTTCTGATTCTTATCTGTAATATCTTGGAAGCCTTAAACATCTCGATAAGTTTATTAGCGCAGTTTATTAGGAACTTGCAATCAGATATAAGATATAATATGTTAGGATTACATAAATTGTATAACAAAGAATACCAGCTATATGCCTTCCTCTACTCATAGAGGCATATCTCTCTATGGTCTTATTTAATTTAACAATATTGAAATATCTTTTATAGTTAAACCAAAGGAATGGTGATATAAGTATTAAGCCAATAAACCAACTGAAAGGATCGTATCTGCTTCCAATCTTAATACAGCCAAGTATATTATACCCGAAGTAATACCCAACGAGTTGTATTATACAGGCAATATTAGTATATTCATGAATGGATGTAAACATTAGAGATACAAATGTAACAGTACCCTCCCTAACTAAGTATTTATTCTTGGAACAAAGGTAATATGTCCAATAGGCTATTTCACAAAACATAGATTAACGTGAGTTCGACGAATTATAAGTGTCTATAAATTTGGTGATTAGCGAAATTTGTTGTAACTTTAAGATATTGATTTACAAACAATTACAAACAAAAATCGCTATGATCACCGAGGACAAAGTTACTGAAATATTTTGTATGGCAGATGATTTCTGCAAGTTTTTTGATGCAATGGTGGCAAAATATACGCTAAAGCCTACTGGAAAAAGAAAGTATCATCGAGATTCCACGATGTCAAAGGCAGAAGTCATGCTAATAATGATTCTTTTTCACGACTCTGGTTATCGCTGCTTTAAACATTTCTATCTTGAAAAAGTATGTAAGCATCTGCGTAATTTGTTTCCTAAAGTTGTCTCATACAACCGTATAGTAGAATTGGAAAGGGAGGTTGTCATTCCACTCGCTTTGTTTATCAAGAAAGTCTTGTTAGGAAAATGCACGGGCATAAGTTTTGTTGACAGCACACCACTGCGCGTCTGCAAGAACCAAAGAATACATATTCACAAGGTTTTCAAAGGTATAGCCCAAAGAGGAAAATGCTCCATGGGTTGGTTCTTCGGTTTCAAATTGCATTTGATTTGTAATGAGAAAGGAGAACTTCTCAACTTTATGATAACACCGGGAGATGTTGATGATCGTAAGCCATTGGAATACAAAGCGTTTATAGATTTCATATATGGCAAGCTGGTCGGCGACAAGGGGTACATCGGCAAGAATCTCTTCCAAAGGCTTTTCGTGGATGGAATACAACTTATTACCAAGCTGAAAAGCAATATGAAAGGAGCTTTGATGAGCGTTTCTGACAGACTCTTACTCAGAAAAAGAGCCATTATAGAAACTGTGAATGATGAGCTCAAGAATATTGCGCAGGTGGAGCACTCCAGACATAGATGCTTTGACAATTTTATCGTCAATTTATTAGGCGCTATTGCAGCCTATTGCCTGTTCCCAAAAAAGCCGTGTATCAATGTACAAAGGACTATTGATACACAGCTTGCTCTGTTCTGAATTCGTCGAACTAACGTTATATTACTATCTCTCACATACCCATACAGGGTAGGATTCCCACCAGTCAGCCCTATCGGGTCCTGACTAATGTAGTTTCCGGTATGTGGCGAGTAATACCTGAACCTGTTGTAGTACAGCCCTGTTTCCCCATCTTCGTATTGTCCTTGGAAACGGAAAGGTATGAAGTCTCGTTTTCCTCTGAGTTCCAGTACATCCCCATAGATGTCGAGGATACAGTCCCAAACCACCTCACCATTGCTGTCGAGGGCTTGTATGGGCGTGCCCATATAGTCCTGCACGATACTGTAGCTGTCCTCCTCGGTGAGTTTTGCCACAGGGGTGTAACTACCACCGTCATACACCCATGTAATGAGATTGGTGTACGGTTCCTGTCTATCATAACGGATACGCCCCAATTCATCCTGCTGTGTCCTCGGCTTTTCCCGCCTGTCATAACTCCACTCGTGCAGCAGCACGTTGCCGTCCCAGGCATAGCGATAGCATGTGTCGTGCGTCTCTTTAAGGGTACGCCTGCCCAAGGCATCGTACTCAAACCTTATGATGGCACCATCGGGCGTGCGTACGCTCTTGAGCATGCCATTGCCGTACCACTCGTAAGCGGTATCTCCCTGTTGCCAGCCATAATGAGCCTGCAGTTCCTTGTCATTGGGCGTGGTTCGCGTGAAGAGATAGTCAAGCCAATCCTTGGGTTGCGGCATCACGGGAGGCTCCAAGACATTGCGAGTGCTCTTGAGGATAAGATTGCCTTCCCCGTCGTAGCGATAGTAGTTCTTCTCATCCTTGAGCAGCCTGCCGCTCCTGTCATATACACGTCCCCTAGCATCCCTGTCCCGATAGACGTTGCCGATGATGTCGGGAGTCTTGAAGAGACACTCGCTCATGTCAAGCGATGCACCGACGAGGGTGCCGAAGCTGTCATAGTCGTACATTACGGGAGACTTCCTCAGGTGAGACCGCATGGAAAGCAGCCTGTCGTTCCTTCTCCATGCATAGAAGCGGTGTCCGCGCGATTCCGTCTCCGCATAGGTACACCTTGCCTCCAGACGCCCCGCAAAGTCGTATTCCGAGGTAATGCGCACGCCACCCGTGGCAAAGCGCTCTATCTCGCGTCCCCTCTCATCGTAGCGGATACGGCTTTCCCAAGCGTCTGACTCCTCTGACTGCCGGGCATGGAGGGCCTCCGTCTCCCCAAGTGGGGTGTAGGAGGTATTCTGCTCCGCTCCGAGAGAACTCCGCAGTCCTGTGTGTCCGCCCCATTGGTCATATTCATGCTCAATGGCGATCCTGTCTGCCTTGCCTCCGTTCGGGAGTACCTGCTCTTCGATTGAGGCAAGTTAAATTTAAGAACCTAATTCGATAAAATCCTCAAAATACTCTTCAAACGATGAAAATAATTTTTCTGTTCTTCCAATGTACATTTTTTCAGTGTCATCATACCTGACGTTTGCTCCATAAATCGTATTATCTTCTAATTCTTGATTTTCAGAAACCTTGTATAAGGTTAGATATTCGCCTACTTCGTAATTAAGAACAATTAAATCATTAGAAAGATTTACTTCATTTCTCATTTGTTTAGTAACTTCCACGACCGAATAAGTAACACTATTTTCATCTTTTGCTATCCCAAGTATATTAACATCTCCATAATTACACATTCCGCATTGAGATAAAAATTTCTTGTATTGCTTTGGGAGTTTAATATTTAACTCATTTTCAATATAAAGAATCTGCTCGTTATCAGCTTCTAACCAATATTCAAATTCCTCATTTTGTTTTAATCTTGTTATATAATCCATAAAATATTATTATTAATGACAACCTTTTTTGAATGATTTTGCTCTTTCCTTCCAATAATTTTTACGAAATTTTTCGTATTGATTTTTGAGAGTTCTGTTGTTCCTAAAACTGTTATCGTTTTCTATTAAGCCGTGTAATGGTTTATAATACTTTTTATGAGTACTGTCCAATAGTTCAACCATCGGACCTGGTTCAGCACCGATAACGTGATGTAGGTTTATTTGTTTTCCGTCAATACCGATAGGAGCGTATCCTTTACTCATCAAATCATAATTCGAAGCTCCTGCATCAAGTAATTTTGTACTGTTGGATTGGTTTTTCCTACAATGGGGTCAACGAATGTTGGAACTCCTCCTCCAAAATCAGCAGAATTTTGATATACTTTTCTTCCCAAAACTTCAATGGGACTATACTTACTTAACCCAAAAACATCCACCCAACTATTCACATCATGAACATAGGCGTAAATATTAAATCCTCCTAAAATAGAAATTGGGTCTTGTGATATAAAAGTACCGCTATTCGGGTCGTAATACCTGAACCTATTGTAATACAGTCCTGTTTCCCCATCTTCGTATTGACCTTGGAAACGGAAGGGTATGAAGTCTCGTTTCCCTCTCAGTTCCAGTACATCTCCATAGATGTCGAGGATGCAGTCCCAAACCACCTCACCCTTGCTGTCGAGAGCTTGTATGGGCGTAACCATATAGTCCTGCACGATGCTGTAGCTGTCCTCCTCGGTGAGCTTTGCCACCGGGGTGTAACTACCACCGTCATACACCCATGTAATGAGATTGGTGTACGGCTCTTTTCGATCGTAACTCGTTCGCCCGAGGTCATCGGTCAGCACTTGCGGTTTTCATTGGGGCTGTAGTCCCACTCGCGCAGGAGGGCGTTGCCGCCTCAAACAAAATGAGTAGTTGACCTTGCGGTTTTCTTTTCTATTCTTCTGCCAAAAATGTCGTAACAAAAACATATTATCGAACCATCAGAATTGAATATTCCCCTTGCATCCCAAAGCGTATTGCCACGCTTGTAAACTCCACTTTTGGGCGTTGTTTTCAGTATTTCAAGAAACTTTTTAACAACACATCTGAAGCATTACCAATCAGATAAGTCAGGTAATTTTATACCTTTCCCATTCATTGCATTCAATTCGTACATTACAACACTCCACAAATTAGGACAATCATCACCAAAATTAAAACATATCCATTCATTTCGTGTTGAGAGTGATTTTTTTTGTTCCCTCAAATTTGGTAAAAGATTTGTAAAAGAAATAAAATCTAATTCACTATCTTGCATATAATACACAATCAACCAAGACCATTCCGATTTGCTTAATTCATAAAATGCTTTATAAAATTCAGATTTATCAAAATTTGGGTTTAATTTTATATAGTTTTTGATAGTACGAGAAACTGTTATTGTATCTGTTGGCATATTTGCCTCATACAATTTAATTTCATATTCTCCTTTTCCAACTAAAAAATCAAAAATTTCGTTCTGTGCAATAGCTTTTTGCAGTTTTTCTATATTATTCAT
>NZ_ADEG01000037.1 GCF_000177075.1 Hoylesella buccalis ATCC 35310
ATCCTTTGATGAATGCCGTTCGGCGGGAGCGTGATGAGTCACGTCCCTACATGGTGGGGGGCAATGATTTCAAATGAGGCGGGGGCGTGATGAATCACGCCCCTACCATTTTCATTTCACCATTCTTTTTTAGAAGCTCTAATGCGGAAAGTGTATTACAGCTTGATGCTCTTTTTCTTAGCTTTGCTCTCGTTACTCATTCTGTCAAGCGCAGTAACCACGTATCGATATTTGGTTTTGCCATCGACATAAGGTAGTTTATACATCGTTTCCGTAGTGATGGCGACAATCTTGGAGGGATTGTCCAAATTGACACGCTCTCCCTTGTTGAAACGGTAAACCACATACTTTGTTGCTACGTCATCCCAATCTTTACCACGAGGTTCTGTCCAAAACAGGATATAGCCGTCGCTTGTCCATACGGGTTTTAGCTTTCGAGGTTTCTTTGGGCGCTTGCTATCAATAAACGGCATCTCGGGTTGCAAGGCCGGGTACTTCCAATAATAGTTGCGAAGAGCCGTTCCGTAGTTGCCTACATTATCCACCACAGCCTTGGCATACCACAAAACAGTTCCCTTCACATTCGACATCTGCTCATGCAAACGGAATTTTGCTGGTAGTTGATTGCTGTTAGGATTCTGTAGATCGGCATACTTTGCTGTACGATCCACACTCTCGCCAATATATAAAGGTCGGTTACCGGCATAACGGTTCCACCACCTGATGAGCGTGTCATAATCGGCCGTTGGGTGACCGATTTGCCAATATAACTGCGGAACGCAATAATCTACCCAACCCTTGTTCACCCACAACAAGACATCGGCATAAAGATCATCATAATTTTGCAATCCCCGAGTGTTACTGCCAAGTGTTGGATCATTCTTCTTGTTGCGGTAAATACCAAAGGGCGAAACGCCAAATTTCACCCAAGGCTTACGCTGGTGTATCTTTTCTCCCAACTCTTTGATGAACAAGTTGACGTTATAGCGACGCCAGTCATTGACGTTCTTCAATCCATTATTATAGAGTTGGAATTCGCGACCGTCGGGAATGACTTCACCAGGAGCTGGATAAGGATAGAAATAATCGTCGATGTGCAAACCATCCACATCATAGCGACGCACAATGTCGTCAACCACCTTATAAATATATTCCCTGTTGGCGGGGTCGCCCGGGTTGAGAATAAACTGTCCGGCATACGAAAATACCTTGCCAGGTTGCTTGATGGCAATATGATTGCCGGCCAGAGCGGAAGTACTCTTGGTTTTGGCACGATAAGGATTAATCCATGCGTGCAGTTCCATCCCTCGCTGATGACACTGCTCTATCATCCATTGAAGTGGGTCCCAAAAAGGATAGGGCGCTTGTCCTTGCACGCCTGTCAAGAAACGACTCCATGGCTCATAACTACTTTGATAGAGCGCATCGCACTCGGCCCTGACTTGGAAGATGATGGCATTGACACCATTCTTCTGCAATTCATCTAATTGATAACTCAACGTGCGCTGCATGTTGGCCGTTCCCATTCCTTCGAACTGGCCATTTACACACTGTATCCAAGCCCCTCGAAACTCACGTTTTTTCAGATTATCGGCCTTACTTGCCAACAAGTTACTACATACCACGAATAAGAGCAACAGCCTTATCTTGGTTAAAAATTTATTCATATCTACTTTCTTTTTGTGCAAAGATAGTGCAAGCCGAACACAAAGAAAGCTTGTTTGCTTTGTTGAGGCGAAGCCTATCTTATGAAAAGATAGTGCAAGCCGAACACAAAGAAAGCTTGTTTACTTTGTTGAGGCGAAGCCTATCTTCTGCAAAGATAGCGGTTGTTGGCTAAACTGCCAAATATATTTGACAGAACGAGCCTCCCCGAAGAATTATCTGATGGCCGCCGCATATTTGCCTAATAATGATTATCTTTGCAGAAAGAACGTAAGAATATGGAAATTAAGAAGGCCGAATTCCTCATATCATCGCCAACCATTGACAAGTGTCCCAAAGACAATCGGATAGAATATGCATTCATCGGACGCTCGAATGTAGGGAAATCCAGTCTTATCAACATGCTCTGCAACCACAAGGGACTGTCCAAAACATCGTCCACACCCGGCAAGACCCTTCTCATCAATCACTTCTTGATTAACGACGAGTGGTACTTGGTAGACCTGCCGGGCTACGGATTTGCCAAGAGATCCAAGAAAGTGCAGGCGGATATTGAGAAAATGATTAACACCTACATTCTGCAACGAGAGCAGTTGGTCAACTTGTTCGTGTTGATTGACGTGCGTCACGAGCAACAAAAGATAGACCGTGCTTTCATCGATTGGTTAGGAGAAAACGAGATACCCTTCACCATTGTGTTCACCAAAGCCGACAAACTGGGCACGGTGAAGGCGAAAGCCAATGCAGCCCAGTGGATGGAACAATTAAGAGATGCCTGGGAAGAACTGCCACCTTACTTTATTACGAGTTCGGAAAAACGAACGGGCCGCGAAGAGTTGTTGGCTTATATTGATGAAATAAACCAATCACTGTTGTAAACATGGCTGGACCAATACCTTATTTAGACGTTCAGAATCTAACGAAATCTTTCGGCGATCTTGTTTTGTTCAACAACATCTCCTTCTCCGTTGCCGAAGGTCAGCGCATCGGTCTCATCGCCCAGAATGGCACTGGCAAGTCTACCTTGCTGTCGGTTCTTACCGGTAAGGAAGGCAAAGACGGTGGCGAGATTATCATGAAGAAAGATCTCAAGATTGGTTATCTTGAACAGAAGACCCTGTTTGATGAAAACGAATCGGTGTTAGACGCTTGCTTTAATCATCAAGGCGATCCACAGAAAGTATTAAAGGCCAAGCAAATACTAACGATGTTGCACATTGATGATCTTGACCAACCCATGGGACAACTGAGTGGCGGACAGCAAAAACGGGTGGCCTTGGCGAACGTTCTGATTACAGAACCCGAACTGTTCATCCTCGATGAGCCGACCAACCATTTGGATTTGGAAATGGTAGAGTGGCTCGAAAGCTATCTGTCACGGGGCAACAAAACGCTGCTGATGGTGACGCACGACCGCTTTTTCTTGGATCGCGTGTGCAATTCGATTCTTGAATTAGACGACCGAAGCATCTACGCATACCGCGGTAATTACAGTTATTATCTGGAGAAACGCCAAGAACGCATCGAAAACAAGCGGGCAGAGGTGGCGCGGGCCAACAACTTGTATCGTACCGAACTGGAATGGATGCGGCGCATGCCACAGGCTCGCGGACACAAGGCGCGCTATCGTGAAGAGGCCTTCTACGAACTGCAACAGGTAGCCAAACAAAAGGTTGAGGAAAGACAAATCAGACTGAAATCGAGCAACGTGTATATCGGTTCCAAGATATTTGAGTGTCAATATGTATCGAAGGCTTGGGGCGACAAAGTGATACTGAAAGACTTTTATTACAACTTTGCCAGATTTGAGAAATTAGGAATCATCGGCAACAACGGAACGGGGAAATCAACGTTCATCAAGTTGTTAATGGGACTCGTTGAACCCGACAGCGGGAAGTTCGACATCGGTGAAACCGTTCGCTTTGGCTACTTCTCGCAAGAAGGATTACAGTTTGACGACCAGCAAAAAGTGATTGACGTGGTCAGTGACGTTGCCGAGAACATCAATCTGGGTGGCGGCAAAAGCATGACGGCCTCGCAGCTGCTGCAACACTTCTTGTTCACGCCCGAGCAGCAACATAACTTTGTTTACAAACTCAGTGGCGGCGAATTGCGCAAGTTATACCTTTGCACGGTGTTGATGAAAAACCCCAATTTCCTGGTGCTTGATGAGCCTACGAACGATTTGGACATTCAAACACTGCAGGTACTGGAAGACTATTTGCAAGACTTTCCCGGGTGCGTAATCGTCATCAGTCACGACAGGTATTTCATGGAAAAGGTAGTTGACCACATCTTAGTGTTCAAGGGTGAGGGCGAAATCCAAGACTTCCCCGGCAATTACACGCAATTCAGAGAGTGGAACAGTCTGAAACCCATCGAGCAGAAGCCAGAAGAAAAGAAGGAGAAGTCCGCTGCCAAAGACTACAGAAGCAACGAAAAGAAAAAGCTCTCTTATAAAGAAAAACGAGAGTTTGAAGCTTTGGATGAGGACATTACAAAACTGGAGCAACAGATTAAGGATTTGGAAGAAGAGATATGCAGCGGAAAGTTGACAGTTGAAGACCTCACAACCAAGAGCATGCTGCTGCCCACCTTAAAAGAAGAGCTGGATGAAAAAAGCATGAGATGGCTCGAATTATCCGAACTATCCTAAGTGTATGGCTCGACACTTCTGCCCCACTCTACTTACTTTTGTCACTTTTTCACGAAAAGGATGTAGAACATCTTGCCAAGTTTGCTGCATGTAGTTTGAGTAAACCATCCAACAGGTGCGCAAGACTATCTACCATGGGCGCCAATGTCCATGACATTGGGTACCAAAGTCATGGACTTTGGTGCCCAATTCACATGACTTCGGCATTCAAAGTCCATGCAATTGAAAACACACAAGACATACCGCTTTTTCAAAGGGCTTTGAGGAGGATACAGACCCTCTGACTGCGTATGCTTGGCTTCGGATCATAATCCGTTAACGCACAGGCCGATTGTTAACTGTCAAATATACATTACGCATGAACCATTATACAGGATCAATCATACAGGGTCCAATGTACATGATCCATTGCACATGATTGACCATCAATGGTTAGCATTGCAATATCTTGCGACCGTTCGTGACCACAACACCCTTGTAGTTCTTGCTCACCTGCCGGTCACTGAGGTCGTATATTTTGCCATCACCCACCTTGCTGGCAGCCGTCACATGGTCAATGCCGGTGTTCGTCTTGGTTGTGAAGTAACCCGTGGTGGGATTCGCCATCTCAATATCGGTTTTGCTGGAATCGTACGCCGCTCCCTCTCCTTTCAGGTTGGGGCAGTTGATAAACATGTGGTCGTGGTATTTTACCTTGCCGCCCACGCTCCAATCATCGTTGCAGTAGATGGTGGTCAGGGAGCTGCAGTTATTGAACATGCCATACATGTCGGTAACCTTTTTTGTATTGAAGTTAGTCAAGTTGAGCGATGTCAGGGACCTGCAGCCAAAGAACATGCTGCGCATATCGGTAACGTTTGCAGTATTGAAGTTAGTCAAGTTGAGCGATTTTAAGGAACTGCAGTTACGGAACATGCTGCGCA
>NZ_ADEG01000036.1 GCF_000177075.1 Hoylesella buccalis ATCC 35310
TTTTAAAGAATTAAGAGATGTTAAGGAACTCGGGCAGCAACTATGCCCCTTTATCCTTCATTGTTTAATACCGCAGTTTTTAAAATATCAGGAGTTAAGGGATTGTGCAGCCGAGGTTGTCTCTTTGGCTTCGCAACTCCTTAACTCCTGAATATCTATTTTGCCGTTGCAGGCTTATCCGCAGTGGAAGTATTCCTGCACGAGCTCCTTCGTGGCATCGTGGTTCTTCTCGATGTCGTGGCGGAGCGTGCGGTCATTGAATGAGCGTAGCTGCTTGATGATGCCGTCGATCATGGCCTTGCTGAACACGCCCTTCTCCTCATACACCGCGCGCTGGCGCTCGAGGCAGTCGGCGGATGCGCAGCAGCTGTCAGGCAACTGAGCCAGTTTACTGAGTTTGTCGGCGTTTGCTGCATCGTGTATGTTGACGTTGACGTATGTGCTGTCTGCCACTTCGAGCGCGTTGTCCATCTCGAAGCCATGGCGGCATGCCACGCAGAGGCCGGCGATGAGTTGGTACAGGTCGGCGCTGCCGTCCGGTGAGCGCATCTCCACCGTCTGCTTTGCCGATGTGTCGGCGATGGCCTCCGGCTCCTGCGGGTTTGCTGCGTGGCAGAGGTCGATGCCTGCTGTCCACCCGAGCGGCACTCTGACGAGCACGCTGCGGTTGCGGTCGCCCCAGCAAACGTTTGTCGGCGCTTCCTGATGCGGCACGAGGCGGAAATATGACGTTGGGTTCTTGTTGCCAAAGGCGGTGATGCTCTCTGCCAGGTCCATCATTCCGGCGATGGCCTTGCGCGCTGCGGCGCTCAGTTTCCCGCCATCGAGCATCTGGTTCTTGCCGTCCTTCACCATGCGCATGTGTATGTGCAGCCCGCTTCCTGCCTTGCCCACGGTAATCTTCGGGGCGAACGTCACGTTGAGCCCCATCTCGTATGCCAGGTTCCTAATAGCCCATTTCGCCAGCATGAGCTGGTCGGCGGCTTTCTCGGCGTACACCGGCAGGAACTCAATCTCATTCTGTTCGTAGAGCAGGCCGTCCTCTGTGAAGATGCCCACTTCCGAGTGCCCGTATTTTATCTCCCCTCCGGTCTGTGCCACATAGAGCATGCACTGCTGGCGGAAGTCGTTCATCTTGGCATACGGGGCAGACTCGTGGTATCCGTGCTGGTCGATTGCCGGGAACACCTCCGGGTCTTCGTCTATGACGTAGTATTCGAGCTCGCCCATCGCATAGAACTCCATTCCCGTTGTCTCGCGGAATGCGCGGCACGCCTTGCGCAGCGTGTTCTCGGGAGAAGATGCGAGCGGATTGCCGTCTTTGTCGAAGTAACTGCACAACATGCAGAGCGTCGGGATTTCTGCGAACGGGTCGAGGAACGCCGTGCTGAAACGCGGCAGCACATACAGGTCACTGCTTCCCGCCTCGATGAATGAGAACAGGCTCGAGCCGTCGACACGCTCACCGCATGTCAGTATGGTCTCAAGGTAATCCCTGTTCGTGATGACAAAGTTGAGGGTCTTCAACTTGCCGTCGTCCGCAGGATACATGAAATTGACCATCTTCACTTCATTGGCCTCGATGAAGCGGATGATGTCTGCCTTCGTAAATTCTTCCGTAGGCTTCTGCAGGAATGCCACCACGGGGTTGGCATTCATTGCCAGTTCTGCTTTTGTCATAGTATTAATATATTTTACAAGTTAGTAATGTAATTTTGCATGCAAAATTAGTTATTTGTTTTCACACCGCCAAATAAAAACATGGAAATAATGCGGGGGAGGGGGGAGATTATAGACATAAAGTTTTGGATTATTTGATAAAGACAACGGGAATAGATCCTATAAAAAGATTTTTTCCTAACAAATTACGGAATTATCTTGCTTGAACCCACTTATAATTACCAACAACCTTCCTTCCATGAAAGAGCTGTGAGAGTTGCTTAACAAAACATGAAACCTATTTGTGTTTGTGCGTAGAAACAGTTACCTTTGCAGATACGTTACAACAGTCAAGACATGCTATTAAGTATCATCATACCTGTCTATTTTGTCGAGGAAACATTGCAACGATGTGTGAAGAGTATTTTGCAACAAACCTTTACCGACTGGGAACTTATCTTGGTAGATGACGGTTCACCTGACGGTTGTCCTGCGCTGTGCGATGAGTTTTGCCTGCAAGATAACCGCATCAAAGTGGTACATCAAACCAATGGCGGACTAAGTGCTGCTCGCAATTCGGGGTTGTTGCAGGCACAAGGTAGCTACGTCACGCTTTTAGACAGTGACGACTATGTGCGCAAAGACACCTACCAACAAGTGATGCAACAATTAGTGGATCAACCAGACATAGATATCATTGAATATCCTATTACCCTCCACACTCGAAACAAACAGCGAGAAAAGATATTATCCTTTCCTGCAAAGCGTTACAGCAATATGCTCACCTATTGGTTTGAGAGTCAAGCCTACCTACACACCTACGCTTGTAACAAGGTGTACAAACGCAGGCTTTTCAACCAAGTACGCTATCCTGTGAATAAGGTGTTTGAAGATGTGTACACCCTACCATTGCTTTTACGACAAAGCAAGGTGGTAGCCACCACCGATAAAGGTATGTATTTCTACGTTGACAATCCGCAGGGCATCACCGCAACGGCTGGTGGTGAACAACTCAAGGATTTGCTGCATGCTCATCTTGCATTGTTACAAGATTCTCAATTAACAGAACATGAGGGATTTGCCAATTACTACGAACACATATTAAACATACAAATGGATGTCTGCGAGATGACGGGAGCACAACCCACTCTACCCTCATTCAACTTTCGCGGTCAGCAAGACATTCCATTTAAGACGAGGCTTTCCAGTCTCATAGGAATACAACGCTTATGCCAACTGAACCAATTTATACACAAGGTGTATCGAAGAAGCCGTTAGTGAGCTTCATCATACCCGTTTACAATTTGCCAGCTTCTTTAGTTACAGAGTGCTTAGACAGTATTCTGATGCTATCGCTTGACGCAAAAAGTTGCGAGATAATTGTGGTAGACGACGGCTCCGACACGTCTCTCCTCAGTGCCTTGAACGCTTATCTCGACAAAATTGTCTATATACGCCAGCCCAACCAAGGGGCTGCAAGTGCTCGCAATATGGGTTTGTGTGTCGCCAAAGGCGAATATATCCAGTTTGTTGATGGCGACGACGCACTCATCCCCTTTGTCTATGAACATTGTTTGGATCTTGTGCGATGTCAGGATGCCGAGATGGTGAAGTTCGATTTGACACGCAACAAAAAGCAAGACAACAACTACAATATTGAAGGTCCAATGACTGGTAGCCAATATATGAGTACACACAACCTGAAAGTTGCTGTTTGGAGCATGCTCTTTAAGCGTGATTTGTTGTGCGGATTAAGATTTACACCAGGCTTGCTGAACGAAGATGAGGAATTCACACCCCTGCTCATCTTGCGCACCGAACGATTGTACATTACCGATGCCAAGGCGTATTACTATCGAAAGAGAGACAACTCGTGTACCACAAGCAAAAATAAGAAAACCCAATTGCAACGCCTGCAAGATACTCTTCGGATATTGGGACAATTTCAGCAACGCATTGACACGCTACCTCCCATGGAGCGAAACGCCATGCAGCGACGCATCGCACAGCTCTCTATGGACTATATATATAATGTGGCACGCTATACGCACAGTCTTCACCGACTTGAAACTGCTTTGCAGGAGATGAGGCGACATGGACTCTATCCGCTACCCGATAAGAAATATACCCGTAAGTACAGCCTTTTCAGACGGTTAATACGCACCAAAGCAGGCAGATATTTGCTCATTTTAATGACATTGAGATGAAGATTTTGCTTTTAGGAGAATACAGCAATGTGCACTGGACATTGGCAGAAGGACTGCGACAGTTGGGACACACAGTAACCGTGGTATCGAATGGTGACTTCTGGAAGAACTATCAGCGCGACATCGATTTGTCAAGAACACTGGGAAAATTAGGCGGTATGCGTTACATGGCGAAACTATACCGCTTGCTCCCCCTGTTATGTGGCTATGATGTCGTGCAGGTAGTTAACCCGATGTTCTTGGAAATCAAAGCACACCGCATCATGCCCATTTACAAATACTTGCGCAAACACAACAAAAAGATATTCATGGGTGCCTTTGGCATGGATTACTACTGGGTTCACACCTGTTGCACCGACATGCCGCTGAAGTATAGCGATTTCAATATGGGCAAAGAATTACGCCAAACAGCTGATGCACTAAAAGAGCAAAGGGACTGGTTGGGGACGGATAAACAATGGCTCAATGAATATATGGCACACGATTGTGACGGCATCATTGCAGGACTTTACGAATATTGGGTATGCTACCATGCCCACTTTCCCGACAAAACAACGTTCATCCCCTTTCCTATTCGGACAAAAACGATGAGTGAAAGGCAACCAATGACGAATGGTGACCATCGGCTAAAACTGTTTATAGGCATCAATCGTGAACGGTCTGTCTACAAAGGAACAGACATCATGTTGAAAGCTGCACAAGACCTCGTGCTGAAATATCCCCATCAAGTAAGTTTGCAAATAGCCGAAAGTGTGCCTTTTCATCAATACCAACGCATGATGGACGAAGCAGATGTCATACTGGATCAGCTTTACAGTTATACTCCTGCCATGAATGCTCTGGAGGCTATGAGCCGAGGTATCATCTGCATCGGTGGCGGCGAACCGGAGAACTACGAAATACTGAAGGAAACGGAGCTAAGGCCCATCATCAACGTAGAACCTTCCTATGAAAGCGTTGAGCATGAGTTGGAGTTGCTGGTACAACATCCCGAACGGGTGAAACGGCTACAACAACAAAGCATAGACTATATCAAGAAGCACCACGACTACGTGCAAGTGGCCAAGCAATATGTAGATTTTTATAACAAAAGTTTCACTCCCTAAAACAGTTTTTGTTGTTAATGAGGGAGTGAAACTTAAGCTATGTAATCATCTTTCGTATGCCTTGACAGCATACATGCTGTTCACATTGTTTACAAGCTATCACACTCTTCTAACCAAAGTCTGCTGGTTGCGTCGCTTGGCATGCGCCAATCACCACGAGGACTTAAGCTCACGCTGACCACCTTGGGTCCATCAGGCAAACATGAACGCTTGAATTGCTGAGAGAAGAAACGCTTGCAAAATACCTTGAGCCACTTCTTAATAGTTTCCTCATCATAATATCCTATCATCTTAAGCGAGTCACCCTCAAGGTCTTGCCGCTGCTGCGGTTTTGTTTCTGCGAAAGCTTTTTTGGCCAACAAGAATATCTTGCGAGGACGGAAGCCAAAACGTAAGAAATAATAAAGGAAGAAATCGTGTAACTCGTACGGGCCCACCAGATCCTCTGTCTTTTGCTTAATATCCCCATGCTCGTCGGCAGGTGTCAACTCGGGCGAGATGGGCGTATCAATAACATCCATCAAGATGCGTGCGGCCCGATCATCACAAGTGAGGTGTTGGGCATAGAAACGCACCAAAAACCTAATCATGGTCTTAGGAACCCCTGCGTTAACACCATACATGGACATGTGGTCGCCATTATAGGTTGCCCACCCTAAGGCCAATTCGGACAAGTCGCCAGTGCCAACCACCAAAGCATTGAGCTGATTGCTCAAATCCATTAATATCTGTGTGCGCTCGCGAGCCTGACAGTTTTCATACGTCGCATCATGTACATTGGGGTCATGCCCAATGTCTTCGAAATGCTGGTTGACGCTCTTACGGATGTCGATTTCCTTGATGGTGATACCAAGCTCTTGCATCAAATCAATAGCATTGTGATAGGTTCGGTCTGTCGTTCCGAAGCCTGGCATGGTCACACCGATGATTCCTTTGCGGTCGTAACCAAGTTGGTCGAACGTCAACACGCAAACCAACAGTGCCAACGTAGAATCCAAGCCACCACTGATGCCCAGGACAGCGTTACGACAACCTATGTGCTTGATGCGCGTAGCCAACCCCATCGACTGGATGTTGAGTACCTCCTCACAGCTTTCATCCAGTTGTTCTGTATCTGGGAGGAAGGGATGTGGATTAATCTCGCGCTCAAGCTTGAAGTCATACGACCGCAGACATGACAGGCATTGCAGGTAATGGATGGTTGAACCACTGCTAAAAATGGCGAACTGGTTAGGGATCAAGTTGTCAGCGAATCCTTTTTGCTTGGCGTAATTATTTACTTGTCGCTGGGCATTGACATACGTTGAATTGGTTCTGCGCTCTGCTCTCAACATCTCAATGTCTATCTGTGCGGTTTGTATCTGTCCTTCGAACGTAAATCGTTTCCCCTCTGCCAGCAAGGTTCCTTTTTCATAGATGAGTCCATTGCCCGCATAAACCAAGTCTTGCGTACTCTCACCAAAACCACTGGTCGCATAGACATACCCTGTGATGGTTCTCGAACTTTGTTGAGAGAGCAAGCTCTTGAGGTAGTTGTACTTGCCAACCACAGCATCACTGGCCGAGAGGTTGAAGATGATGTCGGCACCTGCCAATGCTAATGTATTACTGGGGGGAACGGGTGCCCACACGTCCTCACATATTTCAACACCAAATTGAACGCCGTCGGCAGTCACAAAGATTTGTGGATCGGGCGTCACCACGATTTGCTGTCCAGCATAACGTATGGTTGTTTCTTTCAAATCCTGCGAAGACGCAAACCATCTTTTCTCATAAAACTCACTGTAATCGGGCAGGTAGGTCTTTGGAATCACCCCAATAATCTGTCCTTGCTGAATGACCATGCCGCAATTCAAGAGCAAATCTCCGACAATGATAGGCAGTCCTACGATGACAATAACGTCTAACTTTCGCGTGAATTCCAGCAAATGAAGTACAGAAGCTTCTGACGCATCTAATAAAAGATTCTGCTGAAACAAGTCCTGACACGTGTAAGAAGTGATGCCTAACTCTGGAAAGACGATGATTTCGACACCCTGTTCTTCGGCTTGAGCAATCTGAGCTTCAGTTTGCTCAACGTTGTACTTGCAGTCAGCCACCTTGACTAGTGGTACTGCACATGCTACTTTGATAAATCCTGATTTCATATTGTATTGATTTAAAGTTGTTCGTATTATTTGACTGGAGTAAGTGGAGGCAAATGAAGTATACCAGCAAATTCGTTTTTATTGGAAAGAGTAATGTCTGTTTACTCCCATTAACTCCCCTCGTAACTCCCATTAACTCCTAAGTTATACTGTAAAGCTATTGTCCATTAACTCCTGTTAACTCCTCCCGTAACTCCCGTTAACTCCCCTTTATTTAATCGTCACCTGCGTGGCTCCGTAACCATATTCCTGGAAACTTGCGTCCTGATATGGATATTTCTTGTAGCGATAATTCAGGTCGTTGATGAGCGCTCGCCTCAGCACACCCTCACCTTTACCATGGATGAAGATGATTTTTTGCCCTTTCTTATTAGCATACTCAGCTATAGTGTCACGAAACTTCTTCCGTTGGTAATTCAGAATATCCGTGGCACTCATGCCCGCAGTAGAGTCCAACAACTCGTTGGCATGCAGGTCAACCACCAGAAGATTGTCATCACCCCGATGCTTCATCACAAAAGGATTACCTTTTCGGCGCTTGTCATCGTACCGACTCATGTAGGTATCGGTCTGTGTTTTTGCCGATGGTGCAACTTTGGTGTGATCCTGTTCAGCCTTTTGATACATCTCGGCCTTCAAAGCAGTGGGGTCCACAACCAACGGTCGCGCGGTTTTATCATTTTCGATGATGGTGTACAACAAGGCTGGTTGCTCAAAGAAGTCGTTCTCTTCGAAGGTGTGAAGCTTGTAGAATTTCACTGGATCGATTCTGAACTGCACATCCACTGCAGGCTTCAAGATGAATGGTTTCTCACGCTTGTAGGCAATCAGTTGAATGGCTACCCGACCCAATTCATTTAAATCCTCACGACCAAACTCGTCGATAAATTCTTTCGTATCAGGCTCTACCTCTTGCGTAGCTTTCAACGTCCAGCTCTGTCCTTCTGCTGCAAGGTAAGTGAATCGAACATAATAGTTGCTGTCGTTCACGAAATAACATTCGAATCTCGTATGAGTCACCTCCTTGATATCCAATGGTACAAAGGCAAGATAGCAACTAAGTTGGTTGCCACCTTTACGCTCTTCTACCGGAGCACGGAAGGTAATCTCCTTGTCAGCCGGGTCTTGCTCAATCTCTTCCTCCTCCTCATCCATTTCAGCATGGCTGACGGCCTGCTTCACAGAAGTAGGTTTCGGTGAAAGAGAACTCACAACTTTGCTGGTGCTATAATCGTCTTCCCGAACAAGCACCACTTCATTGATGGGAGTAGGAATCTGAAAACCATCTTCATCCTCTACCAATACGATATTTTTTCCTTGGAATCCTGCGATGATACCACCGCCAGACTCACTGAGAAAACTTACTTTATCACCTATCTTCATCTTATAAAAAAATGTAAATATCCAACATGTTTATTTCTACTTTCCCTGCCAGACGTGTCCAGCGCAGGGACGTTCAACGCTTATACTGCTATCATCGGACGTGGTATCGAGTGGTACTCCCGATTAAGGAATCAGCAAACTGCTGTCTCCATAGCTGAGAAAGCGGAAATCGTGTGCCAGCGCATAGTCGTAAATCTTCCGCCAGTCGCCATGAACGAATGCACTGACCAGCAGCAACAGTGTGCTCTGTGGTTGATGGAAGTTGGTAATCAACATCTTCACTATCTTGTATTCATAGCCAGGTGCGATGATGATTTGGGTAGAACTGTGCAAGGCTCCCAATTGATTTCGCTTGAGATAGTCGAGGACGTTTTGTATTGCTTGCATCGATGTGATGCCGTCTATCAATCCCCCGTCCAACTGTTCCGTCGTTCCATCCTCTCGCATTCTCTCATAAGGAGCCCATTGACTGACATGTAACTCGGCTTCTGAGGCATCGGGGTGTTCCGACAGATACACGCCCATATAATACAAACTTTCCAATGTCCGCACACTGGTTGTACCTACTGCGATGGCACTTGCATCGTGTCGCAACAGCTTCTCCAACGTTTGTTGGTGTACGCAGATGTACTCGGTGTGCATGTCATGATCTTCAATCTCTTGACTTTTCACGGGTTTGAACGTTCCGGCTCCAACGTGAAGGGTAACCTCTTCCCTATCGATGCCATGCTCGTCTAACGACTTGAGCACATCGTTGGTAAAGTGCAGACCTGCGGTTGGAGCTGCCACCGACCCTTTTATCTTAGAATACACGGTCTGATAAGTGGTCTTGTCGCTCTCTTGCGTTTCCCGATTGAGATAAGGAGGAATGGGCAGCTCGCCCATATCCTCTAATATTTCTGAAAAACTAATATCTTCTGCATCCCAATCAAACTCTATCCAATGATGAGTGGCAGGTGCTGACAGCTGTAGATTTCCCTCTGCCTGATCCTCTTTCTGCTGACTTTTCCTGGTTATAGTCAGCGTAAGACTGCGACCCTTTATTTCGTAGGAACGAGCAAGAGACCCTTCTTTCCATTTCTTCAAATTGCCAATCATGCAGTACCACGCACAGTGACCCCTTGTCTGGAAAATCTGTTCGTAATCAGTTGGAGCAGCAGGTTCCATCAAAAACGCCTCTATCCTGGCGCCTGTACTCTTCATAAAGTACATTCGCGCCTGGATGACTTTGGTGTTATTGAAAATCATCAAAGCCCCCTGTGGGAGATGATCCTTCAGATGATAGAACACATCTTCACCAACTTTTCCTTGATTGTACAAAAGCAGTTTACTGTGATCGCGCTGTGCTATAGGAAATTTTGCAATACGATCGTCGGGCAAATCGTACTGATAATCACTAATATGTATATGTTTTGTATCCATTATTTCTTCGTTCTTACCTCCATTAAGTAAACAACACTAATCCTCTAAATATAGCATACATGTAAGATACAGACATCACTAAGATAACAAGATGAACGTCCTTATAGTTATACCCCGTTTGGGTGTACTGACTCGAGATGTAATTCGTATTGGCCGAGAGCTTTCGATTCACCCGACAATACATCCAATAGGTACTGAATCCAACGACTGTTGCCCAAGCGAATCCCACCAGTACGTCACTTGGATAATGCACACCTAAGTATAGTCTGGTGTAGGCATTAATCAAAGACCATGTAATCATAAAGAAGCTGAACAAACTACTTCTGACTAACAGACAGAGAAACAGGGCAATAGAAAACGTGTTGGACGCATGACCTGAAAAGAAACTAAAAGTCCTCGGACGATATTGGTCAACCACGTCGATTTGGTATTTCAGCATCGGGTCGTTACAAGGACGAATCCTACCCACCAAAGGTTTGATGAAGGCATCGGCCATTCCCGATGATAGAAGCAAGCACAAGGTAGCAAAACCAAGAACGAGAAATATCTGTGTCATCGTCTCATTGTTCTTGATAACAAGATAAACCAAGGCGATATACAGAGGAATCCACGTCACACTGGACGTCATAGTCATCATCATTCCATCCAGAAACAATGAGTCAGAACCGTTCAGTGCAAACAGCAGTTGATGATCCAGATTAGTTATAGCTTGTATATTCAACTTCAGGATGCTGTATTAATAATGTATTATATTTCTTCTATCTGACGGGTTCGCAACCATCCTTCTCTCCCATCAGCCAAGCGAATGCCACGCCAATCGTTGAGTCCTTTGTCTGTGATGTCCACCTTTGTGCCCTCATGGATGACAAACTCGTCTGCACTACCATTAGCTGGTGTCTTCTTGACTGCGACGGAAGGAGCAATGACGATGGCTGCCTTCCTGTTCTGAAGATTATACTTCTGCTGATAGGCAAAGAAGTTACAGAAAATAAAGAGGACAAAGAACAAACAGCCGCCATAAAAGCCAATCTTTCGCAACATTACATTGGGGCCAAAGAGAAACATGAGTACTAGCAACAACACCAATACAATGGACGCAATTGCCATGACAGCCCAGTTGTCAACACTTGTAAAATTGACCAATGAGTGATACCAGGTAACGAAGAACATTTCACTCTCTGGGGTAATTTTGTCAATGGTTTTTGAGCTAGCAAACTGCAAATTGAAACGAATGTCATCGTCACCCGGAGACAACATTAGCGCACGTTCGTAGGCAAGGATGGCCTGGGTGATGTTATCTGTACGATAGTATGCGTTACCCAAATTATAGTACAAGTCAGCATTGACGCCTTTTTTGAGCAATTCCTCATAATCCTTGATAGCCTGTTGATAATTGCCTCGTTTATATTCGGTATCAGCGTTCTCCTTGGTGATGGCCGAAGCTGAAAATGAAACGAACACCATCAACACACAAAACAAAAATGTTTTGCTATGAACTGTCGAGCTGTTTTTATGTTTTGAGCTCGTTTTCATCACATTTTCTATTTCCATAATCGCGGTCATGGCTGAGTCAATCGTCTTATTCATATTACCCGATGGGTCACCAGGGGCATATCTTTCAAACTCACATTCATCCAGTGCCGAGATAAATGTATCGATAGTTTTGTTATCAACAGCCTGCCGTTGCAAATTGTCAGCGATATTCTCACGTGACAGCTGTTCGACCGGCATGTTCAATTTATCACTAACATATCCCCACAAGGCATGCAACACTTCATCATAGAACTCGGCTTGTTTATTCTGTTCCATGAGGTTTCTGGCTTTCTTCAGTCGCTTGGTCGCCACCTTGTTGGCTTTCTTACCACGCATTTTCACAATGTCTGCATGGTCTAAAGCGCGTTTACGGAACACAACCAACAAGATGATAAATGCCAACAGCGGCACCAACAAGCTCACCCAATATTGCGGAGAACCAAAGAAGAACTCATCCACACGGTGCATTCTCACCTTTTGTAATTTGAGACCTCTGATGTCGTTAGCCTTCTCCTGTCGATAGTCAGCCACCGAAGAGCCTTTGCCATCACCCTTCTTCACGTTGATCTTGAAAGCCTGTGTCTTGATGGTTTTGTAGGCATTCAGGCCTGTGTCGTAATAAGTAAACGCAATGGGAGGTATTTCATACTGTCCTTGATTTCTGGGAACCGCCAGTATGTCATAAATCATGTTGCCTTCAACACCATTTGCTGTCAATTTAGTTTTATCCGTTATCTTTGCATCATACTTGTCAAAGTCTTTGGGGAATGCAACGTCTGGCTGTTTAATCAGTTTCAGATTACCTACGCCTCCCACGACAACACGCAGGGATATGGGTTCGCCAGCCTTCACTTCCGTATGATTGACCGAAGCTGAAAGGTTGAATTTTCCCACCCCACCAGAAAAATCAGAGGGACGCTTAGGCAATGGGTCTACCTGCACCGTCAATCCCGGTGCCACGATGTTGCGTTTTACTTCCACATAACCAGAACCTCCGTTGAAGAACGCTTCAAAGGGATCGACGGCCCTGTTCTGCTGGACAACGATGCCTTTGAAGGTGATACTTGGTATCTCCAGTTTTCCCGTTACTTGCGGATACATGACATACTGACTCCACGTAACACAGCGATAGTTTTTCCCGTTGACCTTTTCTACATGGAAGTTTTTCTGCTGTGGCAACTTGATTTCCTGCGTGTGAAAGCCAGTCAAGTCAGGCATCTTACCCTCCAGTTGTGTCAAATCAACAAGCGTATATACTTTATAAGTCAGCAGGATAGGTTCTTGTTCATGCACTCTTCGCTTATTGGCACTCACCTTGATGAACAAATCGTTACCTGATATCTTACTCCCAGCCTTTCTAATTTGTGCCTCCCCTGCATAATCATCGTGCATCTGAGGCGCACCATTGTTCTGTCGTGCGGTACCTGACACAGTCACTTTCGCTGCTCTCGACGTAATGGTCTTTCCGTTGATACGTGCATGTGCAGGCGGAATGGTGTACGTTCCGTTCTTTGAGGCATACAACGTATAGGTGTAAGTGATGGATGACGAACTGCTGGTATGACCGTTGACCATCTGAAAGCTCGACTGGCTGGATGTGTACGGTCCGGCAATTACCTCGATAGCATCAGGAATGTTGCCAGCCCTGAAATCGTCTACCTCTTGTGTGTTGATGGTGTACGACAGTCTGAAGTTCTCTCCTACTGACACATGGGATGGCACTGACACGGTGATGGATTGTGCGTTGCCAACCAGTGGGCACAACGTACAAATGAGTATGGTGATAAATATATAATTGAGATATAGCTTCATCCTTTTCTTATTCATCCTTTTGATCACGTGTGATTTACCAATTCTTCTTCAGCTTTTTCTTGCCCGACTGCCGCATGGCTTTCTTCATGCGTTGCTGTGTGGCCTTTTCTTGCTGCGTGGCTGCATTTAAGAGTTGCTCCGCATTCTCCTTACTCATCCGATCTTTCGGCTTGTTCTTTTGCTGTTGTTGCTGATCCTGTTGCTTTTGCTGCTGATCATCTTTCTTCTGTTTATCCTTACCATTCTGATCGTCTTTCTTCTTTTGCTCGCCACCATTCTGTTTTTGATTCTTCTGTTGGCGTTTGCAAAGAGCCAGGTTGTAGCGCGTCTCGTTGTCATCCGGATTGTTACGAAGACTCTCTTTATAGGCTTCAATCGCCTCTCCATACATTTGATGATTCTGACAAATCACCCCAATGTTATGAAATATCTTCGCCTTTCTGGATTTACTGCTCTCCAACTTCCCCGCATTTTCATATTGCACAATCGCCGCAGAATCTTTCTGCTGCATCATCAGCGCACATCCAAGATTGTACAAAGCTTGTGGATTTTGACCATTTTGTGCAATGGCTTTACGATATTCAGCTTCTGCCTTGGCGTAGTTTTGCGACCGATACAGCTTGTTGCCCGAGCGAATAAACTGCCGGTCACTCTGCGCATACACGTTTGTCGCACACAAAGCCATGACAAACAAGCCCAGCATATATCTGATTAATGTATTATTCATCCCTCTCTATTCTCCTTTTTTTTGAACAGCCGAACCTTACTCAGCATTGGATTTTTGCTTTCCAATATGCATATTTCAAGAATCAACAACAGGAGAGCCAGAATGGCAAAAGCCTGAAACTGCTCGTCATATTCACTATAAATCACACTGTTGGTTTCACCTTTCTGTAGTTTGGCCAGCTCATCATTCAATTGCTTCTGCGCATCGCTCGTGTTGTCAACATGTATGTAGGTTCCTTCACCAGCCTTAGCCACTTCTTGACACATCTTCTCATTCAAGGCTGTCATGACGGTTTGTCCCCTATCATCAGTCATATAGCCACCGTCTGGTGTTGGAATGGGAGCACCTTTGGTTTCACCTACACCTAATATATATACGTTGATGCCTTTCTTCCGAGCTTCTTTGGCTGCCTCCAATGCCTCACCTTCATGGTCTTCACCGTCGGTAATCAAGATGATGGCACGCCCCACTTTATCTTGTTGCGTAAAGCTGCTCATAGACAAGCGGATGGCCTGTGCTATATTAGTGCCTTGGGTGGTGATGAGTGAAGGATCGGCATTCTGCAGAAACATCTTCGCACTGACATAATCACTCGTAATGGGCAGTTGCACAAAGGCCTCTCCGGCAAACACCACAAGCCCTATTTTGTCGTTGGTAAAGTTGTCCACCAAGTTTTCTACCATCAGCTTACTCTTGGCCAATCTCGACGGAACCACGTCTTCTGCCATCATGGAGTTTGATATATCCAAGGCGATGATGGTTTCTATACCTCTGCGTTTCTCGTTGGATATCTTCGACCCCATCTGTGGCCGGGCAAACATGATGATAAGCAAAGCCAGTGCAGCCTGCAACAACCAGAACTTGACAGACGGACGATACTTCGAGGTATCGGCCATCTGCAACTTCAAGAGTTCGGGGTCACCAAACTTCTTTAATTTCTGTCTTCTTCGGCGATAGCCCATAAAACGAACCAATGCCAATAGTGGAATCAGGACTAATAGCCAAAGATATATCGGGTCTTCAAATCTTACCATATACTTTCCGTATTCAACATATTATACAGCTTATACAGCCGTCGTACGTTTTTCACGCGAACAAGTTTGACGAGTTGCACAGTAAAACCTTTAAGGAATACGACGTAAAACCGTATTTCTCAGCAGCAGTTCCAACAGCAAGCTGATGATAGCTGCTAAAGCAAACGGCTGAAAGGCTTCATATCGCTTGGAGAATTTCTTGACTTCCATCTTTGTTTTCTCCAACTTGTCTATATCGTTGTAAATCTGTTTCAATTCTTTGTTATTGGTTGCTCTGTAAAAGTTGCCTTCCGTCACAGCGGCGATGTCACTCAAGGTCTTTGAGTCTATCTCCACCGGAATGTTCACATATTGTGTCGTCCCTCCCACATTCATGGGATAAGGAGCCACCTTGTTGGTTCCTACGCCAATGGTATACACCCTGATGCCCAAGCTCTGGGCAATCTGGGCACTGGTCATCGGCGAGATGTCACCCATGTTGTTGCTGCCATCGGTGATGAGAATCACCACCTTACTCTTGGCCTTGGAGTCTTTCAAACGCGAAACAGCGTTGGCCAATCCCATCCCTACGGCCGTACCATCAGAAATCAATCCACGCGCAGCGATGTCTGTACGAACGTTTCGCAACAGGTTCAAGAGCGAGGCGTGATCGGTGGTCATAGGACATTGGGTGAACGATTCACCAGCAAATATCGTCAATCCGATGTTGTCATTGGGCCTGCCTGAAATAAATTCGGCAGCAACATTCTTGGCCGCTTCCAATCTATTGGGCCTCAAGTCCTCTGCCAACATAGACGTAGAAACGTCCATAGCCAACATGATGTCAATGCCCTCGACAGACCTCTGATCCCAAGAGTTGCGCGTTTGTGGCCGAGCCAGCACGCACACCACCAGGATGAAGGTGAGGCACCGAAGCACCATAGGCAGATGAATCAGCCGCATTCGCCAGCTCTTAGGTGCGAACAGATAAGCATGCGTATCGCTCATTCGCATGGTTGGCTCACTCTTCTTGCGATAAAGGAAGTACCATACCACATAGGGAATGAGCAGCAACAGCAGTAGGAAATATTCTCTATTTACAAATTCCACGTTTCATTCATTTTAATGACATCACATCCGCTCCCAATTATATCACCAGGAGATAAACATGATAGATGACATAAACTAGCAAGCCCAGCACACCAATGCCTATGACCGCGAGTAGGGTCTTGATTGTCATTCTGTTTTTTTGCTTACGCCTGTCACTCTCATCAAGTTTAGGAACGATGCGTTCTTCGGTAGGCTGGCCCTCTATCTTTGTCTGATCAATGAAATTGATGGCATTGACAAGGTTCATGTCATTTTCGTTGATGAGTGCTTCGTGCTTGGCGAATTTCACCAAATCGGCCGTTTCGAACAGTCCCTTCAGCTCGTCCATCATCTTACGGTCACCGTTCTGCTGCAAATGGTAGATGATTTCGGTAGTGGTCATCTCCATGGCGTTGAAGCCAAAACGTTCCTCGATGTACTTTCTCAACGTGTCAGTCAGCTCGGTATAGTAAGTCTTCTGATCGGTTGAGGTAGTCATCTTCTCCACTTTCAGCTTCTCGATAGCCGTAAGGGCTTTCTGGTGAGGAGGTATCTTCTTGACGATTTTAATTCGGGTGATGATAGGCTTGTTGTTCTTGAGTCTGAGGTATAGATAAAATCCTATGATACAGAGTACTAACATGAGGACGCTCATCCAAAAGATAGGACTCCATTCGCTCCACAGGAAAGGATTATCCTGCACGTCCTTTGGTGGGAAAAACTGGTTAGGATGCAGCGTGTCCACATCCATGGTAACCACCTTCAACGCCAAGGTACCACCCACATATTCCTTTCCATCAATCTTTACTTTCTGCCCGGGAATGGCATACAATTTTTCATCGAACGAGGTGATGGTATATTTCTTAGACACCTTCACAAAGTGATTGTCCAATGCCGTTGTATCGGCATCCGAAACATCTATGATTTCTACTCCCGGAACTAAATATTGCGAGGGTTTGAGGGATGGAAATTGAATCTTGGCACGCTCATGAGCCGTCACGTCAATGGTCATGTGAGCCTGCTGCCCAATGAAGATGCCAACCGAATCAATCTTTTGTTCGACGGCCGTTTGGGCAGACAAGCTTGTTTTGCACAAAAGGCAAAGCAAGATACCAACGATATATTTTATGTTTACATTCATTCGCATAAGGTATTTACACACCAGATAGATGGTTCGCCCACCACGGACAAGCTTGTTAAACGCCACGCTGTGCAAATAGTCGCATCATGGCCTTCACATAGTCTTCGTCCGTTGCCACACTCGTCCAGTCTACCCCACTTTTGGCAAACGTTTGCTTAAGTTGGGCATTGCGTTCCATCCAATAAGCCGTATGGGCGCGGCGCAGTTTGGCCGACGAGGTGTCTATTATCATCTCATGCCCCGTCTCTGCGTCACATATTTTCATCAGGCCAATGTTTGGCAGGTTTTTGGCACGTGGGTCGTATATTTGCACGGCAACCATGTCGTGTTTATGGTTTGCAATGTTCATGGCATGCTCAAAACGATCGTATTCTTTGGCATCGTGCCGGATGTAGAAGTCGCTTAACACGCAGGCCGTGCAGCGTCGTTTCATCATTCGCGTGAGGTATTCTATGGCCATGGCAACATCTGTTTTCTTGCTCTCTGGATCAAAATCCAACATCTCGCGTATGATGTACAGAATATGTTTGCGTCCTTTCTTGGGCGGGATATATTTCTCTATTCTGTCTGAAAAGAAGATAACACCAATCTTGTCATTGTTCTGTATGGCGCTGAAGGCAAGAGTGGCTGCAATCTCAGTGGCCATCTCTCTTTTGGTTTGCTTCTTAGTTCCAAAATCCAAAGAGCCGGAGACGTCGATGAGCAGCATCACCGTGAGCTCGCGTTCCTCTTCAAACACCTTGATGTAGGGACGGTTAAAGCGGGCGGTGACATTCCAATCAATATCACGGACATCATCACCAAACTGGTATTCTCTCACTTCCGAGAAAGCCATACCATGCCCTTTGAAGGCAGTATGATACTGCCCTGCAAAGATATTCTGACTCAGTCCGCGAGTCTTAATCTCAATTTTCCTTACCTTTTTTAAAATTTCACTTGTATCCATATTCTTCATCCAGTAGAACCATGCCCTTCAGGGTTGTTTCTCATCAGACGCGACTGTCTGTGCAAGTTGTTCCTCGTCCCGCTTTAGGGCACTTCTATCTTGTTGATGATTTTCGACACGATTTCCTCTGATGTCATGTTGCTGGCTTCAGCCTCGTACGACAATCCGATGCGATGACGCAGCACGTCGTGTGCCACCGCTCTCACATCTTCAGGAACAACGTATCCGCGATGTTTGATGAAGGCGTATGCGCGAGCTGCCTTGGCCAGGTTGATGGAGGCACGCGGCGAACCGCCGAACGTAATCATGTCTTTCAGTTCGGGCAGCTGATAGCGTTCGGGATATCGAGTAGCAAAAACAATGTCAGCGATGTACTGTTCAATTTTTTCGTCGATATACACTTCGTTGACAATGGTACGAGCCTTGAGAATTTCCTCCGCAGTGGTCACGGGCGTGACCTGCGGCATGGCACCTTGAAGGTTTTCACGGATGATGAGTTTCTCCTCTTCCAAGGTAGGATAATCAATGACCACCTTCAGCATGAAACGGTCTACCTGAGCCTCGGGGAGTTCATAAGTACCTTCTTGTTCAATGGGGTTTTGCGTGGCCATCACCAAGAACGGATTAGGTAACTTAAAGGTGTTTTCACCGATAGTCACCTGGTGTTCCTGCATGGCTTCCAGCAAGGCACTCTGCACCTTTGCTGGTGCTCGGTTAATCTCATCTGCCAAGACGAAGTTGGCGAACACCGGACCCTTTTTCACTTGAAACTTCTCTTCCTTCTGCGAATAAATCAGGGTACCAATCACGTCGGCAGGCAACAAGTCGGGGGTAAACTGAATTCGACTGTAGTCTGCTTCTATCAATTGGGCCAGCGTTTTGATGGCCAGTGTCTTGGCCAATCCAGGAACACCTTCCAACAAGATGTGTCCATCGCTGAGCAAGGAAATCAATAAAGAATCAACCAAATGTTTCTGACCGATGATGACTTGATCCATACCTCGAACAAGGTCGGTCACAAAACCGCTCTGTTGTTCTATCCGCATGTTTAACTCACGAATATCAATAGCTTCTGCCATAATTGTGTTGTTATTCAATTTTTAAACTGAACGCAAAAATACAACAATAATGACACAGAAGCGAAAGTTGCCCACCATTTTATATTTATTTTACCACTATATTTCAATATTTTAAGAACTTTTGGCCTTCATGCTTCACAAGGGGATGATGATGTGCGATAATGGATTTGATGAATTTTTCTTAACAAAAGGTGCTCTGTGCTTCGCGTATTTTCCATGAAGACGTCCAAAGATGAAAATATCGCAAAAATGAGCGAAAAACGCAATGCTTTAGTTGTCAGTATTTTACGATTTTCATAGTGATTTTCAACGTGACTTATCGCTCGTTTTAATAGCTAAAATGGCGTTTTAACGCTTTTATATGATACCATTTACGCACCAAACGCATGCTTATTAAAGAGCAAACTCATACACTTTACAAGAAAAACTCCATGCTTTTACAACTTAAGGATGTAAAACTTGGTTTTTTACCCCTTCTATGCATCCCGAATACCTATCAATTTTTTCTATTTCAACCTTTTGCAACAGCAAATTTATTGTCATTTTTTAGGACAATTTTCACAATACCATTGTGCGTCAAAGTTTTTTGAGTTGTCAGAAATTATGGGGAGAGATAAATAATGAAAACGGCCAAGGAGCCAACTATGGATTATCCTGCTCGAGCGCAAATTGCAGGGTACCTTCTGCCATTTGCCATCACTCGTATGGAATTTTTTCCATCCGCAGATGAATAAAAAATACCGATAAGAAATTAACTAATTGTTCGTTTTTTTGTCAAGGTTATCGTACCTTTGTCCTTGGTGAGAACAGCATTGTTGAAAGTAGTGATGTTAATACTTCCCTGCCTCGCATTGCCACAGGAAGTATGGTCTGCAAAAAGTAAACTCGACACTTTGTTGCACCGCGTTTTCAGCTACCCGCAAAATATCGAAATCAGGCGAGTTGCCGACACCACCAGCTATGCTTACATCAAGTCTTCGTTGCGTGTGAACAAGCGCAATGTGTTCCTCATGGCCGTACCTACCATGTATGCGGTGGCCCATGGCGGCAGACGGGAATATGTACAGGAAAGTTTCAACGAAGTGTCGTTACTGCCTTCTGGCGACTTTACTACAAAAAAGCTGCTGTCACTGTCCACCATTCCCCGCCGACACGTTGCCATGCCAACCTTGATGAGCTATCTCACGCCCAACATATACGACGTGACCATGATTGGCGAAAACATTCTTTCACCCTTCAACAAGCAGAATAAAATATATTACAAATACAGCTTAGAGCAGGAATCTGACAGTGTTATCCGACTGAGGTTCAAGCCCAAGCTGAAAAACACGCTGCTGGTTAACGGGGTGGCCATCGTAACGCCCCATGACGGCCGCATCATACAAGTGAGGCTGGCGGGTGAATACGACATGATACAATTCAGGCTTTTCATCAAAATGGGTAGCGGTATCATGCAAGCTATACGCCCGGAGAAATGCAACTTGGATGCTCGTTTCCTGTTTCTGGGCAATGACATCAAAGCTCATTACACCATGGCTTACAATCTGCCCAAACCTGTTGACGACCACATGGAGGACGACCATGATATGAACAAGATGAAACAGTTGAGACCAGAGCCGCTCACTTCGTACGAGAAACTAATCTACGGCAGGATAGTGAAGGCAAGAGAAGCTGCGGAGAAGGACACGACAAAGATTGACAGTCTTTCGCCAACCAGCAAACGAATGAAACTGAAAACCATTTTGTGGGACATGATTGGGGAAAATGTGCTGACGCATATCAACCAAAAATTCGGGCCAGACCAACAAGGATACTTTAGAATCAACCCCATCTTGAACCCGCTCTTCATGGGATACAGCAACAACCAAGGATTTTATTATAAGTTTAATATTCGTGGCGGATACAAGTTTACGAACAACAGTGACCTTTGGCTTCAGTTCAAGGCCGGCTATTCTTTCAAACTCAAACAGTTTTATTTTTGGACGCCACTCATCTATTATTTTGACAAACAACACAACGCATACCTGAAAACTACCCTATCCGGTGGTCGCCGTATCAAAAACAGAAGACTGGTTAACGAGCTGAACTTGGCCACCGACAACAATCCCATTTGGGAGGGCATGCAATTGGATGAGTTCAAAGATACTTACTGGGATTGTTTTACCAATTATGACCTAACCAAGCACATTGGTTTCCAAGCCGGACTGATTCTCCACCACCGTTCCGCCGTACACAAAGAGGGATTCGTCCTCATCAACAAGCCTAGGGTGTATTCTTCTCTCGCCCCAAAGTTACAAGTGCAATATAGACCCTGGGGATATGCGGGTCCTACCCTGACCGCCAGCTACGAACAAAGCCTCAATAAGTTGGCGAACACCAACGTGCCGTACACGCGTTGGGAATTTGACGGTCAGTACATCCTGCCCTTGTGGAACGTGCAGAGCTTGTCCATGCGCTTGGGAGGCGGTTTTTATACCCATCGCTCCAACAATGATTACTTTGTGGATTTTGAGAACTTCAGACAGACGTTCCTCCCCGATGGATGGATAGACGATTGGTCAGGCGAATTTGAACTGCTGGATTCAGACCTGTATAATTCATCTCATTATTATGCGAGAGCCAACTTCACATACGAGTCACCTTTCTTAATACTTGCCTGGGTGCCACTCGCGGGACATTTCATAGAGCGAGAAAGACTATATTTCAGTGCTTTACACGCAAAGCAGGCCCATCCTTATATCGAACTGGGTTATGCTTTCAAGACGCGTCTGGCCTCTGTTGGAGCATTTGTATCGACCATCAATGGCAAGTACAGGAACTTCGGATTCAAGTTTGGTTTTGAACTATTCAGACAATGGTAAAACTCGGAATATGACTGCAACGAACAACTCATCTGAACAACAACCATCGCTCACGGTGTATAAAGCAAGTGCGGGAAGCGGCAAAACCTTCACACTGGCCACAGAGTATATGAAGCGTGTCATTGAGAACCCCGACGCCTATCGTTCTATTTTGGCTGTCACCTTTACCAACAAGGCGACGGAAGAAATGAAGATGCGCATCCTGAGCCAGCTGTATGGCATCGCTCATGGTTTGCCCGACTCTGATAGTTATTTACACAAGATACAAGAATCCATCCCCTTTCCCTGTGTTAAAATCCGTGAACGGGCGCAAAAGGCTTTGGGACAGTTGCTGCATAATTACAACTATTTCAGGGTAGAAACCATCGATGCTTTCTTTCAAAGCGTGTTGAGAAACCTGGCGAGAGAACTTGATCTCACAGCAAACCTAAGAATTGAGCTGAGAGATAAGCAAGTGAAAGAGAAGGCAGTAGATGAGTTGATTGAAGAATTGCAGCCAAACGACAAACTCTTGAGATGGATATACGAATACATCCGACAAAACATCTCTGACGACAAGTCATGGAATGTTATTGGAGAAATCAAGGATTTTGGCTCGAACATCTTTAAGGATGTGTATAAAGCGCACCGCGATGAACTGGAGAACGTACTGAGTCAAGACAACTTCTTTGTGCAATATACCAAACAATTGAGAAACATCCGAGATCGAGCATCAGCAGAATTCAGTAAAATGGGGGAAGCCTTCAACGAAACACTCAACCGACATCAGGCTTCTATTGATGATTTAAAGAGAGGGAAAATGGGACCCGCAGGCTATTTCATCAAGCTCGGTTCGGGTAAATATGACGACGACAAGCTGTTCAACGCCACGGCGCAAAAAGCTGCGGAGGCACCGGAAGAATGGTTGACAAAGACCAAACAAAAAGATGAGGGGTTGATGATGCTGGCTACAGAGCTCACCAACTTGCTGAATACCACAGAGCAAAGACGAAGACAACTACTTGTTCCTTTCCGCACAGCAACACTCATTTTGCGACATCTCAACCAGCTAAGACTGCTCGGGAGCATTGAGAATAAGGTAAGAGAGCTAAACGCCGACTCTAACAGCTTCTTGCTCAGCGACACACAACTGTTGCTCAACAAGCTTATAGAGGACAGCGACTCGCCCTTTATCTTTGAAAAGATAGGCACACAACTCAAACACATCATGATTGATGAGTTCCAAGATACCAGCACCATCCAATGGCAAAACTTCAAAATTCTATTGAAAGAAGTCATCAGTCATGCCGACGGTACGGGGCTCATCGTGGGCGATGTCAAACAAAGCATCTATCGGTTCCGCTCTGGTGATTGGCGACTGTTAAACAACATTGAGCAGGAATTTCCATCACAAGGTCATCTACTCGAAACCCTAAAACTTGACGTGAACCGCCGATCGGAGAAGAACATTATTGATTTCAACAACACATTCTTCTCGATTGTCGCACGAAAAGAGTATGAAGCACTGGCCACAGACAACCCTGAAGAAGCAGAGCAAGTGAAGAAAGCGTACGAGGACGTGTGCCAAAAAGCACCTGATGAGAAGACCAGGACAGGCTTTGCCAACATCAAACTCTTTCCAAAAGAAGACTATGATAACCTGATGGTGACCGAAATCGCACAGACCATCTCCACGCTGATGGAACAAGGAGTGCGGCAAAAAGACATCGCCATCCTGGTTCGTAACAACAAAGAGATACCAACCATCGCTGACTCACTGATGGAAACCATGCCGGAAATACGTCTGGTATCTGACGAAGCTTTCCGGTTGGACTCATCCATTGCGGTCAATCTGTTGATAGATGCCCTGCATTGTCTCATGCATCCAGAGGACAAAATCGCCTTGGCCAATCTATCAAAAGTATATCAAAAGCGAATACTTAACAACCAATTGGACGACAATGACTTATTCATTCAATGGAAAGATGTTACGGATTGGCTTCCAAAAGAATTCACACAACAGGCCGATTCATTGCTGACGTTACCACCAATCGATTTGGTTGAACGTTTGTTTGCCATCTTTCAGCTCGACACGCTCAAGGATCAAAGTGCATACATCTGTGAGTTTTATGACCTGCTGAATCAATATTTGACTGACAACATCACTGGATTGGACAACTTTCTGGAGCAGTGGCACGAGACATTGCATGACAAAACCATTCAAAGTGACGGCTTTGATGGAATCAGGATACTGACCATTCATAAGAGTAAGGGACTGGAATTCGACCATGTCATTATTCCTTTCTGTGATTGGCAGCTGGAAAAAAGGTACACATTATGGTGCAGAACGGATGCTGAACCCTTCTGTCAACTGCCGCTCATACCGATAGATTTCTCGGAGAAAAGCATGACAAACACTTTCTTTGAGCCCGATTATCAGCACGAACATCTGCAAAACATGGTTGACAACCTCAACCTTCTCTACGTCGCCTTGACCAGAGCAGGCAAGAGTCTCTTCATCCTTGGCCAGCGAAAGAGTGCTGGTAGGCGATCAAAGGTAATTGAAGAAAGTGTGGAAGAGATGCAACAAGCACTGTCGGGAAGCATTCTCACGGGCGATATGGATAACAAGAACGACACCATCAGCCTGGAGTTTGGAACCCTGTCCACGCCTAAAGACGAAACAAAGAGGGCTTCAGAAAACATCTTTCAGCTGCCTGTCAAGACGTTGAAGATAGGCATAGAGAGTTTTGACAACATGGTTGAATTCAGACAAAGCAACCAAAGCAAAGAGTTTGTCAGCCAAGATGAGGAGCAAGATGATAGACAATCCAGCTACATCCAACTGGGAAACATCCTCCATCAGCTGTTTTCTCAAATCAAAACCGCTGACGATGCGGAGGCAGTTTTGAAGCAATTAGAATTTGATGGCGTATTATACGATGACGTTGTGACCCGAGAAAAACTGCAAGAGATGTTGAACAAGCGGCTCAATCATCCTAAGGTTGCGAGCTGGTTCTCTGGCAAATGGAAACTATTTAACGAATGTAGCATCTTGCATGTCAATCCCACGACGGGAGAAGTGATGACCCATCGCCCGGACAGGGTGATGACCGACGGACAACAGATGATTGTAGTTGACTTCAAGTTTGGCAAGCCGAAGCCCCAACACATCGATCAAGTCAAGCAATACATGCAACTGTTAACCCAGATGGGTCATGCCCATGTGACAGGATATCTGTGGTATGTTTATAGCAACAAGATTGAAGAAGTGATATGAAAAACAGCTTTTTAAAATATGTAGCCCAAGACTTGATTGCCAAGTTCGGGCAGGATTTATCCCGCGTGGCAGTGGTTTTTCCCAATAAGCGCGCGTCGCTGTTCATGAACGAACAGCTGGCATGCCTGTCAGACCGCCCCATCTGGAGTCCGTCCTACATCACCATCAGCGACTTATTTCGTCGGCATTCTCCCTTCACCGTCGGCGATTCCATCAAATTAATCTGTGACTTGCACAAATCATTCAATGCATGTACCGGAAGCGATGAAACGCTTGACAAGTTCTATGGATGGGGGCAACTGTTGCTATCCGACTTTGATGACATTGACAAGAACATGGTTGATGCCGACAAGGTGTTTGCCAATCTTCGAGACATACACGAGTTTGATGACGTTTCTTACCTGTCTGAGGAACAAAAAAAGATACTCCAAGCGTTTTTTAAGAACTTTGATGAAGATCACGATACCGAACTCAAGCGTCGCTTTCTCAATCTGTGGAGCCATTTCAAGGATATCTATCACGATTTCAACCAGCGCCTGTCAGACCAGGGAATCGCCTACGAAGGCGCTCTCTATCGACAAGTGGCACAGAATGAGGACATCGAATTTGAATACGACCAATATGTCTTCGTGGGCTTCAACGTGCTGCAAAAAGTAGAACAAGCCCTCTTCAAACGACTGAAAGACACGGGTAAGGCCTTGTTTTATTGGGACTTCGACCGCTATTACCTGGCAGATGGCAAGCAAGAGGCCGGCCATTTCATCCGTCAATACCTGGATGTGTTCCCGAATGAGCTTGACAACCAGTCGGACGAGTTGTACAAACAGTTCACGAAACCGAAAGACATCACCTACCTATCGGCTCCCACAGAGAACATGCAAGCCCGCTACATCACCACTTGGCTTCGTGAAAAGGGGCGTATCGAAGCTGGCAAGAACACCGCCATCGTGATGTGCGACGAGCAGCTCTTGCAAACGGTGATCCACTGCATCCCACCAGAAGCGGGAAAAATCAACATCACCACGGGCTATCCGTTGGCGCAATCGCCGGTGGCATCACTCATCAACGTCCTGCTGATGCTGCAAACCTCCGGCCACATCCTCAACACAGACAAGTACCGACTGGCAGCCGTCAAGCGCGCGCTAAGGCATCCGTATGCCCAGTATATTTCAGAGAATCACCAAACATTGCTGACACATCTCGATACCGAGAAGCATTACTTTCCAACCCGCAGCGAGCTTTCCATGGACGACGGTCTGTCGCTTTTGTTCACAGACATTGATGACGACCCAACCAACAGCTTGCTAACAACATGGATACTCAATGTCCTTAAACGGATAGGACAGCAAGGAAGAGACAACGAAGACGCTTTTTTCCAGGAATCGGTGTTCAGAATGTACACCTTAATCAACCGACTGTCAGACCTGATTGCAGCTGGCGACCTCACCATCAACCTCACTACCTTCGAACGACTCATGGCCCAACTCATACAAGCCACCAGCATCCCGTTCCATGGCGAGCCCGCTGAAGGCATCCAGGTGATGGGCGTGTTGGAAACGCGCAACCTCGATTTCGACCACCTGCTTGTGCTGTCGTGCAACGAAGGCAACATGCCAAAAGGGGTGAGCGACACGTCTTTCATCCCTCACACCTTGCGTGAAGCCTACGGACTCACCACGGTGAAGCACAAAGTGGCCATCTATGCCTACCATTTTCACCGCTTGATACAGCGAGCCAGCGACGTGACGCTGACCTATAACAATTCAACCGAGATTAGCCATACGGGCGAAATGAGCAGGTTCATGTTGCAGATGATGGTAGAAAGTGGGCACCCCATCCAACGATACTCCATGCTGTGCGGGCAAAGCATGGAGACACATGGGCCGGAAGTGATTGAGAAAAACGAACAGGTGATGCAGGCTTTGAACCAGCTGGAGCAGCTCTCTCCCACCGCCATCAACCGCTATCTGCGATGCCCGTTGCAATTTTACTACAACATCCTCGCGAGATTGAAGGAGCCAGAGGCAGAGGATGCTGTCGACAATCGCATGTTCGGCAACATTTTTCACCGCAGCGCAGAACTGATTTATACCCACCTGAAGGAGAAAAACCAACGCATACAAGCCAGTGATATACATGACCTGCGAACGAAAGGAAAGCGCATTGAACAGTTTGTAGACCAGGCTTTTAACGAAGAATTGTTCAATGTAAGCAACAAGGGCTACCGACCCGAATACAATGGTCTACAACTCATCAACCGAAGGGTCATCATCGACTACCTCAACCGCTTGCTGCAAATTGATGAAAAGCTGGCACCCTTCGTCATCAAGTCACTGGAGGAGAAGGTCAGTTCGACAATTACTTTCGAGACAGCGCAAGGCTCCCACTCATTGTCCATCGGTGGTTACATCGACCGATTGGACGAGATTGTCAATCCCGACGGCACGCATCGCATACGGGTCATAGACTACAAAACAGGCAAATCCATGACATCGACGCCCGTTGACGTGGATGACATCTTTACCGATGAAAAGCTTTCAGAGAAGCACAAGGATTATTATCTACAAACTTTCTTATACGCTTCCATCGTCAAGCACCATCCCCAGCTCAATCCTTCGCAGCTACCAGTAAGTCCGGCACTGCTCTTCATCCAACAAACCGCTGGCGAAGACTACGATCCGACACTACTTTTAGAGAAGGAAAAGGTGTTGGACATTGGGGAGCATGATGCGAAATTCAAGGAAAATCTACAACAATTGCTGAGCGAAATCTACAATCCATCCATCCCCTTCGCACCCACCAGCGAACTGAAACGATGCACCTATTGTGCTTATCGCCAGCTTTGTGACCGTAACGTACCTCCAACATCGAGAAGTTAGCAGAGCCGTACACCGATAAATCGGGGTGCGGCAAACCTAAAATAACACACCCACTTCGGCTGCGTGCGGCCGTATTTCAACCGACCTCATCATGCAAAAACAGGTGATTTTACCGCAGCGGAACATCATTCCTGAGCAATTTCGACGGAGTTATCAAATAAATGATTAAATTTGTCAGTCATTCAATTCAATAAGTCAACCATAAAACAACATACAAAATGAGATTAAACGGACGAAGAGAAAGCAACAATGTAGAAGACCGCCGGCGCATGGGACGAGGCGCAAAGGCTGGCATCGGAGGCTTAGGAGCCATTGTTGTCATTGCCCTGATGACATTTATGTCGGGCGGAAACCTCGGTGACGTGATAGGAAACGTCATCCAGCAAGGCGCACTGAACGGCTTGCAAGAAGAACGTGCCCCGCAACAACGGGAATTCACGGCAGAAGAGGAAGAACTGGCAAAGTTTTCCAGACAGATACTCGCAGGCACGGAAGACGTATGGACAAAGGTATTTCAGCAGATGGGACGCAAGTACACTCCACCTACGCTGGTGTTGTATACGGGTGGCGTACAGAGTGCCTGTGGCTCGGCGACATCGGCAGTAGGGCCGTTTTATTGTTCGGGCGACCAGAAGCTGTACCTTGACCTTTCGTTCTTCACCACCATGAAACGCCAATTGGGAGCCAGTGGCGACTTTGCCTACGCCTACGTCATCGCGCATGAGGTGGGCCACCATGTGGAGCATTTGCTGGGCATCTTGTCAGAAGGACATAGCATGATGAGCCGCATGAGCAAGGCTGAAGCCAACAAGGTGAGTGTGCGCTTGGAGCTTTTGGCCGACTATTACGCCGGCGTGTGGGCCCATTATGATGATGCGGAATACAATTCACTAGAAGATGGCGACATTGAAGAGGCCATCAATTGTGCCGAAAAAATAGGTGACAATTACCTGCAAGAAAAGGCACAGGGATACAGTCAGCCAGAGTTGTTCACCCACGGAACCAGTGCACAGCGCATGAAATGGTTGAAGATGGGAATTGAAAAAGGCGACATGAGCATCAACACTTTCGATGTAAGTGAAAGTGACTTGTAAATGGGAAGCTAAAACGAAGAGCAACACTGTTTTTCGTTTTATTTTTCTATCAATCTGCTCATCGATTTTAATAGCATTGAGTTTGGCGTCCAATCTCTATCACTTTGGACACCAAACTCAATGACTTTAAGCACCAAACTCAATGCTATTGAAAAACCACTTTGCATGAATGGAAAGAACGCATGATGCAGAAAGGTGACAAACACACTTGCAATTGCCTTTTTATTTTCAAATCATCAAGATCTTAAAGCGTTGTATTGAAGAGGGTTACTTCATTTTATTCAACTCTTCATAAATGCGCTGAACGGGCAATCCCATGACATTGAAGTAACTACCTTCGAGCTTGGTTACACCAATATAGCCAATCCACTCTTGTATACCGTATGCACCTGCTTTGTCGAAAGGCTGGTATTTCTCGATGTAGTAATCTATCTCAGCATCCGAAAGTTCTTTAAACGTCACGTTTGTCACCACCGAAAAGGCACGCTGCTCCAATGTCGTTTTCAGACAAACGCCCGTTACCACTTGATGCGTCTTGCCACTCAACTCTCTTAACATGCGTCGGGCATGGTCGGCATCCGCAGGCTTACCCATGACATGTCGGCCCAACACGACCACCGTATCGGCTGTAATCAACAGCTCGTCTTGCGCCATTTCGTAGGCAGCGGCCTTTTTTTGTGCGATAAACTTGGGTATCTCGACCGTGTCTAAATCGGCTGGATAATCCTCGGGAATGCCTTCTTTCACCTTAACCTCAAAGCTCACATCAAGGCCCCGCAGCAACTCTTGACGCCGTGGAGAATGTGAAGCCAGAATGATTTTGTATGGTTTAATCATCAGAATAGTTAAAAATCTGTGGGACAAAGTTAATCAAATTCACCGAAACATTGTTTTTTTCAGAAAACATTTCGTATTTTTGTCCTATGGACAACATCAAGGTGAGTATCATTTCCAAGAGCTCTGAGTTGCCACCGATGACCTGCAACAACTTTTTTCACAGCACGGAGCTGTTCCGGATAGCCGAGCGTACATCCGGTCAAACGCCTTACATGGTTGTCGCACAAGACCAAACAGGCAAGTGTGTGGCTCACATGTTAGCCCTATTGAGATGGCATGGCACCTGGATTCCACCTTTTATATATAAGCAAGGGCGAGTTTACGGAGAGGGAGAATATGAGGACAGTTGTGAGAACAAGGAACAAGTGTTTGGGCTGATGCTGTATGAAATCAACCGCTTTTTTAGGCGCAAACTCGCGCTATACACAGAGTTCAGTGCCTTGAGCCAGAAGATGTTTGGCTATCAACACTTCAGACAGAACAAGTACTTCCCCATGAACTGGCAAGAGATTCATAACTCGCTGCACAGTATGCCGCCAGAAAACCGGTTGAGCAAGAAGACCTTGAAACGTATCGCACACGCTGAATCTGCCGGAGTGACAACGAGTGAGGTGGCTACCACAGAAGAACTCCAACTGTTTTACAATCACTTGAAAAACCACTTCAGAAGCAAAATCAAGAGATTCATCCCTTCTGAAGAGATGTTTACGAAGTTGTATCAAAATCAACACACCAAGACATTCATCACACAGTATAAAAACAAGCTGATTGGCGGATGCACCATTATCCTTTCACAAGGAAACGCTTATCTGTGGTACCTGGCGTCCAAGCGCAAGACTTTCTATCCCCTGCACCCCGACACGATCACGGTTTGGAATGCCATCAAATATGCATACGACAATCATTGCGAGCACTTCTACTTCCTCTACGCTGGCTTACCATTTAAGAAGAGTCAGTTCAGAGAGTTCATCCTCAGGTTCGGAGGCAAGCCAGTGACCAAATACCGCTGGTTCAGGATATACGTACCGTGGGTGAATCGTCTATTTTCATGGCTCTACCGGCAATAAGGTTGATGCCGAGGCGAGGCACCTCTAGACAATAAGACATCAGGATTGGATGGCGATGCAATCGTAGATTGGCACGATTTTTGCAAACTATTCAGTAGTATTTAATTAGAAAAGAAAGGTAAAAAGAGATATGACTAGTCAGTTTTCACCAAAAGTATCCGAAGTACTGGCATTCAGTAGAGAGGAAGCTACCCGACTGGCCAGCCGATCAGTTGGGCCGGAACATCTTCTTTTGGGGATGCTCAGAGAAAAGGATAGCCTGGTTCAAAATGTGTTTACACGATTGAACATCAATCTTCCAACCGTGAAAGCAGAATTGGAAAACCGGGTACGAATAGAAGAAATCAACGAACCCATCAACACGTCGGAACTCGTTTTGAACGAACGAGCCAGCAACATTTTGAAGCTGGCCGTGCTGGAAGCGAGGATTCAACATACGCAAACGGTGGACGTGCATCACCTGTTGTTGGCCATTTTGCATGACCAAGCCAACAATGGTGCCAAAGAAATTTTAGAAACAAACAACATGAATTACGAAGATACACTGACCTATCTGCGACGAATGGCAAAACCAACAAGCAGCAGACTTGACTTGCCAGACGAGGAAGAGGAAGCTGAATTTGAAGCAAGAGGGCAACACACGGGCTCTAACCAAAGCAATGCCGCACCATCTACAGCGACACAGTCGAGAAAAGGGAATGGCAAAACGCCTATCCTGGACAACTTCTCTACCGATTTGACACAAGCAGCGAGGGAGGGAAAACTGGATCCGGTGGTAGGAAGGGACAAGGAAATTCTACGCGTTATCGAGATTCTGGGACGACGAAAGAAGAATAATCCTATATTAATAGGTGAGCCGGGCGTTGGCAAAAGTGCCATCGTAGAGGGATTGGCACAACTGATTGCCAAGCACAAGACATCTCCCGTGCTATTCAACAAGCGAGTGGTAAGTCTGGATATGACAGCCATTGTGGCCGGAACGAAATACCGGGGACAATTTGAGGAGCGTATTCGTGCCCTGTTGAAAGAATTGGAACAGAATCCTGACATCATCGTTTTCATTGATGAGATTCACACACTGATTGGTGCGGGAAGTACACCAGGAAGCATGGATGCCGCCAATATCATGAAACCAGCATTAGCTCGTGGCGTGATTCAGTGTATTGGTGCCACCACATTGGATGAATATCGCAACTCAATAGAGAAAGATGGTGCCTTGGAACGCAGATTCCAAAAGGTGCTGATTGAGCCGACCACCACTGATGAAACGCTGCAAATACTGAAAAATATCAAGGAGAGATACGAACAGCATCATCATGTTCAATATTCGGATGAGGCACTGTTGGCCTGTGTCAAGTTGACAGAAAGGTATGTAACCGACCGTTTCTTCCCCGACAAAGCCATTGATGCCATGGATGAAGTGGGGTCGAAAGTGTTTTTGCAACATGCTGAAGTGCCTTCCTCTATCACCGACAAGGAAAAAGAAATCGATGCGGTGAAGATAAAAAAGCAAGAAGCTGTACGCAATCAGAATTTCGAATTGGCGGCCAGTTATCGAGACAAACAAACCGAATTGGAAATTGAGTTGGAAGACATGAACAAGCAATGGTCGTCTGGCAAGATGGATGAAAGGGTGAACATCACGGCAGACGAGGTTGCTGATGTTGTGTCGATGATGACTGGTGTGCCTGTTCAACGCATGGCAGAAGCTGAAGGCGTAAGGTTGAAGGGAATGGCCAAAGAACTGAAAGACGCAGTTATTGCCCAAGATCCTGCCATCGACAAGTTGGTAAAGGCCATACAAAGGAATCGCGTTGGATTGAAAGATCCGAACCATCCCATAGGCGCTTTCATGTTTTTGGGACCCACTGGCGTAGGAAAGACCTATCTGGCCAAGAAATTGGCAGAGCACATGTTTGGTTCAACAGACGCGCTGATAAGGATTGACATGAGCGAATACACCGAAAGTTTCAATGTTTCGCGGCTCGTGGGAGCACCTCCTGGATATGTAGGATATGAGGAAGGAGGACAACTAACCGAGAAAGTTAGGCGCCATCCCTACTCCATTGTTTTGCTGGACGAAATAGAAAAGGCGCACGGTAACGTGTTCAATACGCTACTGCAAGTGTTGGATGAAGGAAGATTGACGGACGGAAACGGTCGCTTGGTTGACTTTAGAAACACCGTCATCATCATGACTTCGAACGCAGGAACACGCCAACTGAAGGAATTTGGACGTGGTATTGGCTTCAATGCTGCCAACAATTTAGGTCCCAGCATGAATGATGAGGATAAGGAATACGCCCGTTCGATTATTCAAAAGAGCCTGAGCAAGCAGTTCGCACCAGAGTTTTTGAATCGTTTGGACGAAATCATTATCTTCGATCAGCTTGACTTGAATGCCATTAAGAAGATTATCAACATCGAATTGACGGGGCTTTTCAAACGCATTGAAGGCATGGGATACCACATTCATGTATCGGATAAGGCCAAAGAGTTTGTGGCAACAAAAGGTTACGACGTGCAGTTTGGTGTCCGTCCACTGAAGAGAGCCATCCAAACCTATATTGAAGATGGCGTTGCAGCACGCATTCTATCGGGCGAACTCCACCCTGGTGACACCATCACCATCGAGAAAAAGCCTGGAAAAGATGAGCTGGTTTTCAAATAATCAGTGCAGGCTTCGAATAAAAACGAACAAACATTCATGAACAAAAAGTCCCAAAGGTGATTTTCATCTTTGGGACTTTTTGTTATATTTTGCACGGAAATGTGGAATCATCATTCCCATTCGATGGTCGAAGGCGGTTTCGAAGAGATATCGTAACAAACCCTATTCACCCCTTTTACCTTGTTGATAATCTCGTTAGACACCTTTGCCAAGAACTCGTATGGAAAGTGTGCCCAGTCGGCAGTCATAGCATCTGTGCTGGTAACGGCACGCAATGCGACGGGATGCTCATAGGTTCGTTCGTCCCCCATCACACCCACACTGCGAATGGTAGACAGCAATACGGTTCCGGCCTGCCACACTTTATCGTATAATGGCTCGCCATCGTCGCAAATCCAATCATGCAATGCACGGATATAAATATCGTCCGCCTCTTGTAAAATGGCAACTTTCTCGGGAGTAATATCCCCAAGAATGCGAACTGCAAGGCCGGGTCCGGGGAAAGGATGACGCTTGATGAGATGCTCTGACATCCCCAATTGGTACCCAACTCGGCGCACTTCGTCCTTGAACAGCCATTGAAGAGGCTCGCAAAGTTGCAGATGCATTTCCTTTGGAAGGCCACCCACGTTGTGATGACTCTTGATAACCATGCCGGTAATACTCAAACTTTCGATGCGGTCAGGATAGATAGTTCCCTGCGCTAACCACTTAGCATCGGTGATTTTCTTCGCTTCTGCATTGAACACCTCAACGAAGTCGCGGCCGATAATCTTGCGTTTTTGCTCTGGATCGGTCACCCCTTTCAAGTCAGCAAAGAACTTCTTGCTGGCATCAACGCCTATTACGTTCAGCCCAAGACCTTCATAAGCCTTCATGACATTGCTGAACTCGTTCTTACGCAACAAGCCATGATCAACGAAAATACAGGTCAAATTACGACCAATGGCCTTGTTTAATAGTGTTGCACACACAGAAGAATCTACGCCACCACTCAGTCCTAATATCACCTTGTCATTGCCCACCTGTTGTCGAATGCTCTCAACCGTGCTCTCAATGAATGATGCAGGGCTCCATGTTTGCTTGCTGCCGCAGATATCTACCACAAAGTTTTTCAACAAAGTAGTACCTTGTGTGGTATGAAATACTTCGGGATGGAACTGAACAGCCCATGTTGGATTCTTCTCACTGGCATACGCTGCATACTTCACCTCACCCGTACTGGCAATAACATGACAATCACTTGGAATGGCAGTAATGGTATCACCATGGCTCATCCACACCTGTGACTGTGGTTGAAAACCCTTAAATAGCGGATTAGTTGCATCAAACTTTTCCAAACGAGCGCGTCCATATTCGCGCGTTCCCGTGCTTTCTATCTTTCCACCATTGGTGAATGAGATGAATTGAGCGCCGTAGCAGATGCCCAAGACGGGATACTTGCCTATGAAATCACTTAAATCACACTTGAATGCCTCATGGTCATGCACCGAATAAGGCGACCCACTCAGGATGACACCAATGACAGATTCGTCACCTTTAGGAAACTTATTATACGGTAATATTTCGCAGAAGGTATCCAGTTCACGCACTCTTCGGCCAATAAGCTGTGTAGTTTGTGAACCAAAGTCTAAAATGATAATTTTCTGTTGCATATTGATGATATTACTGGATACTGATTCGTAATGTCTAGAACGACACATTCTGCACAAGAACGAGCTAGCTTATTATTACAGTATGCCCCACTCTAATCTTCATGTCCTTCTATGGTACAAAGTTAAAGGTTTTCGAGCAAATAACAAAGGGGTGCGAAAAAAATGTCGTTGAGTAAACAATTTTAGGCGCAATTGCAGAAACCTCATATAAAAATCTTACTGACCTATCACCAAAAAGTGGCATGCACAATCCTTGAAGTGCATGCCACTACTATGATTTCTCACATCTTAATCTCTAAAAACGACAACGAATCACGCCTGTAAATCTTTGTTTTTGGCGGCGATTGACGTTGCCTCTGTACCAGAAACCGTACCTTTTTCCTTGTCTGTATCGTCGTCCAGCTTCGCCTTTAGTTTATCACTGGCCGCCTCTATCTTTTCGATTTTTGTCTGCAAACGTAGGATTTCTTTCTCCTTTATCTCAATTTCTTCACCTTGATTCCTGATGGTTGTCAATAGAGAATTCAGCTCTTCATTATCGATTTCTTCAGGATAAAGCGTGTTTACCCGATTGATAAAGTCGCCCAAGATGTTCATATAATTGGTAAAGGCATCGAAAGGACTGCTGTAAATGCCTCGATCCAATCCCACTCCAGACGATTTAGTGGTCATGAATCTAAAGTTGTTGCTGGCTTGTAAATAATCCCAATCCTGATTAATTCGCGGATCATTGGCGATTCTCACGCGATCAGCAACACTGTAAAGCTTGTTGAATGCCTCTCGCTGCATGGGGTTTCCAAGCCAAGCACTCACATCTCTCTCCTCATCATTCCAGCTAATTGTATCTGGAACATCCAAGGCACCAACGCTCTGGGTCTTTGAACATATCTCATAAGGAGTAGAAAACACGATGTCTTTATGCTTCGCACAAAACGGCAATGCCTTCAAGAACTCAAGAATGTTGCTGTCCAATGGCTGCGACATACCTATGGCAGACAGATTCATGAAGATATTGATTACCTGCTCTTTATCAGGAAGTTCAGCGATTCGGTTGATGTAATTGTCGGCAAACAAAGGATAACCTTCCCATGAACGGTTGTTGAAACGCAGTGAAATGTCGTCACTCAACTCCACGTCACGCAACAAAAGTTTCAGCTTTGGCGCCAACGTACAATGATAAACATAATGAGGTGATTTCCATCCCAGCACTTGCTTGGCGCCCTCTGTCAGCATACCATCAAACCCCATCTGCGAAACTTGCAGTCCGATGTCATCACTGTAAATCAATGACGAATTACGAAGAACGCGCGGTTGTTGGCCAAAATACTCTTCCATCTTCTTGCACTGGCGCTTCACCTCTGCCGCAAAACATTCCTCATTAATCAGCGATGAAAGACCGTGCGAATAGGGTTCAGCCAAGAACTCCACGCATTTTGTCTCATTGAGTTCTTGCAATTTTTCAAGCACTTGCGGCGCATGAATCTCCATTTGCTCTATTGCCACGCCTGAAAGAGAAAAGGCCACCTTGAAATATCCATTGTGCGTCTTAATCATGTCCAACAGGGTGTTGAGGGCTGGCATGTACGATTGATTGGCAATCTCTGTCATAGACCGCTCATTTTCATAGTCATCATAATAATAATGGTCGGTACCAATGTCAAAAAAGCGATAACGCTTCAGATGCCTAATCTGATGTATTTCGAAATATAAACAAATTGTTTTCATTGTTATTTATAGGTTTTTCGTTATTTCACACATATCTATCACACTTAACGCCAGCCCATTGTACGCTCGTAAAGCTCTCTAATCCAAACGCCTACCTTCTCCCACGTAATCTGATCCACCTCTTTCTTTCCCTCTGTTTGCAGGTAGGTGAACAGACTTTCATTGTGACAAATGGAGTAGATGGCATCCGCCAGGGCATGGATGTCCCAATAGTCAACTTTGATACAGTTGGTCAGAATTTCGGCACATCCGCTCTGTCTGGAGATGATGGAGGGTGTGCCACATTGCATAGCCTCTAGCGGAGAGATGCCAAACGGCTCGCTCACAGACGGCATGACATAAACGTCAGAAGCCTTCAAACACTCGTATACCTGTTTACCACGTAAGAATCCGGGGAAATGGAAGCGATGTGCAATGCCTCGCTGAGCCGCCAGATAAATCATCTGGTCCATCATGTCGCCCGACCCTGCCATACAAAAACGTACATTGTGTGTGCGATGAAGCACCATGTTGGCAGCCTCCACAAAGTATTCAGGACCCTTCTGCATGGTCAAACGCCCTAGAAAAGTGACGACTTTCTCTTTCCCGCGGTGGTCCGCGCGAGGGATATCTTGTAATTCTTGTCGCAGTGGATAAACCGCATTATGTACCGTAAAGCACTTTCTGGGATCCTGATGATACTGATTAATGACCGTCTGTCGGGTCAGCTCACTCACACACATGATACAGTCGGCATTGTCCATTCCGTTTTTCTCCATGCCATAAACGGTTGGATTCACCTTGCCCCGACTACGGTCAAAGTCGGTTGCATGCACATGAATGCATAGCGGTTTCCCGCTCACTTGCTTCGCATGGATGCCGGCAGGATAGGTCAGCCAGTCGTGTGCATGGATAATGTCAAAGTCAAGTGAACGAGCAACCACGCCTGCCACGATAGAATAATTATTGATTTCTTCATGCAAATTGTCGGGATAACGACCTGAAAAATCCAAACATCCCAAGTCGTTAACATTCATGTAATTGAAATCAGCATAAATGTGATCCCTGAATCGATAATACTCCTGGTAGTCAGTGATGTTGCCTATCCTACTTTTCACATAGTCAGCATCCACGTCACGCCAGGCAATAGGCACGTTGTTCATGGCAACCACATGGGCGTTCGACTGATCTTCGTCACCCCATGGTTTTGGCAGACAAAAGGTAATGTCCATGTCGCCCTGCGCTTTCAGTCCTTCGGTGATACCAAAACTGGCCGTACCCAGACCACCGAGGATATGAGGAGGATACTCCCATCCAAACATCAATACTTTCATTTGTTCATCCTCCTTTTCAATATTTATACTTTTCTAACAACTCCAGTGTGCGCAACACCTCTGCCACGTTCATGGCATACGAGATGGCTCCACGCCCATGGAACGGCGGATTGCCATCAAACAACTCGGGAATCGTACCCAAGCAGTGCTGCATCATCTCGTCCTCATAACCCACCATCTGACGCTCAATGAAACTCAATCGCGTTCGTTTGTACAATTTCAGACACGCTTCCATATAAAAACCACCCAGCCAGGGCCACGCCGTTCCCTGATGATAGGCATGGTCGCGCTGCGTCTGCGGCCCCACATACATGGGGTTGTAACCATTGCTTTTGGGTGACAACGAACGCAATCCCTTTGGGGTTAGCAGTTCTCGGGTACAAACATCCAAGACATTTTTCTTCTGCTCTTGTGTAAGCGGTGAATAATCAAAGGCAACAGGGAATATCATATTGGGTCGAACGCTCCAATCGGGGCGCCCATCATCAACATAATCAAACAGATAACCGTGTTCGTTATAGAAGGTATTCACAAACGATTCCTGGCATTTTGTCGCCAAAGCTTCATAATGATCTACAGTTTTTAGGTCTCCGCTTTCTTCTGCCAAGGCTGCTACATACTTCAGCGCATTGTACCATAGCGCATTAAACTCTACGATGTACCCCGAACGTGGCACAACCGGACTGCCATTCGCTATAGAGTTCATCCATGTCACCGGCTTATCTCTGCCATTCGACTTGAGCAGTGCATTACTCTCGAGGCTGAGATTAGGATGGCGTCCAGACTCGATGAAATCAACGATTTTCAACACAAATTGATAATACCGACTGATACATTGTTCCATTCCAGCTTCCTTACCGTATTGCTGAATGGCCCATACCGCCCACAACAACACGTCGGGTTGCTCTATCTCATATATTTTTACGGTCAACGGCCTGCCTTCCATAAACTCGGTGAGACCTCTCATGGCCGTTGCCATCACTAACTCAAAATAGTCTTGTTCCTCGATAGACAAGGTCAATCCAGGCAGGGCGATAAACGTATCGCGCGCCCTACACTTAAACCAGGGATAACCAGCCAGGATGTACCGTTCGTCTTCAGACGTACGATTGTGGAACTGATGGGCAGCGTTGACCAGACAATGAAAGAAATTGTCGCGCGGACTACGCGCCTCTACTTCTTCGCCGAAGAGTTGTTGCAGCTCTTTCGGATCGCAGGAAGAGGTAGATGCCGAGAACACGACCCGCTCTCCTTTCTTGATGTTCAGCTCGAAATATCCGGGCACATAGAGATCTTCATTGGACGCATACCCACGCTCACGTTCTTTAGGATACTCCACCCCACGATACCAATCGGGCTGGAACACAAACTCATTGTCTTTAGAGAACTGCATGAACAGCTCCGGATAACCTGGGTACATACATGTCTTGATGCCCTTGTCCACTTGCACAAAGTCTCTGCTGGCCGTCGCATTTTCGTGCGTGAACTGTCGAACGCTACGGAATGCCAAGAAAGGTTTGAAACGCAAAGTGGTTTCAGAGTGTGCATCCAGCAGCGTATAGCATATCAAGATTCGGTCTTCATAGTGCTGGAAAACCACTTCTTTCTTCAACATAACTCCACCTACCCGATAGATGGTCGTAGGAACTTTGTCACAATTGAACTCGCGAATATACTTGTGTCCATTCGGACTGAAATGATCGCCCTGATATTTGTGCAAACCCAGGTTGAAGGCTGCACCATGCTGGATGACCGTAACATCCAACGACGACAATAACACATGATTATCATCGTCAAGTTCGGGGACGGGAACAACCAACAAGCCGTGATACTTGCGGGTGTTGCAATCCACAATGGTAGAACAGGAATAGGCTCCCGACCGATTGGTACGCAGCAATTCTCTCTGAAGAGATTCCTCCAAATTAGTCATGAAAGCCCGCTCAAATTTAAGATAGCTCATAGGCCTATTAAGGTATAATATTGGTCTGTTACTAGATTTAACGGCCGCAGCAAACAACATTTCTGCGTGTTTGACGGCGGATTCAAAGTTAGTCATTTTTCAATTGAAAGCAAAATAAAACCGAACTTTATTTGTAAAATTCATCTTATTTCGCTCTGGATGAGCAACAAATGTGGTTTTCTCTCTTGTCTGTCGATGTTAGTAGGCAACGTGGTTCCAGCATCATTCACAAGCATGTTTTCACCAATATCATTTCCGTAAAAAACCAATACCGATACAGGTACGCAGACGGATGTAACGCCCAAAAACCAGTTCAGTGAACGCTGGTAAACAAAACTCAATGAGTTTGATGCCCAAAGTCAATGAGTTTGGAGGTCAAAGTCAATGCGTTTAGAGGCCAAACTCAATGGGTTTGGAACCGAAACGCTGAAGCCTTGGGAGACAACTGCAAAAATAAGAAAAGAGATTAGTCGGGCAACAAGAAATTGATGGCTTCGGGTTCTATCGACAACGTGAATTTTCCAACCGGCGTCTTCATCAGTCGTCCATCAATACCCACCATGGCATGTTCTGCTGTAAACACCTCAACTTTTTTAGTACGATAAGGGTGTACGCTCTTGTGATTGAGAAACTTACCCCGCAAGAACAAGTAGATTCCCTCAAAAAGTTGGGTCATTTCGGGATGATAGACCAAAGAAACATCCAACTGACCGTTGTAGGGAACGGCGTTTGGCGTTTGGCCATACCCCAGCGAGTTGCCCACGCACACCGTCATCACCTTACGCTTAATGATATCGGTATTAATCTTGAGATGCATTTTATAATCCAGTCGTTGGAAGATTAACAAGGCGAAAGAAAAAAAGAACGACAGGGTTCGCGACCCAAATAAGCGGCGTGTTTTGCGGCGCAGGTTCATGATGGCTGCTATGAAGCCTATGTTCACACAATTCAAGAAATAGCGCCTGCACGCCTCACCGTTTTTATTAGTGTACCGCATGCAACCCAAATCCAATTTCTTGACACGGTGTTTTTTCAGCGCTTTGATAATACGTTCTTCCTCACCTTCCCGCATATTCCAGAAATGAGCAAAGTCGTTCATCAGTCCATTGGGGATAAGTCCTAAAGAAATCTCGTCACGCAGCTGCGAGTCGGCCTGCATCATGCAGTTGATGGTGTCATTGAGAGCCGAGTCACCACCAACGATGACAATCGTCTTGTACCCCGAATTGATGAACATCTTGACCAAACGACTCACGCTTGCGGAATTCTCGCTTTGCACATAGTCGTACTCCACCCCATTGGCCTTCAGGCTTCTTTCGATGCGCTCCCAATGTTTTTGTGGTCTTAAAGCATTGCTCTTGGGGCAGTAAATAATCCCCCACCGTTTGTTGTCAATAGCCATATATCTCTTTCGTTCTTGTTATTTTTTCTTCCATGGGCAGCGTCGCGTCAATCCAATGGATGACGAACCCTCGCCGTTCCATTCCCCTGAACCAAGTCATTTGTCGCTTGGCAAACTGATGGATGGCAATTTCGAGTTGCTGAAACATCTCGTCATAGGTAGTTTTTCCAATGACATATTCGGTCACATACTTATATTCCAATCCGTAATAGATTAGATTTTCGGGCGGTATACCTGAAGCCAATAACCCTTGAATCTCCTCGATCATGCCATTTTCCAAACGGTGCTTCAGTCTGTCAGTAATCTTTTTCCGGCGTTCTTCCCTGTCAATGCGCAGTCCGATGATGCATGCGTCAATGGGTGGCAGTGCGCGTTGGGGCATGGGATGCTGCAATAGATGGGTTTCAATCTCAATGGCCCTGATGGCGCGCTGCGCTGTATCTACGTCAGATTGATTGTGCATCACCGAATGGTTTTTATGCTTCAAATCAATCAATATGTCCGTCAATTCGGCCAAAGACTTGCCGCTTAGCTGCTGCCTCAGATGCTCATTCTGGGGCACGGGCGACAGCGCATAACCTTTCAACACGGCTTCTATGTACAGACCAGTGCCGCCACAGAGGATGGGAATGATGCCTCTGGAAACAATATCCTCGTATGCTGCATGAAAATCTTGCTGATACCGGAACAGATTGTACTTCTCACCAGCATCTACAATGTCAATCAAATGATAGGGAATTTGCTTGTGAACGACATAGTCAGAGAGGTCTTTGCCTGTACCGATATCCATCCCTCGATACACCTGTCGGCTGTCGGCGCTAATGATTTCAGCACCGATATCGGCTGCAAGATGGGCTGCAAATGCCGTTTTCCCACTGGCCGTTGGACCTAAGATTGTTAACATCTTCACGCGACAAATATACTAAAAAAAAGCCGTTCGAGCTATCTCGAACGGCTTATTTATCGTTAAACGACTATTTTTGATTAGCCATTAACCTTTGCCATGTGCTTGATCAACTCAACAACCTTGTGTGAGTAACCAATTTCGTTATCGTACCAAGATACAACCTTTACGAAGGTGTCTGTCAAAGCGATACCTGCCTTAGCGTCGAAGATAGAGGTACGTGGGTCGCCCAAGAAGTCAGAAGAAACAACAGCCTCTTCGGTGTATCCAAGAATACCCTTCAGTTCGCCCTCAGAAGCGTCCTTCATTGCCTTGCAAATCTCGTCGTATGAAGCTGGCTTAGCCAAGTTAACGGTCAAGTCAACAACAGAAACATCCAAAGTAGGAACGCGCATTGACATACCTGTCAGCTTGCCGTTCAACTCAGGAATCACCTTACCTACAGCCTTAGCAGCACCTGTAGAAGAAGGAATGATGTTGCCAGAAGCGGCACGTCCACCACGCCAATCCTTCATAGAAGGACCATCAACAGTCTTCTGTGTAGCGGTAGTAGAGTGTACAGTGGTCATCAAACCATCGGTAATACCAAACTTGTCGTTCAACACCTTAGCGATAGGAGCCAAGCAGTTGGTGGTGCAAGATGCGTTAGAAACAAACTGTGTACCCTTCTCATACTTCTCGTGGTTTACACCGCAAACAAACATTGGAGTGTCATCCTTAGAAGGAGCTGACATCACAACATATTTGGCACCAGCCTGGATGTGAGCTTGTGATTTCTCTTTGGTCAAGAACAAACCTGTAGACTCAACAACATATTCTGCTCCAATCTCATCCCACTTCAAATCAGCAGGGTTGCGTTCTGCAGTCACACGAATCTTATTACCGTTTACAATCAGCTCAGATTTCTCAACGTCATACTCGATTGTACCGTTGAACTGACCGTGCATGGTGTCATATTTCAGCATGTATGCCAAGTAATCAACTGGACAAAGGTCGTTAATACCTACAACTACTACGTCTTTTGCATTAGCTTCTTCCAAAGAAGCACGGAAAACGAAACGACCGATACGGCCAAAACCGTTAATACCAATTTTAATCATTTTACTTTTAGTTTATTTATTAAAGGGTTAAATTATAAATCATAGAAATGATTGTCATCCTGATGACAGAATCTCTCATCGTGTCATGAAACAACGAAAAAAACGAACGTCAAGTAACAATTATCCTTTATTTGTATGCAAAGTTACAATTTATTTTCTATATTTGCATGTGATTCATGTATTAAATAATATAAAAAAGCCTTGTTATTCGATAACTTTACAGAATATAATCATCGAAAAAGAACAATGACAAGTCTACATGACAAAATATCGATTATTATTATAAAAAAAGACAATTATGAAGAAGTTTTTAAATGAGTTCAAAGCATTTGCCATGCGTGGCAATGTAGTAGACATGGCTGTCGGTGTAATCATCGGAGGTGCCTTCGGCAAAATTGTTACGTCCCTCGTGAATGATATCATCATGCCTCCCATTGGTTTTCTGCTTGGCGGTGTCAACTTTAAAGACTTGAGTATCAAACTGGGCGAGAAACTTTCAGAAGATGGCAAGACCATGGAAGCCGTAACGGTGAACTATGGCAACTTTATTCAGCAGACAGTAGATTTCCTGATTATCGCCTTCTGCATATTCTTGCTCGTCAAAGCTGTCATGAAACTCACCAAGAAGAATGAAGAAGAACCTGAACCCGCAAAACCTGAACCAACAGCAGAAGAGAAACTGTTGACGGAGATTCGTGACTTGCTGAAGAACAAATAAGCAAAATTCTTCGTTTACATACAAGAAACAAGTGGGTAGGTCTATCATCTTTACAGACCTATCTGACGATAACAACGGATGCTTCACGATGAAACATCCGTTGTTTTCTTCGTCTTTCACGCACAAAGCCAACGGCAGGCGCGCAGAAAATCAACCCACTGGTGCGACCTTCAACGGCGACTAATCTTTCAAAGAATAGGTAATGGTGGTCACCACTCTTACTTTTTTGATGTAAGGCGTGTTGGAATCACGGTCCTCAATGGAGAACTGTCCTTGATCAGCACTGGTTATTTTGTTCAGTTTGCTGCGACTGTTTTCGGCAAATTGCTGGGCTGTTTTCTCTGCATTATCTATGGCTTCCTCCATCATCTTGGGCTTCATGGCCGCGAAAGACACATATTCGTATTTCACAGGATTCTCATATCCCCCATCCACGATGGCCACTCCTTCCTTTAGTAAGCTACCTTGCTTGGCGATAATGCTTCTCACCAACTTCACTTTCTTCGAGGTTACGGTTATCGATGAGGTGATGTTATAGCGATAACGCGACTCATTGCTGGAATATTGGTTAGCATTCATGTCAATCACGGAGGGTGCGTTAACGCTGATTTCGCTTTCCGAAATACCATTGCTCAGCAAGAAATTTTTGATGATGGCCTGTGTGTTGGCGATGTTTTTATACAGCTGTGGCAGGTCGTTGCCAATTTCTTTTGATAAGATGGGCCATGTCACTTTGTCCGCCTCAACCTCTTTTTCTGACAATCCTTTTACCGTTACCTTGTTGTCTTTGTTCACAAAGTTATCGATACCGCCCTTAATCGCAAATCCTAAAACGACGATACTGAAGGCGATGAGTGCCGCAGATAAAACTTGTCCTTTCATATTTTTATGTTTTTGATAAATCATTCTGTATGACACAAATATAGGGTTTTCATTTCAATTGCATGCGCGAATGGAATAACAAAAGCACATAATTAGAATAAAATAACCTTTTGTCAAACATTATAACACATCAAATAGTAAGGGAAAAACATCTCACACGTAGGGCTGACAGCTTCTTCCTAAAAGAGAAAGTCAAGGTAAACGGAGACCAAGAAAAACCAACTAATATATTTTGAAGTATGCACTGTTTGGGCTAACTTTGCAGACAAAACGCAGAAAGGCTTTGCATCTTTGAATCTAATAGATAGAATACGCCCGGCTCATTCTGCTTAGTCATCAACTCTTAGTAAGACAAAAACAGTGCATATAGCCATCGCAGGAAACATC
>NZ_ADEG01000035.1 GCF_000177075.1 Hoylesella buccalis ATCC 35310
GGAAGCCACTTATTTTCCCAAATGCTTCTTTAGTTCTCTTTGTTCCTGTTTGATACGTTCTTGTTGCAACAACAACTCTGCTTGCCGTTGCATGGCTTGTTCATAATCAATAACCTTCTGCTGCATTTGCTGGATGGCTTTGGGATTACGATGCGTGATAAAAATGCTGTCAAGGTAGTCAAAATCTTTTTTGGTAGCTTTGCCTTGCATTCGCAGATAGCGATAACGGAGGTCGTAATCGGAGGCGGTTTGCAGTTTGTTGGCTCTCATACCGAAGAACCAACAACTGACCATAACCAGTCCGCAGACTAACAAGAGTAGCATACGTTCGGCTAATTGTACGCTGGCAAAAAGTGAGTAGTTCTTAAACTCTACAGACTTTTGTTGCTCTTTGATGAGTTGTTGCAAGGCTTCAAACTTCGGGTCGAGTTTCTTACTCGACTCAGATAGTGCCGCCAAAACAAAAAGTTGATGCTCCTTGATTCTGGCTTGGGTCTCTTTTGAGAGATGAATTTGTACGGTTTCTTGCGTTTTAATGCTATCTGCTTTTGGATTAGAAGCCTGTTCAACAAGAGCTGTGCGTAGTTCTGTCTGTACCTTACTGATGGCTTTGCATTCTTGTTTTAGTTCTTCGAGGATGTCGAGAACAGGGGCTATTTCATTGTTCATACGGTTGTTATTTTGAGGTGATTAAATTCTACGTTTGCGGTTGGCTCTATTGCGAAGTTTCTTTTGAAAGCGGAGTTCATCCACATCTACGCCTCCGCTGGGCATCGGCATCGTAAAGACTTCGCCAAGTGCATCGGATAAGTCGCTTGCAAATCCGCTTTCATCTGTCGAATGTGCCATTGGCTTTTTTGAGAGATGATATTGCTCCTGCTGAATATTTCGCTCTATCTCTGCATTGAGGTGTGAGAAAGAACAGGAGCGGTCTATCTTTGACCCACTGAAACTGCAACCGTCTTTTTCAAAGATGATTCCTTGCACTACATTGGTATTGCCTTTCGTCTTGAAACGAGTGGCAATACCTTGTTGCTCTAATTCTGCAACAAAATCTTTCCAAGTCTGAGATTGAGGTAATATGGACTTAATGGCATCGAATATTTCATAGCGCAACTTATCCTCACCTCTTAATCGTGATCGGTTTACCTCTTGCTTTCCTTCGCCAATGGTTAGACCATAACGCTCAGTCAGTTCTCGGCAAATCTTCGTAGAGCGATATTTCTCATTGCGGTCGCTGATGGTCTTGCCATCATTGCCAATGCGATTGATACAAATGTGCATGTGCGGATGCTGGCGGTCACTATGCCTTACGATAAGGCTCTGTGTGTCGCCATAGCCCATTTCATGGAGATATTCGTTGGCAATCTTCACCATTGTTGCATCTGTCAGTCGTTCTGAATCATGTGCCGAGAATGAGAGTATGGTATGACAAACTGGTTTCTGTACACTTGGACGCATAGAGGCTTGCAAGTTGAAGTCGTGTGCAATGTCATTTGGAAAAGAACTGCGCACGCCATTGGCTTGTAAAACCTTGGCTTCACCTTCGCGTTTGCTAAGCATATAATTGACAACTCCGCTGAAATTTGTTCCTTTTATAATCTTGGCAATCATGGCTTCAATCGTTTCATGAGTTCGTGAATGAGTTGTTTCAACGCATTCAATTCTTCATTGAGTGCAGAGATGCCGAAAGCATTGAGTCGATGGGCAATTTGGTTAAGATTGTTAGCCATGCCAGAAACTGTACGGATGAGTCGCATTTCCTCTGGCTTGATTCGGCTCTTTACTTCTGCATTTGTAATGAGCAGCCGTAAAAACTCTGTTCGAGAAATGGAGGCTTCACGTGCTTTTCCCAACAAGGTGTAGTACTCCATTATGTTAAGCCGAAGAAGCACTTGATATTTTCGTTTCTCTGATAATGTCTTGGTGGGTCGTCCACCTTTATTCTTCTGTTCCATTTTTTATTTTTTTTGATGAGCCCAACGGGATTTTCACCTCCCAAAGGTGGGAGCAAGTAGGTTTTGAGATACTCAAAACACAAACTTGCTTCCCAGATAAACTCTATCTTCTGATACCACGCTTCGTGGTCGGTAATAATGTCAGCTTCTTTTTGATTTTGGATTGAGCAACGAGCCATTCGTTGAGGTCTTTATGCTCTCGGTAGCGTACAGAACTGTCTATAATGTGTGGACAAAACTGCTTCAAAATTTCAAACGATTTTCGCCCCGCATCGTCACTGTCCAGAAAACTCTCCACTTGTTTGTAGCCTTTTATCTTCTCTTGAATGCGTGGCAAAAGAGCCAGAGAATTAAGAACTATGGTGTCGCAAGTTGAAGAAGGATTTAGCGTTTGCCAGGAAAGGAAATCCATAAATCCTTCGAAGATTTGTAAAACGTCTGTGCCTTTACTAATAGTTGTAATCGCTTTTGGAGCAATGCAGCCTTTGAAATAAGGACTACGAATTTCCCAACCGCCAGCATCGTTTGCAAATCCTATGGCATAGTATGTCCGATTGATGTTATTGTATCGAATTTCAGAACAGAATCTATTGGCGGTGCTGAGAGGTATTCCTCGTTCTGCGATGTAACGTAACAAATAAGGATTGGTAAGTGATTGCACAGATATGATTTCTAATTTGTGCTTAGAGGCTTTTCTTTCACCGCCAAAAGAAAAATCTTGATGCACTATTTGTTTTGAACCGATTAGCAATTCAATGGCTTCGTACATGGTACAATGCTGTAAAGTACGTACAAGGTCAATAATATCTCCATGTTCGCCAGTTCCGAAGTCATACCATTGGTTGCGCTCTGTATTTACTTTGAAAGATGGTGTACTTTCGTTGCGTAGTGGGGAGCAGTACCAAAAATGAATACCTTGTATTCGTGTAGGTGAATAACCCTGTTGCTGCAAATAATCTGTGATAGAGATTTGCTTGATATTTTGTATCTCCATTGTGATTTTGTTTTGATGTTTGAAATGAATAAATCTCAGCCTTTTTCTTTTGGAGGCAGAAGGTTTTAGTATTGGTCGGACGGTCGTACACTATAGGCTCACCTTTACGTCCGACCAAGTTTGTTTCTCTTTGGTCGGTTTGGTTCAGGTATATATAGCCTGTGTCCGACCGACCAAAGGTTTTATTGAAGAGAATTATGGCTGAGCCGATATTTTCCTCGTTCTTCCTTAACCACTATACCTTTGTTGAGCAAGAATTGCAAAAGTTCCTTGAGTTTAGTTTGCCCATAGGATAGCCCCACAATCTTAGCATAAGCCTCTTTAAGAGCTACGATTAGTGTACTATATGGCAAAATTTCGCTTGTAGAGAATACTTGTTCTAACGCCTTTCGATGTTCGTTAGTGCTTAACTCTTGGTAGGAGAAACGATGCGACTTCCGTTCATTGTCGGAATACGAAAAATCTATTTGGGGAATGCAAATCTCATCTTCAACCTCCTTAAGTCGAAAGGCAAACTTTTCAAAAGGTTTGGAACGAATGATTGCAGGGGCTACGATACTTCGCTCGGGCAGCGTATTGTCCCTTGTGATTTGTAGGACGGTCTCTGCCTTGTTGTTAAGTTCGGTGCCGATGTGCCCTCGTGCGTTGTCGTCGCCTTTGTTGAGGTGTAAGACGGTTTGAATGTGTATATTCTGCTCACTCGTCCATTGCATCAGGTCCCCCACTAACTTGGTAGCCTCCGTAGAGTTGTTGATATCGAGCATCAAATCACGGATGCCGTCAATGACCACCAAACCCACATTGGGTGTGTTGTAGATGGCATAGCGGATGATTTCTCTGCGCTCATTAGGGTCAGCAATGGCTCTAAGATGACTAAACTTCAAATTCTGTGGTTCCTTGTCTATCGGCAGTTTTGCCAATTTCAAAATGCGTTGCATTACAAGTTGGCAATGGTAAGGACTTTGTTCCGTGTCAAAGTAAAGTATCGTGCGTTTACTTTCAGGAAATGATGCTTGATATTCCAGCACTTGTCCATTGACAAGGGCTGCTGCAACGATGGCACTCACATTGAAAGTCTTCTTAGCTTTCGCCTTACCTGTCGATACACTGAAGTTCCCCAGTGTGCCAATAATAGCTTCACCTGCTTGTAGTACAACAGGAGGAAGCGTAAACTCATCGGTTACATGAATGAGCGACTTTTGCCAAATGTTTTCATAATCAGTTGTATTCATTATCGTCCTCCTATCTTTCGCCCTGCCAATTCTAGCGCAAGGTCGGCATCAACGATAATCTTGCGCCCTACCTGCGTAATGGCACGATTGATTTTACCACTCTGCTTGATACGGTTAGCTGTAGGCAGGCTACACCCAAAGAGGCGTGCAATGCCAGCCAACCCGTATACATATCGCTTTTCTTCTTTGGAGGAAGAAGCCTTTGTTGATTCCCCGCACGTGAATATATTACTGTGTTGTGCAAGGAAAAGTAATTCTTCACCAGTCATCTGCCATACAGGTTTGCCCAGTAATTCGTTTATCGTCATAATTCGATTATTTTGAAATGAATAACTCGCCCTTGCGCATAGGGCATTCAGTCAGCTCTGACGGTGCAAAAGTAGAGGGCTTTTAATGTTATTCCAAGAAGCTGGGATATAGCGGGAAGTATAGGGAAATGTAAGGAAATCAACAACTATCAAAAACGCTCAATACATACTCAAAAAGTAGATGGTTTCAGTCAAAGACATATTCATTTCCAATCATCATTGACAACTTAAGAGATTACCTTTATGTCTTCTCACAGGAAAAATTATTTCCAGTAGCGTGAAAGTTCTTTTTTTTCTTTGTTTTATTCATTATAAGTTCATATTTTTTGTAACAAATATCGAGTTATACAATCATCTAATGGGACAGAAGAAAGAGCATAGCAACCTTATCAAGGAGTATTTAAAGAAGCGAGGCATTACTCAAACATGGCTCGCCAAAGAATTGGGTATGAGTTTCAGCATCACCAACGCATACGTTTGCAATCGTAAGCAACCTAATCTCGCCATTATTTTCAAAGTAGCAGAATTACTCAGTGTGTCACCAAAAGAATTAGTGAAGTAACTTCAGAGCAGTACAAGCATAAAAACTAACATGAATGAAGCAATAAAGGGAATAAAAAACTTCATATTTGTAGGACTGGTACTAGTGCTGTCCTTTGCTGCTTGTAATAAGGACAATGAGACAACTGAAGCAATTGCATTGACCCAAATGGTGCTTTTGGTGACATTGTGTAGAATGACTCCACAAAGGTTGGTGGTATAATGCATAACACTAAATGACTTCCTAAAACAATGATTTATTTCTAAAAAACAATAATATGTTAGACGGTATAAGAAACTATCTATCAATGGAAAGTACTGGTGCTTTGATGGTGTCGGGCGAATGGGGTTGTGGTAAGACTTATCATATAGAGAAAGTGATAATACCGACCTTACGACAGGAAGGATGGAATCCAGTGAAGGTTTCATTATTTGGTATTGAGTCGGTTAATGAAATACCACTTCGAATAGCAGATAATTATAAACGGGCAGAGAGCGATAAAGGTGAAAGAACAGAGAAGGAGAAAAATAAATCGAGGCTGTGTGGTTGGGGAAAGGAGAAGGTTGGCAAGGTTGTAGCCAAAGGGACACAATTCGCTTCTAGTATATCATGGCTAGAAAGTTTTGTGGACGTGAAAACATTAGTTGGTAACAATAGTGGCTTGCTTTATAAACTTATTCCCACAGAAAATACCGTTATCATTCTTGATGATATAGAACGCGCGATAGATACAATTGATGTTCATACTCTCTTGGGAGTCATCAATGACTTGGTTGAACAACGAGGCTATAAGGTGATAGTGATTGCCAACAACTCTTACATGCAGCAAAAGGGTGAGGCAAAACTTGTGTTCAAAGAAAAGGTGATAGAGAAAACCTTGGGGTATGAACCAGATGTGGTGTCCATCTTTAAGGAATTATGTGGGAAGGGCTATTCTTCACCATTTACCGCATTCATGACGGCTCAAAAGGCGGTGGTGGTAATTGATCCGAGTTATCCATCATATAAAGAAGATAAAGGTTTGCTGGTTGAACTGCATAACATCAGAATACTGAAATTCGCATTAGCCCATTTTAGCAAGATTTATGAGGTCTGCAATGCTTTCCTGAAGGATGAGAATAAAGATACTGCTGATAGCTTTCTCCTGTCTTTATGGGCTTGTACGGTAGGTGTTGCTATTGAATATAAAAAAGACCGTTTGACCTATAAAGATAGGTTGCAGTTTGCTCAATATGTTGAACTGTCATCAATTGACTGGGAGTTTGGTGACGATGAAAGGAAAACAGACGGATTGTTTGATGAAACGCAAGAAGATGAGGAACAGGAAAAGCAGAAGGAAGAAAAACAATGCGAATATACAAACCGTCGTATTACGTACATCTTTAAGAAGTTGGTGAAAGTTCATAATTTCCCTGTCATTGTTTCACCGCAGATATTTGACTTTGTTACGGCAGGTATGTCATTGGATAAGGAAGGACTAAAAGCGGTGTGGGAAGGATATAAAAATCAAGTACAAAGGAATGATATAAACCCCGCATATGCACTGTTGCAGAAGTTTATACATTCGCAATGGGATATGAGTAATAAAGAAATGGCGGATGCTGTGATGCAATTGGCGCAGTATGTGGAAGACGGGGAATTCTGTGATAATATGGCATACGTTAATTCTGCTACATATCTTCAGCACTTCTATCCTCTTACCTCTTTTTCTAAGGAGGATATGCAAAAGAAAATTCGCTGTGGCATTGACAAGATGTATGAAAGCATAGATACGCCGAACCTTCTTGATAAGCTAAATCTGGATGTTGTTGAAACTGCAATCCCAAAGGAAAGCCGATGGGTAGTTGAGTATGAACGTGAGAAGATGAATGAAATAACGAAAGCCAATTTAGATGCAGATATTAAAGAGGTGCACCGCCAGTTTATCGAAGACCTACCCACTTTAGCCAATAGACTGACTATTCAGTATGGAGATACCAAGACACCGGATTTCCTAAGTTATCCAATATTAAAGCATATTCCGAAGAAGGATATTACCAAGAAGGTGAATAATATACAGCCCAAAGAAGTGATGGCTCTCTATCAAATACTGAACGGACGTTTCTTACAACAGGTTCCATATCCCGAAGTATATGATGCAGAATTGCCATTTGTGAGGAATTTGGAGCAAGCCTTAGCGCAGAAAAATGACAATAAAACGACCTATGCAGATATTCTGATTGAAGATCATCTGAAGGATGTAATTAAGAAAATACAGAAGTAAGAAGCGATGGTAAAAATAGCTGATTTCAAGAAGTTTGTAGATGGTTTATTGAAGCCAGTGAACAATAAGGCTGGGAAAGTAGATGCCCGTATCAAGGCACTGCTTCCATCTGCCGGTGATGAAATAATTCCGTATAAGGATTTCCAGAGGCTGGGTAAAGGCTTGCTGAGAGAGCAACTACTGGATGGTGTGGATAACCAATGCTATATAGATATAGTGGAGATTATTCATAATTATCTTGGCTGGAATCAAAACGCCATAAAGGGTTTTAGTGCCCCTTGTTGGCAAGACGTGATAGCAGCCTGCAGTGAGGAAATGCCCTTGCCGCAAACAGATTGGTTGAAAGAATATGACAAGGAGTACAAACTGGCTGCAGCGGCAAAGCGGTTGAGAGAGTTTGGTCTCCAAATAAAGATTGAAGGATGCAGCTATGTGACAGAAAATGATGATATAGTTTTTGATGCCTTGATCAAATGGATTTGCGAGGCAGGTGGAAGAAGGTTTTTGAAGATGCTGTTAGGGCAGATGGAATATTTGGAACCTGAAGGAAGATTTTTGACCGATATGAACGGCAATACTCCCAATCCTAAGGATGTGATAATAATAAAGCCATACAATTATCTTGTAAATTTGGCTTTGGCAAATATCAATGCAGACGGAGGTAGCAATAGCGAGGCCGCAAAGGCATTTAAAAAGGCTATAAGCCTGGCAACTGATTACTGTTTCCTAAAATATCCTGTACAGAACTTCGGAGACGTATGGGAAGATTTATTCCACAAAGACAGAGATGCGGTGGAGTTTTTCAGGGACTTGGTGTATAAGGAGAGTATCTTTGGATTGACGCAGCATTCTGTTTGGTTTAGCAAAATGTTCTGTGAACGCGTACTTATGTATATGCGCGGTACTGGAAGGGTATTGGAAAACGGATACACATTTGATGAATATGAGCGATTGATGAACCATGTCCTTTCTACAGCGGATACATTGAAATGTGTGGAGCTAAGAAAAGACAAATTGAATAAACTCGGAATCAATGCTATTGAACAATTGATCAATGATGTGGCAACAGGTGATGACGTATTAAACAAAGGATTTAGAACGCCACTGGATAACGAAAATGAGAATGCCTTCAACAAACCACTGATTAAAGTAAATGGTAAGATATATGCCTTGCCGGTTACAATAGGCTCATGGGGGTGGTTTGAGGCTCTGATGACGGTTGTACGCAATCAAGAAAAAGAGGACAACAAGAAAAACATAGATAAGGAAGTCGGAGAGTTGATAGAGGTTTATATCAAGGAGAAACTTGACGAAAAAAGCATTACGCATTGTTGTGGTCATTATCTTCATCCAGTTGATGGTGAAGCAGATCTTGTGGTTGAGGCTACAGAAGGTATCATGCTTTTTGAAATAAAGAAGAAAAGTCTGACTAGAATGGCAAAGTCTGGTGATGAATTCAGAATTGTATCAGATTTACTGGGAAGCCTTATAGATTCACAGGCCCAATGTTTTAGAACATCACATCTTATGATTAAAGATGGGTATGTGGATTTGGATGATGGAAACGGGAATGTGACAAGGGTAGAGAAACAGGATAGAACGGCTGAGTGTATCTCGGTATGTCTAGGTGCTTTTGGCCCACTCCAAGACAGAATACTTATCAAGAGCATTATGGATGAAATATGCAATAAATCGTTGATAGCAAAATATGATGGTGATGATAAGCAGACCATAAAGGATGTTAAGAAGTTCAACAAGGACATGCAGAAATGGATGCCTTTCTTAAACGAAGAGAGAACCAACGGTGATTCTAAAACGAATCCTTTCTTCAATAGTTGGTTCTTAGATTTTGAACAATTAATGCTAATTGTGAAGGAATCAAATTCAAACGACGAACTGCTGGATCGACTGAGAGAGACAAAGCACGTAACCATGGGTTCATATGATTTCTATAGAGAGCGCAAAATGGTAAGGATGATGAATGGTAATAAAAAGTAACGTTATGAAGAAAATGGAATTACAGAAGCAGGTATTGTTGTCTTATAGTGTGGTCTATCCAGACCGACACGATAAGATAGAAGACTTGTTGGCTAATGTTCCATCAAACACTGCCATAGAATTTATTTCATATAACCTCTCAAAGAAGGTGAATCGGTTTAATGATGAGCATGATTTCGATATTTGGGCACCATGGGTAATGAAAACGCGAAATGATGTAAAGAATCCTGTTGGTCAGTATGCTCAACAATATAACCTTGGGAACTACGCCCTTATAGATAAATATGCAATGCTTCTGCTTATTAGCAAGCTTTTGACTTGTTATAATGGGAGAAATGATGAATTGACAGAAGATGACTTGTCAAACCTGTTCTTATCATATATGCTCTGTTGCGATGAGCGTCTGTCAATGATTCAGAAGCTACCTAACAACAATATGAAGGCAGAAGAGTTTATTAAGTCTTATATGCCAGATTGCTTGAAGAGTCATAACATTGAAGCACCAAGAGATTATAGGCTGTTGATGATAAAGTGCTATATGCTCTTGATAGAATTCCCAAAGTACAACACTCGGTTTGCACAATATGTTGATGAATTCTGCAAGGAAAGGGATATACCCGGTGCTAAGTATTATTTAGATAAGATCTTCTTGACTTTTCTGGAAATGGGAGAAGAAGATTTCTCCAATTGCAAAATGGCCATTGGTGAGAATCTGAAGGATACTTGTCGTTTCTATGATTCGTTGACATTAAATCCATCGCATTATAAACATGATATGGATTTTCTGATGATGAAGGAAAAGCCTCTAATTAAGACAGGGCCTAATATCTACAACTTCATGTTTATGAAGATGTTTCTGGATAAAGCATATACAGGACTTCTTTTTGATATGAAGGACGCTTTAGTTAAGAGGGGAGTGTTGGATCGCACAATGGGTTATGCTAATCTGCGGTCGTTTTTAGGTGAGGAGTTCTCGGAACGCTTCTTCTTTTACTCCTTGATGAAAAGATGTTTTGGTTTGAATTATGTGAATTATAGTGGAGAAGAACTGGAAAAGGCTCTGGGGAAGGGAATGCCAGACTATTATCTGAGATATCGAAATAGGGTATTCGTATTTGAATGTAAAGATGTTCAGATGGCTGCAAAAAAGAAATTATGCGGTGATTATGAGACGATAAAAAAAACAATTTTTGAGAAGTATGTCACAAATTCTAAGGGGCATGCGAAAGGGGTTGGGCAGTTGGCAAATGTGATTGACAAAAAGATACCAAGTATATTGAGCGAAGTTGATAAGTGGGCCTCTAATGGTGTGAAATTTATCTACCCCGTGATAGTGTACTTCGATGATTGTTTTGATGTAGAAGGCCCGAGCTATTTGCTGAATAAAGAGTTTCAACGAATCATTGGTGAAAAGAAAGTTTCAGCAGATTACGAAGTGAAGGATGTAGTGATGGTGAATATTGAGCAGTTGATGAGACTAGAAAATTTCTTTGCTGCCGAGAAGTTGGATTTGGCTTATCTAATAAACAGCTATATTGAGTATAAGAAAGAGTTTGAGTTAAATCAAGTGTTTCCTTTCAATAAATACATATTTCAAGAAGCGAGAAAGGTTGGGTATGAGTTGAAAAAGACACGTTGGTTTGATGAAGTTTTTGAGAATTTGGAGCTGTTGGATAGGAAAAGGCTGTGATGAGTGAGACTTGCTCAAAGAATGAATATGGTCCACCACTTTTTTTTACAATTGAAGCTGTGCTTGTGACTATCCAAATAGAAAACTCCCTATCTCATATTTTCGGGTGTAATAAAGGGTGTAAATCGCGTAACTTGCTGATTTACACCCTTGTTTGCGGAGAGAGAGGGATTCGAACCCCCGGCACCTCTCAGTGCGACGGTTTTCAAGACCGTTGTAATCGACCACTCTACCATCTCTCCTTGATTATCATCTGTGATGAGGTATCAGCCGAAAAGCGAGTGCAAAGGTAAGGGATTTCATAGAAACAAAAGAATAAAAACAAAAAAGAATGATGTAATTAAAATTTGTTAACAATTATTGGGTATCATGCACCTAACGCTGGATAGTTACAGGGGGTGTCAGGCGGATTCCGAGGGAATCCATCAGCAAATGGAAAGTTTTCCTATTTTTGGGCGACTTCCATGCTCTGCTTACATGGCGAAGCTCTGATCATAATGGGAAATATCACTTGTCGTACGCACCGTAGCCCAAGTCGGCTGCTCCTCCCCTTCCGATTTCCGACGTGCCACTGTTGGTGCGCAGGCGATGTCAGCAGAAAGCCAAGTCCCAATCGGTACGACGGTACTGTTCGCCCTCGCTATCTTGGTTGGGTGCGGTGCGGTTGAACATCTGTGTTGTATGACAGGCAACAAACAACACTCACCTAACCATCTGATTCATAACAACATATAAGTAGGTTCAAACTCTTTGACTTTGGCCTTCAAAGTCCATCAGTTTGGCCTCCAATTGCAAATCATTAACAGGCCAAATGCAAAGATGTTGTTTCAGTCATCCAATTTGTTGTTAAAACAAAGAAAAATAATAGCTTTTGGTAACAAGCAACCTCTAAAAATAAAACAATCGTGACAGTCTCTCCATATTTCTTCCACAAAACTTGTCTGTTTTATGAATAATTGCTATTTTTGCATTAACAACTACAGAAAAATGTAGATTATCACACTTTTCTGCACTTAAAAATGTAAACGCATGGAAATACGAAGAGACATCATAGACACCTTGAGGAGGTGGAAGGAAGAAACGGACAGGAAGCCCATTCTATTAAAAGGAGCAAGACAGATAGGCAAGACATGGGCAATGGAAATGTTTGGCAAGGAGGAATTTGACTATTGCGCCAAGTTCGATTTTGACCGTCAGCCAGAGTTAAGGTCTGTCTTTCAAACTTCCAAAAGCCCGGAGAGAATCTTAAAAGAGCTTTCGCTGTATACGGAGGTTCCCATTGTGGCAGGTAAGACGCTGATAATCTTCGATGAGATTCAGGAGTGCGAGGAGGCATTGAACAGCCTAAAATACTTCTATGAAGATGCGCCAGCGTACCATGTCATTGCCGCTGGCAGTTTGCTTGGCGTAGCGGTGAAGAGGCGCAGCATGACGGTGCCAGTGGGCAAGGTGAGCATCATGCGTATGTACCCCATCACGTTCCGAGAGTTTCTGCGTGCTGCTGATGAGAAAACGTTTAGCTATGTAGAAAATTTGCATGATGCCAGTCACCTGCCCGAAATTGTCCTCAATAAGTTGAAAACAGAGTACAGGCGTTACCTCGTGTGCGGCGGCATGCCCGAGGCGGTTATCAGCCTTCTTGGCAACAAAGGCATGGAGGCTGTGGAGAAAGTGCAGCAAGACATTCTTGACCTCTACGAACTTGACTTTGCCAAGTACGCTACGCCGAGGGAGATTCCACGCATCCATGCCATATGGCGCTCGCTGCCCTCGCAACTTGCCAAGGAGAACCGAAAATTCATCTTCAAGATAGTAAAACCAGGCGCACGGTCAAAGGACTATGAAGACGCACTGCTTTGGCTGGAGGATGCTGGAATGATTTACAGGGTGTTCAACATTACCAAGCCCGGACTTCCTATTTCGGCCTACGCAGATCCGTCGGCTTTCAAGGTATATGCTTGTGATTGTGGGTTGCTTCGCCGACTGGCACGGCTTCCTGCCACTGTCATCTTGAACGCCAATGCCAACTATACGGAATTTAAGGGCAGTATGGCGGAGAACGCCATCTTGCAGTCGCTCATGCCGTTGCTGAATGACGACATTCCGTACTACTGGTCGCCCGATAGTCGTGCGGAGATAGAATTCGTTATCCAGTGGGGTGAGCGTATCATACCGATAGAGGTAAAGGCAGAAAATTGTGTGAGTGGCAGAAGCCTGTCTGTCTATAACGAGCGATACCACCCACAAGAACGTATCCGTTTCTCTTTTCTCAATTTACAATACAATGAGGGATTGCTCAGTTGTCCTTCACCCTTAGCAGATTGGTTTTATAGGCTTTTGCCAAATGAACAAGAAACCGGGTTTTGCCCCCACTTTTGAGAGGTAATGACGGTAAAGCGGTGACGAGCGAGGTGGTGATTGTACCCGAGGCTACCGGTATTGCCCATCCTACAACCGACACATCTACTCCCAAGGACGGCGTTTATACCCTCGACGGGGTGTATCTCGGCACCCACGTTGAGAGCTTGCCACGGGGCGTGTACATCGTTGGTGGCAAGAAGATTGTCAAGAATTAAGGCCGATAACAAAAGAAAAGAGGGTGTATCATAACTTGTGCGTATGATACACCCTCACTTTTTGTATTATCTTTTTGGCTTAGATGATAAGCCTGAAAGCTATCAAAGCCAATACGCTGAAGCCAGCATCTATTCTCTTAATCGCTGCTGTGGCAGCGATGCTTATATCTCCCAGCCAATGGCACTGGCTCCCAACACGGCGGCCGACGAACCATCAAGCCCGCTAATCAAGAACTTGGCTTTGTCTTTAAATATCTTCAGCACATGCTTGTCGTAGCTTTCCTTCAACGGCTTCATCAGCAAATCGCCAGCCTTGGTCAAACCACCGAAGAAGATAAATGCCTCGGGAGAAGAGAAGGCGGCAAAGTTGGCACAAGCCTCACCGAGCATCTCGCCCGTCATTTGATAAACATGCTGCGACAGCTTGTCACCCTTACCTGCGGCAATGCTCACATCCAGTGACGTAATGTCTTCCGGAATCATGTCGCGCAAGATAGAGGGTTCTTCAGTCGTTTCGAGCAATTCGCGTGCCGTGCGGGCAACACCGGTGGCAGAGCAATAAGCCTCCAAGCAGCCGAAGCGACCGCAACCACACGAACGTCCGTTCTCACGACGCACCACAACGTGTCCCAACTCACCAGCGAATCCATCGCTGCCGTAAACCAACTGACCATTGACAACGATGCCCGAGCCGACACCAGTACCGAGGGTGATGACGATGAAATTCTTCATGCCGCGTGCCACGCCATAGGTCATCTCGCCGATAGCTGCCGCATTGGCATCGTTGGTGAGTGCCACGGGGATGCCCAACTTATCGGAGAACAGCTTAGCCAAAGGCACAATGCCGTCGTGTCCCCAGCTAAGGTTGGGTGCGAACTCGATGGTTCCGTTATAGAAGTTGCCGTTGGGTGCACCGATACCCATGGCTTTAATCTTGTCGATGCCGCCTACTTGGTCGATAATCAACTGCAAAGCCTCAATGGAAGCGTCTACATAGTCGTCTACGTTTTCGTATCCTTGTGTCTTGATGGATGTGGTGGCCTTGATGTCACCACGGCTGTCAACGATGCCGAAGACTGAGTTGGTTCCACCTAAGTCTAAACCGATTACATACGGTTTCAATTCAGAAACTGCTTTCATGTGATGTTTTTGTTTTTATTTTAAGTTAGTATAGAAATCGTTTACTACCTCCCCTTGCGGGCGTGGATGCGTGTCGGCTCTCGGCTACATCAGCGTTGCACCCTTCGGCTTGCAGGCGGTATGCTATGCCCTTTCGCACACAGACGAACCCTACCGGGAAGACCTAATGAGGGGTTCTGACACGTTTCGCAAAGGTATTAAAAAACTTGTATAACACAAACTTTAGCATCATAAATTTGTGCATCTCGCATAATTTTCGCAATTTTGCATACATTATGCCGTTTGAGTTTCACATTGATATCATCGACCAGATATGGAAGGGCATCATCATCGGAGTGATTGCTTCGGGACTGATGGGTCCCGTGGGGGTGTTGTGCGTTCAGCGAACGTTAAACAAGGGACGTTGGTATGGCTTGGTGACAGGCTTTGGCGCCACATGCTCTGACATCATTTACGCACTGCTCACGGGCTTTGGTATGAGTTTTGTGATGGATTTGATTACCAACCCCAAGAATCTTTTTGTTTTGCAGATATTGGGCAGCATACTGCTGTTGCTTTTCGGCATTTACAGTTTTCGCAACAACCCCACAAAGCACATGCACGTTAGCGGCAAAACGAAGGGTACATACCTGTACAATGGCATCACAGCTTTCTGGCTGACGTTTTTAAATCCACTCATCATCCTGCTGTTTATCGCCATGTATGCGCAGTTTAAGTTTGTCGTCCCCGACCATCCTGTTGAGATGGTGAGCGGCTACTTTGGCATCTTTGGCGGCGCACTGCTGTGGTGGTACGGTCTAACTTGGGTTATCGACAAGGTGCGTGGCAAGTTTGACAACAACGGCATCGTGATTATCAACAAGATTATTGGGAGCATCGTCATCGTGTGCTCCATCATCATTCTCATCGGGACGGTGTTCAATCTTTACACCTTCCACTATTAGCCAGTTATTGTCAAGCCGCTGACTGGCACGACAAGCCGATGCCGTTTCACTTGGAAACGCCGAAGCACCCCATCGAATATTCAACCTCTTAATACAACATCAAACGTGTATATCTCACAACAACTACGCAAAAAGAGCATCGCCGAATACATATTATATATGTGGCAGGTAGAAGACATCATCCGCGTGTACGATTGCTCGCTGTCGCGCATCCGCCGCGAATACATCAGTCAGTTCGACTACACGGACGAACAGAAGGAAGAAATGGTAGACTGGTACGGCAACCTCATTCGCATGATGAACGAGGAAGGCAAACGACAGGGCGGACACCTGCAGATTAACCAGGTTATCGTTACCGACCTCATAGACCTGCACCGCAGGCTGCTGCAAAGTACCAAGTTTCCCTTCTACTCGGCACAGTACTACAAGGTGCTGCCATTTATCGTGGAGCTGAGGCGTAAAGGCGAACATGAGGAAGACGAGATACAGGTATGCCTCAACGCCTTGTACGGCGTGATGCTGCTGCGGTTGCAACAGAAGGACATCTCGCCCGACACCACACATGCCATCCAGGAGATAACGACCTTCATCGGCATGCTGTCTGATTATTATATCAAGGATCGTAACGAAGGACTTCAATTTGAGGAGGATTAAAACTATGAACATACTCATTACAGGCTGCAACGGCCAACTGGGAAACGAAATGCAGGTGCTGCAGAAGGATTATTCGGAGCACCACTGGTTTAACACCGACGTCAACGAACTGGACATCACCGACAGCGACGCCATCAACAGGTTCGTGGAAGAACACGAAATCGATGGCATCGTGAACTGCGCTGCTTACACGGCCGTGGACAAGGCCGAAAGCAACAAGCGACTGGCAACGGCTCTCAACGCCGAGGCGCCAACTTACCTGGCTGTTGCCATGGCTAAGCGTGACGGATGGATGGTGCAAATCAGCACCGACTATGTATTCGATGGCACGCAACACACGCCTTACATCGAGACCGACACGCCCTGCCCCAACAGCGTGTACGGTGCCACCAAGTTGGCTGGTGAGGTGGCTGTGGCGAAGACATGTCCAAAACATGTCATCATCCGCACGGCTTGGCTCTACTCTACTTTCGGCAACAACTTCGTTAAGACGATGTTGCGACTGGGTCAAGAGAAACAGCAGTTGGGCGTAATCTTCGACCAGATAGGCACACCCACTTACGCCCACGACCTGGCTCTGGCCATCATGACCATCATCAACAAGGGCATCGTGCCGGGCATCTACCACTTTTCCAACGAGGGAGTCACGAGCTGGTACGACTTCACCAAAGCCATTCACCGCATTGCTGGCATCACCACCTGCCACGTCAAGCCGCTGCACACCGCTGAATATCCCACACCGGCTCACCGACCAGCCTACAGCGTGTTGGACAAGACAAAAATCAAGGAAACCTTTGGCATCGAAATCCCTCATTGGGAAGAGAGCCTCACTAAGTGCATGCATACGAAATAACCATTTATGAACGAAATACAACGCAGGCGAACCTTCGCCATCATCTCACACCCCGACGCAGGTAAAACCACCCTCACCGAGAAGTTCTTGCTCTTCGGTGGGCAGATTCAAGTGGCCGGAGCGGTCAAGAACAACAAAATTAAGAAAACGGCCACCAGCGACTGGATGGACATCGAGAAACAAAGAGGTATCTCGGTATCAACCTCGGTCATGGAGTTTGATTATGAGGGCTACAAGGTCAACATTCTCGACACGCCGGGCCACCAAGACTTTGCTGAGGACACTTACCGCACGCTCACGGCTGTTGACTCGGCGATCATCGTGGTCGATTCGGCCAAAGGTGTGGAGGCACAAACCCGAAAGTTGATGGAAGTGTGCCGCATGCGCAAGACGCCGGTCATCATCTTCATCAACAAGATGGATCGTGAGGGACGAGACCCATTCGACGTGCTGGACGAACTGGAGAAAGAACTCCAAATCAAGGTGCGCCCACTGAGTTGGCCCATCGGACAAGGAAGAAAGTTCAAAGGCGTGTACAACATCTACGAACAGCAGCTCAACCTCTTCACACCCAACAAACAACGGGTGACCGAGAAGGTGGAGGTAGACATCCAAAGCGAAGAACTGGACAAGCAGGTGGGCGAACAAGAGGCCGTCCAACTGCGCGATGACCTCGAATTGGTTGACGGCGTGTACCCCACTTTCGACAAGCAGACTTACCTATCGGCTGAGGTGGCACCAGTGTTCTTTGGATCGGCGCTCAACAACTTCGGTGTTCAGGAACTGCTCAACTGCTTTGTGGAGATTGCGCCAAGCCCGAAACCCACACAGGCAGAAGAACGCGTCATCCGCCCCGAAGAGCCCAAGTTCACGGGATTCATCTTCAAAATCATAGCCAACATCGACCCTAACCACCGCTCGTGCATCGCCTTCTGCAAGGTATGCTCGGGCAAGTTCGTGCGCAATCAACCTTATCTGCACGTGCGCAACGGCAAAACGGTACGCTTCTCGTCGCCCACACAGTTTATGGCGCAACGCAAGAGTACCATCGACGAAGCCTACCCCGGCGACATCGTGGGACTGCCAGACAACGGCATCTTCAAGATTGGTGACACGCTGACCGAGGGCGAAGAGATTCACTTCAAGGGACTGCCATCGTTCTCACCCGAGATGTTCAAGTACATCGAAAACGAAGACCCCATGAAGTCAAAACAGCTCAACAAAGGCATCGAGCAGCTCATGGACGAGGGTGTGGCACAGTTGTTTATCAACCAGTTCAACCAACGCAAGATTATCGGCACCGTAGGACAACTGCAATTCGAGGTGATTCAATACCGCCTGGAGAACGAGTACAATGCCAAGTGCCGATGGGAACCGGTTCGACTGTACAAGGCTTGCTGGATAGAAGCCGACAACCACGAGGAGCTGGAAAACTTCAAGAAGCGCAAATACCAGTACATGGCCAAGGATCGACAGGGACGCGACGTGTTCCTGGCCGATTCAAGTTACATGCTGAGCATGGCGCAGCAAGACTTCAAGCACATCAAATTCCACTTTACCAGCGAATTTTGATAAACGGGAATCTCCGTTCGCGCTCATGGGACATGGACGATGCCCGTAACTATTCCTTGTAAGGTTGACGTTGGCACGACGGCTTCAAAGCGTGAGGGGGTGTCACGATTTTGTACTACAATATGCCATTGGCTACTGTTAAAGTTTGATATGTTGGAATGATTGATGGCTATGTGTGTAATTGTTTGCTGATAAGATGTTATGATGCAAATTTAGAAATAATCAGCTTAAGAAACAAACCTTTTGATGACAATAGAGACAAAGCGCATGCTCTCCATGGTGGGAAGCATGCGCTTGCGGTAAGATTGCGCCCGTAGGCGTCGGGCGTCTTTTTGTCTTAATTGGTCAAACAGATAACCACGCCTAAATGCTTTCCGCGGCTCTTCGTATGCGGTTGCTCAGGTCGAAGAGCGATCCGCGTAGCTGTTCCAACTCCTCCTCGTTGAAACCGCCCTTGCCACCATTGCCGTCGATACCGTTCAACTTGTGATAGAACCATGAAGACGATTTGTGGAAGTATTTGTTGGCAAAGTCCATCCATGACACCGAGAGGTTGATGTCTGCCAGACGCTGCTTCATATCACTTACCACTGCCTGCTTTTTAATAACTGTTTCCATTGCTGTTTCCTTTCTTTTAGTTGAAGCTCCATCCCCATTGGGAGAGGAGCGGTGGTTTTGTTGTCAATAAGGTTGTCGGAGCATAGCGTAAAACTTCTCAATGATCACACTGAGCAGTTCGGGATAACCGTTTGGATAAGACCGGTTGTAGTTTCTCATCTGCTCGAGGAGGTCTCTTTCCTCATCTGTAACCCTCATTGTTTCCATTTCTTGTTTCATTTTCCGTTGTTTTTATTAAGACAACGCAAAGGTAATACATTATTTTGTACTTTACAAGCATTTACTACTTTATTTTGTAGTAGCCGCACGGATTTTTCATTCAAGAGCAATGTTGGTTTTTAACAAGGAATTGAACTAACCAATAGGACTGTATTTAACAACAAACGATCTTTTTAAATGCAAGAGTCGTGTATAAGGGCTTAGAAATATTGACCTACCACAATGATTTCTCAGCCCCTATTCTTGCCGTTTGAAATATTATTCGTACATTTGCATCAGTGCAATCGCCAGCAATGGGTAGGCGAGGCATACATTGAAAAAACAAAACCACTAACCATAGCACCTTGACAAAAGCCTACGCTGCCAGTGAGTTTCTCACCAGTTGGACGAGCCGGGTGCTTCAATAGAAAAATTGATATTATGCTTGGAACACCAGAAATTGTACTCATCGTACTTGTTGTTCTTCTCCTGTTTGGAGGAAAGAAAATCCCTGAGCTGATGAAAGGCTTGGGCAAAGGAGTGAAAAGTTTCAAAGATGGCGTGAACGGCATCGAGAAAGACCTCGATCCTGACCAGCAAACCAAAGAGACTGAGACGAAGAACTAAGACGACATCCGCCTCTCTCGCACTCCCCTATCCCAACACATTAGGAAGGGATTGACACACCACCCATGGAGGGTTTCATGATGGAAGAAGATTTAGAACTCACCTTCTGGGAACATTTGGACGTGCTTCGCGGCACGCTCATAAGGATTATTGCCGTTGCCCTCATCTGTGGTATTGCGGCATTCATGTTCAAGGAAGAGCTTTTTAATATTGTACTGGCACCCAAAGACAGCCAGTTCGTGACATATCGCCTGCTGGGCGTAGAGCCGTTCAACATCCAACTGGTGAACATCGGGCTCACCGAGCAGTTCATGATACACATGAAGACGGCACTCTGCTTCGGAGTCTTGTGCGCCTCACCTTACATCTTGTACGTGTTGTACAAGTTCATCGCACCCGCTCTATACCAGCGCGAACAGCGCTATGCACTCAAGATTGTGGGCAGTGGGTACGTCATGTTCATCATTGGCATTCTCATCAATTATTATCTCATCTTTCCCCTCACCGTCCGCTTTTTAGGTACCTACCAGGTCAGCGATGAAGTGCAAACCATGCTGTCGCTGCAATCGTACATGGACACAATGCTCATGATGAGCTTGGTGTTTGGCATTGTGTTTGAGATTCCCGTCATCAGCTGGCTGCTGGCCATCTTCGGATTGCTGCGGGCCGAATGGATGTCTAAATACCGCCGACACGCCATTGTCGCCATTCTCATCCTCGCGGCCATCGTCACACCCACGGCCGACGTGTTCACCTTGCTCATCGTCTCTCTGCCTATTTGGATGCTGTACGAAGTGAGTATCGTGATTGTGAGGATGACCAATCTTGGCGATTCCAAACAACTCGAAGAGGCTATCCCCTCAACTGAAGAAGAAGATAACGACTAACGCCAGCCACATCTAGACATTGGTGCACATCCCGCGCGATTCATCATCAAATATTTCCACTGCTGACTGTTGCCCACTTTTGGTCATCAGTCATCAGTGGATTTTTTATTCATCCTTCAGAGAGACCTAAGACTATCAAGGTTCCTCCACGCACCGCTCCGTCAGACATATTTAACAAAGCGTTTTCCGTGGCACAACAGGCAGACGATGCCGATTGCGCATCATGCCCATCACAGCCATGGGTGGAATCATTTTCTACAACCTTGAACTTCACATCCTTTCCACCAAACGGCATGCCGTATGTTTTTTCGCTCGACCGTTGGTAAGCCGGACGCGGATCAAGAGAGAGCACCTCTTTCAAAGTGCGCAACTTGTCGGGCGTGAACTGGCGCGCTACCTCATCGGGAATCACCACCTCCAACCGCTGAATCTTCGACAAATCGGTAAACCCGCTTCGGGCTTCCGGGTGACAGTCGGCATAAGTAACGTAGGGCTTGATGTCGTAAATGGGCGTCCCATCCATCAAGTCGGCCCCCAACACATGCAGCACAGGTCCCTGCGGGCTGTCCCATTCCACACGTTCCAGCAACACCGATGACAGACCAATGGGGTTGGGTCGGAAGGGTGAACGACTGGCAAACACGCCTACCTTCTGGTTTCCGCCCAACACGGGCGGGCGCACCAACAGACTGCCCGACTGATGTGGATTGGCGTTGAACAGCCAAATAAGCCACAGATAGTCAAAACCCTCGATGCCCCGCAAGGCATCAGCTTGGCGATAAGGAGGCTCAAAGACAATCGTGCCGTGCAAACCAGCAGCCAGTCCGCTCTGCTTGGGAATGCCAAACTTGGACGTAAATGGTGAGTGAAAATAAGCAATGGGATGAAAACACTCGCCACAGCCGGTAACCTGTTCTCCGACAGGTGCCGAATCGACAGCACCGATATCGCCGCATGATTCCTGCAAGGATTCGTCTAATCGTTGATGATGATTGGTCATGTTTTCAGCTTAATTCTTCGTTCGGCATTGTCTTGCCCATGCCATTCACAGCCAACAATGCCGTGGTGTCCCAATTCAAAAGCGTGTTGTAAAAATAAAGAATCTCATCACCCATCAGCCTATCAATATACTATGAAATGTATTGTAACTTACTATTTTATGCGCAAAAATAAGCATTCAACCATACGAAACCAAGAAAAACGTATGAAATATCTGTAACAAACCTAAAAATGATACTTTTTTTTCCAACAATTAGTTTTCACCAAACCGATTGTGCCACTCCCCATGCAATGCCCCGATTCGCCCTCTCTGTAAAAGCAGCAAACCTTTGATGCATCAGCCAAAAGCAAAGCCAACCGTGGCGGGTTGGCTTTGCATTATTTCAGGGCGGTTTTTAAATCTGCTTTGTTGTAGCACCACCCTTCAGAGAATCCTCGAGCAACTGAGAATAGCCACGATGGCTGCCAGAAGCAAAAGTACGTTCGTCACGAGGCGCAGTCGTACGTTCCATTGTTCGATACGCCCAGTCCAACGGTCCTCCCGTGATGCTCTTCAATTTTCGTTGTAAGTCAGTTTGTCTTGCGAGTTGAGCATGCCCAGGATGGCGGTGGCGATGGTGATGATGATCTTGAATATAAGTTTCCAATTGATGCGTTTCATAGTGATTGATTTTTTTTTCTAAAAACTCCTCCCCACCCGATGGGCAGGGAGGATGGAAGATTTAAGGTTTCGGATTGGGATCTACGTTTTCCTCCGCCTTTCCTTCGGCGGTTTTCTTCGTGTCCACGGGGTTCTTGGGAGCCTCCTGAACCTTGAGACCGTCGAGGAACTTGCGGTTGCGCTTCTTGCCCTTGCCGCCGCCACCCGTCATCTCAGGAAGGAAGTTCACGCGATAGTTCACCACGTTGCTGGTCACGTTAAAATCGGCTGCCTTGTCTGCAGGCTTGGTTCTCAAACCAATTTTAAACGAACCAAATCCGTTAAGTTTCACCACGCGACTCTGTTGCAATTCGTCTTGCATCACCTCTACCAACTCGGCCAGTACAGCCACCACGTCACTGCGCTTCACGGTACAGTTGCGCTGAATGCGTTCGGCCAGAGCGTCGGTTTCGATCACTTGTGGATGAATGGCGCGGGCATACCACTTGCCTTTGGTTGAAGAGGTAACTCTCTTGTCTTGATACAGTTTATACATTACTGCCATAATAATTTGTGTGTTTTAAATGATTGATTATTAATTCTCGGCTGTGTGTTTTTCATGGTACACGGTTTCCTGTTCGATGCCGGCTTATCGTCTGGGTTACCGCTTCCTGGATTGATTGTCTGCCGAATCAGTCTCTCTGACTGACGATGCAAAGGTACAATAGAATAAAGGTGAAAACAAGAAACATTGATAGGCATCAAAGGAGCAAAATGAAGAATGTAACGCTAATCCCAATTAGAAAGGCAAAGTGCGAATATAAGAAAAGTTCGCACTCAACATTTTAGGGCAGTTCTATAAATTACCGCCGTAAAGTTTTTGTATGTTGGCCTGTTTACGTTTTGCCAAATTTCACTACTAACTTCGAGTTAAAGGCTGGTTCTATAAATTACCACCGCACATAGTCATCAAATGTTTATGAAATACGTTTTGTTATCTTTTGGCTTCTTTTTGGTTCAAAATGTAAGTTCATTCAGTCGTGTAGCTCGCTACACTCCTTCACTCTCTTGCATTTTGACCTCAAAAATAAGCTCAAAATCTAACAAAGCTAATTTATAGAACCAGCCTAAATTGTAAGTGTACAAAAGAGTTAGACGAACATAACGACCGGGCTTGTTGCCGGCACCGTTGTGACTGTTCCTCGGGCGTTTGTTGTATTCCTTCTCTATCCTGCCCCAGGGAAAGTGGTCGGCCAGCTTGACCCAGCGGTTGGATTTGCTCAATCCCGAAAGTGACTCCTGAAGTTCACACAGGTCGTGACTGCGATATTGTGAGTAATATTTCATCTCGATTCTTGAATGTTTTAACATCCAAGGTAGTCATTTTGGGCGAATTGACCAAATTTTATACAGCATAAATAGTTAATTGTCAGATAGTTATAGTTAATTAGCAGACCCTATTTAATACGCTAATAGTGGGTTACCAAAATTTTCTTCTGTGTGAAAAACCACGAAAACGGAATAATGAGTTGAAAGATATGGTATAAGTGGACTGTGGCGTTTTGCGACCATAATATGCAGCAGAATTGATTTGTGAAGAAACAATCATCGAATCATTTCCGTTTTGTACTCCTTTGATGAATAAGTTCATAATCTCGTACTTATTCCCGAAATTGGCGTTGGGCTGCATCATAATATCCGATACGACCTGTCGGATAGAGCGAGGATATACTATAAAGGTGTTTTCTGCATTACAAGTAATATCCTTAAACTCGCTGCTTCCGAAGAATACGATAACGGAATAAATCGGTATGCCCGGATTTTGCGGCAAACATTGTCTGATAGCTTGAATGTGTCCGGCATTTTGCATTACGGGGTTGTAAAAGCGGTGCTTTTCTTTGCCGTATGCCAGTAATTGCGTCCAATACTTTTGGTGTTCGTTGCCGAAAATCCAACCGCTGTAATCCTTTACCTCAAAAACGATTAAGCCTACCTTGGTTGCAACGGCTACATCGACTTGTGTATAAGTGCCGTTCGGCTTCTGAATGTATAAGTCGTGAAATATGGCTTTGGGGTTGATACCCGCTTTCAGAAGTTTCAATACCACTCTGCGCTCCGACCATTCGCCACGAGTAATGGGCGTAACCTGCTCAATGAATTCACGCTCTTTCCGCTTGACATAGATAAGGTAAGCAATACCTGCCACCAAGCAAATAAGAAATATGAATGGTGCGAATGGCATAGAACTGTTA
>NZ_ADEG01000034.1 GCF_000177075.1 Hoylesella buccalis ATCC 35310
CTATTGTATTTATAACCATAGAACAACCAAAACTAATCAGAAATATCCGAGTGTAAATCTTTAATTACCAGCATATTCTAAAATTTAACACTTTTCGGTTGCCATTTGTCGCTTCCCAAATTTCCACATATTTTTGAGACGTATTTCTGACGTGGAGAATTTGCGGGGCTTGTTTTTTGTCACACCGTGCAGACAGTTGACAAGGGTTTACAACCGTTTACGACAAGCGACAATAACCGCCCCGATATGCGGAAACAGTCACACTGTGTAGAAAAGCGACAATGGTTGACTTCCGTTCACATCCGTTTACCATTTCAGAGATATAGGATTGAAGAAATGAACCATTAAACGATAAAACGGTATGAAAGCAACCAGAAAATGCAGTTTTTGCGGCAAGTCCTTTGTAACCCGAAGCGGTATGCAAAGATATTGCAGTGAGGCTTGTCAGGCAGAAGCCAAACGAGCCAGAGTGATGCAGAAGAACAACCTCTTCAAAGTCGCCCAACCCTTGATGGAGATACAGCATCAGGAGTATCTCACCTTTTCCAAAGCAGCCATCCTCATGGGCTGTTCCCGACAGTACATTTACAAACTTGTAGCCATCGGCAAGCTGAAAGCCTCACGCATCAGCAACCGCATGGCATTCATCCGCAGAGCCGACATCGAGCAGATGTTGGAGGGCAATCCCTATCACCGCATCCTGCCCGGCAACACCTCCACACCAAGGAAATCATCTTCATCTTCCTTACCTGCCAAAAGAGAAAAAAGGGAAAAGGAAAGCGAAGAAGTGTTGGACTTCTATTCGGGCGAGGAGGTGATGTCCCTTTTTAAGGTAAAGCAGTCATGGCTTTACACTTCCGCCAAGCGTAACCATATCCCCATCTGCCGTATCGCAGGAAAGAACTATTACAGCAAGAAGCATATTGACGAGTTTTTCGGTGTGGCAGTTGATATTAGCGAAATTACCGACTGGCTACTGACCGAGGAGGTGGAGGAACTGTTCGGCATGAAGCCGACCGCACTCCGTGCCTACACCTATCGCCATAAGATACCCACTAAAAGAGAGTACGGGCGTACCTATTACTCCAAATCACATTTGAACGAACTCCGCAGAACTGACCTTGTGAACGATGAACGCTACTATACCGTTGAGCAGGTGCAGCAAATCTATGGTCTTTCGTCAGCCAACATCTGCCATATCGTCAAGGTGAAGCACATCGAAAAGATAAAGGTGGGTGTGAAAAACCTGCTTTTGCGCTCAGATGTGGAGCGTGTCATGGCTGAAAGGAACAAATAACCGTGAAAAATCGGGATTATCGAAAATTATTTCAAAATGATGTATCGTGGAGGTATTCACGGATATTTCACGTTGTTCCTTTGCCATCGGAAACATGGATACAACTCCAAAATGTATACAACCAATTAAAACATAATTATTATGAGTAAATGCAAAACAGTTACCTTGCGTAAGCGCAAGATTAAGAACGGGACACAGTATTCACTATGCCTTGACTACTATCCCGGCTACCGTGACAATGTCACCATGAGAGTGATTACACGTGAAGCCTTAGGAATTTACATCTTCGCCAAACCTGCAAACCAGCAGGAACGGGACTTCAACGCACGCATGATGAAGAAAGCGGTCATCCTGCGCAACCAGCGCTACGAAGCCATTTTCAATGAAAACAACGGCTTTTTTGACAAGACCAAGATGAAGGGCGATTTCCTTGCCTATTTCAAAGGACTGGCTGACCGCAAGAATATCAAGTGGCAGCATGTATACAAGCATTTCCAGCGGTTCGTGAACGGCAAATGCACCTTTGAGGAGGTGGATGTGGATTTGTGCCGCAAGTTCATGGAATACCTGCTTGATGCACCCCAATCCATCCACACCAACCAAAAGCTGCACATCAACTCCGCAGCAGGCTATTGGTCAACTTTCCGTGCCGTGCTGCACACCGCTTACCGTGACAGGAAGATAAAGGAGAACCCAAACGGCTTCTTAGACCGCATCGAGTGCATTCCCACCATCAGGGAGCATTTGAGCCAAGAGGAACTGATACGGCTTGCCGAAACACCCTGTGAGGAGGAGGTCTTGAAAAAAGCTTTTCTTTTCGCCTGTCTTACGGGACTGAGAAAGAGCGACATCAGACAGCTCACGTGGCAGCAGATACAACCATACACCAACGGCAGGATGTTCGTTACCACCCGTATGCAGAAAACCAAAGAAATAGTGCATAACCCCATCAGTGATGAAGCCTATGGACTGCTGGGAGAACGGGGCGAGGGACTTATCTTTGAGGATTTCAAGGACAAGATGCTGCAAGGACCACTCCAACGGTGGCTCACGGCAGCAGGGATAACCAAGAAAATCACCTTTCACTGTACCCGCCACAGCTTCGGAAGCCTGCACGTGGAAATGGGAACGGACATGGCTGTCATCCAAGCCTATCTCGGACATAAGAACATTACCACCACACAAATCTATTCCAAGATAGCAGCGCAGCAGATGTGTCAGGTGGTGGACAAGATAACCTTGAAGCGCAAGGAGGCATAAATGTCTCACATTGACAGGTATTCAGAGGGGCGGTTATGGCTACAAGGCTATAATCGCCCCTCTATGTTTTTGGCTTGATGCCACCATTTATAAGCCCCTCAGAGTATGAAACAGAGTATGATATGATGACATTTCGTGAAATACATTGAAAAAGACCGTTCTAACCGCAAATAACGGGCAGTAATTGGGAAAAATAGCATTAACTTTGCACAAAATAATACAGGAACATTCAATCTCTCAACGAAATATGGAATCATCAATCAAGGACAAATACATCATCTTGGGCTTTGTCGGCTTCGCCATCGTCCTAATATCTTCCATTGCCACGCTGGTAATAGCGGACAGCTTCAACCAAGACAACTTTGTCAGGTGGATAGTATTCGTATGCTGTAACCTGTTGGGATGGTTGCTCTATCTCTCCTTTCAGACACTTATCTTTGATACATACGAAATCTACAAAATCAAGTTCGGCAAGAAAGAAACGATTGCCGAAGCCATAGAGGTGCAGGAAGAACTGTCACAAAATACACTTGAAGAAGCCACATCTGTGCCTGGACCTACATCAGTCCCTGAGCCTGTACCCGAATCATCCCCGACAAAAGAAGAGACACTTATCCAAACACAACCGATAGAGCTTACTATCGCCCCGGATCTTCACGAAAAGAACCGTGCCAATTACGCAAGCAGAGAGCAACGGGAAAAGGAAGAGCGCATCCGCATGGTCATGGAGTATTGCCATTATTACCTGCCTCGCATTGCCGACCAAGAAACCGTGAACCACATCTGTACTGAGGTGGACAAATGGATGAATCTTAACACTTATACCCCGAAGCCCATACAAAGACCGTTTACCAAAGACATCAACAACATTCCACTCCGTCACTTCGTATGGAATATCTCTGAGCGTTTCCTGTACAAGAGATACTACAATGGGGATAACCGTGCCAAGTTCATCAAAGCCCTTTTCCCGAAATCGTTTGCTGATACAGACTTATCAACCATCAAGAATTTCAAGGTAGAGCCGTTAAAGACGGAAATTCCCATTGATGAACCCGAAAACGGCAAACTTGATTTCCACTATCCCGAGGATTATGTGCGGAATTAGGATAATCACGACACCAACGACAACCATCCGGTAACTCATAACCGCCTGTTTTACATCGTTTCCCGAGTAATTTTACCCGTCATTTATGGCTGGGCTTAATTATTCGGGAATTATTTTGCAATGACGTGTCGTGGAGATATTCACGGATATATCATTTCAGTCCTTTGCGCCAAGTCTTACAAAAGAGACGAGTACGCGAATGGAAAAATCAATTCTTACCTTCAACGACCTCCCCGAGGTTGTCGCTCAGCTTCGAGACGAAGTGATGAGCCTGAAAAGCCTGCTCGCCGAGCAGCGCAGTGTGAACAATGCCAAAACGGTGGACACCCACGTGCCCATGTCTGTGGACGAGGCAGCAGAGTATTTAGGTATCCCTAAGGGTACGCTCTACATGAAACTGTCAGAAGGGACAATCCCTGCCACCAAGCCCGGCAAACGCTATTGCCTTTACCGTGACGAACTGGACAAGTGGCTGGAAACCGCCCGAAAGAATCCCATACCGTTGTCAGACGAGGAACTGAACAAGTCCTTATCCTCTTCCCACCGTCGCAAGCCCAACCCACGTAACTGGTGAATGATATGGAAGAGGATAAGAACTATATCAACCTGATACGTGGCGACCTCACAAAAGCATCCCAAGCGCATAACGGTATGCCCGACAGTGTAGGCATGATGAATATCAAGACGGCAAACCAAACCATTCTTGAAGCATCGTTATTGCCTACGCCCCGTGCGCTGTGGGACAGCTTTTGGTACGAGGGGGAACTCTCCTGCTTGTTTGCCGATTCCAACGTGGGCAAGTCCATCCTTGCCGTGCAGATAGCCGACCGCATCGCCCGAACCGACAATGTGCTGTATCTGGACTTTGAACTGTCCGAAAAGCAGTTCCAGCTCCGCTATACCAACGAGCATGGAGAGCTCTACACCTTTCCCGACAAACTCTATCGGGTGTCTATTGACTGCAACCAGCTTTTGGATGCCAACTTTGAGGAAGCTATCATAGGCGGCATTGAACAGATGGCTGTGCAGACCGACTGCAAGATTTTCATCATTGACAATCTTACCTACCTGTGTTGCGCCATGGAGAAAGGCGATGCCGCAGGACGGCTGATGATTCAGCTGAACAATCTCAAAAAGAGATATGCGCTCTCTATCCTTGTCCTAGCACATACGCCCAAACGCTCTTTGGATTGTCCCATCACATCCAACGACCTTGCCGGAAGCAAACGGCTCTACAATTTCTTTGACAGCGTGTTCACCATTGGAAAAAGTGCCCAAGACGGAGGGCTTCGCTATGTGAAGCAGCTTAAAGTGCGCTATGGCACGTTCTCTCATGATGCGGATAATGTAATCGTTTACGAGATTGACAAGGTGGATGCTTTCTTGCAGTTCGTGTTCAGGGGCTATTCCACGGAAAAGGAACACTTGAAAAAATTGGGCGACAATGAATCAAGCCAAAGGGATTGCCAAATTCTGCAACTCTCCCAATCGGGCAAGTCCGTCAGGGAGATAGCCTCACAGGTGAATTGTGGCAAGTCCACCGTAAACCGTATCATCCAGCGCAGCAAAGAGAGTAAAAACGCAGGTGTCCCAAGTGTCCCACTGTCCCAACCCTTAGAGTGTGGGACAATGGGACAGGATGGGACAGCCGACAATCAACCATCAAAAACGGACTAAGCTATGGGCAATTATTCATTACAGAAGTATAAAGGAACGGCAACACGGCATACCTGCCCCAAATGCGGAGACAGGCATTCTTTCGTCTATTACGTGGACGAAAATAATGTGCCGTTGCATCCATCGGTCGGCAGATGTAACCACGAAAGCGGTTGTGGGTATCACTACACTCCGAAAGAGTATTTTCAAGAGCATCCTGAACACAGAACTACCAATGATTTCTCTTTTGACAGGCAAAGAGCAGAGCAGAAGAAAGTGAAGCAGCAAAGTAAGCCGACAGCCATCGGCTATATTCCCCCTCACTATGTGGAGAAGTCGCAAAGCGAGCGTAGCAATTTCTTCCGTTTCCTCTTCACACTCCTTACTTCCTACTATGGCGACAAGGCGAAAGAGGTGTTGAAGCGGTTGTTGGAGGAATACCGTTTGGGGGCTACCCGTGACGGCTCTGTTATCTTTTGGCAGATAGACAGGACGGGCAAGGTACGCACGGGAAAGGTGATGCAGTACAATCCCGAAGACGGACACCGTATCAAGGGAGGACAGACATCGGCAGTGAACTGGATACACAGCATATTGAAAAAGCAGCGTGTGTTGGCAGAGGATTGGCAACTATCCCAATGCCTTTTCGGGGAACACTTGTTGAAAACGCATCCCGACAAGGTGGTGGTCTTGGTGGAATCCGAGAAGAGTGCCGTTATCGGTTCTGCTATCTTCCCCGATTATGTATGGCTGGCTACGGGTGGTAAGAGTCAGATGAGAGAAGAGAAACTCCGTGTACTGTCAGGGCGAACCGTGCTTCTCTTTCCCGATGCCGATGCTTATGCCGAGTGGAAACAGCGAGCCGAGAGCATGTACTTTTGTAAGGTGGTGGTTTCGGACATCATCGAAAGGAATGCCACCCCGAAACAAAAAGAAGCCCATATCGACATAGCCGATTGGATTATCTTTCAGATACGGGAGGGCAAGGTGATGAGTACAGCCAACCACTTGGTCGAGGCTGAGAGAATCCTCCAGCGGATGATAGAGAAGAATCCCGTCCTGCAAAAACTGATAGACGATTTAGACCTTGTGCTGGTCGGTGCATCTCCAATCGGCAACGATGATGAAAAACCTCCCTGACGGAGGAGAGCGGAAGCCGTAGGCTGGAGTTTGCAGACAATGGCTTGCCATTGATATAGCCCACTATAACTACACGCTCCGCTTACGTAGTTGTGGGCTCTCCCGAGGGGATTAGGGTTTTACCCTAATGACCCACTCAGGGCGTTTCTCCCCTGAGAACCCAGAGCAAAGAGTGACCCTCTCTTTGCAATCTCCGCTTATGGGTTGCACCCCTAAGAACCCCATGCGTTTACGGACAGCGGAAAAGCAAACAATAAAGTACAAACCAAAAAACAAGTATCTATGGCAACAAAATCAAGCATACATATCAAGCCCTGCAACATCGCATCGAGCGAGGCTCACAACAGGAGGACTGCCGAATACATGCGCCACATCGGAGAGTCCAGAATCTATGTCGTTCCTGAACTATCCACCGATAACGAACAGTGGATAAATCCCGACTTCGGCAGTCCGGATTTGCGGATGCATTATGACAATATCAGACAGATGGTAAAGGAAAAGACCGGACGTGCCATGCAGGAAAAGGAGCGTGAACGCAAAGGCAAGAACGGTAAAATAGTCAAGATTGCGGGATGCTCCCCCATACGTGAAGGAGTGCTGCTTGTCAGGTCGGACACCACACTGGCAGACGTGCGTAAATTCGGTGAGGAGTGTCAAAGACGCTGGGGAATCACACCGCTGCAAATCTTCCTGCACAAGGATGAAGGGCATTGGCTGAACGGTCAGCCGGAAGCGGAAGACAGGGAAAGCTTCAAAGTCGGGGACAGATGGTTCAAGCCGAACTATCATGCCCATATCGTTTTCGACTGGATGAACCACGAAACAGGAAAGAGCCGAAAGCTCAATGACGATGACATGATGCAGATGCAGACCCTTGCATCCGACATCCTGCTGATGGAACGCGGGCAGTCAAAGGCTGTCACTGGTAAGGAGCATCTGGAACGGAACGACTTTATCATTGAGAAGCAGAAAGCTGAACTGCAACGCATGGATGCAGCCAAACGGCACAAAGAAGAACAGATAAATCTTGCCGAGCAGGAACTGAAACAGGTGAAATCAGAAATACGCACTGACAAGTTAAAGAAGACAGCCACCACGGCAGCGACAGCCATAACTAGTGGAGTTGCTTCTCTTTTCGGGAGTGGAAAACTGAAAGAACTGGAACGTGCCAACGAAAAACTGCAAGACGAGGTTTCAAAACGGAACACCAATATTGAAAAATTGCAGAGCCAAGTACAGCAGATGCAGAAACAGCATGATACGCAAATCCACAATCTCAGAGAAATGCACAGGCAGGAACTTGACATGAAAGAAAAAGAACTGTCACGGCTCGCCAGAATCATAGACAAGGCTTTCAGGTGGTTTCCGATGTTCAGGGAAATGCTGCGCATGGAAAAGTTTTGTGCCATGCTGGGATTCTCTAAAGAAATGACTGAAAGTCTTATAGTCAAAAAAGAAGCCCTGAAATGTAGCGGTAAAATCTATTCCGAGCAACACAGGCGGAACTTTGATATAAAGGATGATATTTTAAGGGTGGAAAATGACCCTGACGATGAAAGCAGGCTGAACCTGACAATAAACAGGAAGCCGATTGCCGACTGGTTCAGGGAGCAATGGCACAGGCTTAGATATGGAGCAAGAGTGCCGCAACAGGAAGAAAGAAAAAGTAGAGGATTCAAATTATAATAGAAGCAATTTGATTAGTAATCTAAAAGCACTCCGATAACGATTAGAGTGCTTTTAGATTGTTTATCATTAATTATCAAAGCAAGTGCAGTTTAAGATTTTACTGAAGTTTGCATTAATAAAGAATATACTACAGCTGATATATGCGCAACATATTGTGACGCTTGTGATTCATTTCCCTTGAAATCCTTAACAAATACCGCTAAGGTATAACTGATATTATTAGGCAGACATATATAGGCAACATCATTGTGAGCTGCAAGAACACCATTTTCATTAACATCACCTGAACCTGTCTTATGCGCTATAACAACCCCTTCTTTATCAAGAAGTGGAGCTGCTATCCTATCTACACCTGTTTTGCATTCTTTTAACGTATTCTTAATGAAACTTTGTTTCTCATCATCGATAAGACCTTCAGTAAACAAACGATTCATCAACATTGCAGCACCAAGAGGAGATGTATAGTTAGAGTAAGCCTTGTTATGGTCAGCCGACATTTCCTCTTCCGTATAAGCTATCTGAAAACTTGAACGAGGAATGAGTGTGGCTATAAAACTATCTGTTTGAGCGACATTAACCATATCCTTAAACATAAGGTTGCTTGCATTGTTGTCACTCTGAGTAAGAGTATAACGCAGCAAATCTCTCACTGTCAATGATATGACTGGCCCTGAATAATCTTTCAGCATAGGACTCCAAGTCTTTGGGTCAAGTTTATCCCTATTTATATTTACTAAGGTATCAAGTGAAATTCCTTTATTGTCAAAGTCATTACAAAGAGCTAATGCCTGATGAACCTTAAACACACTCATCATAGGATAAACACTCTTATTATTGACCTTAACCGTATCTCTGTTATTAACAATAACCGCCACACCAATTTCGCCAGGACAAGCTGAGACAATTTGAGAAATGCTATCAGTCAAAACATTTGTTAAAGGAGGATTTGCGCTATCTTTTGTCGCTGATTTATGGAACAATGAAAATACCAAGATGAAAATGCAAACTAAAGCTATACTCAAAACTACGATTTGTTTTTTTCTGTTTTTTTCCATGTTTATATTATTTATATTTGTTTGACGAGAATATCTTTATTTGCCGACAAAGGTACATAACTTTACGGAAAAATATGTTTCTAAAATATATAAATAGACAGCTGTGGGGAAAATGTGGGGAAAAATTAGATAATTAAAAAGGCTAAATGACTGGAAATAATCACTTAGCCTTTTAATCCGTACCCAGACCCGTACTTCGTAATTGCTGCGCCCATCATTCAAGACTGTCAAATCGGGTCTTTCCTGTCAAGCCAATGATGCCTATGCGTATGCCAAACACATGGATTACGGATTTCTCGTTCCGTGAACAAACACTTTATCCGCAACTCTGCTATGTGGTGTATTGGCTTAACTCCATTTCTATGGGCAACACTTTTGTTGCAGATTTCAAGCAGCTTTTATCGAAATACCCATCAGTAAGAACTCGTTTATTAGGCTTTCCTCATAATTGGGAACAAGAGCCTTTGTGGAGATAAAATAATTGCCCTGTTTCTTAAAAAGCACTGGGGCAAACCAGCTCCGTCTTTAATTGTTTCCAATAAATGGATTGTTTCAAGCCCCTATAGAAAGAGAACAAAAATTCCTGTGTGAAAATTAATCTACGACAAGGAGCAAGCAAGGAGCAATATCAAACAAAAATCAATACCTTTGCAGTACATATGAGATAGACCAAAACAAAAGTGGAATATCGGAAACGAATAGCAAGGAAAAGAGAAGAAACGACCCAAGTTGATGTCCTTTTTGAGTTAATAATCAATAAAAGCGTTAAATCTTCACCTTTTAGAATGTGCAATTAAAAATAACAACCATATTTCTGACTTATTATCTATAAAATATTGAGTAATAATCGGTTGTAAATAC
>NZ_ADEG01000033.1 GCF_000177075.1 Hoylesella buccalis ATCC 35310
GATATTTGGAAAAGCCATTAGAAAAAGCTAAACTTCCACAAGGTACACCTGTTTATGCCGACAAGAGTTATGATTCTACAGCAAACAAGGATGTACTTAAACGTATGAAGCTCAAGAGTCGTATCATGCACAAAGGAGTAAGGGGACGTAAGCTAACGGAAAGAGAGCAGCGTGTTAATGTAGCCATCAGCAAGACACGGTATAAAGTGGAACGTACCTTTGGCTCTATTCACAGATGGTTTCATGGTGGGATAGCCAGATATGTAGGTTTAGCGTAAGCATCCAATATTAGCCGCCTTTGTGTAGCTTTCTTGCTTTACTACCTTTGCCCGAAAAACTTATGTTTGTACTCAACGAAACAAATGTTTTTCGGGTTTGTTGCACTCCTGTGGACATGCGTCAGGGTATTCTTCGCCTGTCCCATTGGTACGCAGCAATGACTTCAATCCTTCTGATGGTGTTGTCTACGTTTTCTACAACCGATCCCGTAACCGAATCAAGTTGCTTCACTGGGAGCGCTGTGGCTTTGTCGTCTATCACAAGCAGATGGCACAGGGTTGCCTGAGTCCTAAAATCATACGGGCGAGAGCTGGATTTTATAAACTTCGCTGGGACGAATTGGTACTCTATATAGAAGGAATAAACCCTAGTTGCTACCGAAGAAAAAGATACAATAAATCTTAGTATTTTGTTGCCAGTGTCAGATATTTTTCGCACCTTTACATTGTATAAAGAACTGATAATGTGATTGATACGCCTCATTATGCAATGATATCTGACTACCATTCTCTAACTCGGGAAGCTGTTATTAAACTTCTTGAGCAAAGGGATGCTGAGCTTAAGAACAAGGATGCAGAACTTAAGAACAAGGATGCTGAACTTAAGGATAAGGATGCGGAACTGGAACGAAAGTCCCGTCGCATTCTTGAACTTGAGCGCATGGTGTTTGGTAGGCGCAGCGAAAAACGCCTGCCTGAGAGTGCAAGCGACTGGACTGGTACGCTTTTTGACGAGCAGTGGGCCAAGGAGGGTTCCCTGGCTCAGGTGGAAGCCCTTCCCATCATCAAGGAGATAAAACAGCAGGCCGGACAACGCAGGTCATCATGCCGTGTGAGCCGTCCTTCCAGAAAGGGTACGGCCTACGCCTCCTATGTTCCCGAGAACATAGAGCGACAGGTGACGGAGATATATCCAGAGGGTTATGACGCTGAGCACATGGTCATCATCGGGCATGACAGAAGTGAGCATCTGTGTCTGCGTCCCTCATCCTTTTATGTCAGGGTAGAAGATCGTGTCATCTGCCGCCTGAAGGAAGCCCGGCCAACGGATGCGAAGGTTGACATCATGGAAGCCCCCTTGAAAAAGCAAGCGGTGGATTGTTTTGCCGACGCTTCCCTACTCGCTGAAATCATCACCGCTAAGTTCGCCTATCACCAGCCCGAGTACAGGCAATGTGAAAGATGGAAGGAACTGGGCGTGAACATCCCCACCTCAACCGTCAACAGCTGGGTTCACGATGCCGCCGATGCACTTTATCCACTCTACAAACTTCAAGTAAGACAGATCCTGCAAAGTCCTTACCTACAGGTTGACGAGACCAGCGTACAGGTTGCCGACCGCAAGGGAAAAACGCGCAAGGGATACCTGTGGGGCGTGCGTGACGCCATGCACTCCCAGGGTGTGTTCTTCCATTGGAAGGACGGCTCGCGGTCGGGCTCTGTGGCAGATGAGCTGTTCAAGGGTTACCAGGGTGCCATACAGTCTGACGGGTATGAGGCCTACAGCAGGTTTGAGAACATGGAGGGCATAGTGCTGTTAGGATGTATGGCACATGTGAGACGTAAGTTCGAACATCTGGCGGCTGACGATAAGAATGCCGCCCATATCATCGAGACGATAGCCACGCTTTATGAGTTGGAGGAAAACCTCAGACACAAGAAAGCACCACTCGAGGAAGTGGAGACAGAACGAAAGGCTAAAGCTTACCCCATTCTTAAGTATTTGGAGACCTATATGTTGGATGTACACAAGCAGTACACCCCCGGCGAAGCCATGGAGAAGGCGCTGCGTTATGCCTTCGCCGTATGGATACGCATTGGCAGGTATGTGCAGGATGGACGCTTCAACATAGACAACAACCTCATGGAACAGGCCATCAGACCCATCACCTTGGGAAGGAAGAACTACCTGTTCTGCGGCAACAATGAGGGAGCGGAGAACAATGCCATCTTCTATACCTTCATGGCGTGTTGCAGGGAAGCAGACATAGACCCATATAAATGGATGAAGGAAATCCTTTCAAAACCATTGTCCGACATGACAGAGGAGGAGCTCACGAAAATACTACCTTCAAACTTCAAATAACAAACAACCCTTATATGCTGCCAGACATATAAGGGTTATTTGTTAGTGTGAAAGTCGGCTAATATTGGATGCTTACGGTTTAGCTAAGACTCACGCACAACACATCATGGAGGCTATTGCCTACAATTTATATCGAACTCCAGGGATAATTGTGTCTAATTCTCTCAAATAAAGGGAGAATATGAGATTAAATAGAGCATATACAGCTCAAAAAATCAAAAATATAGACCGCAGGTGAGCCAATAGAGCTCAAAAACAAGAATGATAGAGAATGGGTAAGGTTTTGCAGAGGTCTCAAAGTAATAATTTCAACGGTGAGATTCAGATTTAATTCTATGTTGTTAAAGCTAAAGTATGCAATTAAATGGAGGATATTTTCATCTTGAATTAGGAAAAGTACTATTAGTTGATGTCAATATCGTATAGGCTAGTTAAATAATCATCTATCTCGTTGCTATTATTTAATTTATAAAGATGTATTTCCTGTTCTGCTGTCAATTGAATAACACCGAAATCTTTTATATAGTTTTTTGCTAAAGCAAAATAATCACTACCATATGGTTTGCTAGTGTGTTGTATATAATACCAAAACACTTTTGACTTTAATATTTTCTGTATAATTTCTAATGATTTCAGATTGTTAGAGACAAGGGCATAACCATTATAAAACAGCAAATCTTGTTGATTAGAGAGGACAAAAAGTGGTTCATTTGCAATATAAGGGAATAAAAGTTTAGCCCCTACGATATTTAATGCTTGACTTCTCCCAAAAGCAAACCATTGTTCATATTTTCGCTTACCTTTATCCCTTGTTGATAGTACATCTTTAAAATTCAATAGATACTTATAAGCAAAAGGATAATCAGTATGGAAATCCTTTTCTGTCATCGGGCAAATTTTACCGTTAATATTGGTATATGGAAATAGTAACTTTTCTGTTTTGTCAACAATTTCTGTTTCTGATTTTAATATATTGGGTTTTATTGCATCTCTACATATTTCTTTTTCAATTTGATAGATATTTCCATCACTTGCTAATGTGTAATAATAAGATTGATCTTCTCTAACTATATTTAGAACGAAAACGTCATTCTTCAATGTGGCAAAACCATTTTTTATATCAAAACACTTACCTAAAGGCAGACCGGTAGATTCTATTTTCTTTATATTACTACCGATTAACGGTTTTTGGAGCAACCAGCCTTTACTGTCAGATAAATCGTCATAAGCCAACTCTATATAATCTGTTTCTTTAATGTTATCTAGCTCTTTGGGACTAGACTTAGTATACTTGATCGATCTTTGGTTTCTAGTGATAAAACAGATACAGGTATATGTTGAACGACCTTTAAAAACTTGTTCTGCTCCAAAATCAATCATCTTAAGATCATACCTATTTTCTGACATATATGTTCTAAATGCTCTACCATTCAGACTCCGGTAAAAATTATTTACGGTAATATAGCCAACTATCCCATTTGGATTTATACACTCTATTGCTATTTGAAAAAAAGGAATATATAAATCCGCTTTCCCAGAACGTGTTACTATCCAATTATCTAAAAGTTTTTTACTGCTATCGGCTATTTTAGACGAGCCTACATAGGGAGGATTTCCAATAACAATATCGAACCCATTATTTTGCCTAAAGACTCCTATTGTATTCCAATCAAAAGCTAATGAATTCGCTCGGTAAAGATTGAAATTAAACTCTTGTATATCTTCTCCATTCTGTATAGCATATAAACTTAATAAAATTTTTGTTCTGTCAATACTGTATTGTTCTATATCCACACCAAAAAAATTACGGTACAGTTCACTATACTCTATATTGATCTGACTTCGTATATAATCAACCAAGCTGATAAAAAAACCTCCACATCCACAAGATATGTCTGCTATTTGAAGTTCCGACCATCTTGCTACTTCAAAATTATGCAATACACCTTTGGTGATATACTGCCTAATCCCTATGGGAGTATATACAGCTCCATTTACTTCTTTTTCTGCTGGGGAAATAACGAATTCAAATAATTCAATTAGTTTTTCTATGGATACTTCTTCCCCGTATACATCAAAAAGTATATTCTGAAATTTATTTAATGCATTGAATTCCTCTATACTTTCATCTGTTATAAGCAAATTTCTAATAAGAGTATTGTGCTCAACAACTATATTGTTTATTGATACATATGCAGACACAAGCAGGCGATTGACTTTTAATATGTCAACTGGATATTTCTTTAAGAAACTTGTTATCTGTGTATTCATAAATATAGAGGAAATAAATTTTGTTTTGTAAATGATCTGTGATTATTCCCACCAGCTATCGACTGAAAGTACGGATCTAAAGTTCTATTTCGCGCTCTTTCAATAATATCTTTATAGTCATCATCTTCAAATAGCTTCTGTTTTTGTGCGAACTCACCATTGTTGACAAAGTTTTGAATAATAAAGTGGATTGCTAAAATTATATCCATTGGAGGGTGTGGTATTCTTGGCGAACCTATAAACATCAGTTCACCTACCTCAATTCCTTTCTCTATAATTTTATTTCCACCTGCATGAAAATGATATAAGGGATGAACAAAATCTCCTTCAGTATTAGTTTCTTTGTCTAAATGCCAGCAGAAGAAGTGCGAGTTATCTTCTTTCGAATCTGTTTCATTATCATATCCTTTAATATATAATTCAAAAGAGTATCTTCCAAAGATATCCTCTTCTTTGGTCATCTTTTCAATTAGAGTATAATTCGTGTCGATACTAACAGATAATTTGGCAACTTTAGGATTAGCCTTCATGCCTGACATTGACAAATGGTTAAATGTCAAATCTTTAATATCACATCCATAAGTTACATTTCCAGACTTTCCAAGGATATTCTCAAGTTGATACAGTTCGACAAAAGAATCAAAACTATATTTTCTTAATAAGCGTATCAATCCTTTAATGTCGGATAAAATCTTAGATTTATTTAAATAATGATCTTTCATTAAAACTCTAATATATCTTTTTTATCAGTAGGGGATAAATACTTTTTTTCTTCAGGATGTTCGAGAGCTGCAAAAAGAGAGATATATTCTTGCTCTTGCCACACTTCTAATTCCTTCTTAGCATATACATATCCTTCATTCGGGTCTAATGGCTGTTTAGTAATCGCGCAAATTGTCCAAAAATAAGTACTAGTTGCATGCTCTAATGGTTTTGCGGGAGCTAAGTTCAAATGATAAGCGTTATTGATTATTTCTACTCTTTCCTTCGCATTCATGCGACGTAGAGACTTGTTACCTGAAATATCATTCCAATGTTCGATTATTTTGTGAAACCACCATCTGTCATAAGAGGATGATAAAATACCAGAATATTTACAATCGCTAATTTTACATAGGAATTTCTCAAAGTCAGGTGATGATAGGTCTACGCCAAGTCTTGCTGCTAGAATATCTTTTCCAACCAATAATCCGATAGACCGAACAATAGAATAATAAATTATTCGGCAAAAGGCATATGTATTATCCTTATCCTTTGCAGTATTGAGTTTGTCTATTAAACGATAATCCAACATGTCAATATTGTCAATGCCTAATACTCGGGCAATATCGAAAGATTCGGCTTTAATTTTTTTATAAGAATCGATTAATGATTTGATTCTATCACTATATTTTACCACCTCCTGCCTAAATGATTTTTTGTCCACAACAAAATCAAACAAATCCTGACTGGTGAAATCATTTTCAAATGCTGGTAAATTTTTATCGTTTGATATTAATATAATTGGTTTGTCCCTATGATTATCCCCAAAAGTTCTCAATGTCGATGCAAATGTAGGTGCATCAACTTTTCCCCTATTTGCAGTTAGCCTAAAGTCCATTAAATAGGCATCTGTATCTTTTCCCATTTCAAATAATGCGGAATCAAAATCATTTGCATCGTTAACAATTACTTCAAAACCGCACCTCTCTAAACTGTCTTTAATACTATCTGCAGGTAAATCTTCGATGTAAAATATTTTGTATGTCATATCAAGTTTTCTAATTCTTTATCATTAGCTTTGGGTATTTCAACACGAATGCACGTTGAGTATTCATTCTTTGCAGATACTACCATTATATTCCCCTTATAACTTACTACAATATCTTTGACTATCTTTAGTCCAAGTCCTGTTCCAGTTATTTCATTTTTTTGTTCAATAGATTCCAATGAACTTTGTGAGGTTGTAGTAAAAAACTCATCGAAAATTCGCTCCTCATTCTCCTTTGAAATTCCATCCCCCGTATCAGAGAACTCTAAATATATGAACTTGTCATTTGAGCCACATTCAATTAATATTTTTCCTGGGTCTCCAATTCTTTTAATTGCTTTTTTAGAGTTTGTATAGAAATTGAACAAAATGGAAGACCATTCAGATGGATGCATTGGTGTCGTATAAAGATTATATCCGTAAAATTTTGGCTCTTCAAATTTTATTCCTGATTTGACAGCATCACTATTAATCGATTGAATAAATGGCCTAACAACAGACCTCATTTCAATAGGTTTAAGTTCTTTGACAATATTGAGTGAGATCACATTATCAAAATATGACATATAAGTACTGAAAGAAGCAAAATTTTTATCAAGAATAGTAAGCCGGTTTAAAGCATTCATTTCATTCTTGAGATCATCCATTAAGGTTCTAATATCATCTTGAATGTTATCTAAATGATATTTTATCTCATGAACAAATTGTCCAATCGTTAGACCAACACTGCTTAGTACCCTTAGCATGGAACGTTCCTTAAAGGTTCTATCTAATTCTAGCTTTTGTAATTTTTTTACCGCGGCTATATTTCTCTTTATCTTATTTATATTCTTTCTTCTTCGTCTTTTTGTTACAATACTTTCATTTTCAGATTCTAAAGCTTTATCTAATTCTTCGAGGGTAAGAGCAATGTTTTTAACCCTTATTTCTATTTTTTCCCAATTTCCATCATCTGATTTCTCCTGACCAGAAACTATTTTTTTGTTTCTAACTTCGGCAATCTTAATCACAGCATTTACTATTGATCGATACGTGAAATTTTGTAGCTGCATCAACGCATCATTATTCATTAATCCTTCTCGACTTGAGGTCTCTTCAAAATTTCCGCTGTTGTCATTTATTTCAACAAAGCCAAAAAATGAAAGATTTTGGTGTACTGGTAAAATTGAGCGCCTACGGGTAGAAAGGTCTAAAGACAACCAGTCATCACCAGGTTCTCCATATGGTAAAACTCTAAATCCATTTCTATATAGACGAATTCCTCCAGACATGTTTGCAATTCTTTTTATTGCGTTCATGTGCATTTTAGGAATGAGACTACTCTCATAAATAAAATAATAAGCTCTGAACTTTACATTCTTAATTTGATCAAATGGCGTGTTCTTGTCATCAGGATCAACTCCAATATCATCAGAAAAGTGTACTCCAAGTTTATCACTATTCACACTGTATTTTGCAAAATGGTTGTCGTCTATTTCCCCATCTATGATTGCCACAGCATGATCGTATATCATAATCTTTTCATCAACTATTTTTCGATCACCATTTCCATCTGAAACAAAAAAATAAGTCTTAAATCCTGGATCAATATTATTAGATTGACGACTTAAACTTAGTGGAAATGGTTGCATAATATCACTAACATAGCGATAAATTCTTTTAATTGCTGCCTCTGTCCATTTATCCCTTAATTTATCAATAATTAATTTTGTACCAGAAACACCATCACATTCTATCTTCTTTATTGGATTCGTGATGTCTGTTAAATTTTTGTCACCAACATAATTATCCCAGTCTATTGTCAAACAACTAGCTTCTTCAAGATTATGTGTTTTGGTAATTATCGTAAGTTTACGCCCTAATCGTTGAACAGCAAAGCGGCCAATACCCTTTTGTCCTGCTCTTTTTCGGTGATATAATTCAGAATAAGGATTTCGTACTTTATCTGTTGATGATATTCTCATAAAGCCATTAATCAATTGCTCTATGGACATACCTACTCCGTTATCCTCAATTATAAGTGTTCCACCAACAATTGAAGAGTTTATAAAGGTCAATTTAACATCTGTTGCATCTGCATCAAACGAGTTCTTTATCAGTTCAGAAACTGCCGTTTCTTGTCTTGCAACAAGTTCGTTACCTAATCTGTCAATAACACCTGCATCTACTGAAAATCGGATATTATCTTTATCAAACTTTGACAATTCATTTGACAAAGCCAGAATCTTCCCATAGTCTATATTGCTTTCTTTCAACAACTTGGAAAGTTGTTCCTTTATTTGTTCTTCAGTTTTCATGCAAAAGTGATTTTTATTTCATCGCCAATTACGATTTTAGTCAAATTGAATTTGAAAAGGAGTCCCGTAAGAAACTATTCCGATTCTATGAAAAAGTGACCTTTTTAAAAGGTCTTCATGTCTGCAAAGATAAGTAAAGTCCGTGACAAATAGGAATATTTCATAAACTTTCCCATGTTCACCCGTCAGAAAACTATTCTATATTTTTTGACAGTTGTAATTATAGATAAGCTAT
>NZ_ADEG01000032.1 GCF_000177075.1 Hoylesella buccalis ATCC 35310
CATTAGTGTCCCGTTAAAATCGGGACCAGTTAAATATTAATCAAATAACCCCGGAAAGAGGGGACAATCGAGTTCTTTGACATTATTGAAATCAGTCCTTTCGAAGAGATCTACGAGTGGTGTCTTATCCATAAGCGAAATACTTAGAATCTGAAGAACCTCATAAGTCGATCGCTTAAGTTGAAAATCATGTTGTACGATAGCAACAAGGCAATAGGCTATGATTGCCGATGAAATTTGGATTCTCACAGCATTCTCTGTAGTACCCCAAAACTTCTTGATCTTGAGGTGCTGCTTTAGCCATTTGAAGAACAGCTCTATCTGCCATCTATTCTTGTAAAGATTGGCGATTTCAGGTGCTGTAAGATGAAAGGCATTGGTTAGGAAAGCAAACTCCCTGTCTTGTTCTTCATCATAGAATTTGACGAGTCTGAGTTTCTCTGGATACTTTCGGTATGAATTGTATTCAATGAATTCAATTACAGCATCTGTCAATATATTCTTTGGCAACCTGCGTCTCCATTTACAGCATTTGTATTGCAGATTCTTCTTGGCTCGCACAACAAAGAACGATTCATGCTGATGTATTTTGAAAAGTTCCTTGAATGCATTATATCCACGGTCGAATACATAGTAAGAACCTGATTCATAAGGAATTTCCTTCATGGAATTTGAGTCGTAAATGGATGCTGTAGAGATATGGAAGAAAGCAGGAACCTGAGATTCGAGGTCATATAACACATGTGCTTTTATCCCTCCCTTCTTCTTACGGAACTTTGCCCACCAGAAGACTGACAAACACAAAGGAATTGTCGTTGAGTCGAAGGCATACACATTGCCTTTCAACTTGAAGATATCCGTTACCCGTTTCTTTCTGGCTTGCTCCATCATATAGAAAGCAAAGTCTTCAAAGATACGGTAGTCACGATTCTGATTGGCTGAAGCAAATGTCGTTTTCGCAATAGGCTTACGCCCTAATCCAAGATGGTATTGCTTTGCTCTATGTGCTTCAAAAGCAACTATCAAATCTCGCAAACTCTCTCGATTACTCAGTTGACCAAACATCATAGCAAGCAACTGATTCCAACAAGTGAAATGCTTCACATAGCGGTTTCCATCATACTTGCGAACATAGTTGTTAAACTGAGTTCTGTTCAAAAAAGCGGTGAGCTGGGCAAAAACGTATTTGTCTTGGAACATAACAGTCATTTAAATTTGACTGCAAAGTTACGAAATCAAGTCCGTTTCATTTCAAAACACCACCTAATAGACTGTAGTTCAATTAATTCAAAGAGCGATTAGCCCACCTTAACGGGACATTAGT